>CAYTXG010000012.1:0-60982 GCA_964441025.1 uncultured Syntrophomonadaceae bacterium
TGATATCAGTGTTTTCACTCCTCATGCCGGCAAAAGATGTTTTCAGGCGGAACCGTAACTGGCTTATCCTGGCCGTCTCAATTTTCCTGACGGGCTCTCTTCTCTCCTACCCCGGCCTGTTTTTGCAGGGGGGCTCTCTGCCCGGCGTTGAATCACAGCTCGGAGAGCTGCAGAAACTTGTTAATCTGATCATGAGCAGCCCCCCCATTATCTCGACCATGATGATATTTTTGAATAATATGATTACCGTGGTTCAGATGCTCTTCCTGGGTGTCATCGCCGGCATCTCGCCGCTGGCCACCCTTTTTTTAAACGGCTATATCCTCGGCATCACCGCCGCATCATGCCGGGCCGCAGGATTTTCAGTCACCGCGATGATCCTGCTGGGCATCCTGCCCCACGGCATCTTCGAGCTCTCCGCTGTCTTTATCTGCGCTGCTTTGGGCCTGAAGCTGGGCTACCATTGCACCATCTCGCCCCTGCCGGATAAAACGCGCCTGCAGAGTTTTAAATATATCTGGAAAGAGATTGTCTCCGTGATACCCCTGGTGGTGCTGCTGCTGTTCTGCGCCGCCCTCATTGAGATCTTCGTTACCCCCCGTCTCATCGGCGGGGTCATCTAGCCCGGGGCGGCCTCCCCGGCCAACAAGGGGCGAAGGCGGTCCAGAATACAGTGGGCCAGCTTGTCTTTCTCCATGAGCGGCAGCTCCTCAGACCTGCCCTCTCTGTCAATGAGGCAAACCTGATTTGTCGGGACGGCAAAGCCGGCGCCGGGGACGGTGAGATCATTGACCACGATGAGATCCAGATTCTTTTGCTGCAGCTTTTTCCGGGCGCTCTCCCCAACCCGCTCCGTCTCCATGGCAAAACCGACCAGGATCCGCCTCCCCTTGCGGCGGCCCAGCTCCTGCAAAATATCGGGATTGGGCTGCAGCTCCAGAGTGATCCCCCCGCCGGATTTTTTCAGCTTCTGTTCCGCCTCCACGGCGGGGCGGTAATCGGCCACCGCGGCAGCCTTTACCACGAGAGTGCATTGATCAAAGTGATCCCTGACCGCTTCATACATCTCCCGGGCCGTGGTCACCGGCACAAAGCAGGCCCCGGCGGGGCTGCACAGGGCGGTGGGCCCGCTGATCAGAACAACCTCCGCACCCCTCTCGAGCAAGGCGCGGGCCATGGCGTAGCCCATCAGCCCGGTGGAGCGGTTGCTGATGAAGCGGACGGGATCAAGAGGCTCCCGCGTAGGACCTGCCGTTACCAGGGCGCGAACACCGCTGAAATCTTTCTCTCGCAGCGCCGCCGCCACAAAAGCAGCGATCTGCTCCGGTTCGGGCATCCTTCCCTTGCCCGGAGTGCCGCAGGCCAGCTCCCCGGCGGCCGGCTCCATGATCCGGCAGCCCTGCTCCCGCAGCCGGCCCAGGTTGGCCTGAACGGCGGGGTGCCCATACATCTGATCATTCATCGACGGGACCAGGATTGCCGGGCACCGCGCCGCCAGGTACACCGTTGTTAAAAGGTTGTCCGCAATGCCCGCAGCCATCTTGCCCAGCGTGTTGGCGGTAGCAGGGGCGATGACCAGCGCTGACGCCGCCGCGGCCAGCTCCACGTGACGCACCTTTTCATCACCGGAAGCCTGGAATTGATCGATGAGCGCCGGACGCCCGGTAAGGGTCCGGAAGGTGAGCGGGCTGATAAAACGGGCCGCCGCCGGGGTCATGATCACCTGGACCTTTTTTCCGCCCCGCACAAAAATCCTGGCCAGCTCCGCAGATTTATAGGCGGCAATGCCTCCGGTAACCCCCAGCAGGTACATATTTAAACAGCTCCCTTTAGTTGTTGCTGCTGCGGCTACTGCATGACGGCCGCTCGATCTCGATCTTACCCGAACCGATCTCATTAAGGGCCACGGTAACCTCCTTGCGGGAGTCGCATTCAATGGCCGGCCTGGCCCCGTTGCGCAGCTGACGCCCCCGCTTCGCGGCGGCGATGACCAGGGTGTACTTGCTATCCACCTGCTGCAGCAGTTGATCTATTGAGGGATAGATCACTTTCCTCCTTCACCTCCCCAGCCCGGCGGTTTTGCACCGCGGCTGACCCTGCATTTTTCAGCTTTCATGATCGCGCAGATGGAGACAGCCGTCTCCTCCATACAATCATTTACCACCAGGTAGTCATAATGATGGTAGGCGGCAAGCTCTTGCTTCGCCGCCTCCAGGCGCAGAGCCATGTGGGCCGCGTCTTCAGTGGCGCGCCCGGCAATACGCTCATAAAGGGCCTTCATCGAGGGGGGCGCCATAAATATAAGGACCGCTCCGGCCATCCTGCGCCGGACCTGCAGGGCGCCCTGCACATCTATTTCCAGCAGAACATCCTTCCCCTGCGCCAGGTTCTCTTCCACCCCTTGCTTGAGGGTTCCGTAGTAATGGCCGTACACAACAGCCCACTCCAAAAAAGCATCCCGGGAGATCAGCTCCTGAAAGCGATCCTGGGTGGTGAAGTCATAATCCCGCCCCAGCTTCTCTGCGGGGCGGGGCCGGCGGGTGGTCAAAGATACCGATATTTGCAGGGAGGAGCGACAGGCGAGAAGCCGTTCGCAGATAACCCCTTTTCCTACGCCTGAAGGGCCGGAAAGTACAAAAAGCTGCCCTGCGGCCATTGATCAGCCTCCTGGAACAAAGTGATTAGCTGCCCTCTTCACTTGATTCGGCGCGGGCTTGCAGGCGGTGCCGTACCGTCTCCGGCTGCACCGCTGAAAGGATCACGTGGTTGCTGTCGGCGACGATTACGGCCCGGGTGCGGCGCCCGTATGTAGCATCAATCAGGCTTCCCCTGTCCCTGGCCTCGTTGATCAGCCTTTTGATGGGCGCCGATTCGGGGCTAACGATGGCAACAATCCGCCCCGCCGATACTATATTCCCGAATCCAATGTTAATCAGCCTGGTGGACACTTTTACTATACCTCTTTTCTACTTATTCTTTACTCGATATTCTGAATCTGCTCCCGTATTTTCTCCAGTTCTGTTTTCATCCCCACCACCAGGGCGGCGATCCGGTAATCCTGCGACTTGGCCCCTGCGGTGTTGATCTCGCGGAAGAGCTCCTGGGCCATAAAATCAAGGCGGCGGCCAGCGGGGCCTGTGCCGAGCAGGGTTCCGCCGAAGGCCTCAAGATGGCTCTTCATTCTTACTATCTCCTCATGAATATCCGCCCGCTCGGCCATGATGGCGCATTCCATCAAAATTCTGCTCTCATCAAAATGCGCCCCCAGCATCTCTGCAAGCTTTTTTTCCAGGTGCCGCTTCTGCTCCTCCAGGACCGAAGGAGCAAGCGCAGCCAGCTCCTCCACCAGCGAACGAATCTGTTCCAGCCGCATCTCCAGATCCCTTGAAAGGTTGGCTCCCTCTTCATTCCGGTGATCAACCAGGCTCTCCAGCGCCTCCTGCAGCGCCTCCTGCAAGACAGGCCAGAGACTCTCCTCGCCGGGGGCGGCGCCTGTTTCCTGCAGGACCCCGGGCAGCTGGAGCAGCTCTCCCGCTGTGATGCCCGTGGGCAGCCCTAAACGTTCCGACAGCCCCTCCAGGACCCGGTAATAGGCAATGACAAGCCCCTCATTGACGGTAACAACCTCTTCCTCTTCGCCCTCCGGAGACAGGTTCAGGGCAATGTGCAGCTCCACCCGCCCCCGCCTGATCTCCTTTTTAAGCAGGCTGCGGATGCGCTCCTCCAAAAAATACAGCTCCCGGGGAACGCGCAGGAAAAAGTCTGCATAGCGGTGATTGACAGAGCGCAACTCAACAGTAACTCCAAAATTTGTCCCGGAGCAGCTTCCGCGGCCGTACCCGGTCATGCTTCTGATCAATGCGACTGAGACCTCTTTTCCGCCTGTTGGGCAGCCGGCGCCGCCGGCGCCCATCTATGCATCCCCCCGCCGCAGAAAAACCGCCGGCTCCGGTCTGGAGCAAGGGGGGAAATCATTCCAGTTACCTGTCTATGTTATATTAACACCTGGGAAAGGCGAACTCAAGAGCATTTAGAGGCGGCAGATCTTTTTTTCCCGGGAAATCCGCTTTTTACGATTGTGAAAAGAAGATCTGCCAGGGCCGGCAGAAAGGCTGCGCCGGCAGCGGCGGCCCACTCTCCCACAGAAAGGGGCACAGTGCCGAATATGGAGGAGAGAAGAGGGTGGTGAATTACAACAACCATCAGCATACAGGAGGAAAGCACAGCTCCGTCGAGCAGGAGATTGCGGCGGCTCCGCCTGGAAAAAGGGGCCTCTTCGCTGCGGCAGTCATAGACATAGACCAGCTGGGCCAGGATCAGAGTGGCAAATGCGATGGTCTGCGCCTTTGCCGCCGCCTCCCCGGAGTTCAGGGCGAATCCGAAAAGCGATACTGTGACCGTGCCGATGGCGATGCCGCGCAGCAGCAGTTTGCCCCACAGGCCGCGGCTGAAAAGCCCCTCGCCGCGGCGGCGGGGTGGCATCTCCATGAGCTCCTCTTCAGGGGGATCCACGCCCAGCGCCAGGGCGGGAAGGCCGTCGGTGACCAGGTTGATCCATAAAATCTGTATGGGCCGCAGGGGCAGCGGCAGCCCGCTGAGAATGGCCAGAAACATGGTCAGCACCTCCCCTGTATTGCAGCCCAGCATGAAGCGGATAAACTTGCGGATATTGCCGTAAATGCTGCGCCCCTCCTCCACCGCCGCCACGATAGTGCTGAAATTATCATCTGCCAGGACCAGCGAAGCGGCTTCCCGGGTCACATCCGTTCCCGTCTGCCCCATGGCAATGCCGATATCTGCCTCTTTGACCGCCGGAGCATCGTTGATCCCGTCTCCGGTCATGGCCACCACCTCGCCGCGCTGTTTGAGGGCGCGGACGATGCGCAGCTTGTGCAGGGGGCTGACGCGGGCAAAGACCTGCACCCGGCCGATGATCTGGCGCAGCCGGGTGTCGTCCAGGGCATTGAGTTCCTCGCCGAGCATCACTGTGCCGCCCGGGCGCAGGATCTCCAGGCGGCGGGCAACAGCCTCGGCGGTGGAGCGGTGATCGCCGGTGATCATGACCACCCTGATGCCCGCCCGGCGGCAGAGGCGTATGGCCGGCAGCGCTTCGGGACGGGGCGGATCTTCGAGCCCGAAGAGACCGGCCCAGACCAGATCCCTTTCCATCTCCTCCGGATCAGCCGCTGAAAGATCCCCGGGCGCCGCGCTGCAACCCGGCAGCGCCTCTCCCGGGAGGAGTTCCCGGAAAGCCACCGCCAGGGGGCGCAGAGCCAGCCCGGCCATGATCTCCAGCTGGGACAGCAGTTCCCGCCTTTTTAACGCGCTTAACGGCATAACCCTGCCCTTTTCGGAATGGTAGTAGCGGCATCGTTCGAGCACGATTTCCGGAGCCCCTTTGAGCAGCAGACAGCGGCGGCGGCCGCCCCGGATTATGCTCATCATCTTCCGCTCCGGCGAGAAGGGATGCTCCCTCTCCCGGAGGCGTGGATTGGGGTTGATCCCGGCTGCAGCCGCGGCTTCGAGGAGGGCGGCTTCGGTGGGATCGCCTTTAAAGGAGCCGCCCTCGCGATAGGCATTGTTGCACTCCGCCGCAATTAAAAGGGAGAAGCGGAAATCCCCGCCCGAATGGAGCGGCGCCTTATCCCAGCCCTCCCCCCCCTCTTTTTTAACCGCGAATTTCCCGGCCTCGAATTTGAAAAGGCGGCCGCCGGTGAAAATGCGATTTACGCTCATTTTATTCTCTGTTAGCGTTCCCGTTTTGTCGGAACAGATCACGGTGGCTGAGCCCAGCGTCTCCACCGCGGGCAGCCGGCGGACAATAGCCCGCCGGCGGATCATCCGCTGCACCCCCAGGGCCAGGGAGAGGGTGACAATGGCCGGCAGCCCTTCGGGAATGGCGGCGACAGCCAGGCTCACGCCGGCCATGAACATGGCGTAGGGTGGTTCGCCGCGGATCACTCCCAGCAGGGTCATCCCCAGGCAGACCGCCAGGCAGGCCCAGACCAGGACCCTCCCCAGGCGGGCCAGCCGTGCCTGCAGAGGGGTGGCCCCGGGCTCCGCTACTTTGATCATGTGAGCGATCCGCCCGATCTCTGTTTGCATTCCCGTGGCCACTGCTATGCCCCCTCCCCGCCCGGCCAGCACTCCGGTACCGCTGAAAGCCATGTTCCAGGCATCACCGGGAGAGGCTGGAGTGCGGGAGAGTTTGCCTGACCTTTTGAAAATTGCAGCCGACTCCCCTGTCAGGGGCGCCTCGTTTATCGTCAGCGACACCGTGTCGAAGAGCCGCAGGTCGGCGCAGACCCGGTCCCCGGCCTCGAGAAAAACCAGATCGCCGGGAACCACCCCGGCGGCGGGGATGATCTGCAGCCGGTTGTCCCGCATCACCCTGGCCCGCGGGGCGGTCAACTTTTGCAGGGCTTCCAGGGATCGCTCGGCGCGGTATTCCTGGACCAGGCCGAGAACAGCATTGAGCAGGACTATTACCAGGATGGTCAGGGCATCCGTAATCTCCCCCAATATGGCCGCCAGCAGGGTGGCGCCCAGCAGGATCAGCACCATGAAATCCTTAAACTGGTTTAGAAAAAGCAGCGGCAACGAGACAGGCTCAGCCGCGGCCAGCATGTTTTTGCCCCAGCGGCGGCGCCTCAGCTCAGCCTCCTCCTCTGTTAATCCCCTTCCTCGATCTGAACCCAGCCGGCTGAAAACCTCGCCGGCGCTCAAGCTGGTCCACTGAGAAAACACAGCAAACCCCCTTTGCCATTGAATTACTCTTAATTGATATGCCCCCGGGAGCGTGCTGATGACTTGTTCGGGCTGTCCGCTGTTTACGCATTTGTAACTGCAAAAACCGCTTCCAATTTCCTGAAGCTTGTGCTAATTGCGAGGGGGTGTATACTGTAGGCAAAGAGTTTAGGGAGGCCCTTGGCGATGAGCTATGATACCCTGACGATGACAGCGGTGGCTGAAGAGCTTCAGGATCTGACGGGAGCGCGGGTTCAACGGGTGATCCAACCCCGCCGCGAAGAGATCATCCTCTCCCTTTATCATGCCGGGAAGGAATGCGGCCTGCTGCTCTCCGCCCATCCCCACCGCGCCAGGGTCCACCTGACCCTGCGCCGCTACCCCCTTCCGGAGCAGCCCCCTCCCTTCTGCATGCTTCTGCGAAAGTACCTTACCGGTGCTCGCATCTTGAGCATTACCCAGCCCCGCCTGGAGCGGGTGCTCGCGCTGCATTTCGAGGCCCACGAGGGGATGCCGGCGGTTAAACTCATCGCCGAGATCATGGGGCGGCGCAGCAATATTGTACTGGTCAGCGAAGCGGGCACAATCCTGGGAGCGCTCAAAATCGCCACCGCGGAGCAGAATCCGCGGCGGGCGGTGCTTCCGGGGCTGCCTTACCTGGAGCCGCCCCCGCAGTCCAAACTGGATCCGCAGGCGGATGCGGAGGCGCTGGCCGCGGCGGTGCTGCCGCTGCTGGCAAAGGGGAACCGCCCGGAGGAGGCGCTGCTGAAATCTGTCCGGGCTGTAAGCCCCCTTCTGGCCCGCGAGCTGATCCATCGCAGCGGCTGGGATGAGAGCGCCCCCCGGGGCTCCATCGGGCGGCTCAGCAGTGAAATGATCAAAATTTTTGGCGGAGGAGGCGCCCGGGAGGCCTGCCTGTTCCCCGATCTGAAGCTGTACGCCCCGTACAGGCCGGTCCACCTTCAGGACAGGAGACTTCAGCTTTTTCCGCAGATGAATGCACTGCTGGAACGCTTTTATGAGCAGCTGGAAGAGGATGAAGAGAGGCGGATCCTGCAGGGGCAGCTCTGCTCAAGGGTTAACCGCCGCAGTTCGCGGCTGTTGCAGAAGCTGGAGGAGACAGAGAAGCAGCTGCGGCGGGCGGATGAGGCGGACCACTACCGCGTTTACGGCGAGACGCTGCTCACGTACGGCGCCACCGTAAACAGGGGCTCCGCAGAGGCAACGCTTCCTCATCTTTACCGGCCTGAAGAAACAATTGACATTCCCCTTGATCCCTCTCTTGACGCCCTGGGCAATGCGCGTCACTATTTCCGGATTTACCGGAAAATAAGCAACAGCAGAAAACACCTTCAGAAACAGATCCGCAAGCTGCGGCAGGAGCTGGCATACTGCGAAGAGCTGCTCTACGCCACAGAACAGGGCCGCGGCGCCTCGCTTGAGGAGATCCGCGATGAACTGGTGGAAGCGGGATACATGAAAGCCCCCTGCAGGAAGAGTGCGAGCCGGAAAAAACGCAGCCGGGAAAAACCGCAGCCCCTTTCCTATCTTGCCTCCTCGGGCAACATGATCCTGGTGGGCCGGAACAACAGGCAAAATGATTATCTCACCTTCAAGGCGGCGGGCAGGCGCGACACCTGGCTCCATGCGCAGCGGTTGCCCGGCAGCCATGTGATCATTAAAGAAGCCGGTGCCGGACCGCCTGCAGACAGCGATCTTCTGGAGGCGGCGCTGCTGGCGGCATATTACAGCCGGGGCCGGGATCTGCCCGCCGTGGCGGTGGACTACACCGAGGTGCGCCACGTGAAGCGAGCCCCGGGCGGCAGGCCGGGATTTGTGCTGTACGAACCTTTCAAAACCATCATCGTGAACCCGCAGGAAGAGGAACTGAGACGCCTTCTGGAGCAGCACAGCTCCACTCCTCCAAATAATCCAGAATACGGTTAGCGGGCATGTCCATCCCAGCTGTCGCCCGCAGAAATCTCTGTAGTTATACTGAAACCGTCATGTCTGTGTTTTAATTGGACTTTTTTATATTTGCCGAAAGCGCGTTCTGATCAACCTGCTTCAGAAACCCTCTATGCACCTTTTGATAGATCAACGACTTGAGTGCAGGGAGAAAAAAGATAATCATCAGAACAAATATCAGGACTGAAAAACCCGAAATTATTTTTAAGTTTTTCCCCCATCTCCCCTTCTGCGGCCCGACATCTGCCTGCACCCCCTTACCATTAGCGCCGCCCTGTTTAACCGTTCTTCTAGCAGCCTGTTTTATGCAACAATCCTGCCTGCCCCCGCAATCCCCAAATATTTAAACCGGCCGGGTCTGTAAATTAATCAGCTGCGGAAACGCTCGCGCAGCAGGCGCAGCCCTTCGCGAAAGTCGGAGGGCAGGGGGGCGGTGAATTCGAGCCTTCGCCCGCTGCGGGGATGGACAAAAGAGATGCGGCGGGCATGGAGCGCCTGCCCCCGGCGGAGCGGGGGCGGCAGATCGGGAGTGCAGCCGGGCCCGTAGAGCGAATCGCCGGCCACGGGATGCCTGATAAAGTTCAGATGAACCCGTACCTGGTGGGTGCGGCCGCTTTCCAGGGTCGCCTGAAGCAGGCTGAAAGGGCCCAGAAATGTGATGACCCGGTAGCGCGTCGCCGCCTCTCTCCCGCCGGGAACCACCGCCATGCGCCTCCGGTGGCGGGGATGCCGGCCCACCGGCGCCGCGATCCTGCCTTCCGCAGGGCTGACCCTGCCGAAAACAAGGGTAATGTACTCACGGCGGAGCGTGCGCTCCCGCAGCTGCCCCGTCAGGGAAAAATAGGCGTCATCATTTTTGGCCGCAAGCAGCAGCCCTGTTGTATCCCTGTCCAGGCGGTGAACGATCCCCGGGCGATGGAGCCCGCCGGCGGTGGAAAGGGTTTCGCAGTGATAAAGCAGCGCATTCACCAGGGTGCCGCTGTCATGGCCCGGAGCGGGATGCACCACCACCCCCCTGGGCTTGTTTATTACCAGGAGATCATCGTCTTCATAGATGATCTCCAGCGGAATCCGCTCGGGCAGGGGAGCAAGCGGCGGCGGCTCCGGAATGGTCAGCACAATAATATCGCCCGCCCGCAGGGGATAGCTCTTGTCAAAGCAGGGGAGGCCGTTGATCTGAAGGGCGCCCAGGGCGATCAGCTTCTGGGCCCGGCTGCGGGAAAGGCCGGTCCCCGCACCTGTCAGGAAGAGATCGATCCGCCGCCCCGCCTCTGATTCAGGGGCGATAAACTCCGCTTTCTCCGCCAACAGTCCACCTCTTATCCGCCATTGTGCAGGCCTGCGCCGCGCACAGGGGCGCTGCGCCGGGCTATTTTCGCAGGCTTCTTTTTTTGCTTTTTTGCGGCGCCGTTGTGAAAAGGTAGAGCAACACCGCCAGCGCTATAACCGTCAGCCCCAGGCTGAACAGCTGGGCCAGGGTCAGGCCCATCCAGACAACGGCCTCTTCGCGGAAAAATTCGGTGATAAAGCGGAGTACGCCGTAAAAGGCGCAGAGAGCGATTAGATTAAAGCCGATATAGGGTCGAAAACGGCTAAGCAACTTCAGAATGATAAAAATAATCAAGGCCCCCGCGGAGGCGTAAAGCTGGACGGGATGGCGGGGCAAACTGTCCACAGTGGGGATGACCACCGCCCAGGGAACAGTGCTGACGCGGCCGTAGCAGCAGCCGTTCAGAAAGCAGCCGACGCGGCCAAAGGCATAGCCGAGGATAAAATAAGGGGCGGCGAGATCAATAAATTTATAGAAATCGATCTTCCGCCAGCGGCACCACAGCACAACAACCAGGAGGCCGCCCAGAAAAGCGCCGTAAAATGTTAATCCCTCAAAGCGGGCAAAAAAGATGTCCCGCCAGTTGCCCCGGTAATGCTCCCAGTTCAAGAGCACATAGAGAATGCGCGAGCCCAGCAGCCCGCCGATAACAGCGACAATAATTGCCTCAAGCGCATTGTCGGGCTCGATCCCCTGGCGGGAGGCTTCCCTGGACATCAGAATGGCAGTGACCAGGACTGCCAGCGAGATCATGGCTCCGTAGGAGTAAACCGGAAAATTGCCGATGTGAAATAGAATGCGGTGCATCTGCTCATCTCCCCATAATATTGATCACTCTACTGCGGGCGGCTCTCCATGGAGGGAATAATCCGCCAAAAAGCGAATATAAAAATTATCACCCCGAGGACAATGGCGGTGTCGGCAATATTGAAGACAGGCGGGAAAAACTTGACGTCGATAAAATCAACGACGCAAACATTTCTCACCCGGTCGATCAAATTTCCCAGGGCTCCGCCCAGCTGCAGCGCCAGGCCCAGTCGCAGCGCGGTGTAACCGGCCGGAAGAACCCGGTAGTAATAGATGATCATGCCCATAACTACAAGGGTGACAATGATAAAGAAAGCAGTCCGGTAGGGGAACATGCCGAATGCAGCCCCGGGGTTGCGCACGTAGGTGATGGCCAGAAAACCCTTGATCAGGGAGATCGACTGGCCCACATCCATCATCGAAGCAACGAGATACTTGGTCAGCTGATCAACAGCCACAACGGCGGTGACAACCAAAAAGAGACGCAATTCCTTCCCCCCCGGCGTTTCTTACCTGCTGGGAGCTATTTTATCACAGCGGTGCTGTGGAAAACAAGCTAATCGGGAAGCTGGTTGCGATGATCCTCGTTGGTAAACGCATCGGTATCCTCAACAAGCCCGGTCTCCTCATCGTCGAGAATATCCTCATATATGAAGGGGCGTTTGTTGTGCCGGGCCGCCTCCTGCCATGAATCCTCGCCGTCAAAACCGGGATCCCCCGGGGTTATGCTGCGGGCGAAGGGGGGAAAGAGCCGATCCTCCTCCACGGGCCGGCGGCCGCCCTTTTCAACGGCTCCCTCCTCGTATTCACGGCAGGGCAGGCAGAGGGGCGCCTCCGGAACCGCCTCAAGCCTGGCCGGGGCGATCCGCCCGCCGCAGCGCAGGCAGATCCCGTAAGTGCCGGCATCGATGCGCGTCAGCGCCTCCTCGACCTGGCGAAGCTGGCTGAAGCGCTGTTCGCGGAGCGAAAGATCCTTGCTCCGCTCAAAATTTTCCGAACCCAGATCGGCGGGATGATTGTCGGCAAAGGAGAGATCTGTAACACTCTCGCGCATGCCGATCCCCCTGCTCCGGTAAGGGTCGTCCCCCAGCTGCCCCAGCAGCTGCCGCCGCGTCTTCTCCAGTGCCGCAGCGTATTTTTCAATCTTTCCGGCCATGTTTTATCTCACCCTTTCAGCTGTTCATTGACTATCTTGACCAGTTCGGCGATAAAATCTCCGATAAGAGGCAGGTTGAGAACGACAAGGCGCTGCATGATATAGATGAGCAAAGCCGCCAGCAGAGTGGCCCCGAGCCCGAAGCCCAACCCGCGGACAACGCCGCCGGTAAAGTTGACCAGGATATAACGCCGGGGGTTGTTCAGCAGGCTCATATATTCAGCCAGGTTGAATTTCTCCAGATCCTGTGACAGGCGGGCCAGGCGGATGATCAGGCGCTGCTGCAGCTGCCTCTGCAGGAAGCTCTCCTCCTCCCCGGCCCGGCGCTCATCGCTCATTTGAGTTGCCCCCTTGATCTATTGTATTATTCCCCCCACCGCTAAAAAATTGCCTTGCACAACGTATATCATGGGGACGGTTCTCCTGATATACCGGGAGTTAGCAGCGACGGCTGCCCGGCGCCGTCACCGGATCAAAAACAGGCAACCACAAGGGTTGCCCTTATATCACGGGGACGGTTCTCCTGATATACCGGGAGTTAGCAGCGACGGCTCATGCCGGCGCTATAAATCTGGGGGCTTCCGGGAGTCCCCGGCGCACATCTGTGTATGTAGCCGGAGCACCCACAGCGGAGATGGAGGCCCGCTCCTGCAAACTTTCACGTCAGGTGCTGAAGCGGCAAACTCCGGTCAATGTCCCTCCCCTTCCCCTCCAGACTCCAACTTCCAATCTCCAACCTCCAGTCTGCGGCAGCGATGGCAGAGCTCCCCTTCAGAGGGTGCGGCGTAGATCCAGCAGCGGGGACATTTAGCCGCAGCCGCTTTTCCCACGGAGAGTTTAAGCGAAAGTTCCCGGCCGCCTCGGGAATCAAGCGGGGCCAGGAGGCTCCCCTCGCGCAGTTCCACGGCGGAAACAATAAAAATCTCCGCCAGCTTATCCCGGTAGCCGTCGAGAAGCTGGTAAAGTTCGTCATCCGCCCAGAGAGTGAGAAACGCTTCAAGCGAACCGCCGATGAGTTTTTCCCGGCGCGTCTCTTCAAGAACAAGGGTGACTTCGTCGCGCACCTCCAGCAGCTTATCCCAGCGCTGCTCCAGCGCGGGATCATCCCATTCTTCATCACTTTCCGGCCAATCGCCCAGCTGAACGCTGGGCAGGCGCTCGCCGGGCAGCTGCTGCCAGAGCTCCTCTGCGGTAAAAGTGAGCACCGGAGCCATAAGCAGGGTCAGGGTTTCCAGGACAGTGCTCATTACTGTCTGGACGGCCCGCCGGGCAGGGTCATCCGCCGCCGAGCAGTACAGGCGGTCTTTCTGCACATCAAGATAGAAGTTGCTCAGATCAACGGTGCAAAAATTGTGCAGCTGCTGATAAACAACATGGTAAGCGCAGTCCTCGTAGGCTTGCGTAACCCGCCTGACCAGGCGTCCCAGGCGCTGCAACACCCAGCGGTCGAACTCAGCCAGGGAACTGTAACCGACAGCTTGCGTTATGGGGTCGAAATCAAAACAGTTCCCCAGCAGAAAACGGCAGGTGTTGCGGATCTTCCGGTAAACCTCGGAAAGCTGCTTCAGAATCTCCGGAGAGAGATGGATATCACTGGTATAATCGGATGAGGCCACCCAGAGGCGCAGGATATCGGCGCCGTAGCCTTCCGTGATCTCGGCCGGAGCGATGACATTGCCCAGCGATTTGGACATTTTTCTCCCTTCACCATCGACAACCCAGCCGTGGCTGAGCACGGCGCGGTAAGGCGGCTCCCCGCGCACCGCCACTGCAGTAAGCAGCGACGAATGAAACCAGCCGCGGTACTGGTCGCTCCCCTCGAGATAGAGATCTGCGGGCCAGCGCAGCCCGGGGCGCCCTTCGAGAACGGCAAAATGGCTTGTTCCCGAATCAAACCAGACATCCATGGTGTCGAGCTCCTTGCGGAAAGAGAGGCAGCCGCAGCGGGGACAGCTATAGCCCGGCGGCAGAATCTCGGCCGCTTCCCGGGCATACCAGGCATCGGAACCTTCCCTGGCAAAAAGGCGGGACACAGCATCTATAACCTTTGAATCGATGATCGCCTCGCCGCAATCCTCGCAATAGAATATCGGGATGGGCACGCCCCAGATCCGCTGGCGGGAGATACACCAGTCCTGCCTCTCGGCAATCATGTTGTGGATCCTTTCCTCGCCCCAGGCAGGGGTCCACTTTACCTCGCGCACAGCCTTCAGAGCCTCCTTGCGAAAGCCGTCGATGGAGGCAAACCACTGCTCCGTGGCCCGGAAAAGGACAGGTCCCTTGCAGCGCCAACAGTGGGGATACTGGTGTTCAAGGGTTGATGCTTTCATCAGAACCCCCTCGCGCTCCAGCGCCCGGATCACCGCATCGCCGCCGTCGCTGTAGAACATTCCGGCAAACTCGCCCGCCTCTCCGGTAAAGCGCCCGCTGTCATCCAAAGGGCTGAGCACGGGCAGCCGGTACAGCCGGCCCACATCATAGTCCTCCAGGCCGTGCCCGGGCGCGGTATGCACGCAGCCGGTGCCCTGCTCCAGGGTGACATGATCACCCAGGATCAGCGGCGATTCCCTGTCAAAGAGCGGATGGCGGCAGACAACCCCCTCCAGTTCCCGCCCTTTGAAGCGACGCATCACTTTCCAGGGAGCGCCGCCCAGTTCGCTGTTCACGTGTTCGAGAAGCCCTTCAGCGAGAAGGTATTTCTCGGCGCCCGCTGCGGCCAGCACATAATCAAGGTCGGGATGGAGACAGATGGCCAGGTTGGCGGGGATGGTCCAGGCTGTCGTGGTCCAGATGGGGCAGTAGCAGTTCTCCGTCCCTCCCAGCAGACCACCGTCGTCAATAACGGGAAATTTCACATAGATGGAATCGGCCCGGTGATCGGTATATTCCACCTCGGCCTCGGCCAGAGCCGTTTCACAGCGGGGGCACCAGTAGACTGGCCTGAGCCCCTTGTAGATATAGCCCCTTGAGGCCATCTCTCCAAAGACGGCAATCTGGCGGGCTTCGTATTCAGGCGCCAGGGTCAGGTAAGGATCCTCCCAGCAGCCTCTCACTCCCAGACGCCGGAACTGCTCTCGCTGGACAGCCATATATTCCAGCGCATAGTCGCGGCACATCCGTCGGAATTCGAGTGGGGAGATCTCCTTGCGGTTGACGCCCCTTGTCTTGATGATCTGGTGCTCTATGGGCAGTCCGTGTGTATCCCAGCCGGGCACATAGGGGCTGTCAAAACCGCGCATGGTCTTGTATTTAACTACAAAATCCTTGAGCACCTTGTTCAGCGCGGTGCCCATGTGAATATCATTATTTGCATAGGGCGGTCCATCATGCAGGATATATTGCGGCGCGCCCCGCCGCTGTTTGAGTACCCGCTCATAGATATTTATTTTTTCCCAGTAGCTCAATATCTCCGGCTCCCGCCGGGGCAGCTGCGCCCGCATGGGAAAATCCGTGCGGGGCAGGTTCAGCGTCTCGCGGTAGTCTTCCATCTCCATTGCCTCCTGCTTCCCTTAAAATATAAAAAATCTCCTCCCTCTTTCCCTTAGGGACGAGATTGCTCCCGCGGTACCACCCTGCTAGCCGCCGCGCCGGCAGCGGCCTCTCACGATTGCCCTATAACGGAGGGCCCGCCCGTGTCTACTCTCGACGTTGATTTCGCACGGGAGCTCCCGGGGGATCTTCGGCGGCAGCGCTTCGCCGGGCTCTCACCTGTTCCCGGCTCTCTGAAAGAAGCTCTCTGCTGCTTACTGGCCCGTTCGCCGCCTGTTTGATGCCCAACTCGGGTTAAATTATAACAATGTTACCCCAAAGGATCAAGCCTTATGCACGGCAGCCTTATGCACGGCAGCACAGCTGTCTACGCATAATTCGTGCAGCTTCTGTCAACGACGGGGTTCTCCCGGAGGCTCATGAGTCTGGGAAGCCCATTCCTCCATCTCCAGCGAGGCAAGCTGGGCTTCAATAAATGAGCGGAATCTCATTTTAAAAACCTGCGCCTGTTTGATCAGTTCGTCGTGTTCTGTTAAAATCTTGCTGGCCCGGTAACGGGCATCCTCCAAGATTCTCTGAGCCTCACGATCGGCCTCGCGGCGGATAAGATCGGCTTCGCGATTGGCCGTCTGCTTAACCTCTTCCGCCGCCTCCTGGGCAATAACAATTGCATTATGCATTGTCTCTTCCAGCTTTTGATAACTCTTCATCTTTTCGTTCAGCTGATTCTGATGGTCCTTCAGCTCTATATTTTCGCGCAGAACCTGCTCAAAATCCTTGGCTACACGATCCAGGAATTCATTAACCTCCTCTACAGCATAGCCGCGAAAAGAATGCGCGAACTCTTTATTGTGAATATCCATTGGCGTTAAGGTCATCTTTCTTCCTCCCCTGTTTCAACCATGTTTATAAAAAATAATAAGAGATTCGTATGTAGATTTCGACAATGCTCAAGCCGTTCCTGCCTCATTTGTTAAATTTTTTAAGTTTTAGGCCCTGCCTTCCTTTGCGGCTTTCGCCGGTTAAAACCGCTATTTCAAGGCGGCCGCGCTCGCGAAGGGTGATCAGATCGCCCTGTTCCAGCCGGCGGGAAGGGTTTTCCATGGTGCGCCCGTTCACTTCCACCAGACCGCCTTTGACCAGCACCACCGCCCGTGATCGGGAGAGGCCAAAACCCAGCGCCAGCACTGCATCCAGGCGTAAAGTGGCCACCGTTCCGCTAATCATTTTTACGCCTGCGGCTGCTGACTCTCCTGCAGGGTGTACAGCATCTTCTGTACTACCCGGCCCTGTTCCGGCAGCAGGCCCGCCGTGTTTTTCATCCTTCACCTGTCTTCCCCCTTGCATAAATTAGAAGAACAAACGGACAACAAGCTGCCGGACCGCCAGCATTAGCATCCACAGTATAATCGGAGATAGATCCATATAGCCCGCTCCCAGCCTTACAGGAGGCACAATCCGGCGCAGCGGCGCCATCAACGGCTCGGTAAGTATGCTGCAAAAACGGGAAACCTGGTAGAGCAGGGGATATTTATAAAATGAGCCATGAAACCATGAGAGGATAATCCGGCCCAGGATCACATATAAATATATCTGGATAAATATCAACAGTCCATTGCCGATAATCTCGATTCTGCCTCACCTGCTTCTTATTTCTTCCTCTCACCAAAAAGGGCGGTGCCAATGCGCAGCAGCGTAGCCCCCTCCTCAACAGCCACGGCATAATCGCCGGTCATCCCCATGGAGAGCTCCTTCAACTCCATCCCCGGCCGCGCATGGGCCTTCTGGAGTTCTTTTAGCCGGCGAAATACAGGCCGTGTCTCCCCGGGGTCGGCATGATAAGGAGCCATGGTCATAAGCCCCTTTATCCGGACCCGCGGCAGTTCACGAACCGCCTCCAGAAAATCGGGGAACTCATCCTCTGATAGGCCGTATTTGCTCTTTTCGCCGGAGATGTTCAGCTGGACCAGGCAGTGTGCTGTCAGATCAAGCTGCTCCGCCCGCCGCTGCAGCGCTGCAGCCAGGGGAAAACGGTCCAGCGAATGTATGAGGCTGAAGGAGACAAGAACATCCCTGGCCTTGTTTGTCTGGAGATGACCGATAAAGTGCCAGTTAAGCCCGGGAAAAAGTGCCAGTTTGGGCTTCGCCTCCTGAAGCCGGTTCTCCCCAAAGTCGCGCAGCCCCAAAGCAGAGGCCTCCCGGATCTCATCGGGGCCTACCGTTTTGGTCACCGCCACCATGCGGATCTCAGAAGCGGAGCGTCCTGCACGCTGCGCCGCCTCGGAAACAACCTTCCGTATGTCCTGCAAATTATTAGATATCATTGCCCGTCACCTTTTTCAGGATTGTAAATCCGCTGACTAGCCCATTATACCCCAATTGCCCGGAGAGAGCATCAGTTCAGTCGCCGGCCCTCCTCAACAAGCTCAGGCCGCGCAATGACCATACTTCCAGGTTCAAGACCCTCAATCATGGCCTCGCCGCCCTGAACCCGGATCACATCAACGTCTTTGAATTTAACCCGTCCGCCCTGGTTCAGAAAAACACCGGCACCGCTGCCGCGCTCCACCAGGGCTCCGGCCGGTATGATCACCCCCTGGCGGCGATCAAAAATAAGATCCGCTTTTAACCGGCGCAGATCCTCGCAACCGGCGAGCTGCCGGTTTATGGAGTACGCCAGCCGGACTTGCTCACTATCTGCATCAATGTCCACAGAACAGAGCACCGCAGGGATAGGTGGACCCGGCGCTGCTGGAAATTCTAAATAAACATTATCCCAGACCGCTGCGATCCTGCCCTCTTCCAGGGGCAGCAGAATTTGATAGGACCACTGCCAGTTGTCAACTACTTTCATAATAGGCTGATCTTCCTCCACATAGAGTCCGGCAATTGCTTGAAAGGGCTTTTTTTCCGCGGCGGCATATTCTTCCTCTGTCAGATATATCCTGTCGCCGGGATTCTCCCATCCATCCAACCGGTGCAGCAGGAGCCCCGCCTGGGGCAGCGTCAGGATCACCCTTTCATGCAGCCAGGGCGGTATCTCCCCACTCAGAATAAAAGGAGCCTCTGGATCATCCTCCGCTTCACCGCCAGCAATGGCAACCAGCCACTTTCTGATTTTTTCCCAGAGCGCTTCAGCCCGCTCCACCTCATCTCCCTGCAGCTTCTGCAGCTCTGCAGGTGTGAGCGGCGCCAGGACTGCTGCGGCAGCGCCGGCGGCGGCCCTCTCACCCGACGGGGCCAGCTCGGCAATGATCCCCGAACAGGGCGCCTGGAGCAGCAGTTCCTGCCTGGCGATCATCCCCTCCACCTCTATGCGCTGCTCCATGCAGCCCTCAGAAGCGGCGACTATCCTGAGCCGCCGGGCCAGGATAAAGGGCCCCATCCAATGATAACCGGCCTGCAATACCAGCAGAACAATCAAAATTATAATTATGTAGTATGCCGCCGCCTGCCCGAAACGGGCAAAGCGGCGCCCCTCTCCAGGGAGCACCTCCAGGTGGCGGCGGTCGGCTCCTGCAGCGGAGCGTCGCCTGCGCCGGCTCAAATATTTCCCGCCTCTCGCAGGGCGATAAGCCCCATCATCCGGCCTGTTTTCCCTTTTTCACGCCGGTAGGAATAAAACAGGTCGGGCCTGCAGGAGGTGCACCAGCAGCCCCCCGGAGCCAGGTTTCCGGCCACGATCCCGGCGTGGCGCAGCTGGGCTTCGTTTATAGCCCCCAGATCCAAATGAAAAGCCCCTTCGGCATCTTCCCAGAGATAGGGACGTCCCCCCCAGCCCGCCCCGCCGAAGTTTTCCGCCACCTCTTCGCCCACAGTATAGCAGCGGCCGCAGATGCCCGGGCTGATAGCCGCCAGCATTGAGGCAGGCCTGGCCCCAAATTGACACTGCAGCCTGGCTATGATCCGCGCAGCCATGTTTTGCAGCGTGCCGCGCCATCCGGCGTGGGCCAGCGCCACCGCCGCCACATCGGGAGCGGCGATAAATAGAAGGGGGCAATCGGCGGCATAGCCCGTGAGCGGCACATCCGGGGCCGCTGTCACCAGGGCATCGCCCTCGCCCAGGAAGCTGTGCGGCACGGCGCCGCGCCCGCGATCTGCCGGTCCGGCCTCCCTTATCTCCACTCCATGCACCTGGATGGCGGCCACGGCCTCATCGGGATGAAAACCCCAGAGCTGCAAAAAACGGCGCCTGTTTTCGAGAACAAGGTTGAATTCGTCCCCGGTATGATATGCAGTATTCAGCGAGGCCATCGCCCCTTCGCTGCAACCGCCCACCCGCGTGGAAAAAGCATGTACCAAATTACCATACCCGGCCAGCAACGGCGACTGCAGGTATTGAATTCCCCCGCGCCCGTAAATTTGAAAGCCCTTATCTACATCTGTCTTCATAGTATCCACTCCACCGCCGCTTCCCTTTCCAGGGAACAGGGCAGATCGATAAGACGCTGATTGCGCGATCCGCGAAAGGGAAGCGTCAGATCGCGCGCCTCGCGGACATAGGGGCCGTCCACGAGCAGCAGCGCCGCTTCAAGCAGCTGAATAGTAGAGGGATCACCCTTCCCCCTTTGCAGCAGTTCCTCAAAGGTAAAACCGCTGTACAGCACCAGGTTCAGCCCGAGGTCGCGGATCTGCTTCGCCAGGGGAGCCAGGGCGGCGGCCTGTTCAAAAGGCTCTCCGCCGGAGAAGGTCACCCCATCGATCCCCCGGGCGCATTTGATTTGCGCCAGCAGCCCCTCCGCCTCGACCTCTGTTCCTCCAAAAGGATCATGGGTTTCCGGATTATGGCAGCCGGGGCAGCGGTGCGGGCAGCCCTGAACATACACAGACAGGCGAACACCCGGGCCGTCGACAGTTGACTCCGGAACCACCCCGGCCAGGCGCAGCTTCACTGCACCTCGCGCGGTCCAAAATGGGGCCGCCTCGCTTTCAGTTCATTGCGCTTCGCTTCATTAAAGCGTTCATCGGTGGTCAGGTAGCCGGTAATGCGGCGAATCCGCCGTATAGCGGTGCTGCCGCACTGGGGGCAGCTCTCATTGAAAACACCGCTGAAAGCGCAGCTGCAACATTCATCAACAGGATAGTTAATTCCGCCGTAGCCCACATCGGAAGCGGCCATCAGGCGGACTATCCTGTCGACAGCCTCAATATTGTGCAGCGGCGGCGCCTCCAGCTCAACATAGCTGATATGGCCGGCGTTGCAAAAGCGGTGAAAAAGGCCTTCCCTCTCGATTTTATCCGTCATGGAGGTGGCATAGCTCACCGGCAGGTGAAAGGAGTTGGTGTAATATTCCTTGTCCGTGATCCCCGGCAGCACCCCAAAGCGCTCCCGGTCGATCTTCACGAAACGCCCGGAAAGGCCCTCCGCCGGTGTAGCCAGCAGGACAAAATTGAGATCATATTCCTCGCAGAACTGCTCGCACCGCCGGAACATATGATCGGCAATTCTAAGGCCCAGCTGCAGCGCCTCCTTGTCCTCGCCATGATGTTTACCGATAAGCAGCTGCAGCGTCTCGGCCAGGCCAATAAAGCCGATGGCCAGAGTGCTGTGTTTGATAGCCTCACCAATCTGATCATCGGGAGCCAGATTTTCAGAGCCCAGGTAAAGCCTTTCACCCATCAGAAAAGGCAGATCTTTGACCCGCAGCCTGGAGATCACTTCAAAGCGATGTAGCAGCTGCCGGGCGGCAAGAAGAAGAAGCCTGTCCAGCTCGACAAAGAATAGCTCCAACCCCCCGCGGCTTTCAAGGGCTATGCGGGGCAGATTCAGTGTAGTAAAGGCAAAATTGCCCCGCCCTGCCGACACCGCAGGGCCGTGGCGGTTGGCAATGACGCGGCTGCGGCAGCCCATGTACGCAACCTCATCACCGTATTTTCTGTTGAAGGTGCTGTCCATGAAGCTGAAGGTGGGGTTCATCCGGCGTGCAGCCGCCTTCAGGGCAAGGCGATAGAGATCGTAGTTGGGATCATCGGGGCTGAAATTGGTTCCCTTCTGGATCCGGAAAACGAGGTTGGGAAAAATGGGACTCTCCCCCCGCCCCAGCCCGCGGTAGAAGGCCTTGAGGACAGCCCCGGTAACGGCCCTTCCCTCGGCGGAAATATCGGTCCCCAGATTGATGGAGGAAAACGGAGTCTGGGCGCCCGCCCGTGAATGCATGCTGTTGAGGTTGTAGATCAACCCCTCCATGGCCTGGTAGATCTCCCCTTCATCGGGCTGCTCCTTCAAGGAGCGAATGATCTCGCCCATGCTGCGGTCAAAATGGGGGTAACTCTGCCCCCCAAACATATCATTCTGATTGCTCTGCAGGATTATGGCGGCCTGAGCCGCAGCCGAAGCGATCCTTTTTGGCGGCCGGATGTAACCGTAGCCGGTGTTGAAGCCTTCCCTGAGCAGCCTGGCCAGATCGATCTGAAGACAGTTTAAAGTCTTGCTGTAGTAGTCGAGATCGTGTATATGAAAAGAACCATCCATATGCGCCCGGGCAAAATCCTCGGGCAGCAGGTTGCTCAAGTAGTACTTTTTGCTCGCAGCCATGGCAATCTGCAGCATTTTTGCCGAAGGAGAATTGCTGATATTGGCATTCTCCCGACTCGTCTCCACGAGAATTTCCTTCACAACATCCATCAACTCGGATTTGGCTTCACGAATCCGGGTTCGCCTGTCGCGGTAGAGAATGTACGCCTTTGCCGTGCGGGCATGTCCATTTTCAATAAGCACCTTTTCCACGGCATCCTGAACCTCTTCCACTGCGGGGACAATGCCGTTGAAACCGGTTTTCTGCAGGTGTCGAATCACCTGGAGGGTTAAATTTTCGGCGATCTCCCTGTTGCTTCCCCCCACAGCCTGGACTGCCTTGAAGATGGCGTCGGTAATCTTGACGGGTTCAAAGGGAACCACCCGGCCGTCCCTCTTCCGAATATCCGTAAACGGGCTATCCTTGCAATCGTGCTCGCTGCGCAAAACAGCTTTACCACCCATTCCCCTGTTCCTCCTTTATCCCGCTCTCCTGCGTCATGCTATCCTCTTTCTGACAGAGCCATTTTCTCGAGTTCGCTTTTGAAAGTTTCCACATCGGGGAACTTTCGGTAAACTGACGCAAAGCGAACATAAGCCACTTCGTCTATTTGACGCAGCCTTTCCAGTACAAATTCACCGATTTCCCCGGTGCTGATTTCCCTGGTGTAACTGCTGCGCAGTTCCTGTTCCAGCTGTTCCACCAACTGCTGCCAGGCAGCAAGGGGAATATCGCGTTTCCGGCCCGCCAGAAGCAGCCCCCTAAGAACCTTGCTACCATCGAACAGCTCCCGCCGCCCGTCGCGCTTAATCACCACGAGCGGCTCCTCTTCAATTTTTTCCATAGTAGTAAAGCGGTTCGCGCAACCGTAGCATTCCCGTCTACGCCTGATGGCGGCGCCTTCCCGGGTGGCGCGCGAATCCAGAACCCGGCTGTCTTGCGTACCGCAGTATGGACACTTCATCGACTTAACACCTACATGTTGTATTTTAGATATTATATAATACAACATCTAGTGTGTAAAGCATTTGAGTCAAGGGGACGGTGACTTTGACTCACCAGGTGGCCCGTCCATGATGTTATAAGGCATTATCAAGTTGCATACAAAATTTTAAAAGCAAACCTCACCCGGAGGAATGCAATCCGCATCTTGCGCAACGGCTTTATGCCGGCCGTCAAAGATTTAGGCGACCCTTAGGTCGCCCCCTGCCACCTTCAATCAACCCCGTCGGGTGGTAAAAATATATCAGGAGAACCGTCCCCGTGATATATTAGTCTGAGGTGGGATGGTCCACGAGGATGGTGTCTATGCCGATTTTCACAATTTTTTCCCAGGGTATAAGGTAGTCCTTGGAGCGGGAGAACTTCCCCCATACGCCCCCCGCCGCGGGGACAATGATCGCCTTGACCACGCCCCTTTCCAGATCAAGTTCCAGATCTTTGATCATTCCGAGCCTGCGGCCGTCATTGACATTGACCACATCGCGTTCACGCAATTCGCTGATCTTGATCAAATGGGTTCTCCCCCCCGCCATTTTTCTACATTATATTATAAGTCTTTCCACCCTCCCCCGCAAATCAAACATTCCCCCGGATTGCAGCTCTTTTAGCGGGCTGTGCTGCCGGCAGCACAACCCGCCGGCCCCTACGCAACCCCGCTACTCCGGGTTTGTGCCCGCCGCCCGGCCCGCAGTCTGCTGCAGCAGGAGATTGTCCGGGTTGAATGCAACCACCGGCTGCGGCAGGAAAAAGAACCTTACCAGATAAATGCCGCAAAGGAGAACCATAATACCCAGAAAGATGCCTCGCCCGCGCATATCTCTACCCTCCTAGAGGACATGCTTTCGCAAGTGGCCCAATGCGGCCTTTTCCAGGCGCGAAACCTGCGCCTGGGAAATTCCGATCTCTTCAGCCACCTCCATCTGCGTTTTCCCGCGATAGAAGCGCATCGTCAGGATCAATTTCTCCCGTTCATTAAGCCGGGTCATGGCCTCCTTGATGGCCAGGATTTCCAGCCAGCGCTCATCGCTGTTTTTCTCATCGCAGATCTGATCCATGACAAAGATGGGATCACCCCCGTCATGATAGATGGGTTCAAAAAGGGAGACCGGGTCCTGGATTGCATCCAGAGCGCTGACGATCTCCTCTGATTTCAGGTTCAATTCCGAAGCGATTTCGCCGATGGAGGGTTCGCGGGAAAACCTGTTGGCCAGCACATCCCTCACCTGCAGCACCTTGTAAGCCACATCGCGCAGGGAGCGGCTGACGCGGATGAGGTTGTTATCCCTCAGGTAGCGGCGGATCTCCCCGATGATCATGGGAACGGCATAGGTGGAAAACTTGACATTCTGCGCCAGGTCAAAGTTGTCGATGGCTTTGATCAGGCCGATGCAGCCGACCTGGAAAAGGTCGTCAACATATTCGCCCCTGTTGTTGAACCGCTGGATCACGCTGAGCACCAATCGCAGGTTGCCGCTGATCAGTTTCTCCCTGGCCCGGATGTCTCCTTTCTGCATCGCCTCAAAAAGCTGCCGCATGATTTTGTTCTTCAACACAGGAAGCTTGGACGTATTCACGCCGCAAATTTCCACCTTGTTCATTGTTTCGCCCCTTGCAGCTGTTTCTGAGATAACTAGAGTATCTCCCAGGCGGCACCTTTTATACTGCCGCCGCAGCCGGGGCTACTCCATTTTGCGAATCTCCCGCTGCAGCCTTTTGATAATTCTTTTTTCCAGGCGGGAGATGTAAGATTGCGAAATCCCCAGCAACCCGGCCACCTCTTTCTGGGTTTTCTCCACGCCGTTCACAAGGCCGAAGCGAAGCTCCATGATCCGCCGTTCCCTTTGGGTTAATTTTTCCATGGCCAGGTAGAGCAGCTTTCTTTCGACCTCTGCTTCTATATTTTTTAGGACCAGATCCCCCTCGGTGCCCAGAACATCGGAGAGAAGCAGCTCATTGCCGTCCCAGTCCACATTCAGCGGCTCATCAAATGATATCTCGCTGCGCACACGGTTGTTGCGCCTCAAGAACATGAGAATCTCATTTTCTATACATTTGGAAGCATAGGTCGCCAGCTTGATGTTTTTATGGGGATCAAAGGTGTTGACCGCCTTGATCAGCCCGATCGTTCCGATGGAGACCAGATCATCTATATTGATCCCCGTATTCTCAAATTTCCTGGCGATATATACAACAAGCCGCAGGTTGCGCTCGATAAGAACTGTGCGGACAGATCCATCCCCCTTCTTCAGCCTTTCCAGCAGGTAGCCCTCCTCTTCAAGGCTCAGCGGCGGGGGGAGCGCTTCGGTGCTGCTCACATAATAGATGTAATCCAGATGATCAAGACCGAGAAAACGCCGCAAACGCAAAACAATCAGTTTCCAGAAAAGCGGCGCAAAGGGGTTTATTTTCATCATGCCACCTCCTATTTGTAGGGACTAACCCGCCCGGAGCAGTCCCGGCGGCAGAAGGGCCCGGTACTCCGCCGCCGGGCCGAATCCCCGCCGCGTCAAGGCGAGAAATACCCCGGCGTCGAGCTGCCGTTTTCTACCGTTTTCAAAAAAAGCAACCTCATCGGGTTTGAAGCCCAGCAGGAGCCCGCTACTGCTGTCAATTCCCCGGCAGGGTATCAGGGCAAAGCTGCGCAGCAGCGCTGGATCAGCCAGCTGCTCCACGGCACTCCAGGGTTCCGCCTCTTCTTCGGCAAGGCGGCGGAAAAGAGACGCCGGAAGCAGCCCTTCCAGGCTGCGGTAATCAATGACAATTACGGGGCGGCCGGAGAATGGTTCGCGAAGCCTGTTTCCCGTGTCCAGAAAGGCCGGCACAGCTGTTTCCCGGCCCCGCCAGGTCACCTGCAGTTCTATTCTCCACAGCTTCTGCCACTTCTTATCTTCGGCAAAGGGTCGCAGCAGTCCGAAGAGCAGGTAAAGTAAAATGCAGACGCCGGGGATCAACAGGATACCGCAGGGCGAGGCGAAAAAACAGCGAAGAGCTGAAAAACTGAGCAGCGCGCTGAGAGCACCGGCCAGGATAAAGGATGCCATGAAGAAGGCGCCCCAGAAATAGAGCAGCTCAGGCAGACGCAACGGCCTGAATGCAATGATCACCATGAGCAGCGGCGCTGCGGGAATGAAAAGGGCGGGAAGCAGCGGAGAGTGCGGAAAGGGCAGGATCAAGACGGACAGAGATCCCAACGCCGCCCCGGCCAGCAGCCTCCAGAAACCCGCTTCGCGTTGAAAGAGCCTTGCCGTAAAGAGCAGCAAAAAGTAATGAACCAGCAGATTAAGAAAAAAAAGAAGGTCAAGGTACATGACGCACCCCCTCCGGGAGGGGCTTGTTCTTAGATATATATGAACAGACCGCCGTAGATATGACCTATTATAAAAGGCGGCTGCCTGGAAGTCTGTCGCACTTTGACAGGGCCGGGATCAAAGTTTTTGACAAAAAAACTTCCCCTGTCCATCAAGGGAAGCCTTTTTTGTTCTCTGTCTTTTCAGTTATACTTTAGTTTTCGGCTATCTTCTCCGCCTGCTCCCGGTACCGGGACCATGCAGGCCTGTCAATATCCCTGCCGCGGGCATAATCGCTGTAACCCAGCTCCTGGAAAGCCTGCTGTTGGGCTTGCCGCCTTCCTTTGAAGCCTGTGGCGATCACCGTTACCCGCACCCGCTCCTTCAGCTCCTGGTCAATGGTTGCCCCGAATATAACCACGGCATTGGGATCTATGGAACCGCCGGCAATATCCGCCGCCTCCTGGACTTCGAAGAGGCTTAAATCAGGCCCGCCTGTTACATTGATCAGCAGGCCGGTAGCCCCTTCAATAGATGTTTCCAGCAGCGGGCTGTTTGTAGCCGCCCGGGCCGCCTCGGCAGTGCGGTTTTCGCCGCTGCCCTCCCCCACTCCCATCAGGGCCGGCCCCGTTTCAGACATGATGGTTCGGATATCGGCAAAATCCAGATTGATCAACCCGGGAACGGCAATCAAATCGGAGATGCTCTGCACCGCCTGGCGCAGCACATCATCAACAACGCGAAAGGCCTCCAGGATAGGGGTCCGTTTCTCGATTACCTGGAAAAGGCGATCATTGGGAATGGTGATTAGCGTATCCACCCTGTCGTGCAGGGTCGCGATCCCCTCTTCGGCCTGCCGCTGCCTTTTGCGCCCCTCAAAGCAAAAGGGTTTAGTAACCACGCCCACCACAAGCGGGCGCTTCAAGGGAGAGGCATCAAGCTCCCGGGCAACTTCCGCGATGACCGGCGCAGCGCCGGTGCCGGTGCCGCCGCCCATGCCCGCTGTAAGGAAGATCATGTCGGCGCCCCGCAGGTTATCCTCGATAAGTTCGCGGCTCTCTTCGGCGGCCTGCCTGCCGATCTCCGGGTTGGCGCCGGCGCCCAGCCCTTTAGTCAGTTTCTCTCCTATCTGCAGCTTAACCCCCGAAGTGACCAGGTGTAGCGCCTGCGCATCGGTGTTTACGGTTATGAACTCAACACCTTTCAACCCCGCTCCGATCATCCTGTTTACAGCATTGTTGCCGCCGCCGCCGATGCCGACAACCTTGATCGAGGTGAATTGCGATTTTTCATTGTCAAATTCGATCATCTTCTCCGAACACCTCCTTTAGAAGCCGCATATTAGTCGACATATTCATTCAGCCAATCTTTGAACCGCTGCCACAACCCCGGCCCGGGCTTCCTTTTTGGGCCTGTCCCGCCGACGTCCTGGTAAAACCTGGGCTGCTGCCGGTACACATAGTAGAGCAAACCTACCGCATTTGTATAGATGGGGTTCTGAATACCCACATAATCGTACTCTGCAAGGCGTACCTGATCGCTTTCAAAGTGCAAAGAGGCCATATCGAGCAGCCCTCTCATCTGGGAAACACCGCCCGTAAATACCGCCCCCGCGGGAGGCAAAGAGGACCGGCCCATTTTGATCATCTCCTCGCGGACAATCTGGAAAAGTTCCTGAACCCGCGGTTCGATGAAACGGCTGATTTCCCTGGCGGATACCTGGCGCCGCTCCCTGCTGCCCACGCTGCTGATCTCTATATCAGCCTCATCGCCGGCCAGCGGAACGGAGGCACTGCCGTGCTCAATTTTCAGATTTTCCGCTGCAAAAAAACCGGTTCTCAATCCCACTGCCAGGTCGCTGGTAATATGATCGCCCCCGACAGGCACCGAAGCCATCTGCTGCAGCTTGCCCTGCTGGAAGCATGCAACATCCGTGGTCCCTCCACCTATGTCTACTAGGAATACGCCCAGTTCTTTTTCATCGGCGGAAAGCGAGACCTCGGCGGCAGCCAGCGGCTGCAGCACCATGCCTGCGCCGTTGATCCCGGCCCTGGCAACGCAACGCGTGAGGTTGCGCAGGGATGTAATCGGGCTCGTCAGGATCATGGCATCCACCTCCAGGCGCACGCCCAGCATGCCCACAGGATCGCGGATCCCGTCATATCCGTCGACGATATATTCCCGGGGAATCACCTCCACAATTTCCCTGTCAAGGGGAAGGGCAATCACGCGGGCGGCCTGCAGAACCCGTTCCAGATCCTCTTCCTCGATCTCCCTCTCTTCGGATTGCACCGCCACCACGCCGCGATTGCTAATCAACTCTGTATTCAGGCCCGGCAAACCGACAAAGGCGGAATCAATTTTGAAACCGCACATCCTCTCGGCCTCAGCCGCAGCAGAGGCTATCGCCTCCACCGTCAGCTCCAGATCAATGATAACTCCCTTTTTTATCCCCTCGGAAGGACACAGCCCGAGGCCGATTATGCTGATAGTGCCGTCAGGGCGGGGCTCCCCTACAATAACCCGGACCTGGGTTGTACCGACATCTATACCGACTAGATAATTTTTGCGAACCACTTCTCCACCCCCTTACCCTTCCCGATTCAATTCCACATTGTATAATTATTCCCCTTCATAATTTCGCCTTTGTCGCCAATTTTACTCACATCTTTCTCCGGACACCACCACCAGGCGATCTCCCGTGCGCAGGTCAAGACATCTGCCCCCGTTGCTTTCCTGGAGAAAAGCCTGGAGCAGTGCCAGCTTTTCCCTCATTTTGCCGCTGTCTCCCAGCAGCACCCTGCGCCCGTCCGAGGTATAGAGAACCAGCCCGGCGGGGTCGGATAGATTCAGCTCGGCCGGCAACAGCAGCGGCACCTCCCGCAGCGCCTCCAGGAAAACGCGCAGGGCCGTGCTTTTCTTTTCATGAGCCAGCGCTTTCCCCATGCTGATTTCCCCGGCAGACGCCCCCGTTATAACCGGCAGGTTCTCGGCAGGAAGGGGCTGCTCGTCAAAAATAACGCCTTCCCCATCAACAAGGCGGAAGCAATTTTGATCCATCAGTGAAGCAGCCTCCCTCCTCTCCTGCACGCTGATGCGAACAGAGGAGGGAAAAATCCTCCTCACCGCAGCCGAGGAAAGTCCGGGGATCCCGGCCAATTCTTTTTCCGCCTTTCCGCATTGCAGCAGCAGCAGGCTTGTCCCCTTTTTGATCCCGCTGGCGGAGATTATCTCCTCCGCGCCGAGGCGGACATTGCCGCTTACAGTGATCTCCTGTACCACGCAATAGGTCTCCCCCGCCCTGAACAGCAGCAGCCCCAACCCCAGCAGAAGAAGAAGCAGCAGAACAGCCTTCAGGGGGCGGCGCCTTTTCGCCTTCGGCCGGGGCTTCACCAGCCTGAGCCGGCCGCTGCGGCCGGCGGGCCCTCTTCTCAAAACACCGCCTCCTTATGTACTCCTTTGCTCCGGCAGATATCGGCTCCGAGGGAGCGCAGGGCCCCGGGCAGCTCTTCATAACCCCTTTCGATATGGTGAACCCCCGCGATTCTGCTCTCGCCCTTTGCCGCCAGCGCCGCCAGGACCAGGGCCGCACCGGCCCGCAGATCGGCGGCCCTGACCGCGGCGCCTTTTAGCGACGCCACTCCGTCGATGACCGCCCGGTGTCCACGGAGGCTGATCTGGGCTCCCATCCTGCGCAGCTCGGGGACATGATGAAAACGCCCTTTAAAAACATGTTCGATGACTGTGCTGCTGCCCCGGGCCAGGGTCAGGCAGGCCAGCAGCGGCGCCTGCAGATCAGTGGGGAAACCGGGATAGGGTCCCGTCACCACCCGGGGAATGGCTCTCAACCTGCCGGCTGTTACTGAAACGTCGCTCTCCGAAATCTTTACCCGCACCCCGGCCCCCTCCAGCAGGCCCAGCAACGCTTTCAGGTGTTGGGGGAGCACGTTCTCCACCGTCACGCTGCCGCCGGTAATCGCCGCTGCAAAAAGAAAAGTTCCGGCAACAATCCTATCGGGAAAAACGCTGTAGCTTCCGCCGCCCAGCTCCCTCACACCCCTGATCCTGACCAGCGGACTTCCAGCCCCTTCAACCCTGGCTCCCAGTGTATTTAAAAAGTTCTGTAAATCTATGATCTCGGGTTCGCGGGCGGCATTGCGAATAACCGTGTTGCCCCGTGCGTTAACGGCGGCGAGAATTAAATTTTCCGTGGCTCCCACGCTGGGGTAGGCCAGATCGATCTCCCCGCCGCGAAGCCGCCCCCGCGCTTCGATATACTCATTTCTCTCTTCTATCACCGCGCCCAGGGCGCGCAGCCCTTCGAGGTGCAAATTGATGGGCCGCATACCGATGGCGCAGCCGCCGGGATAGTAAAGCTGTGCCCGGCCCATCCGACCCAGCAGCGGGCCCATCAGAAATATGCTAGATCGCATCTCCCGCATCAGCGCCTCGGGGACATGGTAGCGATCGATCCGATCCGTTCTTACAAGCAGATCTTCTCCCTCTTTTTCGATCTGTGCCCCCAGTCCGATAAGAATGGAGATCATCGCCTGGACATCATAAAGGGCCGGGACCTTTTTCAGCCGTATCTGTTCGTCTGTCCTGTTAAGTAAAGAGGCGGCAAGCACGGGCAATATGGAATTTTTCGCGCCGTGTATCCGCACCCTTCCCGCAAGGGGGAGCCCTCCTCGAACCCGATACTCTCCCACACAACTCCACTCCCCTGGATTTATCTCTTTTCACCGACAATCCGCACTTCTGTCTGCAGCTCCACGCCAAATTTTTTCCTGACCATCTTCTGCACTCTTTCGATCAAATACTCGATATCCCGGGCTGAAGCGCCGCCCTTGTTCACAATAAAGTTAGCATGTTTCTCGGAAACAGCCGCAGCGCCGGCGGAGAGCCCCTTGCCGCCGGCAGCCTCGATCAGCCCCCCGGCGGGATTGCCGGGAGGGTTTCGAAAAACACTGCCTGCGCTGGGCAAAGAGGGATGGCGCCGCCGCCTCTCCGCAAAGTAGTGCTCCAGCTCTCCTGTCAAAGCCTCCCTCTCCCCCTGCTCCAGCTTGATAAGCGCCTCCACAATGACGCCCAACTGGCTCAGGTTGCTCTGCCGGTAACCGAAAACAATCTCTTCCGGCCCCAGGCGGGCCTGCCCGCCCCCGGACAGGATCAAACTCACCTCTGCCACATGCGCCCCGATGTAGTTTCCGAAAGCCCCGGCATTCATCACCAGTGCACCTCCCAGGGAACCGGGAATGCCGGCGGCAAACCCGAGCCCCCGCAACCCCTCACCGGCCGCCGCCCGGGCCAGTGCGGTCATTGGCGTGCCGGAACCGGCCCGCAGCAGCCTTCCCTCCCGCCGGACATAGCTGAAAGCCTCGCCCATCTGCACCACCAGACCCCTGATGCCCCCATCCCGCACCAGCAGGTTGGTGCCGTTGCCGAATACAAAAAGCGGCAGCCCGGAGCTGTTCCCGAAATGGATAATCTCCTGCAGTTCGTTGCTGTCTGCGGGAACCAGGTAGTAATCCGCCGGTCCGCCCACCCCCCAGGATGTATGAAGCGACATCGGTTCATCCCTTTTTATCCCGGCCTTAAGCCGCCGGCCCAGCTCCTGCTCCACACTCAAAGTTCAGCCCTCCATCAGGGTAATTTATTCTATGCGCAAACAGCCCTTTGTGTTAGTTTTCCCCGGCTCTTCCGCAATCTCATATAAACAGCGCCGCAGCCGCGCAGCGGAATCGGGAACCGCCAGCTTTCTCCCCGCCGCAGCCATCCGCTCCAGCAAAGCCGGTTCGGCCCCGAGCCTCTCCAGTTCGCAGCGCAGGCGATAGGGGTTGAAATCCTTCTCCTCCAGCAGCAGGGCAGCCCCCGCCTTCTCCAGAAGGCGGGCATTGTAGTACTGGTGATTATTCACCACATTGGGGGAGGGGATCAGAATTGCCGGCAGCCCCAGCGCTGTGATCTCGGCCAGGGTGGTGGCCCCCGAACGGGTGATCACCAGGTCCGCCGCCGCCAGCGCGGCGGGCATCTCCTCAAGGTAGGGAAAGAGGCGCACCCTTTGCGGCAGCAGGCCCAGCTGCTCTTGAACCTGTCGGTAATAAATCTCCCCGGTAATATAGAGGAGCTGTGCCCCCTGCGGGAGCCAGCCGGCCTTCAGATAATCAACCATGACCTCGTTGATTCGCAAGGCGCCGCGGCTGCCGCCGTAGACCAGGATTGTCCTGAGGCGGGGATCGATATTCAGCCGCGCCAGCGCCGCCCCGCGCTCTACCGCCGCCACCTCGCTGGCACGGGGGTTGCCGGTAAATACAGTCCTGCTGCGCCGGGGAAAGGCGCTGCGCGATTCCTCAAAAGAGAGGCAGACCCTCTGCACCAGCGGAGCCAGCATGCGGTTGGCCAGCCCGGGCAGCGCATTCTGCTCATGCACCGCCGCCGGTCGCCTCGCCAGCAGCGCCGCCAGCATTACCGGGGCTGAAACATATCCGCCGGTGCCGAAGACAACATCAGGCTGAAAAGAGGAGATGATCCGCCTGGCCCGGGCCATGCCGCGACCGAGGTCACGGGCAAAGGGAGCGAGACGGCGCAGGCTGCGCCCAAAACCGCTTGCCGGGATCGTCTCCAGGGCGAAGCCGGCCGCAGGGACGATCTTGCTTTCCAGCCCCTCTGCGCTCCCCAGGAAAAGCAGCTCCGCCGAGGGCTCGCGCTCAAGAATATGCCGCGCCAGCGCCAGGGCGGGATAGATGTGACCGCCTGTCCCACCTCCGGTTATGATCATCCGCACCTGTTGCCGCCTCCTTTCATCCCGCCGCCTAGCGGTGGCAGTGCCGTGAAATATTTAGCAATATACCCAGACTCAAGAGATTAAAGAAAACCGAGCTGCCGCCGGCGCTGATGAGCGGCAGATTGATCCCCGTCACCGGCAGCGATCCGGTGACCATGCCGATATTTATGAGCACCTGCAGCGCCAGCATGGCCGTTATCCCCGCCGCCAGCAGGCTGCCAAAGGTATCCGGGGCGGTAAGCGAGATCCTCAGGCCCCGCCAGATCAGCACAGAGAAGAGCAGCAGCACCGCCGCGGCGCCGACAAAACCGAGCTCTTCACCGATGACGGCGAAAATAAAGTCATTGTGCGGAAAGGGCAGGTAGTAAAGCTTCTGCCGGCTCCGCCCCAGGCCCACTCCGAATATATGCCCCGGACCCAGGGCATAAAGCGACTGAATGATATGGTAGCCGTCTTCGGTGGGATCGGCCCAGGGATCGAGAAAGGAAAAAAGCCGCTTGACGCGGTAAGGCTCCTTTATAGTAATCGCCACCAGGGCCGGAAGGGAGACCAGAGCCAGCGCAGCCGCCTGTTTGAAGGGCATCCCCGCCAGCATAACAATTACCCCCGTCCCCAGAAGCAGTATTAAAGCGCTTCCCAGATCGGGTTGCATGACCACCAGTGCAAAGGCGGTCCCCGTCAGGAGCAGGGGGACAAAACTGCTGGACCAGAAACGGTCTATCTTTATACTGCGGCTGCTCATGAAGGCCGCGGTAAAAACAATAAAGGAGAGTTTGCAAAGCTCAGCCGGCTGGAAGGTAAAGGCGCCCAGGCCAAGCCAGCGCTTCGCCCCGGTCCCCATATCGGTGCCCAACCCGGTAAAGATCAGGGCCAGCAGGACAAAGCTGAGCAAAACGAGGAAAAGCGAAATCCGGCGCATTTTCCGGTAGTCCGTCCGGGAAACCAGATACATGGCTGCCAGGCCCAGGGAAATCCAGAGACCCTGGCGCCGCAGAAAATAATAGGGGTCTCCCTGCCCCTCCTCAGCGATGACATAGCTGGCGCTGAAGACCATGACCAGGCCGATGCCCAGCAGAAGCAGCGTGACCATGACTAAAGCATAATCGGGTTCCCGGTGCTCATCTTTTTTCATGCTCCACCCTCTTTTCCGCGCAGCTTCCGGACCAGCTCTTTGAACCGGTCCCCCCGGGCCTCGTAGTCGGTAAAGGCGTCCCAGCTGGTGCAGGCCGGTGAAAGGAGAACCACATCCCCGGGGCGGGCGCGGGAGCACGCTTCAGCCACCGCCTCCTCCAGGCCGGCAGTCTCCAGATAGGAGCCCATGCCCGCTGCAGCGGCGGCCCGGGCCAGTTTTCCCCTGGACTCTCCAAAGAGAATCAGGGTGCCCACCTCCTCCTTGACTACCTCCATCAGCTCCGTAAAATCACTCCCCTTATCCCTGCCCCCGGCAAGGAGGATCTTCTTTTTCCCGGGAAATGAGCGCAGCGCCATGATCACCGAACCGGGATTGGTCCCCTTGGAATCGTTGATGAATTCCACGCCGTCGATCTCGGCAACAAACTCCAGACGGTGGGCGATAGCTTTGAAACGGCGCAGCACCCGGCTCAACGCCTCCGGCGCCGCACCGGCGGCCCAGGCCGCCGCCGCGGCGGCAAGAGCGTTCTCCAGATTGTGCCCGCCGGGCAGCGCCACCTCGCCGACGGAACAGAGGTGGGCTACCGCCTGACCCTTGTTGAAAAGAGCCAACCGCCCCCGCTCGATGCCGGCGCCGCGCACCACCCTTTCTCGGGCAAACCAGAGCACCCCGGCCCGCACATCGTCACAGAGTCCGGCCACCGCGGGATCAGCGGCATTGAGCACCGCAAAGTCGCCCGCCCCCTGATTCTCGAAAAGCTTCGCCTTGGCCTTGAAATACTCTTCCAGGCTGCCGTGATAATCCAGGTGATCCTCCGAAAAATTCAGGAACAGAGCTACCAGGGGCCTGAAATTCAGGATATCGGCAAGCTGGAAGCTGCTCAGCTCAGCAGCAACCGCACCGCCGGCGCCGCACCGGTCCACTGCCTCGCAGAGGGGCAGGCCGATATTGCCGGCGGCAAGGGTACTTCCAAAGCGCGCTTCGGAAAGCATCTCCGCCACCAGCGCTGTGGTCGTTGTCTTGCCGTTGCTCCCGGTAATCCCGATCAGGGGAGCCTTCATAAAAGCATATGCCAGCTCGATCTCGGATAAAACCGGTATTTGCAACGCCGCCGCTCTTCTGAAAAGTTCCAGATCGGGGGGGACGCCGGGACTTTTGATCACCAGGCTTACCCCGGGGGCGGCAAGCCCGGGCGGATTTTCCCCTGTCACCGCCTCCACCCGGCCGTACTTTTTCAGACGGGACAGCTCCCGCTGCAGCCCGGCGGCGGGGCGGCGATCGGTGACGATCACCCTGCAGGCCCCCTTTCGTGCCAGCAGGGCTGCAGCAGCGGCCCCGCTGCGGCCCAGGCCTACCACGAGCACTGTTTTATCTCTAATCAGATCAATCATAAAGCCTGAACCCCCGTTTGCTCAATGTAGCCGCCATTCAAGAAGCCCGATGAGGGCAAAAATAAAGGTCAAACCCCAAAAGGCGACAACCACCCGCCACTCGCTCCATCCCTTCATTTCAAAATGATGATGGAGCGGGGCCATAGCCAGTATCCGCCGTCCCGTCAGCTGAAAGCTTAAAACCTGCAGGATTACCGAGATCGCCTCGATGACATAGATACCCCCGATCACCACCAGAAGTAACTCCGCCTTCGCCAGGATGGCGGCGGCGGCCAGGGCGCCGCCCAGCCCCAGCGAACCCACATCGCCCATGAAAATGCGGGCGGGATGGAGATTATATATGAGAAAACCGAAACAGCCCCCCACCAGCGCTCCGCAGAAGAGCGCCAGATCAAGGCGGCCGCTTTCCAGGGCAATGTACAGAAAGGCCAGCAGGGCAATGATGGCCGTGCCGGTGGCCAATCCGTCAATACCGTCGGTAAGGTTGACGGCATTCGTTGTTGAAACAATAATCACAAAGATAAAAATAGGATAGAACCAGCCCATGTTGAGGGCTGTCCCAAAAAAAGGCAATTCCACTGCCGGACTGTAATTGCCCGAGAGATAGAGCAGGCCGGCAAACAGGGCCGTAAGCAGCGCCTGCCCGGCGATCTTGCCGCGCGCCTTCAGGCCCAGCGAATCGCCGCGCGCCAGCTTGGCATAATCGTCAAGCCATCCGATAAAAGCGCTGCCCAGGGTCAACAGGAGCGCGATCCAGAGGCGGGGGCTGAAATGGCCTCCGATAAGGAGGGCGGCCACAGCGGCCAGGAGGAAAACCACCCCGCCCGCCGTTGGCGTCCCCGCTTTTTTCAGGTGGCGGGCGGGACCGTCAATGCGAATCTGCTGGCCGAACCGGCGTCGCCGACGCAACCTGATAAAAAAAGGACAGAGCACCACGCTGATCAAAAGAGCAAGCAGCGCGGTTATCAATACACTCTTCTGCACTTTTCAATCTCCCTCCGCCGTCTCCATCAATGTATCAACAATTCTCTCCATATGCATGCCGCGCGAACCCTTTACCAGGACATACCATCCGGCCCCCGGCTCCGCCAGGCGCCTTCTCACAGCGTCCAGGGCCTGGGCATGGCTCCGGCAGGCCTCAGCCGGAAGGCCGGCTGCAGCGGCCCCGGCGGCGATCTCAGCGCCCAGCTCCCCCACCGTAACAAGACCCCCGATCCGCAGGCGGGCGGCGGCACGGCCGATCTCGCGGTGCGCCTCCGGCGCCGCCGGCCCAAGCTCGAGCATGTCCCCGAGAACGGCTAGAGAGCTCTCACCGCCCAGCTCCCGGAGCGTCTCCAGCGCCGCCCGGACGGAGTCGGGATTGGCATTGTAACTGTCGTCGATAATCCTCAGCCCGGCGGGGTTCGTCAGCAGCTGCATCCGGCCCGCCGTGATCTCGATTCCCTCCAGGGCTTCCCGCATCCGGGCCTGGCTTGCGCCGAGGATATAGCCCACCGAAAGCGCGGCCAGCGCATTGCTCGCCAGGTGCCGTCCCGGAAGGGGAAGGCTGAAATCGCCCTCGCTGCCGTCGGGAAATTTCACCGTGAACAGGCTGCCCTCGCCGCGTTTCCGCAGGTTGCGGCCCCGGATATCGCCCCGGGTAAACCCGTAAGTATAAACTTTCCCCTCAAAGGCTGCACCCATTTCCCGGAGGCGTGCATCATCGTCGTTGAGAACAGCCGTACCCCGCGGACCGATGCAGCGGAGCAGCTCCCCCTTGGCTGCGGCAATACCCTCCACCGTGCCGAGCATCTCCAGGTGTGCTGTGCCGATATTGGTGATCACCGCCATATCGGGCAGGGCCCACCTGGCCAGTTCGGTAATCTCACCGGGCGCGCTCATCCCCATCTCCAGCACCGCCACCCGGCAACTTCCGTCAAGCCGCAGCAGCGTCAGGGGAAGGCCGATTTCATTATTAAAACTGCCCTCATTTTTCAGGACCTTCATCCCGCCGGAGAGAACGGCGGCTATAAAATCTTTTGTCGTGGTCTTGCCGCTACTCCCGGTAACCCCGATCACCGGCAGGGTGAAACGGCGCCGGTGAAAAGAGGCCGCCCGCTGCAGCGCCGTCTGCACATCGGAGACCCCGATCAGCAGGGCTTGCGGCGGCAGTTCCGGCAGCGGCCGGCGGGCAAAAAAGGAGCCGGCGGCGCCGGCGGCAACAGCGCCTGGAACGTAGATATGCCCGTCCTCTTTTTCACCGCGCAGCGGCACAAAAAAGTCGCCTTTCCCGATGCTCCGGGAATCGATGGAAAACCCCGAAATAATCTGTTCCGGATCCCCCTGCAGAAGCTCGCCCCGGCTGCCCTCCAGCAATTCCGCCCCTTTAATTGACATAACCTGAACCGCCCCCTCCCCGCTGCAACCGGATCAGCTCCCGCGCCGCCGCCCTGTCGTCAAAAAGCAAACTCTCATCGCCATATACCTGCTCGGACTCATGCCCTTTGCCCGCAATGAGCACGACATCGCCCCGCCGCGCAGCAGCCAACGCCGCCGCAATGGCCTCTTTACGGTGAGGAATTACCCGGTAGCCCTCACCGGGAAGGCGACGCTCCAGGCCCGGCAGCACCCCTGCATATATCTGCTGCGGATCTTCATCGCGCGGGTTGTCGTCCGTCAATATAACCAGATCGCTGTTTCCGCCGGCGGCCTCGCCCATGAGGGGACGATTGCCGCGATCCCTTTCGCCGCCGCATCCAAAAACCGTGATCACCCGGCCGGAGGTAAGTTCGCGAGCCGCATGCAGGGCGCTGATCATCCCGTCCGGGGTATGCGCGTAATCAACGAGAACCATGTAATCCTGCCCCGCCTCCACCGTCTCGAAACGCCCGGGCACCCCCGGAAAAGATTCGAAATTTGCCGCCATCTCCGGGAGGGTGAACCCCTCCACCAGGCCTACCGAAATTGCGGCCAGGGTATTGTAAATATTGAACCGCCCTTTCAGGGGGAGGCGAAAGTGCTCACTCCCGGCAAAAGAAAGGAGACGGAAAGAGATTCCCGCGGACCCGCAGTGAAAATTCACGGCCCGCACATCGGCAGGGGCGGTGATGCCGTAAGTTATGCGCTGCCCCCTGGTCCACCTTTCAACATAGGGAAAGCAGCGCGAGTCGGCGTTGAGCACCGCCGCCTGCGGCCCATTTTCGTCCTCTCCGCCGCCCCAATACCTGTGGGCAAAAAATGATGTTTTCGCCTGAAGGTAGGAGCCGAAGCTCTTGTGAAAATCAAGATGATCGCCTGTAATATTCGTCAGCACCCCGATATCAAAACGGCAGCCCAGAACCCGATCCTGGGCCAGGGCATGGGAGGATACCTCCATGGTTACATGTGCGGCGCCGAGCGCGGAGAGCCGGGCCAGCATTTTTTGCAGTTCGGGCGCCTCCGGCGTTGTCGCCGCCGCGGCGTAAGATTCGTTTCCAATCCGGCAGCCCACCGTGCCCAGCAGCCCCGTGACCTCGCCCCGGGCCCGGAAAAGGGCATCGATGAGATGCGCCGTCGTGGTCTTGCCGTTTGTTCCCGTCACCCCGATGAGGCGAAAATCGCGCGAAGGATGGCCAAAGAAGCGATCGGCCATCAGCGCCATGGCTGTTCTTACATCGGGCACCCGCACCAGGGGAAAAGATCTCAGAGGGCAGTCCCCGCTCACAACGGCGGCAAGGGCCCCTTTTTGAAAGGCCTCTGCCGCATATTGCCAGCCTTTGCTGCGGCGCCCCTGGAGCGAAAAAAACAGAGCGCCGGGTTCAATTTTTCCGGTATGGCAGCTCAATCCGCTCACCTCACCTGCGATCTCTCCTTCCACGCTCTTCAACAGCAGCGGCTTCAGCAGCTCCTCCAGCGCCATTGGCCTCATGAGTCTTCTCCCCCGGTTGTTTGCATTTCCGGGTCCTTCCTTCAACCCGGTATTGTATCATATTCCTGGAAGAGAAAGCTGTGCCGCCGCCCAGATTATTGCTCCAACGGGCTTCCGAAGTACACTTTGATCACCGCGCCCCGCTCCACCAGAGTCCCCGAAGCGGGCTCCTGGCGCAGGGCTATCCCCGAGCCCTCCGCCTCCAGGTACAGACCCAGCCAGTTCAGCACCTGGCCCGCATCCTGCACCGTAAAACCGCTCAGATCGGGCATGCTCATGGTGCCTCCGGAAAAGGCGTCATCCTCGCCCAGGTAAACCACGATTTCCGTCTGCCGTGGGACTGCGGCTCCCGCCTTCGGCGTCTGATTAACAATATATTGCCCCTCCCCGACCAATCTTAACATCAACCCCGCCGTATCGATCTGCGCCGCCGCATCGTGCACCGTAAGCCCGCGCAGGTCGGGTACCGTTACCGGCGCCCCGGGAGCGGAAACACCTTCCGAAGGAGACACCTGGAGATAATTGAGCACATCGACCATGATCCTTCTGAAGAGGGGAGCACCCATCTGAGAACCCCACTGGGGGCCGCGAAGGGCCCCGTCCACCGAAACATAGAGCACGATCTGCGGATCCTCGGCCGGGATAAAACCGATAAAGGAGACAATGTAATCTCCGGGAATATAACCCCCGTGAGCCCCCACCTTCTCGGCTGTTCCCGTCTTGGCGGCGATGCGGTAACCTTCAATGGCCGCATTCATGGCGCTGCCCCGGATAGCCACATTTTCCATAACCCAGGTAACCTTATCGGCCGTTGATTTTGAAATCACCTGGCGGACCGTCTCCGGCTGCCGCTCATAAACAACCTCTCCCCCGTCGCTGCAGATTCTCTGCACCAGAAAGGGTTTCATCAGATAGCCGCCGTTGGCTATGGCCGAAACAGCCATGAGCTGCTGCAGCGGCGTCACCGAAACCCCCTGGCCGAAAGAGGTCGTGGCCAGCTCCACAGGGCCCACCTGTCCCGGTTCAAAGACCAGGCCGCCGCTTTCGCCGGGATAGTCTATGCCGCAGGGGCTTCCATAACCGAAGGAGCGGATATAACTGAAAAGCTTCTCCTCGCCCAGGCGCTGGCCCAGGTTGATAAAGGCCGGGTTGCAGGAGCTCTCCACAGCCTGAAGGTAGGTAATACTGCCGTGGCCGCTTCCGGTCCAGCAGCGAATATCATGCCCTTCCACGCTGGCATATCCGGGACAGAAGAAGTGCTCATTTTCATTGTACAGCCCCTCCTCCACGGCAGCGCATAGCGTGACCAGTTTGAAAGTCGAGCCCGGTTCAAAGGAGCCTGTCACCGGGGGGAGGGCCCAGTATTTTGAATCAAAACGCTCATAATGCAGCGGGTCATAGTCGGGCTTGGAGGCTGCCGCCAGGATGGCGCCGGTATGGGGATCGGCGGCGATGGCCATCGTCGCCCTGGGCTGGAACTCGATCATCACCCGGGCCAGCTCCCGCTCGACAATGTACTGAATGGTTTCATCAATGGTCAGGTGAAGATCCATCCCCTCCCTGGGAGGAACAAAGCGCTTGATCTCATGGGGTATGGGTCTGTTCAGATTATCGGAAGGAAAAAGAAGATAGCCCTCTTTCCCCTTCAGATAATCTTCGTAATAGGCCTCCAGGCCGGCCAGACCTTCATCCATGCCCACAAAGCCCAGCAGCTGCGAGGCAAGAGTCCCGTTGGGGTAAAAGCGCTGCCCCTCGGTGGTAAAAACAATCCCCGGCAGTTCCAGCTCCCGCACCGCCAGGGAGACCTCGGGCGCCACCTTTCGTTTCAAATAGATGGAGCTGCGCTGCATCGTCAGCTTGTCAACAAGCTCATCCTCTGAGAGATCCAGGAGGGGTGACAGCAGCTTTGCCGTATTGCCGGGATCCTCAATCTGCGCCGGTACAGCCACTACCGTATCCACCGTGGCGCTTCCGGCCAGCATCCTGCCCTGCCGGTCATAGATGGCGCCGCGGGGTGAACGCGCAGGGATGCTTCGGTTCCACTGTTCCCAGGCAGCGGTGTACAGCTCATCGGAGCGGATAATCTGGAGCCAGGCCAGCCGGCCGATCAGAGCGGCCACAGCCAGGAAGAATATAAACAGCATGAATGCGACCCTGCGGCGGACGGCGGGCAGCGTAACCGAAAGCTCGATCAATCAGCGCTCACTCCCCGATAGCGGAACCGTTTTCCCGGCTTGCTGTGAGGACCCTGACCTGGCTGCGCTCCGGTTCCCGCATGCCCAGTTCGGAGCGGGCAATCGTTTCGATGCGGGCCAGGGAGCTCAGCCTGGCCGCCTCCTGCTCCAGCTGCCGGTATTCCTCCTGCAGAGCTTCCATCCTGCTTTCAGCCAGACCCAGCCTGTAGTGCAGTGTAATCATGGATGAATACTGGGCAATGATCAACAGGCAGAAGAGAAAACAACCGGCAAGCAGAAGAAAAGTCCTGGTCCCAAGCGCCCAGGGGCTTCGCCTTTTTTTATGCAGTCTTACCCCGGCATGATGATCTCGGGAAGCAGGAGCCGGAGCCGGCCGGGGGACTGCAGCAATATTCCTGGCCTGTAACACTTTATGCACCCTCTTCAGCTATTAGAACGCGTCTCTCCGCAGCGCGCATAAGCGCACTGCGGGCGCGCGGATTTTGCGCCACTTCTTCGGCGGCGGGACGCACCGCTTTCCGGGTAAGCAGCAGCAGATCTCCTTCACCTGCGCAGCTGCAGGGCAGTTGGGGCGGGCAGCTGCAGCGGCGGGATCGCTCCCGGAAAAAATTTTTAACCATGCGGTCCTCCAGCGAGTGGTAGGCAATAACGCAGATCCTGCCCCCCGGAGCCAGGTGTGACACCGCCTGGGGCAGAAAGTTCTCGATATTCTCAAGTTCCCGGTTCACGGCTATGCGCAGCGCCTGGAATGTCCGCCGCGCCGGATGGCCGCCCTTACGCCGGGCGGCGGCGGGTATGGCCTTTTTGATGATTTCGGCCAGTTCGGCGCCGCCCCGGATGGGGCCCTCTTTTTCGCGGTGCGCTGCCACCCTGTTCGCAATTCGCCGGGCCCATCTCTCTTCACCGTAGCGAAAGATCAATGTGGCCAGCGATGATTCGGGGAGTTCATTAACAAGTTGGGCGGCATCTTCTTTCAGGCGGCGATCCATGCGCATATCCAGCCTCTCCTCCCCGCGAAATGAGAAACCTCGCGCCGGATCGGTAAGCTGGAGAGTGGATACGCCGAGATCGAGTAAAATCCCATCCACCCGGCTGTATCCCAGTTCACCCAGAAGTGAACCAAGCCCGGTGTAGCTACGCTGCAGCAGCCGGAACCTGCCGGCAAAGCCCGCCAGCCGCCGTCCCGCCCGCTCCAGGGCCTCGCCGTCCCAGTCAATCCCGATAAGCAGACCGGGAGGCTCCAGTCCGGCGCAGATGGCGGCGGCATGTCCGCCGTCGCCCAGGGTGGCGTCAACATAGATGCCGCTACGGCGGCAATTGAGGTAATAGAGCACCTCATCAACCATAACGGGGATATGTTTTTCGGGCATACAGGCCTCCATCAGAAAACAAAATCTGCCAGTGTTTCAGCAGCTGCTTCAAAATCAAGGTTTTCTGCGCTGGTATATTCTCTCCAGGCCTCTTCACTCCATACCTCCACCCTGTCGGAGACACCGATAATCATGACCTCTTTTTCTATGCCCGCATATTCGCGCAGGTTCTGCGGAATCAAGACCCGCCCCTGCCGGTCTATCTCCACTTCGGCGGCTCCTGAAAAGAAGTAGCGGGCAAAAGCCCGGGCATCGCTCCGGGCCAGCGGAAGCTCCTTCACTTTCTCCTCGATCTTGACCCAGGCATCGAAGTGATAGATAAAAAGACAGCGGTCAAGGCCGCGGGTGATCATGAAATTTTCGCCCAGGCCTTCACGCAGCCGGGCTGGAATGATCACCCTCCCCTTCTCGTCGAGCGTATGCTGGTACTCTCCGGTAAACATGCGCCGCCTCCGTCCACTTTACCCCACTATCCACCACTTGATAATCAATTCGCGCCACTTTTTAAAACTCCTTCTTAAAAATAGCCCTAAATAAAAAAAAAGAGGAAAAATATTTCCCCTATACACTACTAAATTACAGAGTTGACATATATTTGCAACAAATATTCAGGAACCTTGCCGCTTTTTGTTCTTTTTAGGACCGGCGGCCTCCCCTGGATCTACATTTACCGCCATTTTCCGCAAGCGATCTGCCCGTTCAAACAGTATAAAAATTTAAGCGCCAGCATCAGAATAACAGTTCCGGTTTTGCTGCGGCAACCTGTCGCCCGATGCCGCTTCAGCGCAGATAATCAAGAAAGAGTGTGGCCATGCCGAAGTAGATAAGCAGGCCGGTGATATCTTTAATCGTCGTCACCAGGGGGCCCGAGGTGATCGCCGGGTCTATGTTCAGCTTATAAAAAAGTATGGGCACCAGCGATCCGATCAGCGTGGCCAGAGAAACAGTGGCAAACATGGAAATGCCGACAACAAAGCCCAGCATGGGGCTGCCTCGCCACAGAAAAGCGGAAAGGGCGATGAGCAGACCGAAAAGCACCCCCATGAAGAGGCCCACCTTTATTTCACGTACACAGTAACGCCACATCCCGGGCGCCCCTATTTCGCCCGTAGCGATCCCACGCACAAAAATCGTTGAGGACTGGGTGCTTACGTTCCCTCCCATGTCCATGATTACCGGAATAAAAACAGCCAGGATCATAATGGACTGAAGGGTGTCTTCGAAGATGCCAATAATGCTGCCCGAGAGGAGCCCCCCCAGCAGGCAGATCACCAGCCAGGGCGCGCGGTGCCAGGCAATGCGGTGCACGGGAAGCTCCGCTCCCGCCACCTCGCCGGCGCCGGCCAGGCGGTAGATATCCTCGGTGGCCTCCTGTTCAAGGACATCGATGACATCATCAACGGTGATGATCCCCAGCAGTCGGTTTTCATCATCAACTACGGGAACGGCCAGGAGATCGTACCGGGCCACAACCCGGGCCACCTCCTCCTGGTCCGTGGCCACATTGACACTGATCACGCTGCGGCGCATGATAGATTTCAGCGAAGTGCCGTCGGCCGCGGCGATGAGGTCGCGCAGCGAGAGCACACCGCTGAGCCTGTTTTCCTCATCAACAACAAAAACATAGTAGATCGTCTCCGCAGCGGGGGCAATCTCGCGCAGCCGGGCAATAGCTTCATCAACGTGCAGCTCGGCGGGTAGCGAGATAAACTCGGTGGCCATGATCCCCCCGGCGCTCTCCTCCGGATACTTCAGCAGACCGCTGAACTCATCGTAATCTTCATCGACCATTTCGAGCAGCTCCGCTGTCTTTGCCGGCGAGAGCTCTCCAAGCAGGTCCACGGCGTCGTCGGAGGGCATCTCCCTGAGTATGGCCGAGGCGCGGCCGGCGCTCAAAACCCGGAACAGGGATGCCTGTTCGAACTGCTCCATCTCCTGGATCAGCGCGGCGGCCTCCTCATCGGTGAGAAGGCCCAGCAACCTTTCCATCTCCTCATCATTGAGCCCATCGAGCAGTTCGAGCAGATCTCCCGGGTGAATACCCTCCTGCAGGCCCCGGCGGATCTGTTCATGGATTTGCGGTACAGAAAACTGCATACTTTTCACCTCTCTTTCCAATACATAAAACCCCGCTATGCCGTGGACCGTTGGGTTTTGAACTGTTCCCCCTATAGGTGGGTGCCCTCTTAGCCGCTTTATAGGTCCCCTCGAAGGAGGCTGCTACGCCGCAGGCTAAAGGCCAGGCTCCCTGGAATCATGTGTTAGCTCAAAACTTTATCGGTAAACACGAACACAGCAGGGCTTTGCGTACCTGGATCATAGCATATCGGATTTCAAGAATCAAGGGCAAGAAAATGGAGGCAGAAGGCGGAAATTACCCGGAAATTACCCGCGGGAAAAAAGGATCACCCGCGAAGCGCAGGCATTTCTGCTGCCGGGCGGAAAGCGTCCACGGGGAAGAAAGGCGCCGCTGCCGCTCCTTTCCCCGCCTTCATATTATTCACAATCCATCCCCTTCCCGCTTCTAATCTCCCCTACGCAAGGCATAGAATATATGTAGTGGGCGGCCCCTCCGTACTTTGGGTAAAGGAGATATTTCCCCGTGTCCGATGCCCTTCTGGCTCTGCTCTACCTGGCGGCAGCTGTCGAGTTCATCACCGAGACTTTGCGGGAGAGCATCCCCCCGCTCAAACGCCTGCCGGCGCATTGGATCTCCGCCGCTGCGGGCGTCTTGGTCTGCTACCTCACCGGCCGGGGGCTCCTGGCAGCGGCCGCTGACGGTTTCATCCGCTGCCCCTATGCCGATTACCTGCTCACCGGACTGCTGATCTCGCGCGGCTCCGGAGTAATGCACGATCTCATCGGCGCCTTTACCGGTTTGGGCCGCCGTCTTTTAAGGCGGATTTAACGGTAAGCCCCAGTTCCTGCAGCTGCTGCGGCGCCACCGGGGCGGGGGCGCCCGTGAGCAGGCAGCTTCCGGCGGCGGTTTTGGGAAAGGCGATGACCCGGCGGATAGAATCGTCTCCGGTAAAAAGGGCAACCAGCCGGTCCAGCCCCAGGGCGATACCGCCGTGCGGCGGCGTCCCATATTCAAAAGCCTCCATCAGAAAAGAAAATTTCTCCTCTGCTTCCCCCTCCGAAAGGCCCAGCATTTTGAAGATGCGCAGCTGGGTCTCACGGCGGTGAATCCGGTTGCTCCCCGAACCCAGCTCCACCCCGTTCAGAACCAGGTCATAGGCCTGCGAGCGCACCGCCTGCGGATCCTGCTCCAGCAGGGGGAGATCCTCCTCGAGGGGGGCGGTAAAGGGGTGGTGAGCCGCATTGAGCCGCTTCTCAGCGGGATCATATTCAAAGAGGGGGAAATCGACAACCCAGAGGAATTGCGGTTCGGAAGACAGGCTTTCGGGAGCCAGGTGCAGGCGCATCCGGCCGAGAACTTCGGAGCAGAGCCGGGCGTCGCCGGCGGCAAAAAGAAGCAGATCCCCCGGAACAGCCCCAGCCTTCTCCCCGATCCTGTCAAGCAGGTGAGGGCTGAAAAATTTGGCAATGGGCGACCGCCAGCCTGCCGCATCGCGGATCATCCAGGCCAGCCCCCGGGCGCCGTAATCCACGGCCAGGGCCGTCAGCTCATCCAGCTCCCTGCGTGTGGACTTTCCCATCCCCGGCGCCCGCAGCGCCTTGACAGCTCCGCCCGCCTCCAGGGAGCTGCGGAAAACTTTGAATTCGCATTCCCGGGCCGCCTCGCTAACATCCACCAGCTCCATTCCAAAGCGCAGGTCCGGCTTATCCGAACCGAAGCGCGCCATGGCCTCGCTGTAGGGCAGCCTGGGGAAAGGCAGCGAAAGCCTGCATCCCAGCAGATCGCCGTAGAGCAGAGCCATCATCCCCTCAATAATGGCAAACAGGCGCTCCCTGCCCAGGAAAGAGGCCTCAATATCGATCTGGGTAAATTCCGGCTGGCGATCCGCACGCAGATCCTCATCCCTGAAACAGCGGGCAATCTGGAAATAGCGCTCCACCCCACCGGCCATGAGCAGCTGTTTGAAAAGCTGGGGCGACTGGGGCAGGGCGTAAAATGAACCGGGGCTCGTGCGGCTGGGCACAAGATAGTCCCGCGCTCCCTCGGGCGTGCTGCGGGTGAGCATGGGCGTCTCGATTTCCAGGAAACCGCGGCTGTCGAGATAATCGCGGATCAGCTTCACCGCCCGGTGGCGCAGCGCCAGGCGCCGGTAATTTTCCGGCCGGCGCAGATCCAGGTAGCGGTAGCGCAGGCGCAGGTTTTCATCGGCACGGAGCCCGTCCTCGATGTAGAAGGGCGGTGTCTTCGCCTGGTTCAGGACCTCCAAAGAGGCGGCCCTTACCTCTATCTCCCCCGTTTTCAAGGCGGGATTGATATTGGCGGGATCCCGCTCGACCACCTTCCCCCCCACGGCAATGACATATTCGCTGCGCAGGGTCTCCGCAGCGGCAAAGAGAGCCCTGTCACCTTCACTGTTGAAAACAAGCTGGACCAGGCCGGTGCGGTCGCGAAGATCGATAAAGAGAAGCCCGCCGTGATCGCGCCGCCGCTGCACCCATCCCTGCAGGGTGATATCCCTGCCGATGTGGGCGGCACTCAGCTCCCCGCAATTCGGCGGCTCCCCGGTTCCAAAACCGGCATCGTAAGCGCCGGGCGCCTCCGCCTCCCCGGGTGCGGCCTCCGCTTCGGGCAGCAACTCTTGCGCAAGCTCTTCCCGGGCGATCTCCTTCTGCTCCCCCGTGGCCATGCAGCGCAGCGTGACAGTCCCCGCGGCGAGTTCACGCGAGCCCACTATGAGCACCTTTTGAAAACCTCTCCGCCCGGCATATTTCATCTGACCTTTCAGGCTTCGCTCCATCAGCTCGGTCTCAACAGCTATTCCTTTCCGGCGCAGCCCTTCAGCCAGGCTGAGTATTTCCGCCGACAGTTCATCACCGGCCGAGGCGATGTACAGGGGCGTTTCCACCGAAAGAAACGGCGGCGCCGCGGCGTTTTCCGCCGCTGCAACAAGCCGTTCCACACCCAGGGCTACGCCTACAGCAGGCACGCGGGGCCCGCCGCAATCCTCGGCCAGGTAATCATAGCGTCCGCCGCCGCCCAGGGAATCGCCCTCACCCGGGACAAACTCAAAAGCAGTCCGCGTATAGTAATCCAGGCCGCGGACAAGGCGGGGATTTAACAGGTACGGGAGCTGCAACCCGTCGAGAATTTCTTGGAGCTGCCGGAAGTGGGCGCCGCATTCCGGGCAGAGGCTCCCTGTAATCTGCGGCGCCAGCGCCGCCAGCTCCCGGCACCGCTCCTCCTTGCAGTCAAGAGCGCGCAGAGGGTTGGCCGCAAACCTGCGCCGGCAGTCGGGGCAGAGCTCTCCCTCCAGCGGCCTCAAATACTGGAGCAGCACCTCGCGGTAAGCCGGCCGGCACCCGGGGCAGCCCACGGAGTTCAGCTCCAGCTTGAAATCCTCAATATGCAGCGCATGCAAAAAATTATGGGATAAGACAATAATCTCCGCATCGGCGGCCGGTCCGGCGGCGCCGAAAAGCTCCAGCCCCACCTGGTGAAACTGGCGGTAGCGCCCCGCCTGCGGCCGGTCATAGCGGAACATGGGACCTATATAATACAGCTTGACAGGCTGCGGCCCCTCTTTCAGATTGCCTTCCAGGTAAGCCCGCACCACCGGGGCGGTCCCCTCGGGCCGCAGCGTCAAGCTGCGCCCGCTGCGGTCCTTGAATGTGTACATCTCTTTGGATACGATGTCGCTTTCCTCACCCACGCTGCGGGTAAAGAGCTCCGTTTGCTCGAACAGCGGCGTGCGAATTTCACTGTAGCCATAGAGAGCGCTCAATTTTCTAAAAGTATGTTCCAGGAACTGCCATTTGCCTAGCTCTTCCGCCAGGATATCCCTTGTCCCCCGGGGTGCCCGGTACTGCAATTCCCTTCCCCCCTTTCCACTTTCCCAAAATTATTCTAATTCTAAACCTGGAGCTGCGGCGCTGTCAATTGCCTCATGCCTCAAACTCGCGCCGCAGCCGTCTCATCTCGGCGGCGGTGAGCCCCTCCCCCCGGAAAAAACACCCAAAGTTACTCCCCCCCGGTGCCAGGCACCGGGGGGGAGTAACTAGAAGGTTTTGCGGCTGTCGAGGAGGATGGTTACGGGGCCGTCGTTAAGCTGCTCAATGGACATCATGGCCCCGAAACGGCCTGTAGCCGGGGTGATCCCTCTCTGCTGCAGCTGCGTGCAGAACTCTTGGAAAAGCAGGGCGGCCTCCTCCGGATGCGCGGCTACGCTAAAGCTGGGCCGCCTCCCCTTGCGGCAATCGCCATACAGTGTAAACTGGGAGATGCAGAGCACGCCCCCGCCGTTTTCCTTGAGTGAAAGGTTCATCAGCCCCGTTTCATCTTCAAAGATGCGCAGCCCGGCAATTTTCTCTGCCAGATAAGCGCAGTCGTCGGCGCTGTCGCCCCGCCCCACACCCAGGTAAACAACAAGGCCGGCGCTGATCCGGCCCACCATTTCGCCTTCAACCGCCACGCGGGCCTTTTTCACCCGCTGCACAACGGCTCGCACCACCGGACCCCTCCCCTGATCAGTTTTTTCCGTAAAGATGGCGGTGCACGCTGTAAATATCCTTCACCCTTTTAATTCTGTTCATGATTTTCTCCAGCTGCTCCCGGTCCTTGACGTTTATGGTCAGGTGTATCATTGCCGTGTGATCGGGTTCGGTGCGCCCGTTAACCGCGCTGATCTGCACCCGGCTCTCATTTACCGCCGCCATAACATCTGCCAGTAGATTGTTCCGATCATTTGCCTGCACCTCTATAGCTACCTGGTAAGATCGATCTACCTGCTCCTCCCAGGCCGCCTCCAGCAGCCGTCCGCTGGTGGACTGAAATTGTTTCAGGTTGGGACAATCACAACGGTGTATGGAGACCCCACGCCCCCGCGTAACCAGGCCGGCGATGGGATCGCCGGGCACGGGATTGCAGCAGCGGGCAATGCGCACCAGGAGATTGTCCACACCTTCTATGATCACTCCCGGCGCTGAGCCGGGAGGTCGCCGGCCCGGCCTGACCTCCGGCAGCGGCTCCTCCTTGACGCCGTACCTGCGGCTGTATTCCTCGCGCAGTCTCCCGATAACCTGCTGCGCGGTGATCCCCCCGTAACCCAGGGCAGCGTACAGATCATCGGAAGAGAGCATGTTGAATTTTTTTGCCACCTCTTCAACGAGTTCATTTTTCAAGAGCTGGCGCAGGTCAAAATTGACGCGGCGGTTTTCGCGCTCCAGCGTTTCGCGTCCCTTTTCAATATTCTCCTCCCGCCGCTCCCGCTTGAACCAGCTGCGGATCTTGTTTTTGGCCTGGGCGCTCTTCACCATGTTGAGCCAGTCGCGGCTGGGTGATCCGTGTTTGGAGGTGATGATCTCGACCATATCCCCTGTTTTCAGGATATGATCAAGGGGCACCAGCCGGCCGTTCACCCGGGAGCCGGTGCATCGGTTCCCGATATCGGTGTGGATCTTGTAAGCAAAATCAAGCGGAATGGATCCTGCGGGAAGATCGATCACATCGCCGCGGGGGGTGAAGAGAAAGACCTCATCGCTGAACAGATCCATCTTCAAATTTTCGATAAATTCACGGGCATCGCGATAATCCTGCTGCCATTCGAGAAGCTGGCGCAGCCAGGCCAGCTTCTTGTCAAATTCGCCCTCGTCCGTCAGCTTCTCCTTGTAACGCCAGTGTGCGGCAATGCCGTATTCGGCAGTACGGTGCATCCCCCAGGTACGGATCTGCACCTCCACCAGTTCATTCTCGGCCACCACCACCGTGGTATGCAGCGACTGGTACATATTCGGTTTGGGCATGGCGATATAATCCTTGAACCGGCCCGGGATGGGCTTCCAGAGGGCATGGACCGTACCCAGGACGCCGTAGCAGTCCTTCACCGAATCTACTATTACACGGATCGCGGTAAGATCATATATCTCGTTTAGATCCTTGTCCTGCTCTTTCATCTTGTGATAGATGCTGTAAAGGTGCTTCGGGCGGCCCTGTATCTCTGCAGCGACACCCACGGCTTCCAGCCTTTTTAGGAGTATTTTGATGAGGCGGTTGATGAATTGCTCCCGCTCCCGCCTTTTCTTGGCCAGCTTGTCGGCGAGGCGGTAGTAGTCGGCAGACTGCATGTAGCGGAAAGCGCTGTCTTCAAGCTCCCACTTGATCTTGTATATGCCCAGGCGGTGCGCCAGCGGGGCATAGATCTCCATCGTCTCCCTGGCAATCTCCTGCTGCTTCCGGGTTTTGAGAAAACGGAGAGTGCGCAGGTTGTGCGTCCTGTCGGCAAGCTTGATCAGGACTACGCGAATATCCTCGGCCATGGCGATAAACATTTTTCGCAGCGTCTCCGCCTGCTGCTCCTCTTTGCTGGAGAAGTCCAGGCGGCTTAACTTGGTTACACCGTCTACGAGCGAGGCAATCTCTTCTCCGAAATTATCCTCGATCTCCGGCAGCGTTACCGCCGTGTCCTCAACCACATCGTGCAGCAGCCCGGCAATGATCGTGGTGAGATCCAGCCCCAGTTCGGCCAGGATCATGGCTACCCCCAGAGGATGGGTAATAAAGGATTCACCCGACTCGCGGCGCTGCCCGGTGTGGGCCCTGTAGGCAAAGGCATAGGCCCTCTCCACCAGCGCCCAATCCTCATCCGTGGGGTAATGTCGCGCCAGCAGCTTTCTCAGCTCGCCCAGTTTTCTCTCTTTTACCGCCATCTTGTTCACATACCGTCTTTCATCATATATAAAGAGGCCGGAGGCCCTTTGTCCCGGCTGACCCCGCCTTTTCATGGTGCACCGGCGCCAGGAATGCGCTGCACCGCCCCGGGCCTCAGCGGTTCACCAGTTCACTCCAGCAAACGGCCAGCTCTTCCGCTGAAGCGCTCAAGAGCCTCTCCTGGTAGCTTTTGCAGCTTTCACGCAGCTCCAGCGCTCTCAAGAAGGAGGGCGAGGAGTCTAGTAAGCGCTCCAGAACGGAAAAATCCTCACCCGCACCGGCGGGCTCACCGCCCCGGCAGAGCCCGGCTTCCGTGTAAATCTTCAGGCAGCGTCGCCATAACCTGTCACCTGTCCCGGGCAGCCCGGATTCACCCTGCGAGAAAAAGGGGGGAGAGACTCCACTTTTTCCCGACGCCGCCTCGGACCAGGCGCGATACATTTCTCCCAGGGTGCTGCGCGTCGGGAGACTCAGATCCAGCAGCAGCCTGTTGCGCTTCAGGTCGGCGCCGCTGTAAAGGAGCCAGATATCCAGGGGGAGATCGCCGGAGCAGCTGTTAAAAAAGGGCTCCAGCAACCTCCCCGACAGGGGCAAATCGTAAAGCACGAGCAGCCGGCACTCCGCAGCAAGCAGCTCCGCCTCTCTATTACCATTATCCATCCCGCTGCTCAGAAAAGCAAACTTCCGCCCGGGCGGAAGCTGCCGCTTGAGCACAGCCGCGCGGCGCTTCGTAGCGGTAAAGATAACCGCCCCTTTGCCGCCGCCTGATTTTAGAAGCTCCTTCAGCAGGGCCGGCCGGTTCCCGGCGCCGCGGCGATCAATAACGGCAACACGCCCGCAGGCGGCGCTGTCGGCGCCGCGCAGATCCCTGAGCACCATATCCAGGGTGGGCCGCTCCAGATAGCTCCCCTCGCGCAGGTTAAATGCCAGGTCCAGGCGCCGGCCCCGTGCCAGGGAGGACTCCAGCGCCGCGGCGGAAAAAAAGATGGGCTCTGCGCTGTAGCCGTCGCGCGCCAGGTTCAGCTTGAGATGTTCTCTCTCTGCGCCCACAAGGCGCCAGGATTTAAGCTCCCAACCGGCGCTGCAAAAAAGGGGCGACGGATTGCCCGCTCCGAACGGTTCCAGCAGCCTTAGCTGACGGGCCAGCTCTATGTTGATTTCAGATGCCTTCAGGGAACCGTCGAGTTCGATCAAGGGCTGCAGCATCTCACCGTGCAGCCTCGTTGCAGCATAGCCGTTCAGCCCTTTTCTTAAATCCTCCACGCGGGAAGGGCGGATGGTAAAGCCCGCCGCTCCGGCGTGCCCGCCGAAACGCTCCAGCAGGTCTGCGCAGCTGCCCAGCGCGGCAGTGATGTCAAAACCGGGTATGCTGCGCGCCGAGCCGCGGCCCTCCCCGCCCTCCAGGCTGATGAGCACCGCCGGGCGATAGTACCGCTCCGCAAGGCGCGAGGCCACGATGCCGATGACCCCGTGCGGCCAGTCCTCACCGGACAGGGTGATCACCCTTTCCCCGGCGGCGAGCCGGTCCGCAGCCAGTGCTGCTTCAGCCTCCTGCAGGATTTGCGTCTCCCTGTCGCGGCGCAGGCGGTTGGTCCGGTGCAGCAGTTGGGCCAGCTCTTCAGCCGCAGCCTCATCCCGCTCCAGCAGCAGTTTTATCGCCGGATCGGCTTCGCCCAGCCGGCCGGCTGCATTAAGAGGCGGAGCCAGGACAAAAGCCAGCGCATAGCTGTCGACCCGCTCCGGCTGCAGCTTCGCAGCCCGGGCCAGCGCCGTCAGACCGGGCCGGGGCTCCCGCTTCATCTGCTCCAGCCCGCAGGCGACAAGAACCCGGTTCTCCCCTGTAAGCGGCACCACATCAGCAACGGTCCCCAGTGCGGCCAGATCCAGCAGCCCTGCAGGGAAAGGGGTCCCTCCCCTTTCCATGAGCGCCGCGGCCAGCTTGAAGGCAATCCCTGCGCCGGACAGTTCCTTGAAGGGATATAGGCAGCCCTCCTGCAGGGGATTCAGCACCGCTGCAGCCCCTTCCAGCAGCCCAAAGGGCTGGTGATGATCCGTAATAATCAGGTCCAGTCCCAGGCTGCGGGCAAAAATAGTTTCGGCAGCGGCGCTCATCCCGCAATCTACGGTGATCACCAGATGGGCGCCCTCGCCGGCGATCTGTTCCAGCGCCTCCCGGTGCAGCCCGAAGCCCTCCCGGAACCTGCTGGGCAGGTAAAAATCAACAGAGGCGGCGCCCAGCTGCTTAAGCGCCTCCACCATGATCGCGGCTGCGGTGATCCCGTCGGCATCGTAATCGCCGTGCACTACAATTTTTTCGCCCTTTTCCAGGGCGTCGCAGATCCGCCCCACCGCCCGCTCCATCCCCTGCATCAGCCAGGGCGAATGCAGCTGTTCCAGCGAGGGGTCAAGAAAAGCGCGGGCGGCGCCTGCGCTTTTCAGACCGCGGTTCATCAAAACACGGGCCACAGCTGGCAGGATCCCCAGCACCTCCGCCAGGGCTGCCGCCTCCTCCGGCGGCGGAGCGGCAGTTACAGACCAGCGTTTCCGAGAAAGGCCCATCTCAGGATGTTTTATTCTCTTCTTCCGCCGCTTTTACCGCTGCCGTCTCCGCTTCTACAGGGGCCCGCAGCCGTTCCAGCTCCTCCCGGAGGGAGGCTTTCTCCGCCTCCGTGCTCTCCAGGCGCTTCTGGATCTCATCCTGACGCTTTTTTTCGCCGCGGGCCTGCAGGGCGACGCGGACACCGCGGTAGAAGCTGATCAAACCCACCACCAGGGCGCCGGCGGCGGCAGCTCCAATGATCAGGATGATCAGGGGGATCTGCGTCTCTCCAAATATGTAGTTTATCTCGACGGGCTGATGATTGGCCACTGCGACAATTGCCAGCAACAGACTGAAAAGAAGTGCGAGAACGATCAATAACGTAGCCATGCTTTGCACCACTCCTTCAGTGATAATGTGCTATAGAGCGATAAACCGCTGCTCTCTTTGCGGGCGGGTTGTCTCCCGCCCGCAGAGAGAGTATCGCTCAGGCCAGGCGGCGCCGGGCCCGCCTGGCTTCAAACTCTTTCAGATCAAACCAGAGTGGGGCGGCGATTAAGACCGATGAATAGGTCCCCACCACCACTCCAATGATCAGGGCGATGATAAAAGCAATAAGATCAAAACTGCCTATGAAGTAGTAAAACCCTACAAACAAGGCTATCAGGACCAGCAGCGTGGTCAGCGAAGTGTTGATGCTCCGTGTCAGGCTCTGGTTGATGCTCTGATTCACCACCACGGCATACTCATCCCTCTTTTTCAGCTTGATATTCTCCCGAATCCGGTCAAATATAACGATAGTATCGTTTACCGAATAGCCGAATATGGTGAGCAAGGCCGCAATAAAGGGGCTGTTCACTTCGATCTTTAGAATAGAAAATACAGCTACCATAATGAACACATCGTGTATCAGCGCTGCAATAGCAGCCAGGGCAAACTTGAATTCAAAGCGGATCGTGATATAGGCAATCATCCCGGCAATGGCCACGGCAAGGGCGACCAGGGACTGGCGGGCCAGCTCGCCGCTGATCACCCCGCCCACGCTCTCCACACGCAGATCCTCCGGCCCCAGCGAGGGCCAGCGTTCCCGGAAAGCGGCGAGAATCTCATTGCGCCGCCCCTCTTCAATATAGGAGCTCTTGATGACCACCCCTTCTGCAGTAACGCTCCCCTGCAGATCGCGCCCCTGGACCACCTGCAGCGCAGCGCCCTTCAGCTCGGGAAATCCGGCAGCCACCTCCTCCGCTTCGGAAAGACTAAAGCCCGAAGCCAGGTTAAGATGCAAAACCGTGCCCCCCGTAAAGTCAATCCCCAGGTTCAACCCGGAGAATATAAGCGAGATCACGCCGGCCAAAACAAAAATCAGCGACAGGATATAGGGGATGCGCCTGTTGCGGACAAAAGCAATCCTCATGCTGTTTTCACCCCCACGTAGCGGCCGCTTTGCAGCATTCCGGCCCGGAATGCCATGCGCATCAATCCGCGCGTCAGCGTAACGGCGGTAAACATGCTGCAGAGGACCCCGATAAAGAGAGTCACGGCAAAGCCGCGGACCGGACCGCTGGACAGGGCAAAGAGCACAATCGTAGCGATAATGGTAGTCACATTTGAGTCGAGGATTGTGCGGAAAGCATGTTTGAAACCGCTTTCCATAGCGCTGCGCACGGTGCGCCCGGAGCGCAGCTCGTCCTTGATCCGCTCGAAAATGATCACATTTGCATCCACAGCCATGCCGATGGAGAGGATCAGGCCGGCCATGCCGGGCAGGGTCAGCGTCGTCGGCAGCAGCATCAGCGCCCCCAGGACCAGGGTCAGGTAGAAGAGCAGCGCCACGCCGGAGATGAAACCGGCAAAACGGTAATATAAGAGCATGAACAGGAGCACTGCAGCCAGGCCTGCGGCAGCTGCATAGATGCTGATCCGCATGGTCTGCTCGCCCAGGGTGGGCCCCACCAGGCGCGATTCCAGCTCGCGCAGCTCCACCGGCAGGGAACCGCTGCGCAGCAGCAGGGCCAGGTTGGCCGCCTCTTCAAAAGTATACTGTGGATTTGTGATCCGGGCCTGGCCCTCCGTGATCACGCTCTTGACCACGGGATCTGATATAACCTCCCCGTCAAGAACAATAAAGATCTGCTTTCCCAAGAACTGGCCCGTAGCCTCGGCAAAAAGGCGGCTGCCCTCTTTGTCGAACTCCAGCGAAACAAAGGGGGCGGGCTCACTAGGATCCCGCATGGCCTGGGCGCGGCGCAGGTTGCTGCCCGTGAGCACCTCCGTGCCGTCGGGGCCGACAAAGGAGAGCCTGGCGGTGCGCCCGATGATCTCGCGCGCCTGCTCCGGGTTTTTAATGTCGGGCAACTCGATGCGGATCCTCTTATCCCCCTGCGGTACAATCACCGGCTCGGCCACACCGAGCTCGTCCACGCGCATGCGGATCACTGCGGCGGCCCGCTCAATAGCATCTTCATCGAGCTCCGTGTCGCCCGTCTCCACCGCCTCCAGAAGCACGTACAGACCGCCGGCAATATCCAGACCGCGCTTTATCCCCAGATCATCCCGGCCGGTCCAGGCCACCATTTTCTTTCCTGCTTCCGTCCTCAGGGCAACCTGCGAGACGAAATATGCCGAAACCGCCAGCAGAGTACACAGCCCGATAAAAAGAAGCAGCCGGCCCGGCTTGATTTTCCGATTCAACCCCAAATCAACCACCTTCCTGTCCAGGATCAAAACAACCAGCCTGATCTATTATAACAAAGCAGAGCCACAATTTCAGATTAAATTGCATCAATAGTTACTCCCCCCCGGTGCCTGGCACCGGGGGGGAGTAACTATTTTTATTTCAGAGGGATGAAACTCCTGCGGCGCTCTGAGAAGACAGCGAGTTCGCGATAACCCACATCTCGCAGCAGATCCAGGGCATCATCAAAATAGCGGCCCACCTGCTCCGGCGCGTGGGCATCCGAGCCCAGCGTCACCGGCACCCCCTCAAGGCAGCAGAGCTCGAGCAGGCGCCGCCCGGGATAGAATTCAGCTACCGGCGCCGCCCTCCCCGAGGTGTTCAGCTCAAAACAGATATCGTTTTCTTTCAGAACGCGGGCGGTGCGCCGCCAATAGGGCTCCATTTCCGCATGGGGGAGCCGGAAGCCGAATTTCTTGACCACGTCAACATGGCCGATGATATCAAAAAGGGAGCAGGAGCAGGCCTGCCAGAGCAGCTTAAAATAACTACGGTAGATCTGCCCCAGGTTGGAAGACCCGTATCGTCCGGCGTGCCGGGGGTGGGTGAAGTCCCAGCCGCCGATGAAGTGAATGGAGCCCATCACAAAGTCAAAGGGGCTTCCGGAGAGCAGCCGGGCCAGCTCTTTCTCTTTGCCCGGCAGATAATCAACTTCGACACCCAGTTTCACTCTGATCCCCTTTTCATCCTGTGCCAGCGCTCCGATCTCACTGATGTAGCCGGGCAGCTCATCGGGAGTCATGGTCACCGGGGAATCCGGCTCCACCCCCAGCAGACCCAGGGGATAGTGATCGGCAAAACCGATCTCGCGCAGTCCTTTTTTGCGGGCCGCCTCCAGGTACAGAGCCGGGGAACCTTCAGCGTGCCGGCAGAGCGGCGTGTGCATGTGATAGTCAATCATGATTTTTGGCCGCCATCCCCCCTGTCCGGCGCCCGGTGCAGCAGGTTGAAAAAACAGGAGTAGCGCCCGGTGTGGCAGACCACCCCTTCCCCTTCGGGAACCGCCTTTACCAGAAGCGCATCGGCATCGCAGTCGACATGAATGGAGCAGACTGTAAGAAAATTGCCGGAGCTCTCCCCTTTGAGCCAGTATTTTTGGCGGCTGCGGCTCCAGAACCAGGCCCGTCCGCTTTCAATGGTCCGCTGCAGCGCCTCTCTGTTCATATAGCCCACCATGAGCACGGCGCCACTGCTGCTGTCCTGGATCACCGCAGGTATCAGGCCGGCGGCATCGTATTTAAGCCTGTCCGGCGAGAGCGGGCCAACTCGTTCGCCGTCGCCATTGCTGTTCTCTGTCATGAAAAATAGCCTCCATTGTTCATCCAGGCGCCTGTCAACACAACAGCTATTTTGAACCTCCCTTTTAAAGAAGAGCCTGCCTGAATGATCGTATTTGCCGGTTCCGGGCTTGATCAGGCCAGGGCGGCGGCGGCTTCGGGAAAAGCGATGCGCCCTGTATAAAGGGCCTGCCCCATGATCACGCCGCTGACCCGGGGAGCGTAGGGCTTCAGCGCCAGCAGATCCTCCAGCGAAGCGATCCCCCCGGCAACAATCACTTTCAACTTGCTCACTCCCAGAATCTCCTCCAGCCCCTGCAGATTCGGCCCGCCAAGGGTGCCGTCTTTCTGCGTGTCGGTGTAGATGATCTCGCCTATGCCCCACTGCTCCACCCGGCGCGCCAGCTCAACAGCCCTGACTTCCGCCTCCGCAGTCCAACCCCGCACAGCAACCATCCCCTTCCGGGCATCGATGCCGGCAAGTAACCTGTCGCCAAATTCTGCGGCCAGCCCGGCGGCAAGCGCGGGCTGCTCCACAGCGGCGGTGCCGAGAATAACCCTGGAGGCGCCTGCGTCCAGCGCCTGCCGCACAGCCTCGCGGGAGCGGATTCCGCCTCCAACCTGAAAGGGAATGGTGACAGAGCTCCCGATCTCTTCAATCACACCGCTGTGGGCGGATTTCCCGGTAAAGGCTCCGTCCAGATCCACGATGTGAAGAAGCTGCGCCCCCAGCTCCTCCCACTGCCGGGCCAACGCCGGCGGATGGTCGCTGTACACAGTTTCGCGGCCGGGATCGCCCTGAAAAAGGCGGACGCAGCGCCCCCCCTTCAGATCGATAGCCGGTATGGCCAGCACGGCCGGCACCTATTCCAGCCTTCCCTTGGTGGAGAGAACGCCGCCGCAACCTTCGATGATGAGGGAGGCTTCATTAAGGGCGCGCCCCGCCGCCTTGTAGGATGCCTCAATGAGGTGGTGCTTGTTGCGCCCGTGGCTCATCTTCAGATGCAGGTTCAGGCGCCCTTCGTTGACAAAGGCCCGCCAGAACTCTTCAAAATGTTCCGCCTCCATATTCCCCACCGGCCCGGGGGGCAGCTCCATCTCGTAATGCAGGTAAGGACGCCCCGACAGATCGGCGGCGGCAATTACAAGTGCATCGTCCATGGGCACCGCGCTGAAGCCGTAACGCCCGATCCCCGATTTATCCCCCAGCGCCTGGTACAGGGCCTTCCCCAGGCACAGGCCGATATCTTCAACAAGATGATGGGGCTCCACCGCTAGATCGCCTTCGGCCCGGATGCGCAGGTCAAAAAAACCGTGCCGGCACCAGAGCGCCAGCATATGCTCGAGAAAGGGCAGCCCTGTTTTCAGATCTGCTTCGCCCTTTCCATCGAGCAGCAGCTGCAGCTCAACAGCGGTCTCCAAAGTGGAGCGCTTTACACTTGCTTCACGCTTCATGATCTTTCCTCCTCAAGGCGACAGCACGGGCATGGCCCTCCAGCCCTTCAGCCCGCGCCAGCCTCTCGATCTGCGGCGCTGCTCCGGCCAGGGCCGCTGCGCTGTAATATACAAAATGCGTGCTCTTCATGAAATCCTCAACACCCAGTGGAGAGGCGTAGCGCGCCGCCCCCCCGGTGGGAAGCACATGGTTTGAACCGGCCCAGTAATCGCCCAGGGCCTCGGGGGTGCAGGGGCCGATAAAGACGGCGCCGGCATTCTCAACGGCATCGAGATGGGGCCAGGGATTGGAGATGTGCAGCTCCAGGTGCTCCGGAGCCAGCTCATTCACCGCCTCCCAGGCCTCCTCAAGGGAGCCCAGGAGCAGCAGCGCTCCCTGCTCCCGAAGGGATCTCGTTGCAATTTCACGCCGCGGCAGTTCCTCAAGCTGAAGCTGCAGCTCCCGCTCAACATGCCCGGCCAGATCAGCCGAAATGGTGATCAGAATAGGGCGGGCCAGGACATCATGCTCCGCCTGCGAGAGCAAGTCGGCGGCAATATAGGCCGCGTTGGCCTTCTCATCGGCCACCACCGCGATCTCACTGGGACCGGCCAGGAGATCGATGCCTACAGTGCCGTACAGCTCTCGTTTGGCCAGGGTGACATAGATATTTCCGGGGCCTACTATTTTCGGCACTGCAGGGATGGTCCCGGTGCCGCAGGCCAGGGCGGCCACAGCCTGGGCGCCGCCCGCCTTGAAAACAGCGGTGGCGCCGGCCTCGCGAGCCGCCAGCAGCGTCAGCGGGTGCACCGCCCCCTCCGCACCCGGCGGCGTACAGATATATACCTTTTCTACACCCGCTGCTTTCGCCGGCAGAACTGTCATCAAAAGGGATGAGGGATAGGCCGCCCGCCCTCCGGGGACATAGGCGCCGGCGGAGCGCAGCGGCCGGAAACGCTGGCCCACCAGGCTGCCGGGGCCGCTTTCCCACCAGGAGGATCGCAGCTGGCGCCGGTGAAAGCCTTCAATATTCTTTTTTGCCTGCCGCAGCGACTTCACCAGGGCAGGTTCCACCCTGCGCGCCGCCTCCTTGAACTCCGCTTCGCTCACCAACAAATTATCGAGCACGGCGCCGTCGTAGAGCGCAGTATACTCC
>CAYTXG010000013.1:0-55113 GCA_964441025.1 uncultured Syntrophomonadaceae bacterium
CGCCTCTGCCTGGGAGATGCCAATGAGAGCCTGGCCGGCCTGCTGGAGGAGCTGGAGACAGCATACAGATAAAAAATAACGGACTTTGGCGGGGTGCTGCTGAAGTCCGTTATTAAAAGATGCCTCTTTTACAGGGGGCACTAAAGCAGACGGCCTATGAGGCTGCCCAGGAGGCTGCCCAGATCGCCTTGAGAGCTTTCCTCTTTTTTCTGATTGCCCAGCGCTCCCAGTACAAGGGGCGCAAGTTGCGTTAATAACCCTGCCACCTGGTTGATATCCAGACCTGATTTCTTGGCCAGGTTTTTTTGCACCTTCTCGTTGTCTTTTGAAAATATGTGCTGCAAGATTTTGGCCCCGTCTGCGGTATCAACTCCCTTTAAAAAGCCGGCAACGTCCTTTACGGAATCGTTTTGATGCTCTTCGAGAGCTTTGTTCAAAGATTTGGCCCCTTCAGGGGTCCGGGCATTTTGCTGCAGGCTCTTCAGCAACAGCGGAAGAGCGGCTTGAGCAACCTGCCCGGCCTGATCTGACTTCGCCCCGGCTTTGCTGCCCATCTGCTCCAGTACCTTAGGATCGGTTAACTGATCTGTAATCATCGATAAAAGATCCATATAACTTCGCCTCCTCCTTTTTTGATTCTGGCTCTCATTATACCATAAAAAAGTAAGATATCAGGTGCCCTGGAAAAAGACAGTTAAAACTACAAGATATAATCAGAATTGACATTCCTACCAATAATGCTTATAATTTTCCCGACAAAGGGGTTTCGAAAAAAAATCCATTTACATAACGAGACAGCAACCGGCAAGGCCATTTTGTAACTTTGCACAGCACCTTTCGGGGTGACTAACAATAAGGAGGATAAGAAAATGGCGAATTACAAAATCGAAGACGTAGAAGGTATTGGCGAAGTTTACGGCAAACAGCTGCGGGAAGCGGGGATCAAGGACACCGACGCGCTGCTTGCCGCAACGGGGACCCCCAAAGAGCGGCAGGAACTCGCCGAAAAAACAGGTCTTTCGGCAAAAAGAATCCTCACGTGGGCTAACATGGTCGATCTTTATCGCGTCGACGGCATTGGCTCAGAATATTCCGAACTCCTGGAGGCCGCAGGTGTAGACACAGTGCCGGAACTGGCACAGCGTAGCCCCACCAATCTGGCCAAAGCCCTGGCGGATATCAATGCTTCGAAGAAGCTCACGCGTCGCGTACCCGGCGAAAGCGAAGTGGCAAAATGGATCGAACAGGCCAAGAAACTGCCACGCGTTCTCCATTACTGATATTTAGATAGTACTGTTTATTAGTGACAGGTAAAATCTCCGCGGGGACGATTCCCGCGGAGATTTTTAATTACGCAAACTGGCGCCGGACTATTCTTCTTCTTCTTCCTCCCCACCGCCGGGATGAACCACGGCGCAGACAGAGCAGGGCGAGGTTCTGTTGGCTTCAAAGGCCTCTTCAATGGTGCCTTCATAGATCACTGCCGACCTGCCCAATGTGTAGCAATCAAGATCGAAATGGTACTTTTTACCCCAGCGGGTCCAGTAAACCGTGCCGTCGCTTAATGCCTGGGAGTCGCTTTTAGCCTGCTGCAGGTCTTCCAGGGAAACGGGATTGTAGTCGATGGAAAAAGCGCCGGCAATCAGAAATGCAATTACAGCCACGATGGTGAGGACTTGCTTGGTTTTTTTATCAAGCTCCTTATTCTGGAGCAGCAGAATAACCAGTGGAAAGAATGCGATAACAGCGGCAATCAAACCCATCTGGTTCCAAAGGTAAAATTTGAGCTTGTTTTCCCTGGATACAGGATCGATGCGGTTGGCCTTTTTCCAAAGCTGCGAACCGATGACGACAAATATTAGGATTAGTGCGATACCGACAATCATGTAGACCATCTCATTGCCGGGAATATAGAGGGTTCCATTAAAAAGAAGGATCACTGCCACTTCACTGGCGATGGCTATAAGCCAGAGCAGCACCGCAAAAAGGCGCATGGTGGCAGCCCTCTGCTTCGGTGTCTTTTCAATAACGGGATCACCCTTTGAACCGTCCGCCGTCTTTCCGGCGGCCCTGGCCTTACTTTTGTTTGCAGGAACAACGGTTCGCTTCACCGGCGGTTTTTTATCATTCGTCATTGTTTAATGCTCCCTTCAAATTTAATTATAAACTCCCGCGGCCAAACATTGGCGTAAATGTCAACATTCGACCAGCTACATTGTAACAGAGCAAAATACCAATGGCAACCGCTTCCACTTTACCCGCTGGTAACGGCTATCCCCATCTAGAACATCATCCCCCACCCGCCTGGAGCGAGTACAGCCAGGTCCCGCGGCTGCAGCTCTATAAACCCCTTCTTCCTTCTTCCGGAAGAACAAGTTTGCAAACAAGTTTGCAAACCTGGCAAGGGCAGCGGTAAACTTGACTTTCAAACCGACCTGAGATTATAATACTTCCAGAATAATCTATTTAAAGTGAGCTCGCGGGGGATGAGGGTTTTCCGTGAGCTTTTAATTCAGAGGTGAAACAGGTGTTTTTTGCCATTGCACAAACAAACCCTGTAACAGGTGCCCTGCAGCAAAATGCCGCAGGTATCAGACGCTTTTATGAAAGAGCGCGGGACAGAGGTGCCGGGCTGGTAATTTTTCCGGAAATGGCCCTTACCGGCAGCACGCCCCAGGATCTGCTGCGTTGCAGTGCCTTTGCCGCCCAGGCTGAGGATTTGATCGAAGGGGAGCTGGCCCCGCTCACTGCACGCTCCCCCGGCGCCATGCTCCTGGGCACATGTTACCGCCTGCAGGGCAAACTTTACAATGCCGCCATACTTCTTAAAGGGGGAAAAGTGGCATCTCTGTATCCAAAAACAGTACTGGAGAGCAGGCCTCCTTTTCAGGAGCACAGCTATTTCTCTGCGGGCAGCGGAAGCACCCATGAACATTGGGACAATTTCACCGTGGCAGTAATGGTGGGTGAAAAAGCCCCGGCTCTTGAGTGCAGCGAACTGGCTCCGCCTGCAAGGGAGAGGAGACTGATCATCAATCCGGTGGCCTCGCCATATTATTATGGGCGGCAGGAAGAGCGGGAGAGCACTGCAGCTGCGCTGGCGAGAGAACGGCGCAGCGCACTGATTATGGCAAACATGACCGGTGGAAATGATGAGCTTGTTTTCGATGGGGTTTCCATGGTTTTCAACAACCGGGGCAAGCTGCTCTGCCGGGCTGCATCCTTTACCGAAGAGATCCTCTATATCTCCTCCAGGGATCTTTTTGCCCCCCTGGAGAAAGAACAACCTGCTGTGCAAGAAGATATCAACACCCTCCGCTGTGCCCTGGCCCTGGGGATAAAAGATTACTTTACAAAGAGCGGTTTCAACCGGGCCGTTCTGGGACTGAGCGGGGGTCTTGATTCGGCGGTGACCGCCGTCCTGGCTGCAGAAGCCCTGGGACCGGAAAATGTGCTCGGCGTCCTCCTGCCCTCTGCTTATTCTCCGGCGCACAGCTTGGAAGATGCCCGCGCCCTGGCAGACAATCTGGGCATCGATACGCAGACGATTCCCATCGCCCCATTCTTTCATGCCTTCCTGGAAAAACTGAACCGCTCCGGCGGGCCGGAAATGGACCTGGCCGAGGAGAACCTGCAGGCCCGTATCCGGGGAGATATTTTAATGTTTATCGCCAACCGGGAAAGGCGCCTTCTTTTGACCACCGGTAACCGCTCCGAACTGGCCGCAGGCTACTGCACCCTGTACGGCGACATGGCCGGGGCCCTGGCCGTACTGGGCGATCTGCCCAAGCTGACTGTCTATGATCTGGCCCGGTCAATCAATATACTGCAGGACAGGAGTATTATCCCCGGGCGGACCATCAGCAAACCGCCTTCTGCAGAGCTGCGCCCTCAGCAAAAGGATGAAGATTCGCTGCCCCCCTATGACATCCTTGATCCCATTTTAAGGCTCTACCTGGACGAGCATCTCCCCGCCGCCGCCATCATAGAGCGGGGATTTGAAGCTGCTGCAGTCCGGCACATAGTGGACCTGGTGGATCGGGCCGAATACAAAAGGCGCCAGGCTGCGCCGGCCCTGCGCGTCCTCAGCGGTCTGGACCGGCGGAGCACCCCCATCGCCCGCGGCCGGGACCGGCTGCCGGGCTGAAGTTGAACGTTAACACCCCGCTGGGATATAATCTAATACGCCTGAAAGAGCTAAAAACCCGAGGTGGAACGCGGTGGAACCGGAATGTGTTGTCCCGCAGAACAACAGATATGATATCGCCGTCATCGGTGCAGGTCACGCCGGCTGTGAGGCGGCCCTGGCTGCGGCAAGGCTTGGCTGCCGCACACTGCTCATCACTCTAAATCTGGACCTGGTGGCGGTGATGGCCTGCAACCCCTCGCTGGGCGGGCCGGGCAAGGGGCATCTTGTGCGGGAAATTGACGCCCTTGGCGGCGAGATGGCCTGCAATGCCGATAGCAACCTGCTCCAGCTACGCCTGCTGAACACGGGCAAGGGGCCGGCGGTGCAGGCGCTGCGGGCGCAGATCGACAAGGCAGGATATCAGAGAACCATGCGCCGCACATTGGAACACGAGCCCCTCCTATCGCTGCGGGAGGATATGGCCGAGGAGATCATTTTTAAAGAGGGGCGGCTGCGAGGTGTACGCGGACGCAGCGGCGCTTTATACGCAGCCCGCAGCGTCATCCTGGCCGGCGGTGTCTACCTGCGCTCAAAAATATTCTACGGACCGCAGGAGCATGACTTTGCCCCCGGGGGGCTGCAGCCTCCGGTAACCCTGGCTGAAAATCTGAAAAAGCTGGGCATTGACCTGCAGCGCTTCAAAACGGGCACCCCGCCGCGGGTGCGGCGGCGGAGTATCGATTTCAGCAGGCTGAAACCGGTACCCGGCGACAAGGATGCGCAGCCCTTCTCCTTTCTCTCAACAGAGATCCCGGAAAAGCAGCTCCCATGCTGGCTCACCTACACCAATAGCGAGACACACCGGATTATCCGCGAAAACATTGCCGCGGCGCAGCCTTACAGCACCGGCCCCGTAAAAGGGCCCCGCTACTGTCCCTCCATAGAGGATAAGGTTATCCGTTTCGCCCACCGCGAACGCCATCCCGTATTTATCGAACCTGAGGGGCCCGCCACCGACGAAATGTACCTGCAGGGGATCTCCACCGGCCTGCCGCCCCATACCCAGGAGCTGCTGCTGCAGACTATTCCCGGACTGGAGCGGGCCGAGATCGTCCGCCCCGCCTATGCCATTGAATATGACTTTGCCCCGCCCACCCAACTGAAACTATCGCTGGAAAGCAGACGCATTGAGGGCCTCTTTTTCGCAGGTCAGGTCAACGGAACCACCGGCTATGAGGAGGCGGCGGCCCAGGGACTTATTGCCGGGATCAATGCCGCCCGCCGGCTGCAGGGGAAAGATCCGCTCATTCTTAAGCGCAGCGAATCCTATATCGGGGTGATGATCGAAGATCTGGTCACACGGGGGGTGGAGGAGCCGTACCGCATCTTCACCTCGCGCAGCGAGTACCGCCTGCTTCTGCGGCAGGATAATGCCGACCTGAGGCTGACTGAAACGGGCCGTCGCATTGGCCTTGTCCGCGCTGAGCGCAGCGAACTTAACCGCAGAAAAAAGGAATTTATCAGGGACGAGCGGCGGCGCCTGCGGGAAAAACACTATTATCCGGGCCTGGAAATCAACGAGCAGCTGGTTTCATGGGGTTCCACACCGCTGCAGCAACCCCTCACTGCAGAGGAACTGCTGCGGCGTCCCGAAGTCCGCTACCGCCGGCTTCTTGAATTGGAGGGAATGGCACCACCGGAGCTGCCCCCGGGTTCTCTGAACGAGGTGGAAAACCAGGTAAAATACAGCGGCTACATTGAAAAGCAGCAGCGCGTCGTGGAGAAAACCGCCCGGCATTATGAAAAAAAGATCCCGCCCGGTTTTGACTATGCCGGTGCAGCACATCTCTCTGCAGAAGCGCGGCAGAAGCTGGCCCGGGCAAAGCCTGATACCGTGGGCCAGGCCGCCCGGATGGAGGGGATCACCCCCGCCGATATATCCATGCTGCTGCTTTACCTGTCTCGGACCGGAAGCCGGAAGTAAGGGATGGGAATTTGGCCCTGACATGGTTTGCCAATTCCCAACATCCAACTTCTAACATCCATCCTGAGGCAGGCGCAGGATCTTGCGCGCCTCTTCGGGTGCAGCCACCTCGCGGCCGTGGATCCGGGCGATCCGGGCCACCCGCTCTACAAGCTGGGCATTGCTTTGGGCAAGAACCCCTTTTTCAAAATAAATATTATCCTCAAAACCCACTCTCACATGACCGCCCAGCAGGATTGCCACCGTAGCCATGGGCAGCTCGTGGCGCCCCACACCGGCAACGGCCCAGGTGCTTCCCGGCGGTATACTCTCCACCAGGTGCAGCAGATTTTTCAAGCTCGCAGGAATGCCGCCGGGAACACCCATCACAAAATCATAGTGCATGGGCTCCTCTACCAGGCCCTTCCGGGCCAGGTAGGCGGCATTGTTGATCATCCCTACATCAAAAACCTCTATCTCCGGCTTAACCCCATGCTCCTGCATGGCGCGGGCGAATTTATGCAGGTATTCCGGTGGATTGGAGAAGACATCATCGCCAAAGTTGACTGTCCCCGTCGTCAGGGTGGCCATCTCCGGTTTCAAATAAACAGGCTGGAGCCTCTCTTCGGCGCTCATCCACACCGCACCGCCGGTGGAAGTCTGAATGATGATGTCGCACCTGGCGCGGATCTGATCCATTGCCGCCTGGAAAACAGTTCCATCCTGCGTGGGCGTGCCGTCATCTTTGCACACATGCAGGTGAATCATGGCTGCCCCGGCACGGTAGCATTCTAAAGCAGCCTCGCCGATCTCTTCGGCAGTCACCGGCAGGTTGGGGTTGTCCTCCCTGCTGGTCTCCGCCCCGGTCAGGGCTGCGGTTATGATCAATTTTCCCACTATTCTTCACCTCTTTATTTTTCCGGAGACAGTTGGGGGCCTCGCTGCAGATTGCGGGGAACAACACAGGTGCCTCCTGCACGGGCCACCAGCCGGGGGGGCGACAGGACGGTGCAGGCTGACGGTTGCTCCTCTATCCCGGCGCTGGTCACAACTTTGTACGCTTCGAACTGCATGTGCCGTGAGCTGCTCCCCTCTCTGTCTATCCACCCGCTGATCTCCAGGTAATCGCCGGCATAGACCGGCGCTTTGAACTCCACATCCTCATAAGCCACAAACAGACCCTCATCACCGTCGCGGCGGATCAACAGCTCCGTGGCCACGTCCCCAAAAAAATTCATGAGCCTGGCGCCGTCGACAAGGCCGCCGGCATAGTGAACGTCGCGTTCGCTGATCCTGACCCGCAGCATTACCTTTTGCAAGCACATCACCTCCCTTTGTAATTCCTGCAATGAAAGGCGGAACCCGGCTGTCCCTGACAGGGCTAGGTATAAAGCTCTTCGAATATCCGCCGCAGGGCGGAGCTTTCACGCATCACGTTAAGCGAGATTGCAGCGTGCCCCTTTGTGTATCCATTGCCCACGATCATGGTGATATCCTTGCCCACCCCTTCCGCCCCCAGGGCGGCTGCCGTAAAACTGGTGGCCATGCTGAAAAAGTAAACCGTCCCGCCGTCGCGCGTGGCCAGTATTGATGAAAGCTCCGTATTGGGGATGTTCACGCAGTTTATCGTCACATCGGCCATCTCCCCGCCGGTAGCCTCCTTCACCTTTTCCATCACTTCAAGAGCATCGGTGGCGTCGGCCATGATCACCCGGTCGCAGCTGCCGGTGGACTCAGCCCTCTGCTTGCTCTTTTCGCGGGGCGCAATACCGATGACCGTGCCCGTCACCCCGGCCCGCTTGCGCGCCTCATGCAGGCAAAGAAGGCCCGATTTGCCCCCTGCGCCGATGACTACAACCCTGTCCCCCGGCTTGACCAGCCTGGCGGTCTGGGCCGCAGCACCGGCAACGTCAAGCACGGCAAGGGCCAGATTTTCCGGCAGGTCATCGGGAAGAACGGCATAGATGCCGCTTTCGAATAAAATGGCCTTCCCCTTGATCTCCACCCTGTCGCTTTCCCGGTAAATTTTCTTGATCCGATCAATTCTCAAAGGCGTCAGGGAAAGCGAGACCAGCGTGGCCAGGCGGTCGCCGACTTGAAGGTCGATTCTGCCAGCCAGCGCCGGGCCGATCTCCGCCACCCGGCCGATAAGCATACCGCCCGAACCGGTAACGGGATTGTGATGCTTGCCCCGGTCATCGACGATTTTCATCATGATTTCAGCGATGCGGGCGTCATCCTCCCCCGCCTCCTGCTTGATCTGGGTAAAGCTGGCCGAATCGATATTCAGCGCATCAACATCGATCAAAATCTCGTTGTCATAGAGCTCCATGGTGTTATCAATTTTCCATGCAGGCTGGGGCAACAGCCCCTTCGGTTCAAGCACCCTGTGGGTGCCGTACGGGCATCCGCGGCGCATTGCCATGACCTCCTTATAAAATATCAATCCGGTGCAGAAAGAGATAAAACATAAGCCGACCAGTTTGCCGCCGTCCGGAGGGAATAAAAAAAGATGTACATTTTTTCCCCTGTTTCCCCCTGAAACCCTTTACCCTTTTTGCTGAAGGTACTTGGCCCAAATGTCTAATTGCCAGAGTTGACAGACCCGGGACCCAGGCTGGAAAAGCCCGGCCGCCATAATCCGGTGACTGGGATAAGGGCAGTGAGGGCCTGCCCCGCCGGATATCTTTTTTTTTAGGGAGCAGGACGAGCAAAATGGTGCTTGACAGCGCACCTCTGCAAAGCTATCAATAAGAGGTAGGGTTTGCGTGGAAAATATCGAAATTAGTAACCAACAAGAAGGATTAAGGGCGGTCGAAAAAATGTCCTCTTTGGAAGAACTGCTCGCACAGTGGCGCGGCGATGCGGCGTTTATGCGCAACGTAACCAGGTGGGAAGAGCTGCCGGCCAGGAAAGGCGTATATGCCGACTTCCCCGACTACCTTGACCGGCGCCTCCGGGAGGCGCTGCTCCGGCGGGGGATCGAGCGACTTTACAGCCACCAGGCCGATGCACTCGAGGCCATTGATCGGGGGGAAAATGCCGTTGTCGTTACCCCCACCGCCTCGGGGAAAACTCTCTGCTACAATATCCCCGTGCTAAACGAGTTTATGAGGGAGGGGGAAAGCCGCGCCCTCTATCTCTTCCCCACAAAGGCACTCTCACAGGACCAGGTTGCCGAATTAAAGGCGCTGTCGGGCGAAATGCAGCTCAAGCCGCGCACCCATACTTACGACGGCGACACCGCGCCGGGCCTGCGCCAGGCTATCAGGCAGAGCGGCCACATTGTAGTCACGAACCCAGATATGCTTCATACAGGAATCCTGCCCCATCACACCAAATGGGTCAGGCTCTTTCAGAACTTGAAATTCATCGTCATTGACGAGATGCATCAGTACCGCGGCGTCTTCGGCAGCCATGTAGCCAATGTGATCCGCAGACTGAAGCGGATCTGCCGCTTTTACGGCAGTTCGCCCCTTTTTATTCTCTGCTCCGCCACCATCGCCAACCCTGCCGAACTGGCTGAAGCACTTATCGAAGAGCCCGTTGCGCTCATCGATAAAGACGGTGCACCCGCTTCTGCAAAGCATTTTATCTTTTACAATCCTCCTGTTGTCGACAGGGATCTGGGCATCAGGCGCAGCGCTCTCCTGGAAACGCAGCGCCTGGCCGGTGAGCTGTACCGGAGCAAGGTGCAGACCATTGTCTTTACCCGCAGCCGCCTGGGGGTGGAGCTGCTGCTGACCTATTTGCAGCACGGCCGGAAAGAGATCCCGGGAGAAGACAGCGGCATCCGCGGCTACCGGGGCGGCTACCTGCCCCGGGAACGGCGTTCCATCGAAGCAGGGCTGCGCCGGGGGCTGGTGAAGACCGTGGTCAGCACCAGCGCTCTTGAACTGGGCATTGATATCGGAGAGCTGGAGGCCTGCATTATCAACGGTTATCCCGGTACCATCGCCAGCACCTGGCAGCAGGCCGGGCGCTCGGGGAGGCGCAGCGGCACTTCCCTGGGACTGCTCGTGGCAAACAGCTCCCCCCTGAATCAGTATATCATCAACAACCCCGACTATTTTTTTGGAGGTTCCGTGGAGCGGGCGCTGATCAATGCAGACAATCTGATCATCCTGACCAATCATGTTCGCTGCGCCTCCTTTGAACTGCCCTTTCAGAGCGGCGAAACCTTTGGCAAAACAGCTGTTGACGATATCCTGCAATTTCTCGCCGATGAAGGAACCCTGTACCGCTCGGGAGGGACATTTCACTGGATGGAGGATGCCTACCCGGCCGGGGAAATCTCGCTGCGCAGCGCCGCCCGCGAAAATGTGGTGATCATCGATGCAACGGCTGCCCGGCCGCAGGTTATTGGTGAAGTGGATCGTTTCAGCGCGCCCATGCTGGTCCATGAAGAGGCCGTCTATATCCACGGCGGCAGGCAGTACCAGGTGGAAAGGCTTGATTTCGCCGAAAAAAAAGCCTATGTCCGCGCAGTCCAGGTGAACTATTTTACCGATGCCAACCTTTCCGTTGACCTCAAGGTCCTCGATATATTCGCCCGCGAAGAAAACCGGGTCGCACGCTCCTGGGGCGAGGTGCGGATCAATGCTCTTGTCTCCATGTTCAAGAAAATCCGCTTCCACACGCATGAAAACCTGGGTACGGGTCCGGTAAATTTGCCGGAAACGGAGATGCATACCACCGCATTCTGGCTTGCCTTTCCGCCAGCCTCGTTGGAAGGTTTTTCACCGGCAGCGCTGGAAGCGGGGCTGCCGGGCCTGGCCAATCTGATCCCCCAGATCGCTTCGCTTTTTATCCTGGGCGATCCCCGCGACCTGCGCGCCGTCAGCCAGGTCAGGGCACCCTTTACCGGCATGCCCACGCTCTACCTTTACGACAGCTACCCCGGCGGCGCGGGCTGCAGCGAGCATCTCTACCGGATCTACCGGGAAATCTGCCGCGCCGCCCATGCTGCCATCCTTAACTGCCGCTGCGCCGCGGGCTGTCCCTCCTGCGTGGGGGCGACGGAGCAAACCGGTGCGGAGGCTAAAAAATTTGCCCGCCGGCTGCTGGAGGTTGTTTTGGATGAGAGGTAAACTCCGCTCCCGCCTGTTGGCGATGCAGCGTTCCGGTGAGATCTCACCGGCCCGTCCGGTGAGGAAACCTCCCGAAAAAGAGCTTTCGGAAGAGAGCTTTCTCTTTCCCGGGGAGGAAAACCTGGAGCAGACCGGCTCCGGCCGCTGCTACCTGCGCGAACTCTCCTTCGCCCTTGATCAGCAACACGGCCGCTTCACCCTGGAAGAAGGGCTGGACTGCTGCGGCAGCAACCTGTCCCTGCCGGCGCGCGACAGCGGCCTCCCGGCAATGGAGCCCTCAAAATACCTTTTTCTTGATGTCGAAACCACGGGGCTTTCCGGGGGCACCGGCACCTGGATATTTTTGATCGGCCTGGGTTGGCTGGCCGGCGACACATTTCGCGTCCGCCAGTATTTTTTGCGCCATCCTGCCGAAGAAAAGGCTATGTTGAGTCATTTTACCGCTTTCGCCGCTTCATTCGGCGGGTTGATCACCTTCAATGGGAAAGCTTTCGACCTTCCTCTAATTCAGACCCGACAGCTTTTGAGAAAAACAGAGCATCTGACGGCGCCGCGCGACCATCTTGATCTTCTTATCTGTGCGCGCAGCCTCTGGAGAGAACGATTCCCCTCGCGCAGGCTCAACTTTCTTGAAGAATCGCTTCTCGGATTTCAGCGGCGCGATGATATTACCGGCGAGCAAATCCCCGCCGTCTACTTTAATTACCTCCGGCGCGGTGAAACCGCGCTCCTGAAAAAGGTATTTGAGCATAATGTGTACGACATTCTCTCCATGGCCGTGCTGCTGGGGCGCGTAGCCTCCACCGCTGCTGCCGAAGAACCGGAGCATCCCGCAGAATCCTATGCCCTGGGCAGGCTTTACCACGAGGCGGGGCGTGCTGAGAAAGCGAAGTCCTATTACCGGCAGGCCGCAGCGCAGGAAGCAGGTGCGCTGGGAGAGGCGGCGCTATCCCAGCTGGGGCGGCTGTACAAAAAAGAGGGAAATTGGCCGGAGGCGGTCAACCTGTGGCGGAAACTGGCCCGGCCGGAGGGCAGATGTCTGGATGCCTATCTAGAACTGGCCAAGTTTTATGAGCACCGGGCTCGCGATTATGTGACAGCTCTCGACTGGAGCAGGCGAGCCCTTGCCGAAGCGCACGATCAGGGCAGCCTCCCTTTCAGCAGCCCCTGCCACCCTGCAGCACTGCGGCACAGAATCAACCGGTTGAATGTGAAAATCGAGCGGAGGAATGCGTCTCCGGGAGCAGAGCCTGTCGAAAAGTGAACCCTTCACGATCCGGCTAAAGAAGGAGATCGATGATCCAACTATTTTCAGGGGGACAGCCGGCGACAAAATTTTTGCGGGCGCCGCGCCGGTGGGCGCAGTTGCCTACGAAAAGCGGCTTTCCGGAAAAATCCCTCTCCGGTGTGGGTCCGGTAACAATAGTCCTGCCTTCCAGGGCAGAGAGCGCACCTCGCGCTTTCAACTCCACAAGCATGGAAATAACGGTGTTGCGGCAACCGCTGCAGGTGCCTCTGCCCATACAGAGACTGCCCGGATCAATCTCCTGCAGGATCTCGGATTCAGAACTGCGCTTGAACCTTCGCCTCACCGACTCCCAGGGCAGGCCGGCGATTTCGATTTCGCCTATATCGGCAATCCCCAGCCCCATCTCCGCAGCCAGAGATGTTACCGGCACCTCATCGGGGCTGTAGCCCATTATCAATCCAGCCACCGTGTCAAGGGCCACCATGTCCCTGCCGGCGATAATCAGATCCATTTCCACCGGATCGCCGTAAACGGGGCCTACGCCCTCCTGCCCGTAAATCCCGTCCAGGATGGTCAAAGAGGGTTTAAAAAAGGCGGCAATCTCCGGAATGCCGCGGAAAAGGGCCCTCCGATGCATCTTTTTTTTGGAGTAATCGGCAAGGAGCCCTTTCAAATTCTTCATGCTCAGAGTCACCTCAGTCTGATCATGCGTCTTCATAACGGGCAGATTGATCAGCACATCGGCCTCCAGGGCGGGCTGAAAGACTCTCATGTGCGGCAGCACAGCGGCAGCATGGTTTTTTATCCGCACAACTCTCTCCTTTTTTAGATCAAGAACAGAATAACCTTCCTGGCGCAGCTCATCATAACCCATGAATGTGATCACAGCCTCTGTGTCGGAGCCCATCCCTGCCGAATCGCCAATTACAGGAGCAGCGCCCCTTTCCAGGACCATCTCCGCCACCGCCCGGCAGAGCTGGGGGTGGGTTACCGCTCCACTCTCCCTGGTATGGGGGATCTCCACCAGGTTGGGCTTCAAAAACACCGTCGCCCCGGGCCGGACCTGTTCCGGCAAACCGCCGGCCAGGGTTACCGCCCTGCGCACCGCGTCGGCGATATCCCCCCTGCCCGGATGCGGCGGGGTGCGCACTATGCTGATCAAAGGCCTGGACACTGTCCCGCCACCCTCCCTGAATTTCTTTTCCCTATTATAGCAAATATTTTTCCTGCGCATCCCTGTACACACTGTATGATAACCGGAGCCCGTGAAAAACTAAGGGCAAATATAATCAAACGAGGTGTTCAATGTTGAAGCGGATCATTTCACTGGCGGCTTTATGCCTCTTTACTTATATTATCACTGCCGCCCTTTTTCCGGGCTTTCAGAAAGAGAGCTTGCCGTCTCCCGAAGAACCTGAAAGTTTTCCTGCCCGTCCTGTAGGAAGATATTTTCATCTCATCGAAAGAAAGGGATCTTTTTCTAAAGGGCCTGATCTATCCATCCGCGTAAAGGAGGCGGAAACCGGCTCAGATGACGGACATCCGGAGAGGGAAGGGGCCGGGACAGATCAGGCAGTGCCGGCGGATGTCAAGGATAAAAAGGTACCGGCAAGCCCGCCCCCAAATCAAGATAAAGTTCTGCCCGGTCCGGCGCCCGGGAAGGAGAAAAACTGCATTCACTTTCTTCTAATCGGCCGCTGTTGGGATGAGCCTGCGGCAAAGGTGCTGATGATGGTCACACTGGTCCCTGGACAATGCGCCAGGATCACCGCCCTTGATCCGGCTGCAAAAATTGAAAATGAAAATATAAGCCGTCCCATTGGCGAGCTGCTGGAGCAACGCGGCGGCCGCGACAGGTTGTACCCGGCGGTAACATCCTTGACAGGTTTGACCCCGCAGTTTTATATAGATCTGAACCTGAAGGGCTTTGTGGAAATGATCGACTTGCTTCAAAAGAGAGACCGGGACGGCAGCCCCTCCAGGGAGGGCGCGGTGTCCCCGTCTGAATGGCCTTTTGACGGAAATGAGATGCTGCAGCTGCTGGGTAATGCCGGAGCGCCGGCGGAAGCAAAGGAGAAAGCGCTGGTGCAGCTCCTGCTTGCCGCCTGTGAGATCCAGTTTACCCCGCTGGGTTTGAAACTGCTCTGGATGGGCTATCACAACCTGAAAACCGATCTGAGCCTGGATGATCTGCTGGAAATCAGAAAGGTAACCCAGGGAATCGCCCCGACGGATGTAAGCCTCATTGAGGCCGTTCCATAAAGCTGCGGCAGCCGGAGCGCGATTTATTTGCAATCTTATCAATACACGTTGCGGCTGCTGTAGTATAATATTTTAAGAATCGGCTGCCCGGGCGGCTTTGACCCCGGGATTCAGATCATGGAATAATCTAACCTTTTACAAAGGAGGACTTTCTTTGGACAATATCGATAAGGGATGCGCATTGGCGGAGGATCCTTTTGCCGCGGCCTTGAACTGGATTGAAAAATCTGTAGAGCAGCTGGGCCTTTCCAGGGTCGTCTATGAACAGCTGAAATCCATGGCTGTTTTTGCCGAGGCCGCCATACCCGTGAAGATGGATGATGGAAATATAAATATTTTTACCGGGTACCGCGCCCAGCACAACAATGCTCTGGGTCCCTTCAAGGGTGGAATCCGCTTTCATCCCCAGGCGGATCCTGAAAAGGTTAAGGCTCTCGCTGTTCTGATGACGCTGAAATGCTCCCTTATAGGGCTGCCTTTCGGCGGAGCCAAGGGCGCTGTCATTTGCGATCCACTTAAACTCTCCCCGGGGGAGAAAGAGAGAATCAGCCGCGGCTATGTCCGGGCACTGGCGCCGTTGCTTGGACCGCAGAACGATATTCCCGGACCTGACGTGGGCACCGATGCCCTGGTCATGGGCTGGATGGCAGATGAATACAGCAGTCTTGCGGGAAAAAGCTGTTTGAACATGAGTACGGGCAAACCGCTGGAACTGGGGGGCTCCCTGGGCCGCATAGAGGCCACTTCACTGGGCGCAGTCTGCACCGCCAGGGAGGCTGCCCGGGTGATGGGAAAACCGCTGGAAAATCTGCGAGTTGCCGTGCAGGGGTGCGGCAATGTCGGCAGCGGCGCCATAAAGCTTTTCCATGAGGAGAACTGCACAGTAGTCGCTGTGGGCGATATCAGCGGGGCAATTTATAGCTCCGGAGGCCTTGACGTCCCCGCCCTCCTGGACCATGTCCGGGAAACAGGGTTTGTCAAGGGCTTCGCCGGCGCTGAAGCGATTTCAAACAGCGACCTGCTTTGCGCTGACTGCGACATGCTCATGCCCGCCGCCCTGGAAAATCAGGTTAACGCTGCGAATGCCCGCTCCATCAAAGCGGCTATTGTTGTTGAAGCGGCCAACGGACCTACCACCATGGAGGGAGGAGAAATTCTCAAGGAGAGAGGAATCCTGCTGGTCCCCGATATCCTGGCCAACAGCGGCGGGGTAACCGTTTCATACTTTGAATGGGTGCAAAACAATGAAGGATTTTACTGGGATATCCATACCATCAACAGCCGCCTTGAAAAGATGATGGTGCAAACATTTCAGTCTGTTTACAGTTTTGCCGTCGAAAAATGCGGCGGAGATTTGCGGCGGGCAGCCTATTGCTACGCCGTCCGGCGAATTGCCGAAGCAATACGCTGCAGGGGCCGCCTTTAGACCCGCGCCGGAGGCAGCTTCCAAATACCACAGCCGGTTGACAGAGGCGCCGGGCACTGCTGTCAATTTGCAAAATATAAAATTTCTTATCACCGCTGCTGTACCAGCCGGTTGAAATGTAGCTGCGTTCATAGTAAGATATATTTCGGGATATATCTATCTACAAAGTTCAAGACAGATTGCCTAACTGGAGGAATGAAAATGTCCAAGACTACTCAAACACTGGACGGCAATACTGCTGCCGCTCATATCGCGTATGCGTTGAGCGATGTTGCCGCCATCTACCCAATTACCCCCTCTTCAAACATGGCCGAAACCTGCGATGAATGGGCCGCTTATGGGCGGAAAAATATTTTCGGCCAGACCCTGCGTGTTACGTCAATGCAATCGGAAGGAGGCGCCGCCGGGGCCGTCCACGGTTCACTGGTCAGCGGAGCTCTTACCACAACGTTTACCGCTTCCCAGGGGCTGCTTCTGATGATCCCGAACATGTACAAGATCGCCGGGGAGCTTCTGCCGGCAGTTTTTCATGTCTCAGCCCGCTCCTTGTCCACCCATGCTCTTTCCATTTTCGGAGATCACTCCGATGTAATGTCCGCCCGCCAGACGGGGTTCGCCCTGCTGTCCTCGGCATCCGTGCAGGAGGTCATGGACCTGGCCCTGGTAGCACATTTAAGTGCCGTAAAATCGAGGGTCCCTTTCTTGCACTTTTTTGACGGTTTCCGCACTTCCCACGAAATGCAAAAGATTGAGCTTATCGATTACGAGGATATCAAGAAGTTTGTGGACTGGGATGCAATTGCTGCTTTCCGAAGGCGCGCCCTCACCCCCGAGCAACCGCACCAGCGGGGCACCGCCCAGAACCCCGATATCTATTTCCAAAATCGCGAGGCGGCCAACCCCTACTACCTGGCCGTGCCTGAAATTGTTGCCGGGGCCATGGCCCAGGTCTCCGGGCTCACCGGACGCCGTTACGGACTTTTTGATTATGCAGGGGCTCCCGACGCCGAGGATATCGTCATCTGCATGGGCTCCGCTGCGGATACTGTAGAGGAGACGGTTAATTATCTCACCGGTAAAGGGGCAAAGGTGGGGCTGATCAAGGTCCGCCTGTACCGGCCTTTCTCCGCTGAGCATTTTTTGGCGGCGCTGCCTGCATCCTGCAAACGCATCGCTGTGCTTGACCGCACCAAGGAGCCCGGCGCGCCGGGCGAACCGCTCTACCAGGATATCTGCACCGCCCTCAAGGAGGCCGGACAAAGCCCCCTGATCACCGGCGGGCGCTACGGCCTCAGCTCCAAAGAGTTTACCCCTTCCATGACCAAGGCTGTTTTTGACAATCTGCAGGAGGCCGCCCCGAAGAACCATTTCACCGTGGGGATCACGGACGATGTGACCCATAGTTCGCTGGAGGTAAAAGAGAAGATCAATGCCGCTCCAGCGGGAACGTACTGCTGCAAATTCTACGGGCTCGGCGCTGATGGAACCGTCGGCGCCAACCAGAACAGCATCGTCATCATCGGGGATAATACCGACCTCTACGCCCAGGCCTACTTTGTTTACGATTCAAAGAAGTCCGGCGGAATCACTATTTCGCACCTGCGTTTCGGGCCCCAACCGATTCAGTCGCCCTACCAGATCGAGGAGCCCGATTTTGTTGCCTGCCACAACCCTTCCTATGTTACACGTTACGATCTTCTGGAGGGGATCAAGGAGGGCGGCATTTTCCTGCTGAATTCATCGTGGGATCTGCAGGAGATGGAATTGCGGCTGCCGGCTGAGATTAAGCAAATCATTGCCCGGAAGAAACTAAAGTTTTACAATGTCGACGCTGTCAAAATCGCCGCGTCGGAAGGGCTTGGCGGACGAATCAATGTGATCATGCAAACGGCATTCTTCAAGACAACGGGAATTATCGAGCCCGCCCTCGCCTTTGCCGAAATGGAAAAGATGATCGAGAAATCTTACGGCAAAAAGGGCGCCAGGGTGGTGGAGAAAAATATCGCTGTGATGGGGAAAGCTGTTGAGGCGGTTAAGCAACTTCACTACCCGGAAAGCTGGGCCGATGCGCAGTGCGGAGCCCGGCATATTCCCGAAGAAGCGCCGGCTTACGTCCGCGATGTGATCTACCCCATGCTGGCGCTCAAAGGCGACGGGCTGCCGGTAAGCGCCTTTCAGCCCGACGGAGTTGTCCCCACCGGGACAACGCGCTTTGAAAAGCGGGGAGTTACCATCCAGGTGCCGGTCTGGATCCCCGATCTTTGCATTCAGTGCAACCAGTGCTCCTTTGTCTGCCCCCATGCGGCTATCAGGCCTTACCTGGCAGAGGAGGCGGAGCTGGAGGGAGCGCCGGAAGGTTTTACCACCATTAAATCCAGCGGTAAAAACCCTGAAGGGCTGCGCTATCGCATCCAGATTTCACCGCTTGACTGCACCGGCTGCGGCAACTGCATCGATACCTGCAGGGCCAAGGTTCCGGCGCTGGAGATGAAGCCCCTTGATGAAGTAGCAAAAGGCGAAGATGCTTTCTTCCGCTTTGCTGAGAGTCTGCCCGGGCGCAACCCCGGGCTCTCGAAAAGCAGCGTGCGGGGCAGCCAGTTCCACCTGCCGCTGTTTGAATATTCCGGGGCCTGCCCCGGCTGTGGTGAGACGCCTTACCTGAAGCTGCTCACCCAGCTTTTTGGCAAACGCATGCTCATTGCCAACGCCACCGGCTGCTCGTCGATTTACGGCGGCAATGCTCCAACCACCCCATACTGCACCGACGGACAGGGCAGGGGACCGGCCTGGGCTAGCTCGCTCTTCGAGGATAACGCAGAATACGGCTTCGGTTATTCCCTGGCTATAACCCAGTTGCGGGAGCGGCTGCGCAGCCTGGTTGAGGAGGCGCTCACTCATGAGCTTCCGGCTGACTTGAAAAACGCCTTTACCCGCTGGCTGGAGGTTAAAGATGAAGGCGATGCCTCGCTGGAATCGGCCGAAGAGATCAGGAAGCTTCTAAAAACAGAGACAGGCGCGGCCTCCGGAAAAATGCGGACTCTCCTGGAACAGATCGGCGAAGCCGGTGATCTGCTGGCCAAGCGCTCCATCTGGATCGTCGGCGGAGACGGCTGGGCCTACGATATCGGTTTCGGCGGCCTGGACCATGTTCTCTCCACCGGAGCTGATGTGAATGTGCTTGTTCTCGACACAGAGGTGTACTCGAACACGGGCGGCCAATCGTCAAAGGCAACGCCCACTGCTGCTGTGGCCAAATTTGCCGCCGCCGGCAAGCAAATCCGGAAAAAAGATCTCGGAGCGATGATGATGACGTACGGTTATGTGTACGTAGCCCAGGTAGCTATGGGAGCAGGCGGACAGCAGCTCATCAGGGCCTTTACCGAAGCAGAAGCCTACCCGGGGCCCTCATTGATCATCGCCTACGCCCCGTGCATCGCACATGGAATCAACATGGGCCTTAGCCAGCGGGAGGAGAAACTGGCTGTTGAGGCGGGCTACTGGTCGCTATACCGGTTCAACCCGCTGCTGGCCGGGGAGGGGAAAAATCCCTTCATCCTGGATTCCAAGGAACCCGACGGTGACCTGCGGAGCTTCATGATGAATGAAACACGCTTCAAAACCCTGCATCACCAGTTTCCGGAAAGGGCGGAGGAGCTATTCAAAAAAGCCGAGGAGGATGCAGCCGAAAGGCTCGCTTTTTACCGGCGTATGGCCGCTACAGAAAGCTAGGGCTCCAGCAGAGGCCCGCTGAAACAGTTAAAAGGGAGCAACTTTATAAGCTGCTCCTTTTTTATCTTGCAGCGCCGCCCAGGCTCAGGCGTCAGTCCGGCTTTCACCGACCCATTGAAGGAGAATTTCACCTGTGATCAGGCGAGGGCGGGGAGGCGGATTTTCAGCCGGGTACCCCACAGGCAGCAGCGCCACCACTTCGATCCGGGAGGGCAGCTCCAGGATCCGGTGTATCAGCACAGGATCAATAAGGCGCACCCAGCAACTGCCCAGCCCCAGCGCTGCCGCCTGAAGGACCATATGTTCCACCGCTATGCCCAGATCCAGATATGCGGAAAGGGGCGCTTTCACCTCTGAAACCCTTTCCGGCAGACTCCGCCGGTAAAGGACCGCCGCCGCCTCCTCAGATAAAGCCCGGGCCCCGGCCAACTCCTGCAATCGTGTGTGCATTGTTTCTTTGATAAAGGCAGCTCGATCCAGGCAGCATACAAATATCAGCGGCGCCTTGAGCACAAAGGGCTGTACAACCGCCGGAGCAATGCTTTCCCGATCTTTTTTTTCCTTGAGCACAGCGAAACGCCAGGGCTGGCGGTTGGTCCCCGAAGGAGCAAGACGAGCCGCTTCCACTATCCGCTTCAGATCTTTCTCCGTAACAGGGCGCCGGGCAAATTTTCTGATGCTGCGCCGTTTTTTCACCAGGTCTGTAAAGGTAATCACCATCACCCCAATATAGCAGCGCCGCCCGCTCTTTGTCAGGCCCGCCGCCGCTTCTTGTTGATGATCAATTCTACATTTTAACCGGCATCCCTGCACTCAGTTGGACTCCGGCTCCACATCAAGGAGCCTGGATACATTCTCAAAGCGGTTGCATACGCTGACTTTATCCGAGCCGGCAAAGAGAAGGCCCACCGCGCGGTTTTGCCCATCCATCAGCAGAGAGCCGCTGTCGCCGGGACGGGAAACTGCAGAGGTAACCAGCTGATCGATAAAATAGAGTTCTTTGCCGGGCTCCAGGGCAATAAAGAGACTCACATCGCGGGCGATGACCGATCCCCTGACCACACCGCTGGTCCGCCCGCTGAAAACCACCCCCTCCCCCGGATAGACCTCTCCTGCGCCGCTGATCCTCCCCAACGCCATGATTTCCGCTAACAGGTCCTCATCGCGGATCGGCCTGGCCAGGGCGGCGTCCACGAGATTGCCATCCTTGTTGCTTTTCTGCAGATAAAGATGATAATTCGGCCTCAGTACAGTCAAGATCCTGTTGGCCAGGTTTTCCCAAAATCGAGCCGTAGCGCAGTTGGCCGGCAGCAGGGAGGAGCACAGCGGAATAAAGCGCTCCAGGCTGGCGATGGTGTCGCTCTCCAGTTTGCCCCCGTCATATGATCCCGGCTGCAGCACGGGGTCCCCGGTTTGAGCGCGCCCATCTTTTCCCGAGGATGAATTTGCCAGAACATGATTGTTGGAAAGGATAAAGCGCTCCCCTGTGACCCTGTCTCTGACGGTGCAGCCCAGGGTTCCAGCCGTCACTTTGTAGTGTCCGGTACTCACGCCCCCAGGAGAAGGGCGGAGCCGTTTCAAACGATTGCCCCCTGGATAAGAGCTGTCCTCCTCCTCGGACGAAGGGGACGAAGAGCCCTCTTCCATAAGGCGAACTTCGCCGATTTCAATTACATCGACACGATGGCTCCGCAGGGAACGGGGAACCAGTGCCGCCTCATCGAGTTTGTGGGGCGCTATTTTCTGAGTGACAAAAACAATTATCGCTTTTTCATCCGTTTTTTTGCCGTCCTTTTTGCGGTACCCGGAACCAACGCCAACAACATTCGGCTTGTTATGCAGGTTTTGACGGTGTCTTCGGCTAATCTTTATCGTGTTATTCATTGTTTTCCCCCCTTAAAAAGCCTTCCTGATGACAGATTATGTTAGATCGTCCTGGAAGGTGCGCGGCATGACAGATTAAGTCCGGGCCGCCCGGATTCTGAAAAAAAGTGGGGCCCTGTGGGCCCCACTTTCGTACTCCTGGTGTCTTTAAAACTAGAACTCAACAAGGGTTTCAACATCGCGCGAAACAACCTGGGCTTTGCGCAACCCGCTGATCTCTCCGCCCGCTGTAAGAAAAATATTGCGCTGTAAAATATTCGACATCACTGTCTCCACCTCGGCGGGCAGAAGATCGGAGCGGGCATCGGGAACCGAAACAGTGACGCTGCGCCCCTCCTCGTTTTGGAATATCATCTGCAATGTCCTGGCCATATGATCACCCCTTTCTGAAAAACTTCATTTTTTATGCCCTAATCCTCCTCCAGCTCCATTTCATCGATACGCCTGATTATTTCCAGATCATGATCCTGCATGCCGACCAGCTCCAGTCCAGTCTGATATAGATCTTCGTCGGCGGCAGAGGATTTCAGATTGGCATAACTGCGGGTGCGAAGTATGGGCTTGCCCTCCTCTGTGAAGCCGGTCCGCAAGCGCAGCTGGATCCGGGAGCCCAGCGGAATTGTTACAACTGCCATGGTTTCACCCCCTTTTCCGTTGGTTGATCTGATTATAGGAGCGGCGCCGTGCAGGGCCAACTGGCGCCGGCGCCCGGAGCACGCCTCGAAAAAACAGCGAACTACCCTTGACGGGGCACCCCCCGCCATAATCTGAGAGGGTTTCTCCACGGGCCGTCTTTCTATCCGCAGCCGCTCCACAGATTTGAAAACCGGCTGCACAGGGCCTAAGAGTGTAAGAAGCGGTGGGCAGTAACCAGTCCAGCAGGATCGGGAGGGCACGCTGATGGAAGGGGGGGCAAATAATGGAGTTGTCAGTCCATTCCGGACTCTGGCAGAGGGCAATAAAATGGGACATACAGGTACGTCCCTGATGTCCCGTCCCTGTTGTCCCTTGTTGTCCCGTTATCCCACCTGAAGGCGGTCAGATGATTATTAAAGTTCTACTTCCGTGCGTTCAACCTTGACATCGCGCCGGGCAAGCTCTTCCAGGAATTCATCAGGGTTTACCGCATCTTCCACTTCCGGACCGTAAACACCCTTGCACTTGATTATGCCCCGGCCCATCATGTATGCGCCGATGCTCAGGGGCACCCCGGTCAGCCTTTTCATATGATCAACGGTGGCATAGGTGACTTTCACCTTTTTGCCGTCGCGCTTACCGCTGATATCAACGCGGGCGCCGGAAAGACTGCGCTTTTTATCCGAGGGGAAAACAGGCATCAATTTTTTCATCAGTTTGCCCAGGCGCTGTTTCCGGGAGGGGGTGGCGGTTAAGCCCAGCGCCACCATCATCTTGGCAAGACTATTCAGGTAGTTTTCAGCCAGGCCGCCCTTAAGGGTTACCTCCCTGACCCCTTTCAGGTAGCGCGGCAGGGTGACCGGCTCGGGGTGGCCGAGATGAAAAGTGGTGATCTTGCCCATGGGGGCACATTGATTGACTCCACATCCTGCAATTCGTCGTAACCTTTGCGGGCAAAAATATTCGTTATTCCCGGCGTCCAGCCCAATCCCTCAGGCTCTCCCGCAACAGGGCCGGAGTAAAGTAAAATATAATACCATCAGGAAGTTTAGTCAAATATTATAATTCAACAGCTGCCATAAAAAGTGCCTGGTTACAGGAAGTAAGCGGCAAAACTTCCCCGGGGCAGCCCCGCAGTTTGCGCAACGGGCTTGCACTTAACCTGAAATATTAAAAATACCGGCTGCGGCAGGACAAGCTCCGTAAGGGTCTCATAATGACCCATCCCCTTTGCCAGAATGAGATGGGCCTTCTCCATAATTCCCTTGAAATAAGGGGAAGCACAGGCCAGATCAAGACCCGGCGAGTCCGTCCCTGTTGATACTATATGTGAAAATTCACGGCCTATGCCGCTTCCGGCAAGATCGGAAAGGGTCAGATCATTTTGCACAGGCGATTCTTTCACGGTATAGTAAACCGCCGCCCGCTGTTCCAGGCAGCGCACCAGTGGCAGATCGAAAAAACACTCGCCGGCATTATCTGCCAGGTAGACGATGCTTTTCCCCTCCGAGCGGCACAGGGCCTGCAGCAACCTTTCCAGAAGGGGGGTATCGTTCCGGGCAAACTCCACCTGTTCGCGGAGCTGTTTCTCCACCACTTTCAAATCCTGGAAAAAATCGAAGCCATTTCCCTTGGCTGCAAAATCCACCAGTTCCTGCAGCGAAGCCTCTGCCGGTGGAGCATATTTTACGGCGCAGCGCCGCGCCAGGGCCATCTCATCGCTTTTTACCTGTGCAAAGGGATCCCCGCTCCCGCATATGTGGCGGATGATCCGCTGCATCTCACCGGCGAAACCTATTGAAACCCGGTCCAAAGAGAAATCTTCTTCTAGATAAGCAAGCGCAGCATCAAGCGCCTCGCCGCGCAACTGCAGATCCGCCGTAGCCAGGGAAGCGCAGCGGCGGGCCAGCCCTTCAAGGCAGGGGTAGCATTCCGGCAAACAGTGCATAGTAACAGCTCTCCTTACTGCAAGTAGATGTTCCCAATAACAGCATAACATAGATTCCGGCCAGGGGGTTCCGCCTTTCCTAAAATAAGCAGCGGCGCGGGCGCCGCACCGCAGGCCTTTTCCCGCCTGCCGGCTTGATGATCAGACAAAACAGCAAAAGCCCCTTTAAGTCCGCAGGAGATACTGATCCTTTGTGCAAGTGTGGGGCAAATTGCTGGAAAGCGGCGGTGCCGCCGCGGGTACAAATCTGTATGAACCCGGATATTCCGGCGGCAGGATGGAGGCCCTAGAGGGGGCCGGCAAATGACTGCAATCCGAATTGAATCGAAAAAAGCACAACAAGAACGATACCCAAAATAATCATAATCAGCATGATATCAAAATCAATGTTGCTGAAATTTATGGACAGAAACAGGCCTGCTTTGCCCGGTCTATAGTCAAGCTTTTGACCCAGTTTGAATGCGGAGCGGAGCATAGCGCTGAATCTGCCGTGCCAATGGCTCAGGAAAGCGGAGCCCAGTGAAAGTGAGGCTCCCCAAAGGGAGGCCGTGCTGCTTTTAACAGCCAGCCTGAATGTTTGGCCGGCTCGGGCAATTCCCTCCGGGGTTTTCCTCTCCCTATCCAGCTGTTTTGCGAATAGGGCGAAAAGCAGGATGCCCCCGCCCACAAGCCCTGCAGACATGAGAACTCCGCTTGCGTTGTAAACCTGCAGGGAACTTTGGAAAGGCAGGATCGCTTTCAACAGCCCGGGAAAGATTCCAAACAGGATACAGCAGGCCGAAAGCCCAATAATGGCCGCTTGCATGGGTATGCCCGGAAGCCGCTTTATTTTCAGTTTACCCTTGATGAAGCCGAAGTAGACAAACTTGGCAAAGGAGAGGGCGGTGCCCACGCTGGCTATCTGGAGGACCCAGAATATGAGCGGGAAATCATGGGTTCCATTTTTAAGCAGGTATTTGCTGACATAGCCGTTGAAGGGGGGCATCCCCGCGATGGAAAGCGCCCCGACAACTGCGCCCATGGCGGCAACAGGCATAACCCTCCACAGGGGCGGCCCTTCATCGCCCGGGCGGGGATGGTGCAGTTCGTGGAGACTTTCGCTTCCCGTAGCCAGAATTACCGCACCGGCGCTCATGAAAAGGAGAGCCTTGTAGATCATATGGTTGACTAGGTGCAGGAGGCCCCCGTCGACAGAAACAGCCAGGCCCAGTCCCACGCCGGCAACCATGTAGCCCACCTGGCTGATTATGTGATAGGACAGCAAAGACCTGAGTCTATTCTGAACCAGCGCATAAGTAACGCCAACAAGGGCCATCAGGGCGCCCATCAGGGCAATCCCCTGGCTGGCGGGCAAGATCCGCGCCACCCCGTACACCCCCGCCTTTGTGCAGAGGGCGGCCAGCAAAACGCTGGAGGGAAAGGAGGCCGCCGGATAACCCCAGGGAACCCATAAGTGCAGGGGGATAAAAGCCGTTTTAATGCCGATACCGATGATAAAGAATAGGAGACCCGCCTGCGGGATAACCAGATCAAAAGATCCGGTGGCATGGTATTGCATAACTATGCCCACGGTCAAGGAAAAACCGCCCACCAGCTGGAAGATCAGCAGGCGGGTGGCCATTTTAACAGCTTCCGCGGTTTTCTTCAGGTAAACCAGCGCCGCCGCCGCCAGAGAAAGTATCTCCCAAAAAAGAAGGAACGTAAGATAGTTATTTGCAAAAGAAACGCCAATGGCTGCGGCAATGGCCCAGATCGAGACAGCTTGCTCGACTGCAGTGGTATGCTTCAGGCCGTAGAGAAGGCCCAGAGAGCCCACCAGGGTGAAACCGAAAGCGGCAATCCTCCCGTACGGATGCAGCTTGAATGTGAGCAGTGACAGCCCGCTCTGAGCCAGGAATTTTGAGTCCAGCAGGGTTTCATGCACGTAACCTGTACCCGCAGCAATGTATAGCGCCGCTGTAAATAGGCTCAGCGAGTAAAGAAGCGTTAACCAGCGCCTCCACCCCGCCGGCAGTACAAAGAGCAGGGGGGTCAGAATCACCGGCGCCACCACTGGTATGAGCAGGATACTCACTACGCATCACTTCCTTGCCAAAATATATTTTTCCAGAGGCCCGCTAAAAAAGATAGGCCACGATCTCCTGAATAAACGGCACCGTCAGATCCAGTTTTATCCCCACTACCAGGCAAATGAGGGCCAGAATGATGATCGGCCCCAGCATGGAGATGGGGGCTTCCGCCCCCCGGGCGCGCCTGAAATTACCTGTTTTGAAGAATGCTGTAATGATAATAGGCACAAAGTAGGCCGCATTCAACAGGGCGCTGGTGATCAGAATTACTACAACGACAGGCAGATCCACATCGAGGCTGCCGCCCATCAGGAATAACTTGGAGATAAGACCGTTGGTGGGCGGTATACCGATCATGCCGATGCTGCAGACGGTAAATGCCAGCATGGTCAGGGGCATCCGCCGCCCCACGCCAGCCATTTCGCTAATTCTCTCCTTGCCGGTAACGGTGATGATCGCCCCGGCACAGAAAAAGAGAGTTATTTTAAGCAGGGCATGGTTCAGCAGGTGCAGCAGGCCTCCGGAAAGGCCCAGAGTGGTGAGCAGGCCCGCTCCCAGGATGATATAGCTGAGCTGACTGATCGTTGAATAAGCCAGCCTGCGTTTCAGCACATCCTGCCTCAAAGCGATAACCGAGGCTGCCAGTATGGTGATGCTGACCAGTATCACCACAAAGAGGCGCAGGTTCAGAGCGGCAAGCGCCTCCCTCCCGTACACCGAGTACATCACTCTCAGCACGCTGAAAACACCTGATTTGACCACTGCTACCGCGTGCAGCAGGGCGCTTACGGGGGTGGGCGCCACCATGGCCGCAGAAAGCCAGGCATGCAGCGGCATGATCGCCGCCTTAACGCCAAAACCGATGATAAAGCACAGGAATATAATCTTCCACAGCAGCGCCTGCTGGGCCGCGGGATCGACAATTCCGCCGGGAGCAAAGGCCAGGGTGCCTGCCAGGCTGTAGGTCATCACCACAGCGGAGAGAGCAAAAGCCGCGCCGACAAAGCTGTAGATGATGTAGCGCAGGCCCGCCGCATGGGCTTCTTCATTACCAGTATGAATAACCAGGGGGTAGGTGAATATTGTTAAGAACTCATAAAAGAGGTACAGCGTAAACAGGTTGGCTGAAAATGCGATCCCCATGGTGGCGCCCAGGGAGAGAAGAAAATAGACAAAGTAGCGGCGCCTGTTTTTTTCGTGAGCCATGTATCCAGTGGAATAAATTACCGTGAAAACCCAAAGAACGGAAGCCAGGGCTCCAAAAAACACGGCCAGGGGATCTGCCTTGAAAGCCAGATCCAAACCGGGAAGTATGGTTACCAATGATATAAAGGCCATGCGGCCCTTGAGAACATCTGCAAGCAGCATCACAACCATCGCCGCAGTTACAGCGGCGATGAACACGGCCACGGTGTTGCGCGCCTTATCCGATCTTTCGGGCAGAAGACTGAGCAGCAAGGCGCTCCCGATGGGGAGGAGCACCGCTCCGCTGATCAACTGCGCACCGGTAGGCATATTGGTTCAACCCCCTCCAAAAATAGTAACGAGACGGCTAATTTTCTTGATTTTTACCTGCACCCAGGGTTAGCATAATGGCCATCACCGCGGTAAAAAGAACCGTTGTCTCCAGAAGTGTGTCATAACCGCGGTAATCGAGAATAATATTTGTGACCATATTCAGCCCGCCGCTCTCCTCCGGCCCTTCCCAGACATACCGTTCCCATACTTCGTTTATCGTGGGGTTGTCCGGCCGGCCGTAAGGGGGCATCTCCGCTACCGCCGTCAGCAACATGAATGATATGATGCAGGCCAGAACAACTGCAAAGGCAATAAAGAGATAGTTACGCCGCCTCCTCACTGCGGCCGCCTCCCAACTTTTGTTACTACGGTAATCATGATCACCGTCATCCCTATACCCACTGCCGCCTCGGTAATGGCAATGTCGGGCGCATTCAACTGTTGCCAGATCAGAGCCATGACCAGGCTGTAAGCGCCGAAAATGATTACCACGTAAAGCAAATCCTCGAAAAAAAATATGGCCAGAGCGCTTACCAGAAGGACCATAAACAGCAGCGCAATCAGCGGGTTCATCCTTCCTGCTCACCCCTCTCCACAGTACTGTTGTCGGTACCCGCATAGCTGTCCAGATGAAAGCTTCCCTTTAGCAGATCAATGCCCGTTTCATATGATGTTTTGGCAATAAGGTGAGTCATAACCGGGTTGATCACGGCCACCAGGACAATGATCAGCACCATCTTGGCTATTGAGGTCAGGTCGCCGATGAGAAGGATCAGCCCCAGAATGATCAGCCAGTTTCCCAAAGTGTCGCATTTGCCCAGCGCATGCATCCGATTGTAAACATCGGGCATCCTGATCAGCCCTATCGCGCTGACGGCAAGAAAGAAGAAACCGCCGCTCATTAGCGCCACCGCCGCAATCTCTTTAGCCGTTTCTATTGTATTTTCCTCCCTTCAAGCCGGCCCGCTAGATGAGCTTGCCTTCACTTAAAAGTTTCAGAACGCATACCGTCCCGATAAAGGAACCCAAAACAAGCACCAGGGCCACATCTATATAATGGCTGCTGCCGTGCAGGTAAGAGTAGATCAGGATCAGCGCCACCACCTCGGAGGTAACCAGGTTGATGGATAGAACCCGATCAATGATCGAGGGGCCGATAAAAGCTCTGTACAGAGCCAGCGCAGCCACGACAATCAATCCCACAATAAGAAATTGCAAAAAGGAGTCCAGCATCTTAGCTCTCTTCCCCTTCGATTTTTTTGGCGAGATCATAAAGATACCAGTCCAACACCCCGCGACCGGCAGGATCGGTTACCGCATGAACCACATGGTAATCGCCGCGCAGATCAACGGTGATGGTCCCCGGTGTAAGCGTGATGGAGTTGGCGTAGAGCGCCCGCATCAGGTCATGTTTCAGATCATTGCGCATGATCACCAAACCCGGTGATATGGGGAGTTTCGGGTTCAACACGATCATCGCCACCATGAGGTTCGCTTTCAGCACCTCCCAGCCCAGGCAGAGCAGGTAGCGGATCATCATGAGCAGCTGTTTCAGCGTAAAGGAGGTCCGGCGGCTGCCGTCACCTATCTTTATTTGGGACCATACAACAGTTAGCGCCACACTGAGAAGCGTGCCCACCATGAGATGCTGCCAGTGAAGGCTCGCAGACAGCAGCAGCCAGAATCCCATAAGCATAACGAAAATGAGAAACCCGCCAAAAATATCTTTTTGGTGACCGGCCAATTCAAGCACCTCCCGGCTAGCTTAAAAAGTGCAGAACAATATTTTGCAAGTAATCAAAGGCCAGCACCCCAGCAGTACCCAGGATAATAATGCAGACAGCGGTTACAAGAATAGGCAGCTGCATGGAAAAAGGGATCCTGTCCTTTTGAAAAGTCCTTTTTTCAGAAGTTGTCCCGGCGCTGGCAAAATAAAACTCCCAGATGATCGGGAAATAATAAGCAGCATTGAGCAGGCCGCTGAGAACAATCAGCGCAATGAAATAGGCATGTGAGGCCTCCATGCTGCCCACTGCCAGCAGGTATTTGGAGATAAAGCCTCCTGTGAGCGGAATGCCGACCATGGAGAGGGCGGCTACGCTGAATGAAGCCGCCGTAAGGGGCATTTTGAAACCCACATCCCTCAGCCGCGTCACCTTCTTCTCCCCCGTCTGATAATGAATTGCACCGGCGCAGAGGAAGAGGCAGGTCTTCATCAGGGCATGAACCACCAGGTGAAAGAATGCGGCCACGATGGCCCAGGGGGTTGCCAGGCCCAGTCCCAGGTAGATATAGCCAAGCTGGGCCACGGTGGAATAGGCGAGGCGCCGTTTCAGATCGAGCTGGACAAAGGCAAAAAGAGATCCGAAAAGCATGGCCGCCCCGCCCAGGATGATCAGCAGGTAGCGGATATTGCTCTGCTGGTAAAATTCATGGCCGAAAACTATGAAAAACAGCTTGAACAGGGCAATAATATAGACCTTTACCACCAGGCTGGAGAGAACGGCGCTTGAAGGGGAGGGCGCCGAGGAATGCGCGTCCGGCAGCCAGAGGTGCAGGGGGAAAAGCGCCGACTTAATCCCGAAACCGATTACAAAAAGAGTCAGCATCATCCAGATCAGGTGGGGGTACTGTGCTGCATTTTGAGCCAGTACCATCCCGGCGAAACGCATGTTCAGGTGGCCGGTGATCATGTAGAGCATGCCGATGGCCAGCAGTACAAATCCCGAACCGATAGTGGCCAGGATAAGATACTTGAGACTGGCTTCGGTGGAAGCACGGTCGCCCTTGCTGACCACCAGGGCGCAGGCGCTGATCCCCACCACTTCAATGAACACATACATGTTGAAAACATCATGCGTAATCACCAGGCCCAGCATCGCCGTCATGCAGAGAAGGAATTCCACGTAAAACCAGCCGCGGGACTCTTCATTAATCTCTTTTTTAAGTGCCCTGCAGCTGTAAAGTGCGATCATCAGATAAAGGCCGGTAATCAATACAGCCATAAGCGCTGAGACTGGTTCAATGGCAATCTCAATACCCCAGGGCGGATCCCAATCAGCTACTGCATGGTAGATCGGACCTTCGCTCACGTACTGCCCGCCGAGGTAAAGAGCCAGGGCAAAGAGAGCTCCGCAGACCAAAACCGTCAACGGGGCGCAAAGTTCTCTTTTCCAGCGGGCGAATACCGGCATGGCAAAAGAAGGAATCAGCCCCCCCAGTATCAAAAACAGCGGCAACTTGGCCAAAAATATACACCTACCTCATCTTCATAAAATCCGGCGCGTTAATCGTTCCATAATGTGCGAACAATTTCACAATCAGCGCCAGTGCAAAGGCGGAAGTTGAGAAACCGACGACGATTCCTGTAAGAATCAACCCCGAAGGAAGGGGGTTGATATAGAGATCCGCCGGCGCCGACGGGTCGAGAATGGGCGCTACGCCGCCTTCGATGTTGCCAAAAGCAATATACAGCAGGAAAACGGCGCTGGTCATGATATTTAATCCGATGACTTTTTTGAGCAGGTTGGGCTGCGTAAGAACGATAACAGTGCCTATACCGAAAACGATAACCGCAATCAGGTACGGATAATTCAGGATAATAGCTTCCCAGTTCATTTCTTTTGATCCTCCGCCATCAGGTAAAAAATACTTAAAATTGTACTGGCCACCAGAAGACCGATCCCCAGGTTCACTACAGAGATAATCCCCACGCTGAAGAGTTCACCGGCTGCCCCGGCAGGTCCGTGGTGCGTTGGAAGCAGGTACTTTATTGCCTCCATAAGGCTGCCGATGCCAATAAAAACTACCGCTATATCCAGCGGCAGATAGCGCAGCCTTTCCCTCCATTTCAGATCAAAAATCAACAGGTAGAGCAGCACTCCCAAGCCAAGGATAACCCCGCCGGCAAAACCACCACCAGGAGAAAGATGACCATGTGCGATTACATAGAGACCATACATCAGGACAAGCAGCAAAACGTACCGGAAAACAACTCGGGTAATGTCATCCTTCAACCCCTCAACCCTCCTGTATAAAATTCTCGATATTGGGACAATCTGTAGAAGCGACTGGATTATGATTCGCTCCCGACATTGAGTTTTCCTGCATGATCACAGTAGTTCGAATATACAGGAAATTCAACGCATGCACCCGACTTTTATTACGCTAAAAGCTGCGCCTTCCCGCTACGCCCTGTTCACCCCTGAGAAGTGACCGGTGAAAGCAAGCCGCAAAAACGCCGCAATGGCAATAACAGGGTTGTCCGGCCGCCGGGACGGTTAACTTCTTTCCAGCGATCTCCGGTAGATTATCTGAAGGCCTTCAAGGGTTAAAAAGGGGTTAACCCGGACAATGGTCTCCGATTCCCTGGCAATCAGCGAAGCAAAGCCCCCTGTAGCTACAACAAAGGGGGGATCGGCAAATTCCCTGGCCATCCGCCGGACAATACCATCAACCTGTCCCACAAAGCCGTAAATTATGCCGGCCTGCAAGCTGGCGATGGTATTCGTGCCGATAACTCCGGGCGGGCGGATCAGCTCAACGCGCGGCAGTTTTGCTGCTTTTTCAAAAAGAGCTTCAACGGAGATGCCTATGCCCGGAGCAATGGCTCCGCCCAGATATGCTCCCTCACCGGATATGGCGCAAAACGTGGTCGCGGTGCCAAAATCAACAATGATTAACGGCCCTCCATAAAGAGTGTACCCGGCCAGGGCATTAACCACACGATCAGCACCTATTTCACGGGGGTTGTCCAGAAGAATGTCCAGCCCTGTCTGCATATCGGGCCGGACTACAAGCGGCTTCACTGAGAAATATTTCTCAGACATTTTTTCCAGCGAGTACATCAGGGGAGGTACTACAGAGGAAATGGCAACAGCGGTAATGTTCCGCGGTGAAAGCCTGCTGTGATGGAGAAGGTTTTTAACAATGATCCCCAGCTCATCCTCGGTGCTGTTCCAGTCCGTAGCCAGGCGCCAGCAAATTCTGACCTCATGTTCATCGAATACACCGATCATAATATTTGTATTTCCAACATCTACGGCAAGCAGCATGCTACTGATCCCCTGTAATCAGATTACCTTAATAATAACAGATGGGCAGATATTTGAAAAGCGAAACCCCTTTCTCGCGGCGGTTTGTCAGCTCTGTCAGCCCGTTATTTGATGCTAACTGTACATGAAGCGGACCCGGCAACCGCGTTTATTGTCCGCTGCAGGAAGCTATATTTTGCAGGAAATATTCCCTTACCGTCGAATTGTAACAGGCAAGTCGTATCAAGTTTGGAGGACTAACAATGGCACTTTTTCAAAATAACAGCAGCCGCAACTACCTGGTTTCCCTGATTGTTCTTCTGGGGATTATTGCCTTACTGGCAGCTCTGGCCTTTTTACTGACCTATTACGCCCCGGGAACATTTGCCGGGCCGCCCGTAAGTTACGAAACGAAAGAGCTGTACAACTTTGAGCCCTGGGCTTTTAAGCTTGGCGAGCTGGAGGTCTCCTACCCCGAAGGAGGGCTGATTTTGCCCCTCTACCGGGATGAGAAACAGGAGGCGGCAATTATATTTGCTGAAGGTGATTACAATTTACCCGGGGGGCAGCTGCCCCATCAGAACCCGGTCGGCATCTTCATGGTGATCAGCGATAATTTGTTTGATGAGATCCGCGGCTGCGTCATCTTTATGCCCTCCGAGGATGCCGAAGCAAGACGCAATGCGGAGCGCATTTATGAACAGCAGCCGGGACTGCCTGTGATATGGAAGAAGACGGCTCCGCTAACTTTTGTACCCGCCGCTGACTCCATCTATTATTATTTCATCTCCGAAAAGGGTGAGGCGCTTCTACCGCCGACATTGGATGAACCGCCGGCCAGGCTTTACAGCTCCCTGGCCCTCTATGCCGCATTGATAATTATAGTGCTGTTGATGTTGACTGTTTTCTCCCTGGATCACCGCCCCTCCCGCTACTGGGAGAACCTTTACCAAACCGCCCCCGGTACAAAAGCCCTTCTGCCGGTCGGTGCAGCGGTGCTGCCGGCACTGGGCGGCGAGCTGCTGCCGCTTTTTAAAACCCTGCCGGATTACAGCTTCCTTTTCGGTTACCTTCTCTCTTTCGCCCTGCTGATCCTCCTGTATTATTTGAAGATCGCTGATTTATGGGATACAGCTCTTCGAAGAAATGCATTCCACAGAGGTTATTTTATGGCTCTTGCCGCTGCATTCATGTTCATGCTGATTACCCGCGGCATGCCCCGGCAGTTTCCCGTTAGTGATATCAAGTCCATTGCCGCTCTATGTTTCTCTATTTTTATCATCGGCCTGGCCAGGGAGCTGATCTGGCGCGGCTATATCCAAACCATGCTGGGCAGGCAGTGGGGAGCCACCGCGGGCCTGCTGCTTACTGCACTGCTGGCGGGACTGGTACATTTTATCATTGTTGCGCTGGGCACTCCTGAACTGCTTTCCTATCCCTACACCATGGTGGAGCTGTTTATTCTGGCACCCGGCAGCGCCGCTGTGTTGGGTTATCTATATCTGCGCACGGAGAATATTATTTGCTGTGCGCTGCTGCACGGACTTCTGCTGAGCCTCTCATCGCTGACCATAATTTGAAAGCGAGGTAAAATGTTATGATCGACCAGGAAAAAATTGCCCGCGCTGTAGAAATGATCCTGGACGCCATCGGGGAAGATCTTAACCGGGAAGGGCTGCGCGCTACACCGCAGCGAGTGGCTAAAATGTATGCGGAAGTATTTGCCGGCATTGACCTTAATCCAAGAGAGCATCTCCAAACCTGTTTTTGCGAAAAGCATGACGAGATGATCCTGGTAAAAGACATCCCTTTTTATTCCATGTGTGAACACCACCTCCTTCCTTTTTACGGCAAAGCCCATGTTGCCTATATTCCCGATCAGGGGCGGGTAGTCGGGCTGAGCAAGCTTCTGCGGGTTACGGATATTGTAGCCCGGAGGCCGCAGCTCCAGGAGAGGCTGACAAGCAATGTCGCCGATATCATTATGGATGAGCTGAAACCGAAGGGGGTTGTCGTGGTCGTAGAGGCGGAGCATCTGTGCATGAGCATCCGGGGCATAAAAAAACCGGGAACGATAACAATAACTTCGGCCGTGCGCGGCCTCTTCCGGACCAACCCCAGTTCGCGGGGAGAAGTATTCTCCCTCATTGAAAAAGGTAAAGGATAGTCCGGTAGAAAGGGATCATGCAAAGAGTTAATCGCATTCTTTTCGACGAGGAGTACCGCTGCTGCCTGGTGAAAAACAGGGTCTTGGAGGAGCGCAGGTCATTTTGCCGGCATGATTTTGAGCATTCCCTGGCGGTGGCCCGGCTGACGTACCTGCTCTTGCTGGAGGAAGAGTGCCGCATTATTTCCAGGGATGTCGCCTACGGCACCGGCCTGCTCCATGATATCGGACGGTGGAAAGAGTATGAGGAAGGCGGGGATCATGCTCTCCACAGCGCTGCACTGGCCTGGGATATTCTAGAAAGAGCCGGCTTTGATCTATCAGAACGGGAATTGATTGTCAAGGCCATCGCACGGCACCGGGAGGAAGTACCCGGTGAACACCGTTCACCTCTAAGCGCCGCCCTGTACAGGGCTGACGGCCTGGCCCGCCCCTGTTTTTACTGCGCATGCAGGAGCGAGTGCCACGGCCTGGAAAAGCGGCCCCATCGGGAGGGATTGATCTACTGAGCAGTCTGAGGGAGTGATTGGAAAATGAAAGCCTGTCTTTATTACATGTTCAGAATGCGGTCCGGGATGGTTTGCGGAGAGCCCCCGCCGCTCCGCTGCTGCAGCATAAAGCTTTTTCATGTTCCTTCATTGACCGTGCCCCTTATCGAGGGGAAAGGATCCGCACTGGGTGTAACGGTGACCCCGCTGCAAACACAATCCGGGATCCGCGATCTGCTCATGGCGGGGACAGAAAAAGCGCTGGGCGCCCTCTGTACAAAGTTAAAGAAGGCCGGCGGCCCCGCTGCTGAAAGCGGCGCGCTCATCTGGGAGCTGCTGGAAAACGCCGGGCGAAGGCACCGGAGAGTACTACAGCTGGGCCACTACCGCCTGCCCCTGGGGGAGAGAACTCTGATCATGGGCATCCTAAATGTTACTCCCGATTCTTTTACCGACGGCGGCGAATACAACAGTTTGCCGGCAGCGGTGGCCCGGGCTCACCAGATGGTGCAAGAGGGAGCAGACATTATTGATATCGGCGGGGAATCAACGCGTCCCGGCTACCGGGGAATCAGCGAAGCAGAGGAACTCAGCCGCGTAATGCCGGTTATTGAAGCACTGAAGGGCGATCCGAACTTTTCAGCACCCCTCTCCATAGACACCTGCAAAGCAGCTGTCGCCCGGGAGGCGCTGCAAACCGGCGTGGAGATGGTCAACGATATCTGGGGGCTGAAAGTGGATCCCCGGCTTGGCGAGCTGGCTGCATCTTTCGGTGTTCCCATCTGCCTGATGCACAACCGCAATTCTACTGTATACGGCGAGCTTGTTCCCGAGGTCATATTTGAACTGCAGGAATCCATTGATCTGGCCAGGGGCTCGGGAATTTCCGACGACAGGATCATCATCGACCCGGGCATCGGTTTCGGCAAAGATCTCGGGCAAAACCTGGCTGTGATGCACCGCCTTGCGGATTTCCGTGGACTGGGTTACCCCCTTCTGCTGGGGACTTCGCGCAAGTCCATGATCGGAAAAACCCTTGACCTGCCTACCGGCGACAGGCGTGAAGGAACAGCGGCCACCGTTGCTTACGGGATCGCCGCCGGGGCAGATATTGTCCGGGTTCACGATGTCAGGGAGATGCGCCGCGTCGTCATGATGACGGACGCCATGGTGCGCAAAGCAGAGGAGGCCAATAACATAAAATGGCTGCAGTGATCATGATCAATGACATTACCTGCTACGGCTACCACGGAGCCCTGCCCGAAGAGCAGGTACTGGGGCAAGAATTTCGGGTGAGCCTTGAGCTCAGCCTTGGTACCGCCGCTCCGCAAGATGATCTACTTTCGCAAACTGTTGATTACCGCTGCGCGGTGGATACAGTCCGCAGGATCATGGAAGGCCCGTCACGGCGCCTTCTGGAGACGCTGGCCGAAGAGATTGCTACTGATATTCTGGCTTTACCCGGCGTGGAAGAGGTCAGGATCCGCCTCTGCAAGGTTCACCCACCCATCCCCGCAGTCAGGGGCGGCGTGGCGGTGGTAATTAGCAGGCAGAGGGGGTAAGCAGGCATGGCCGCCGCCTGGATCAGCCTTGGCTCAAATCTGGGAGACCGCAATGCATATTTGAAAGAAGCCCTGCTCCGGTTGGAGCGCGAACCGGTTTCGCTCCATGCGGTGTCCCCCATTTATGAAACAGCCCCAGTGGGCGGCCCCCGGCAGAGCTTTTATCTGAATGCCTGCGCCTCTATTATAACAACTCTATCCCCGGTGAAGCTGCTGCGCATGCTTCAGCAGATCGAGATTGACCTGGGAAGAGTGCGCAGAGAGCATTGGGGAGCGCGAACAATCGATCTTGACCTGCTTGTCTGCGGCGGGGTGATCATGCACACTCCCCTTCTGGAACTCCCCCATCCGCGGTTGGCGGAGCGCTGCTTTGTCCTTCAGCCACTTTCAGACATCGCCCCGGACCTGCTCATCCCCGGAACGGGTAAGACTGTCCGGGATCTGCTTGAAAAACATCCTTCCAGGGAAGGGGTCAAGCTGTACCGGGATTCCTGGTACTGTTTATCGCCAGCGAGGTAGAAACATGCCCTGATTCTGGCGAGGAGGTCCGCACCGGCAAAGTTGCCGCGCCTGCCGCCTGCCGGGACAGCGCGCAGAAAAAAGCTGCGGGGACCGTTCCTCTGGAGCAGCCCCCACAACAGATTGGCGCTATGTATCTTTTATTCTCTCTTTTTCTTCCCGCTAGAACAGGCCCTTAACCTTGCCCGTCTCCACATCAACGTCAACATTCATAAAAGCCGGGTTGGCGGCCGTGCCGGGCATAAGTGAAATCGCTCCGGCCACGGGCACTACAAAACCGGCTCCGCCGTAAGTCAAAATATCCCTGATGTAGAGCTTCCATCCCTTGGGCACCCCCTTGATAAGGGGATCATCGGAGAGACTGAGGTGAGTCTTCACCATGCAGGTACCGAGTTTCTGCATTGCAGGGTCCTGCTCCATCCGCTTTGCCTTCTCCAGGGCCACCGGCGAATATTCTGCGCCGTCGGCGCCGTAAACCTCCCTGGCAATGAGATCGATCCGTTCGCGCAGCGGGGTCTCCAGCTCATAGAGGAAACGGAAATTGCTGGGCTCGTTGCAGGCGTCAATAACTGCATCAGCCAGCTCAAGGGCACCCTCGCTGCCGTACTGCCAGTGCTTCGAGAGGGCCACCCTTGCTCCAGCCTTCTCGGCAAGGCGGCGGACCAGCTTGATTTCGTTGTCCGTATCGGTATGAAATGCATTGATGCACACAACAGGGTTGATCCCTGCTTTTTTCACCGTGTTGATATGGTGAATCAGGTTTTCGCAGCCCGCTTCCACCCATTCGATGTGCTCCTCGGTGTAAGCTGGATCAAGCGGCTGGCCGGGCAGCGGCAGCGGCGCCCCACCGTGACACTTGAGGGCGCGGATGGTAGCCACGATGACTGCGCAATGCGGAGTCAGGCCCGATTCACGGCACTTGATATTCCAGAATTTCTCAAATCCGATATCTGCGGCAAAACCCGACTCGGTCAGTACGTAGTCGGAGAGCTTGAGCGCCACCCTGTCTGCGATAATCGAAGACTGGCCAACAGCGATATTGGCAAAGGGGCCGGCATGGACAAAGGTGGGCTGTCCTTCAAGGGTCTGCATCAGGTTCGGGTTGATTGCCTCCACCATCCAGGCGGTCATCGCCCCGGCTACACCAAGATCTTCCGTGGTAATGGGAGTGCCGCGCTTGTCATAGGCGACCACAATACCGCCCATCCTCCTGCGCATATCCTCCATATCCTTGGCCATGGCCAGAATAGCCATAACTTCGGAGGAGACGGCAATGGCAAACCCGGAGCTCATCATTAAGCCGTCTTTCCTGGTCCCCAAGCCGATGGTAATATTACGCAGGGCTTGAGCGCAGAAGTCGATGATCCATTTCATCTCCACGTTGCGCGGGTCAATGTTCAGGCGTTCCAGTCCCCTGCGCTTGAGAAAGGCATCGGTAGCGTTGAACTCGTGCTGCAGGCGCGAAGTTACCGCAACCATGGCCAGGTTGTGGGCATTCATCACGGCATTTATGTCGCCCGTCAAACCAAGAGAAAAGGGAGTTAAAGGGATGCACTGGGACAGCCCGCCGCCGGCTGCAGAACCTTTCACATTCATCGTCGGCCCGCCGGAAGGCTGGCGAATGGTGGCAAAGACATTTTTACCCCGTTTCCCCATCCCCTGGGCCAGGCCCATGGTGGTGGTTGACTTTCCTTCACCCAGCGGCGTGGGAGTAATCGCTGTTACATTGATATATTTGCCGTCGGGTCTGTCCTTCAAGCGATTCAAAACTTTCTTGTAATCAACCTTCGCAACGTAATGTCCATGCGGTAAGAGTTCTTCCTTCTCCAGGCCCAGCTCTTCCGCCAACTGGTAAACCGTTTTCATGGTGGCCTCAGCCGCCTCGGCTATTTCCCAGTCGGCATATTTTGTTGGATCCAACGCCATAAAAAAACCTCCTTCAATAAATTTACTTAATTTTTAACCTAACCTCCCGCTTTCTCTTCTTTATGCATAAGCTATTCCACAAATTAGTTTTAATTCCTGCATCAAGTTAATTAATTCACTAATTTTTTAAATCTTTGAACGAAGGGATACCGGCCAGAGAATGAGCGGTCAATACAGCTCTTTCCACTGCGCCGGCAACCGCTTCTGCGGCCAGTGTGCCGGCCAGACTGACGTCGGCCTTTTCCTCCCCCCTGGAAAGGGCAAAGATAGTATCTCCGTCCCACATGGTGTGCACAGGCCAGATCGAGCGAGCCAGCCCATTGTGCGCCATCACGGCAATTTTGCACAGCTCCTCCCGGGAGAAATAACCGTTCGTGACCACTACGCCCAGGGTCGTATTACCCGGGAAATCGCCGCCGCCACAGCCTGCCATGAGGGCGGCTGTGCACTCCATGGCCCCTGTCGCTGGATTCCGCGGGCCGGCCAGCTGTTTTCCCCGCCTGTCAAAGATATCTCCAAAAGCATTTACCGCCACAAGGGCGGCAACAACAAGGCTGCCGCAGCAGCGCGATGCGCTGCCCTGTCCGGACTTAACAGCTTGCAGCGGCCCGTACAGCTTGCCCACAGTAGCTCCTGTTCCCGCCCCCACGGAACCTTCCGGCACCGGTCCCGCTGAAGCGTCCAGACAGGCCCGGTAGCCCATCTCCGCATCGGGCCGGACGCTCGCATCGCCGATGAAGAGGTCAAAGAGAATTGCCGCCGGAACTATCGGTATGCGCAGCGTCCCGGTAAGATAACCCCGCCCCCGTTCTTCAAGATAGCGCATCACGCCGCCGGCAGCATCCAGGCCGAAAGCGCTGCCGCCCGCCAGGACGACAGCCTGGACCTCCTGGACCAGCTGCGCGGGTCGCAGCAGGGCGGTTTCCCTCGTTCCCGGAGCCGAACCCCGCACATCCACCGCGGCGCGGGCTCCTTCTTCAACAAGGACCACAGTCACCCCTGTCGCCGCCTCTAGATCGCTGCAGACGCCAACTTTAACGCCTTCGATATCGGTTATCCCACCTGATGTCTCACCCGCCTTCCTGATCAACTCTTTTATTCGAAAAAAAAGCTGCCCCGTGGGGCAGCTTCACTATTTTCAGGTGGGCTCCTTGGAGCCTTCAGCCCTTTCACCGCGGTGAAAAGAGGTGCAGGGGCGGACCTTGGCTTCCCCGGCCGCTGTTTTCTCCGCACGGCGTTCCGGGCGAACTGCACCGCCCGTTAATGAGCCGGCCGCTTTTTCTTTTTCGCTCCGTTCGGCTTCCAGTTCGGCCAGGCTCCTCCCTTCAACAAGAGCGGTAATCTCTTCAGCATCCAGTGTCTCTTTCTCCAGAAGCGCCGCGGCGATCAGATCGAGTTTATCCCGATTTCCCTCCAGAATCTCCCTGGCCCGTTCATAGCACTGATCAATGGTCCGACGTATTTCATGATCGATCGCTTTGGCAATCTCTTCACTGTAATCCCGATCCCGGGCGATATCCCTGCCCAGAAATACCTGATCCTGCTTGTGCCCCAGGGTAATGGGACCGAGCGAATCGCTCATGCCATACTCCATGACCATCTGGCGGACAATGGATGTGGCTCTTTCCAAATCATTCTGCGCCCCTGTGCTGATCTCATCGAGGACCACTTTCTCCGCCACTCTACCGGCCAGCAGGGTAGTAACACGATCCAGAAGTTCGGAACGAGTCATGAAGTAGCGATCTTCTTCCGGAAGCATGAGTGTATAGCCGCCGGCCCGCCCGCGCGGAATAATTGAAACCTTGTGCACCGGATCGGTATGGGGCAGCAGGTAGCCCACAAGGGCATGTCCGGCTTCGTGAAAAGAAACAATCTTCTTTTCAAATTCGCTGATGACGCGGCTCCGTTTCTGCGTACCGGCTATAACCCGTTCAACAGCCTCTTCGATCTCGTTTTTACCGACGCGCTTCCCACCGATGCGCGCCGTCAGCAGCGCCGCTTCATTGACTACGTTTTCCAGATCTGCTCCGGTAAAACCGGGGGTGGCCCGGGCAATATCCCGCAGGCTAACCTCATCGGCCAGCGGCTTGTTCCGGGTGTGCACCTTTAAAATCTCTTCGCGCCCTTTAACATCAGGCACCCCCACAGCAATCTCACGGTCAAAACGGCCGGGGCGCAGCAAAGCCGGGTCCAAAATATCAGGACGGTTTGTCGCCGCCAGAATAATAATCCCTTCATTCACATCAAAACCGTCCATCTCCACCAGGAGCTGATTCAAGGTCTGCTCCCGTTCATCATGGCCTCCGCCCAGGCCGGCACCACGCTGTCGCCCCACCGCATCAATTTCATCGATAAATACGATACAGGGCGAGTTCTTTTTTGCATTTTCAAAAAGGTCGCGCACACGCGAAGCTCCCACCCCCACAAACATCTCCACAAAATCTGAGCCGCTGATGCTGAAAAATGGCACTCCTGCCTCCCCGGCCACCGCCCGGGCAAGCAGCGTCTTCCCTGTTCCAGGCGGCCCTACGAGCAGGATCCCCTTGGGGATACGCGCTCCCAGCTCAATATACTTGCGGGGATCACCCAGAAAGTCAACCACCTCGGCCAGCTCGGCTTTCTCCTCGTCAGCCCCGGCAACATCGTTGAAAGTAACTTTTTTCCTGTCGCCTTCATGAAGCCGGGCCCGGCTTTTCCCAAAATTCATCACTCTGTTGCCGCCGCCCTGCGTTTGCTGCATAAAAAAGAAAAAAAGGCCGAAAAGCAAAAGAAAGGGGATGGCGTAAGTGAGAGCTGTTTGCCACCAGCTGGGGCCCCGCGGCGGGTTGGTCTCATACAGGATATTCTTTTCCAGAAGGAGGTCGCTCAAACTATGATCAGCCGGACGGGTCGAAACCACATCCTGGCCATCGTTCAACTCAGCTTCGATCTCGTCGCCATAGACAATCACTTTTTTGACCCTGCCTTTTTCAACATGCTCGATAAAATCATTGTAGGGAATCCGTTCAGGAGCAGACCCGCTGTTATAAAGCAATCTCATCCCGAAAAAGAAAAGCAGGGCAATAATCAGGTAGAACATTATTTGGCGTCTAAAAGAGGGCAATTCTAATACCTCCTCTCCACAGCAGCATCGGATTTTTCGCTATTTCATTCTAACATACCGTATTCCCATAGGCAACAGAGCCGCTTTCCAACGACTGTGCAGGCTAGGATTCCGGGGATAAAATATATACACCCGGCAGTTGGCGGTAGTCTTCATTGTAGTCAAGACCGTAGCCGATGACAAAATGATCGGGTATTTCGAAGCCGCAATAATCGGGAACACATTCCACCAGCCGCCTGGCCGGCTTATCAAGGAGCGTGACCACTTTAAGCGATCGCGGCTGCCGGCTGAGCAGGTTTTTGCACAGGTATTTTAAAGTCAAGCCGGTATCAACAATATCCTCCACAATAAGGACATCTTTACCCTTGATGCTGCTGTCAAGATCTTTCAGGATCCGGACCACGCCCGAAGAAACAGTATCGGTCCCATAACTGGAGACGGCAATAAAATCGATCTCCACCGGTATTTTCAGGCGCCGCATCAGATCGCCGGCAAAGATCATCGCCCCCTTGAGTACACAAACAAGGAGCAGCTTTTTCCCTTCATATGCAGCCGATATCTCCCCGGCAAGTTCCGTCACTCTCCTGGCAATAGTCTTTTCATCAATCAATATTTTGCAGTTTTCAATCTCCATCGGAGCCCCTCCCCTGCATCGAGTTTTTTAATTCCAAAACAAGAACATTTTTTGTTTTGCCGGTAATGCGGTATGGATGGGCAATGCGCTCTCCCGCCACCCAGACCACCTTGCTGCCGGAAGTTACCAGCAGGTAATCGTCCCGCCGGTGGCGGGGGATTTTCCGGTCGATGAAATAATCTTTCAGCTTTTTTGAGCCCGGGGCCCCCTGGGGGTGAAAGCGCGCCCCGGGCCAGCGGGAGCGAAGGGCAAGGGGACCGGGCAGGGAATCATAATCCAGATAAGCCTGGTGGGGCTGCGGCGGCCACACCAGCCCGCCCGGACCCAAAAGGTGCGCCTCCATTCGGATTCGCCTGTCCGGGAGATAGGTGCAGCCGGGGATCTGCAGTGATATGTCCGAAAAGCGCTTTCCCTGCTCTAACCTCCCTGGTGACAGGATTATCTGTTCATAACTGGTGCAGGCCTGTGCGCCGCCCGGAAGCAGCAGCACCCGTGCCGGGCCCGGTTTCTCTGCAAGCTGCAGCAGCTGATCGACATGGCGCCGGCTCAGACTCCTGCCCGGAACGAATTTCAAAAGCGCCCGGTAGGCAATACGCCCGCGCAGCGCCCCGGGAAGCGCATTAAAAGCAGATCTCTTGACGATGAGCTGCTTATTATTCCACCGGGCCAGCTCCGAAAATTTTATCTGAGCCTTCGCTCCAAGAAAGGCCCGATCCGCCGCCACCAGCGAGGCCAGCTGGGCCAGGGAAAATCTCAGATTTGGATTGTATCTATCCTCAAGATAAGGAATCAGCTCCAGGCGGATCCGGTTGCGGGTATAATCTGTTTTCAAGTTGCTTGCGTCGCGGGCGGGCTCCAGTTTCTGCTCCAGGCAGTAACGCTCAATCTCCAGGCGCGAGGTGCCCAGCAAGGGGCGGATCAGCTCTACCGGCCCATAATTCCGCCGGGGCAGAATCCCGGCCAGCCCGTCGGGGCCTGTGCCTCTGAGGAGGTTAAACAAAACTGTTTCTGCCTGGTCGTCAAGCTGTTGGCCCAGGGCGATTTTACCGGCTCCGTGCTTTTTGGCCGCCTCCAGCAAAAAACGAAAACGAACGATCCGGGATGCTTCAGAAGCGGAGACTCTCCGTCCGGACCGGTAAGCGGGAACATCAACGGCCGCCCCTTCGAAAGGCAACGCCCAGGATGCAGCCAGGCTGCGCACAGTCTCCGCCTCATGCCTGGCCTCGGGCCTGATCCGGTGATCCAGGTGCGCAATGATCAGGCTCAGATCATAGCGCGGGGCCAGCGCGCGCAAGACGTGGAGAAGGCAAAGCGAATCAGGCCCCCCCGATACGGCAACCAGCAGGCGGTCGCCCTTCTGAAGAAGCCGGTGCCGCTCAATATAGCGGGCCACCTTCTCGACTAGCATGGCTCATGCACAGCCGCCGGCAAGGAGCACCCCGCCCCTACATTTACAGGCATAGCACTACGCAAATATTCCAAGGCATGCACACTCCGTTTTCTTCCTCCAACTTCCCGTTTCCAATTTGCCAGGCATACCCGGCATACGCTGATTGGCTGTCTCTATTTATATTTTACCATAGTATGGACGCCGGAGATAAAATTTAAAAGATGCAACCGCTGAACCCTCGTTCAGCAGCTGCATCTTGTTTTTCCCCGGTGATGAACACGCTTTTCAGTTACCCTTTCAGGCGGATGAGCCTGCATGCGGCCACTGTCAGATCATCCCGCAGCCGGCCGCCGGAACGGCGCGCCGCTTCTTCAAGAATCCGGTCAGCCACGATTTGCGGCGGGCTGTTTTCCATCATGCGCAGAAAGGTAACCAGCCACATGAGCTCTCCTTCGAGATCGTTGGCCCCGTCGGTAACCATGACCAACAGATCATCGGGCTGGAGCTTTTCCAAATAGCTCTCAATATCTACCCTGGAGACAATTCCCAGCGGGAGCGAGGGGGAGCCTACTCTGAACACCTCCTTTTCCCGCTTGATCATGCTGGGAGCCGCTCCAACTTTTAAGAGCTCAACCTCTCCTTCAACCAGGTCTATCAAGGCCATGTCCACGGTGGCAAATACTTCGTCACCCGTGCGCAGCTGCAGCAGAGAATTTGCGCTGCGCAGCACTACCTCCTTCTTGAAGCCCGCTTCAAGCAGCCGCTCCAGAAGAACAACGGTCGCTTTACTCTCCGCCGCTGCGCGGGGCCCGTTGCCCATACCGTCGCTAAGGATAATCACCTGTTCCCTTAGACCCAGCTCCAGGAGGCTGTAGTAATCCCCACAGACCTGCTGGTTCCATCCTGTTTTCTGAGCCAGGCCGAGCTCAAGGTTGTAGAGGGGCGCCTGCTCGCCCACGCCGGGAGGAAGCTGCTCTTCTTCGACCTCGCGAGCCAGGTCATGCATTACCTCTGCCAGGCCCTGCAGCTGGCCGGAGACCAGCTCCTTCCCCTCTCTAACCTTCTGTTCCCAAAACCGGTTTACCACCATCAGCTCCTGCAAGTTGTTAATTGCCCCTACCAGCGCCTCAGGCTGGTGGCATCTCTCCTGGAAGGCGGCGGGCAGATGAGCCGTCACCACCTCCCCTTCTTTTTCGGCACGCTCCAGCAGGTCGAGGATCAAACGGTGATGACTGTGCAGATCCTTCTCCCAGCAGCGCCGTCGAAACAGGCAGGAACGGCAAACTCGGTTCATCAGGTCCTCCAGCAATGCGGACCGTTCATCTTCCTCATGGCTCTGCCTGGCTGCGGTGGCCTGGGCGAAACCCAATGACAGCTCGCTAAACAGCTTTGCCAGGTGCCGGATCCGCCCGGTAACCGCCAAACGTGTCTTCTCCGGCGCCGCTACGCTTTCCCCCATATCCAGCTCCTGCAGCCGAAGCGACAGCGCGCGGAGCCATCGTGCGGGGATTGCCAGAAATATCACGAGGGAGAGCAGGCCTTCCCTCCAGTAGAGTCCCGGCATTTCCCCGGGGGCCAGCAAAAACAGCACCGGCATGGAGAACAGAAACCCGGCTGCAGAGCCCCACCGGCCGAAGGGTTTGAGCAGCCCGGTCCAAAAACCGCTAAAGGAGAGGGACCCTATATACAGGTAGAAGCAGGGGTTCCCCAACCCCAGTATTGTCCCCGATATTATTCCCGTCGCGGCGCCCCAGCCCACCCCCAACAAGTAGGCCGGAAGCAGGATGCCCAGGTAGCAGGCGACGGCTTCTACGGATAAGCCGGCCGCGGTAACACCTTTCAGGCCGAACATGGCCAGAAAATACAGAAGAAAAAGGGCCAGTATTTCTTCCTGTTCTATTGCCGGTCTGTCTCTGCTTCGCGGGAGAAGGTCGATCAGGCGTAAAACCGGCAGCATAACCACTGCTGCCAGGAAGCCGATGAGCAACTCCAGCGCGAGGTAAAGAATATCCAGGATTTGAGGAGCGCTGATCAAGACGGTTAACCGGCTTAAGGCTACCAGCACCGCGGTTGCCGGCAGCAGGGGCCATCTCCGTTTAAATATCCGGAGACAGAGCCCTTCCATAAACCAGGCCGCCGCCATCGCTCCCAGAAGGACGGATGCTCCGGGCAATCCACACCCTGTTGTCGCCCTGCCTGCAAAGACGGCCGCCGCCACAAGGAAGCTCTTCTTAGGTTTTTCCCGCAACGCAATAAGCCAGAAAATCGCTCCGAATGGAGCTATCTCACCGAGTATTTCGGCCCTGCCCAATAAGAAACCCGCCAGCGCCAGCAGGATATTGGGCACGCTGAAGAGAGCCTGTCCTTTTCGATAAGATGACTTTAAAACGTTGAGGCGTTCCCGGCTGCTACCGGCTGTAGCAGATGTGGCTTCATGGGCAAAAGCTGTCCCTTCCATCCCTGCAGACATCCTCCTCCGTGGTCCCGGTAAATTGATTATAGATGGGTTGTTCTGAAATGTATGTCATAATAAGCAACTTGAGAAAATAATTTTTGCGACAAATAGAGCCATGTCTCAACCATTAGCCGCCGCTCACGCCAATATCTGAAAGGGAAGTCTTTAAACGCCTCCCTTATTTTGGCTTCTCCGGTCCAAAGGAATCGAATTCAGCGGGCCCACCGGCTGCTTTCGAATGATATGCTCTTCAGAAAGAGCTCTGTTAAAGGTGATACTCAACTGCGCCCTTAAGCAGGCTGTAAAAGCGAAGCCGCCTCAGGGGAGAGGCGGCCTTTAACGGCGGCTTTCTTTTCCGGTTTTAATCAGATGATAAAAAAACACCTTAACATGTGTTTTAAGCTGTGCATGCTATGGACGCCGCCGCACTCCGCAGCGGTTCGATTTAGAAACGCTCCACTCCTATCCTAGTAAGCCTCCCGGCATGAACCCCGACCGCCTCTTTTCGAATCGGTATTTTTTTTTAGATCCTGGAGCCTTTCATCGCTCTCCTTCATAAAGCGGGCTAATTTATCCTCAAAAGTAACCCGATCCCCCCTGCGGGCAACTCGCGGCCCCCGGGCGCTGTAACTCACGGCAGCCTGGCGTATAGATAAGCCAATCTTTCCCTTGCCGTCCACCGTGAGCACCTTGACCTTAACGGGATCAGACTTTTTAAGGTGGTCATGGATATCCTTAACATATGAATTGGCTACTTCCGATATATGCACCAGCCCGGTTTCACCCCCCGGCAACGTAACAAAAGCGCCAAAATTTGTGATCCCGGTGACCACCCCTTCCACAATACTGCCTACCTCTACTACAGGCATGCCGCTAGAAAATCCTCCTTGCTAAATACTTACTTTACTCTAAAGTAATTATAACTTTTTCGAATGCTTTGTCAATCCTCCAGCTTAAAAACGATATCTCCGGGCCGGATCAAGCCCAGCAGCTTACGGGCCAAAACCTCGATATAGCCCGGTTCATACAGCCGCGCAATCTCTTCACCAATCTCTTCATTGCGGGATTCAAACTCCTCAAGCCGCAGCTCGGCCAGCTCCAACTCCTTTTTCAGCCGGTTGTGCTGAAACATCTGTATAATAGCCACAGCCGCCAGAAAACAGAAAACAATTGCCCCGGCCATGGTCATGAGCCTGGCGAGACCGTAGCTGCGCTGTTTACGGCGGGGAAAGGGAGCTACCCCTCCTGCCGCCCCTTTTACTTGTTTACGGATAGAATCACATCCCCGTTTAGATGCCGGGAATACCGGCGGCCTTATAAGTTTTACCTTCGCCGGAGAGGGTGAAAGATCCTGCATTCATTGAAAAAACGCCTTATTTTATACAGGATCAGAACACCGGAAAAACGTTCATCCTCTTTGCGGGGGTGGCGGCGCCGGAAAAGGGCGGAGAAACCTTTTACCCATACAGGGAACAGATACTTGCTGAAAAAGTTAAAATAGATGATAAACCCTCCGGCCAGTCCCCCATAGGTATATACAAATATTTCGCCCCAACGGCGGTACACAAGAAAGGCAATCGTAGCAGCTGCAGCGGCAATCCAGAAAATGCAGTCCGCGGAAAAGGAGAGGGCTGCGGAAAAACGCCGGATCTGCACCCCTATAGACCTGTAAAAATCATAAACTGCTGCGTACACGCTTCCCAGAAGCAGGGCCTCCAAAAATGCGATCAGCTGCTGAACTGCCGGTGAAGAGACTGAAAACACACTCACTACTTAAAAAGTTTCTCCAGCAGATTTTTACCGCGGGCGCGCGGGCGCTTCTCCTCGGCATAGGCCATCTCCAGGATATAACCCTCTATGGAGATCTCGCCCTGTTCCAGATTCAGGTGCTTGATGTGCAAATTTTCTCCGCGCACCGCCAGCAGGCCCAGCTCCGTTTCCATGATCACCTCTTCATCATCAAAACTGTCCACGTGAATGACACCCGTTACCTCGGTATGATCCCTGTTTTCAATGACGAGCCGATGCTGGCCGCCGCGAAAGCCGTAGCTGTCTTCCATCTCTGTTTCACCCCTGTAATTGTATCACTCTGTTTTTCAGTTTATTATATGAGTTTGTACCAGGTTTATGTCTTAATCAGCAGGGAAAGGGGAGTCGTTGATTATTGGTAACGCTGAATTCGGGTAAGCTGACAGAAGGATTAGCCCCTCCAAATATCGAAAAACCATATATAGAGTGGTAAGAAGGAGGCAGCAGGATGGAAATAATTTATAGCGGGAAAACAAAGGATGTTTTTCTCTATTCGGAGGAGCGGCTCCTTCTGTACTTCAAAGACAGCGTTACCGGGACGGGAAGTCTCCTCGACCCCGGCGGCAATGAAGTGATCGGCAAAGTGACGGGGAAGGGCAGCGCCTCGCTGCGTTCCTCGATCTTTTATTTTGAGCTGCTGGAGCAGGCCGGCATCGCCACCCATTACCTGGGCACCGGTCCCGGGGAGAACTGCCTCCTGGTCAGAAAGGCCCGCTCTTTCGGGCTGGAGGTAATCTGCCGCGAAAAAGCCTGGGGCAGTTTCCTGCGCCGTTACGGCAAATTTGCGGCAGAAGGGAACCCGCTGCCTTCGCTGGTTGAATTCACTTTGAAAGACGATGATCGAGGCGATCCCCCCATTAGCATTGCCGCCATGGCTGCTTTACAGATAGCCTCGCCGTCGGAAGCAGGGTACATGGAGGCAACGGCCCGGCGGGTTACCGCCCTGATCAAAAAAGATCTTGCGGGAAAGGGTCTCGACCTCATCGATATCAAGTACGAATTTGGAGAAACCGGGGGCCGGATCCTGCTCATAGATGAAATATCCGGCGACACCATGCGGGTACTGCAGGGCAGTCGGGTCCTTTCACCCAAAGAGATAGTCAAATACGTACTGGACTAGCAAGCAGCCGGCGCCAGCCCCGAAAAGCATGGCAGCAGGCCCGGGCTTTAAGGAGACACAGACGAACTGTCTATTTTTACCATGCCCTGGCCAGGGTGATGCCGCGATAGAAATAGTTGACAATCTCGTCGGGCGAACGCCCTTCTTCAGCAAGGGCCCGGGCGCCCCACTGGCACATGCCCACACCGTGCCCATATCCTGTGCCCGACAGCTGAAGCCCCTCAGGTCCGGCCCCTATCTTTTCGATAAAGGTGGAGCGCATCTCGGTGCTTCCCAGTGCTATCCTTAACGAGGGAACCGGCACCTCCACATCATTAATTTTTATTCTCGTGGCTCTGCCTGAAGGCCCCTTTGCAGTGATGGCCGCACTTTCAACCGGCCCCGGATCGGTGCCCGCAATCTCCTGTACCGCCGCCCGGACCTCCCCGGAGGGGAAGGTAGCGCTCCAGTCTCTCTCCTCCTCGGGCACAATGTCTCCGGCCGGGCTCGGTACTACCTGGATATAGGATGGATTACCGTCTTTATACTCCAGCCCCTCATCCGCCAGGGCGGTCCGGGGGCCGGCATAGGCATGAAACCAGGCCTTGATATAATCACCGTTGTAAAGAGCCACCCGGCCCCTTGTGTTTTCCACCGCCTTTCTGACCCGATCATTGATCCGCTCGGCGCTGTAGGCCTGAAATTCTTTAAAATCAGTTGAGGCATGGGCATTTCTCTCAGGAAGGCCGCCGTTCTCGGCAATCTTCTGCAGGGTGAAGCTACGGGCAATGATGGCCTGGGCTCCCAGGGCGCTATCGGGCCACTGGGGATCCATTTCCGCAGCCACCACTCCGGTAATATATTCTTCAAAATTCATCCCGGAGACCTCGCCCGTTTCATGGTGGTATACATTTATCTGCGGCTCCCGGCCCTGATATTCCCCAAGCTCACTTGGAAGCGCAGGCATTTCGGCCTCCTGCCGCCGCCGGCAGCCGGCGCAGAAAATAAGGAGTGTGCAAAACAGAAGCATGGTTATATGCAGTAAACGGGACATGTGAACTCACCGGCTTCCTGTATTGTATGTATCTCTTTTTATATTTCCCGGAGCGGGGAAATATACTCCAACCAGGAAAGCCGCCCCCTGACGGGAACGGCCTTCTGATATACCCTTTGCCTTTTGAAGGTAAAACCGCTATTTAACGCTTTCCTTGAAGGCTTTGCCTGCTTTGAACACAGGCACATTAAGAGCCGGAATGGTGATCTCCTCTTTTGTTGCCGGATTCCGTCCTTTGCGCTCAGCCCGGTGCCTTCTTTCAAAGGTGCCGAACCCGACCAGCTGTACTTTCTCATCACGTTTCACGGTATCGATGATCGTATCAACTACCGCATTAACAACCTTTTCCACATCTTTCTTTGCCATTTCGGTCTTTTCCGAGACCGCACCTATCAAATCAGATTTGTTCACTGCATTCCCTCCTATAAGTAATTATGATCCCCCGCACTCATGATGTTGCTATTTCGCTATTGCAACGATGATTCCTGCTTGTTAGCTGTTTTTCCCATTATTTTTGCCTCTTCCCACCACCGGTCCAGCTGCTCCAGTGAAAAACTGTTCACGGGGCGGTTTCTTTTGGCAGCCTGCACCGTAATATGAGCAAAGCGGTCCAGGAATTTTTCCACCGCCTTCCCCAGGGCCATTTCGGGGTTCAGCTTTAAAAAACGGGCTACATTGACCGCTGCGAAGAGGAAATCGCCGTATTCTTCCTCTATTCTGTCCGGTAACCTCCGGTGGTATGCATCTGCCAGCTCCGCCGCCTCCTCCTTCAACTTATCCACCGCCCCCTCCAGGGAAGGCCAATCAAAACCGGCCGACGCCGCCCGCTGTTGGATCTTGCAAGCGCGGAGCAGGGAGGGGAGGGCAGGATCCACCTGCATCAACCCGGACGACTGCGCCTCTCTTTCCAGCTCCTTGACTTTCTCCCAACGATCAACAGCTCCGCCGGGAGTGGTTTCCCCTGCAGCCCCGAAAACATGGGGATGGCGTCGGATCAGCTTGACGGCAATTCCTTTGATGACGGCATCCAGATCAAAACGCCCCTCTTCCCGGGCTATTTCGCTGTGAAAGAGAACCTGCAGCAGTAAATCCCCCAGCTCTTCCCTCAATGCAGCAGCATCATCCCTCTCTATGGCGGCGATTACCTCATAGGCCTCTTCGATCAGGCAGCCCCTCAGGCTGTGATGCGTCTGAACCCGATCCCAGGGACATCCCCCCGGAGAGCGCAGCGCAGTCATGATCCTTCTTAAGCGCCACAGGGCATGATCCCCGCCCGGATCGGAGCAGCTGACCCCCGGGATGATTTTGATCCGAAGGCCGCAGGAGGGCGCCCGGCGCAGCAAATATTGAACTGTAAGATCGCCGTCAAGGGGATTTCCGGGAAGGGCATAGCCGATCCGCCGCTGCCGCATGGCGGAGGACAGCAGAATACGTCCGCAGAGCCGCGGTGCCGCTGCAAGCCGATCCATTGATTGAAAGCTCACCCCCCGTTCCCGGCAGTAGTGAGCCGCAGGATGCGACCCTGCCTGAAAATAGAGCGACTGCCTGCGCCAGCAAAGCTCCCGTTTCGCCGCCAGGGTGAGAAGCCGGGGGCTGCCCGGCCCCAGTCCAATAATCACAATTGTGCCCATTTGATAAGTACCCTCGCTATTTCAGCAATCTCCACCGCTCGGCCAGAACCACCAGCCTGGGGCCGAAACGGGGAACAAGCTCCAGTTCATCCCGAGACAGGCTGCCTGTCAGGAGAAGGGCTGCACTGTAAGTAGCAATCCCCACCGCAATTGCTACAAAAACAGCAGCGCTGTAAGCCGTCCTGGCGGAGGCAAAGCCCTCCATCAGGGGAAAGAAGAAGCGGTAACTTAATTCCACCGCCGCCGCCATCAGGGCCACACAAAATCCCGGCAGCAAAAGCAGCTCACCAACTCTGAAGCGCCAACCGGTATGGCGAGCCACGGCGTACAGGTTCAGCACAGCTGCTACTCCCGTGCCGATTACCGAAGCCAGCGCGGCGCCGCCCACATGCAGCGAAGGGACCGCCGTCAGGTACCATGCCAGGACAGACTTCACCGCTCCGCCCAGAGCCATATTCACCACCGGAGTCACCGTCTTCCCCAGTCCCTGCAAAATACCCGTTGTGGACACATAAAGCCCCAGGGGTATCACCGACCAGGACATATAGGCCAGGGCATAGCCGGCCCCAATATGTTCAAGTCCGAATAGAACGACAATTACCGGGCCGGCGAGCAGGTAGAGGCCCACGGAGGCAGGTACAACGAATAGTGTGGTCAGCTTGACGGAGATGTAGGAACGGCTTCTGATCAGTTCCCTGTTCCGTAAAACCAGCGCCTCCGAAATTGCCGGTACCAGGCTCATGCTCAGGGCAAGTGTTACCACGTTGGGGAAATAAACCACCGAGCCGGCCATGCCGGTAAGCTGCCCATAGAGCGCGGTAGCCTGTTTCTCCAGAAAACCGATGGCTTTTAAACGGCCTGGAACTATGGCCCAATCGATCAGACTCAGAAGAGGCATGATCAGAGAACCGAAGGTGATGGGAACAGCCAGTCCAAAGATGTGGCGGATGATCCGGCCAGCCGCCTGGGGTTCGACTTTTCTCTGGGCCCGGATCCGCTTCATAAACGCCGGGCGTCGCAGGTAGTAAAGGGGCACAAGCAGAAGCAGGCCTAAAACGCCTCCTGCAGCAGTGCCAAAAGCAGCGCCGGCGGCGGCATATTCCAGCCCCCGTGGAAGCAGAGCCAGGGCCAGCGCCAGGGAAACGACCAGACGTCCCACCTGCTCGACCACCTGGGAAGCAGCGGTGGGAAGCATGTACTGCTGCCCTTGAAAAAAACCCCGCAGCGCCGACATCATGGTGACGAAAAAAATTGCCGGGGCAATGGCCATGATCGCCAAAACCGCCCGGGGATCGCTATCCAGAATCCGGACAACGCTTTCAGCCGAAAAGAAAAGAAGCAGGGCTATGCTCAGGCCCGTCAGGGTCAAGATCAGAAGGGCGATGCGAAATACACGCATCGCCCCTTGGTAATCATTTACAGTAACATTTTCAGCAACCAGCTTTGAAACTGCAACGGGAATCCCAGCCGTGGAAATGGCCAGCAGGGTAGAATAGATGGGGTAAGACATCTGGTAAAGACCGATTCCTTCATCCCCGATAATCCCCACCAGCAATATTTTCATCGCGGCACCCACAAAACGGACACCTATTCCGGCCACGGCAAGAATGGCCGCACCCCTGATAAACCTGCTGTGGCTGGACAAATCTCTTCCTTCCTTCCTCTTGCGATCCTCTATATTTATAATGTCTGTATTATACCAGCATTGACTATCCCGATCTACTTATCCTTACTGCTCCATCTGCTTGGCCAGAAATGATGCTGCTGTCTCCACCAGCTTCAGCTCAAGATCGCCCATCTTGACCGAGGGATCCCGGCTGCCCATAACCACCGCCCCTATGGGATCTCCTTCCGAAATTATCGGCGCGATCACCTCATTGACAAAACGGGGGCCAATCATCTCGTCGGATTCTTCGTAATACTGGTGATCGGCAGTATTGTTGATCATCACGCTCTTTCTGTTTTCCATGACCCTCTCCACTGCGCTGCTCAGGGGCCGGTTTACAAATTCTTTTTTGGGTGCGCCGGCTACGGCAATAAATGTATCCCTGTCGGCAATGCATGAGACATGACCCATCGATTCATAAAGCGAGTCGGCATATTCCTGGGCGAAATCACCCAACTCGCCAATGGGGGAGTACTTTTTCAAGATAACCTCCCCGCCCCTGTCCACATAGATTTCCAGAGGATCCCCCTCCCTGATTTTCAGGGTGCGGCGGATTTCTTTGGGGATGACAACCCGTCCGAGATCATCGATGCGCCTGACAATACCGGTTGCTTTCAACATTGTTTCCTCCTTTGTGAAGTTCCAGGCAATAACTCTCTGTTCTGAAATTAGTA
>CAYTXG010000014.1:0-53032 GCA_964441025.1 uncultured Syntrophomonadaceae bacterium
CAAACTCTTCCTTGACCTTGGGCTCAAGAGGCTTGACTTCATGGTTTTTCAGGATCCAGCGGGCCGCCTCGGTGGCCTCCTCATAAGCTCCCTCTTTGCCGCTCTCCAGCCAGGCTCCGTAAGGTTTCCGATCATAAACGGTGGGACGCCAGATCCGCCCCATATGTTTGCGGGTATGCTTTGCCGCCAGATAATTGCCCCCCGGTCCGATCTCTTTGATCAGATCCACGGCCAGCGTCTCATCGGTAACCTCGATCCCCTCGGCCACCTTGGCAATGGTACTATAGATCTCGGCGTCCATGATCAGCTCCTGCAGCGAAAAGATCTTGGAACCGTTAAGGGTTCCGGCCCCATTCAATATGGACGTCCTGGTCAGCACAGGCATCAGGCCGGCAAAGCAGTTATCAACTGCTGCCTGCCAGTCCGGCTCCTTGGCGCCGGTGGCAAAAGCGCCCATTGCCAGCGGAATTTGATAGAAATGGCAGATCTCGCTGAATCCCGCCGCCAGCAGGTGATCCTCAGGACCGCCTCCGGTGTAGCCGCCGGTTTGCAGATCAATTGCCGTGGGGGCGGCAGCAAAGTAAACTGGTGTCCCCGGATTGACCAGCTGCATCAGCACCAGCGGGCTGACGGCATCAACTGTGGCCACAACCAGGTTGCCGGCAAGCGTGGCCGGCGCAGTGGCGCAGGACATGGGCATAGGCATAAATCCTGTGGGAATGCCCCATTCCGCAGCCACCATGGAGGCCTCCAGGCTGCCCCCGTCCTGCCCCAGCGGGTCGGTGGCGCACTGCATGTAAGAGAACAGCGGACGGCGGCGCAGCGCCTCCTTGCCTCCGGCCACAACAGCGGCCATCTCCAGGGCGAAGTGGGCAATTTTATGGGAAATCACCGTCTCCGGTTGGATATGCATTGTCGTGCCTTCCATACTCGCCTCGATCTCATGCAGCGGCCGGGTTACGGCGGGAACATCCTGGGCGCTCACCGGCGGCCCCCAGATATATGATATTTCCGGTAAAAAATCGGCTACTTTACAGGAATCGGTGATATCCTGCTTTCTTGAGCGGCGCAGCTCTCCTGTCTCGATATCGTAAAAGTCAACTGCACAGCCGTCGGTTGAAAGATAAGAGGTGAAACCGTCAATAAAAATGTCATCCTTGGGATCGCGGCCGGCCAGCAGGAACTGGGCCGGCGCCTTCCGCAGCATCCCCATCACCAGATCGGCGGGCAGCCTGGCCAGCATTGTCTCCCGGTTGACTTCGCAGCCTGCTTCCTCAAGAATATCGAGAGCCCGCTTTGAGGGAAACCTTACGCCCGCCTCCTCCATAACCTTCAGAGCCGCTTCGTGAATTCTTTGGATATCCCGCTCGCTTAATACCCGGAATTCAAGCCGCGACCGTACGGGTTCATACTTTCTCCTGATCACTGAATTACGCCTCCTTGTCAATATATTCCTTAACTGCAACATAGCACACTTGATCTATGCTTGCAAAATCCATTCCAACCGGAAAAGGCGGCATCCATATCTCCTCCCTTTCCGGGGAGCGCCCGATTACCGGCACCACTCTCTGCCCCAGTGACCGCCCATAACAACGCCGGCACCGCTGCAGCAGGGCTCCGTCCGCCCCTGCTGCAGCACCTTCAGGGGGTAACAGTTCTAGACCGAAATTCTATTCAACAGGACCATTCACAGCGGCAGGGCAGTCCAAATGCTAATCCTTCTCCTCGGGCTCCATGGCCACAACTTTTCCGGCGAGCATCCGGCTAACGCCGTAAGCCTCTTCATTATGCTTGCCGCCGCAAAGGCTGCATTTTTGCTCGGGATCGATGGAATGTTTAGGCTGCGTATAGGTGTAGATACCGCCCTCAAAGTTGCGCAGCACCACCCGGTCAGGAGACTGCGAGATCAGATACTGCGGTGAAACAGGGATCTTTCCACCGCCGCCGGGCGCGTCGATACAAAAATAGGGAATAGCCAGGCCTGAGGTATGCCCTCTTAGATATTCGATCATTTCCAGGCCCGCCGCCACAGGCGTGCGGAAATGCTCGATCCCCTGCGAAAGATCGCATTGGTATAGATAGTAGGGGCGAACCCTGATCTGGAGCAGCCCCTGCACCAGTTTTTTCATCACCAGCGGACAGTCGTTTACCCCTTTCAAAAGAACAGTCTGGTTGCCCAGCGGAATACCCGCGTCTGCCAGCCGGGCGCAGGCAGCCGCAGCGACAGGGGTAATCTCCTTGGGGTTATTGAAATGAGCATTCAAAAATATAGGATTATATTTAGCCAGCATGCGGCAGAGCTCAGGTGTGATCCGCTGCGGCAGCACTACGGGGGTGCGGGAGCCGAAGCGGATGATCTCCACATGCGGAATCGCCCTCAACTCTTTCAGGATATATTCAATTAAGTCATCATCAATAAGCAGCCCGTCGCCTCCGGAAAGGAGTACATCGCGCACCACCGGGGTGCGGCGAACATAATCGATGGCCCGGTCAACCTCTTCCTTCGATCTGGGCATGTCGGTGACGCCGGCAATTCGGCGCCGCGTGCAGTGGCGGCAGTACATGGAGCACTGATCGGTTACCAGCATGAGCACCCGGTCGGGATAGCGGTGCGTCAAGCCGGGCACAGGTGAATCGATGTCTTCGTACAGGGGATCCACCATGTCAGAGGCGGCTTTCTGAAGCTCCATGGCGGTAGGCACCGCCTGTCTGCGCACGGGGCAGTTGCGATCACGGGGATCGATGAGCGTGGCATAGTAGGGAGTAATGGCCATGCGCAAGGTCTGCAGACACTGCTTTACCCCTTTCTCTTCTTCGGGCGTCAGCTCAATCACCTGTTTCAGATCCTCCAGAGTAGTAATCCTATTCGCAACTTGCCAGCGCCAATCGTTCCATTCCGCTTCGGTAACATTTTTCCAGAGAGCTATTTCCCGGTAATCCCGCATCATCTCATATAACTCCTTTCATTTTTTTTACTAATCAATGGGCAGCTCATAGACCGCTGAATCAGTATTAAAACCGAATTGTTCGTACAGCCTTCTGGCGGGAATATTATCATTTAACACCAATAGCTCCACCCGTCCCAATCCGCACTGCGCAGCCGCTTCTTTGATCTGCAGCAACAACCGGTGAGCCACGCCCCTCCGGCGGAATTGCGGCGCCACAATAAGATCCTCGATGTGACCGTACCAATAGTCGTTCCAGGTCGAATAGTGACCGAGATGCAGACTGATGGTGCCTGCGGGCCGGCCGTCAATCAGCGCCAGAAATACAAGTATCTTTTCAGGATGGTTAACAGCATAGTGAAAGGTGTGCCGCAAAATTTCACCTGAAGCCTCTTTCCGGTAAAACTGGAGCAACATCCGCCAGAGATAACAGACCTCTTGTTCATCCGCTGGAACCGCCTGCCGGATTTCGAGCACATTCTCTGTAGGTTTCTGCCGGTTATTCATCATCCACCCCCTGGTTTTTTGCCTGCACCCCTCTTTTGGAATCTTCCGCCTTTTTAAAAACACCCTCCTTCAACCTTGCCCCGCAGCATTCTTTCTGTCTTTTGACAACTTTCCAACCGCAGGTATCGTAAAAATAAGAAGACCTCAAACTTATTTATATATGAACGCAAATGTAATGCCAGGCAATTTAGGGTATGCCCGCATCGATACCATAGCTCTTCAGCTTGTACTGCAGGGTTTGTCGGGGCAGCTGCAGCTGGCGCGCCGCCCTGGAAACATTGCCAGCGCACTGCTGCATTGCATTCTTGATAATCTCTTTTTCAAAGAGCCTGACCACTTCGGGGAGCCCGCCGCCCAAACCTACCTTCCCGGGAGGATTGTTGTACTGTAGACTAAGCTGGGTAATCTGAAAAGGCAGCTGCCCCTCGTCAATAACAGAACCCTCCACAAGGTTCATGGCATGCTCAATACTATGCCGCAGCTCACGCACATTACCAGGCCAGTTGTAACCCTTGAAGATCTCCTCCACCCGGGGGGTCACTCCTTTGATGTCCCGATCGAAGATATCATTATATTCATTTATGAAGCTTTTAGTTAAAAGCATGATGTCATCCGGGCGCTCGCGCAGGGGCGGTATCCTTAAGGAAACCACGTTAAGACGATAATACAGATCAAGGCGAATATGCTGCTTCCGGACGGCTTCCAGGGGATCGACATTTGTCGAGGCGATGACCCGCACATTGACCTCTCGAAGCCTGTGATCGCCGATCCGCCTGAAGGTACCGTCCTGAAGCACCCGCAGCAGTTTACCCTGCAACTCCACGGGCATGGAGTTGATCTCATCAAAAAGAATCGTCCCCCCGTCGGCCATTTCAAAAAGCCCCTGGCGATCTTCTGCGCCGGTAAAGCTCCCCCTTACCGTTCCGAAAAGAATACTCTCAAGAAGCGTGGCCGGTAGGGCGGCACAGTTCTGGGCGATATAGGGTCCCCCACGGTTCGGTCCCGCGTTGTGGATTGCTTGAATGAGAAGCTCCTTGCCGGTGCCTGTTTCCCCGTAAACAAGGATGGGCGAACTGCTCGACGCCACCTTTTGGCCGGCAACCTTCAGTTCGATCATCCCGGGATCCTGCCCAACAAGGTCATTAAAGGTGTAGCGCGCGCCTGATGGGTTTTTACGGGAGGAATTTGTTTTTGAAGAGACCACTGTTTTTTTGCCCAGCAAACCGGATTGCAGATCGAGCAGCTTCTCCGTAAGTTCCTTGATCCGGGTAATATCGCGGGAGATATCACATGCGCCGACAATCCGGTTTCTGTAGAATAAGGGGTACGTGGAATAAGACATGGTCACGGCCCGTCCCTTGCGGTTGATCAATGTCTGCTGCTGACTCAGCACCGGTTTCCCCGTCTCGATCACCTTTAACAGGGAGCTCGATTCCAGAGTCAGCGACGGGTAGACCTCAAGTATGTGTTTGCCCAGGACCTCCTCCGGATCCATCCCATCCATTTCAGCAGAAACTTTGTTGTAAAACCGGGTGATCCCGTCACAATCGATAATGTGTACCGCTTCATCAGTAAGGTTCAGCACAGTTATTAAAACAGCATTCTCTCCGGACAGCTTGGCAATGTCCAAAGTCTGCTTCCCCCTCTTCAGATAAATTTTTATCCCCCTTTTCATTTATTCAACAAAAACATCCTTTTCCCTCTCCCATATGCCGAAAATATAGGCAAGCCTGACGAATATTCGGCAATATTTAGGGGAAGGGCAGAAAATACCCCCGGAGACAGCTTTTCCGGGGGCTGGTAAACTCGTGAGTAAGCCAAATTTACTCCTTTTCTGTGGGCTCCATGGCCACAACCTTGCCGGAGAGCATCCGGCTGACTCCATAAGCCTCCTCATTGTGCTTGCCGCCGCAGATGCTGCAGGGTTGTTCGGGATCAATGTAATGCTTGGGCTGTGTATAGGTGTAAACGCCGCCCTCGAAATTACGCAGCACCACCCTGTCGGGAGACTGGGAGATTAGATACTGCGGCGAAACCGGGATTTTCCCGCCGCCGCCGGGGGCGTCAATACAGAAAGTGGGAATGGCCAGGCCCGAGGTGTGCCCACGCAGGTATTCGATCATTTCGATGCCGGCAGCAACGGGGGTGCGGAAATGCTCAATGCCCTGCGAAAGATCGCACTGGTAAACATAGTAAGGGCGCACCCTGATCTTGAGCAGTCCCTGGACCAGTTTTTTCATCACCAGCGGACAGTCATTAATACCCCTCAGCAGCACCGATTGATTGCCAAGGGGGATGCCCGCATCAGCCAGGCGGGCGCAGGCCGCCGCCGAAACAGGGGTGATCTCCATGGGGTGATTGAATTGGACGTTTATAAAAATAGGATGGTATTTCGCCAGCATCCGGCAGAGCTCCGGTGTGATCCGTTGCGGCAGCACTACCGGGGTGCGGGATCCGAAGCGTATGATCTCCACATGGGGGATTGCCCTTAACTGTTTCAGGATGTACTCAACAAAGTCGTCGTCTATGAGCAGACCGTCGCCGCCCGAGAGAAGCACATCGCGCACCGCCGGGGTGCGGCGGACGTAATCTATGGCCCGGTCAACCTCCTCGCGGGTGCGGGGCATATCGGTGGCGCCGGCAAGACGGCGCCGCGTGCAGTGGCGGCAGTACATGGAGCACTGATCCGTAACCAGCAGCAGCACACGGTCCGGATAGCGGTGCGTTAGACCGGACACAGGCGAATCAACATCTTCATAGAGGGGATCCGTCATATCAGAGGCGGCTTTCTGCAACTCCATGGCCGTGGGCACCGCCTGGCGGCGCACGGGGCAGTTGCGATCCTGGGGATCCATAAGTGCGGCAAAGTAAGGGGTAATAGCCATGCGCAGCGTCTGCAGGTACTCCTGGATCCCCTTTTCTTCATCAACGGTGAGGTCGATCACCTTTTTGAGCACTTCCGGGGTGGTGATCCTGTTGGCTACCTGCCAGCGCCAATCGTTCCACTGCTCTGCGGTGACATCTTTCCAGAGAGCTATTTCGCAATAATCGCGCAATTTTATCTCTCCTTTCTTAAGTTTTCACCGCCCTACTGCGGCGCAGTGTCAACCGGCTTATTTTCTGTAAACAAGTTTTAAAACCGCCCCTTAGCAAGAACCCCCTCCTTCCCGACTGCATGCCTGAAAGGGAACGCCGGCTTCGCAGCCGGCGTTCATTACAGATCTAACTGGTTCTAGGCCTTTACATCGGCCTTTCCCGCTTCTACTATATCTGCCTCTGATGCCGTGCTCTTGCCGACGAGACGGACAAAGACAATCAGCACAAGCCAGCCCACCACTATGGAAACCAGGGTGGTCCAGTAAGGCATGCCGAAGCCCGCGGGGATAAAACCGAATACGGCCGCCACCGCCGCCGCCAGAAGGGCGTAAGGCATCTGCGTGCGGACGTGGTCGATATGGTCGGCACCGGATCCGGTGGATGATAGGATGGTGCTGTCCGAGATGGGCGAGCAATGGTCGCCGAAGATGGCCCCGGTGAGGACCGCACCCATGGTCGGAATCAGGATGGCGTCATTAAGGGCATAAGCCACCGGAATGGCCAGGGGAAGGATGATCCCCATCGTCCCCCAGGAGGTGCCTGTCGCAAAGGACATCAGACAGGCGATCAGGAATATCAGCAGGGGAATGATCTGGTACGGCACCCCTCCCGATGTCACCAGGCCCACAAGATAATCCGCCGCTCCCAGTTCGCTTGAAACAGAGCTGATGGACCAGGCCAGAACCAGGATGATGCAGGCGAAGAACACCGACTTCATACCGGATACAAGTGTATCCATGGCCTCGTTGAAAGCGAGTATCCTCTGTACCATGACCAGGACCAGGGCTACAATAACGCCGATGAGAGAGGTCCAGAGCAGCACAATGCTGGCATCGGCCTCCCCAATAGCTTCAAGAAGCTTGCCCGCCGTAGCTCCCCCGTTGTGCACACCGTCCCAGTACAGACCGTAGAAAGTGGCGCCTACAAGGACAATGATGGGCAGCAGGAAGTTGATTACCCGCAGCGGGGCCCCTTCTTTGGGCATCAGATCCTTGGCCGCTGTATCAACCAGGGGCACGGCGCCGTCGCGGAGCACTTTGCCCGTGGTGCGGGCCCGCTTCTCCGCCGTGTACATGGGACCAAAGTCGCGCATCAAAACGGAGATAATCACCACCAGGCCCAGCGCAAAGATGCTGTAGTAGCGGAAGGGGATACTCTTCAGGAAAAGAAAGAAGACATTTTCCTCAATGCCTACTTTCAAGAATGAATCCCTGATGATCCCCAGCTCGTAGCCGATCCAGGTAGAAATAATCCCGATTGTGGCTACCGGCGCAGCGGTACTGTCAACTATATAGGAGAGCTTTTCCCGCGATATCCGCAGACGGTCTGTCAGCGGGCGGGCCGTATTCCCGGTAATCAAGCTGCTGCCGTAGTCATCGAAGAAAATGAGCATCCCGATAAGCCAGGTATAAAGCTGCCCGGCCCGCGGGGTCTTCGCCCTTTTGGCCAGGGACTCGGCTATAGCGTTGGCCCCGCCGGAACGTGTGATCAGTCCAATCATACCGCCCATGAGCAGTGTAAAAATTAAAATGGCGCAATTCCATTCATCGGTCACGCTGCCGAGAACATAGTTATCCATGGCTTGAAGAAGACCGGTGCCGGGATTGTAATTGTTTAGAAATGTTGCCCCCAGCACTATAGCGATAAATAGTGAACCGATGACCTCACGTGTGGCAATAGCCAGTGTAATCGCTACAATCGCCGGTAAAATAGATAAAAATCCGAATTCCACTATCGTTCCTCCTTTTCAATTACATTTTTAGCCTTGGCTGAACGACTTATAAGAAAGTGTTCAAATCATATTGTACTGGCGCACCACCTCCTCTACTCTACCCTTATTATGGCAATACCTGAAAAAAATCAAAAGTGGGAGAACTTACATATGTTATTTATTCGAGATACTGCAAAATAATCCTGCAAGAGTTTCGATTAATTTGTTTCTTCACTCCCGCTCCGGAGCCCGGGATGTCTTAAGCTCACAGGGCTGCGCTGCGGCAGCGTCCTTACACACAATAACAGTGGCCCCTGCTGTTCTACTGTTAAACATATATTGTAAATATCCGCGGGTCGGGAGGAGCCGCAAAGCAATTCCGCAGTAAACCCCGCCTCATTTTGATAACAGCGTACATTTTTTCTTTTTCAGCAGGGACAGGGGCACGTAGAATTTATGGTAGCGCTTACCGCCCCGGTCCTGGAAGGTTCCGCCGGCGTCGGGAACCATCACGGTGGCCCGCCTGGTGATCCTGGAAATCACCCCGGTAAAGGTTCTTCCCTCACCCGAAAAGCTGACCTCATCCCCTACGGACAAACCGTATTCAACTGCGGCAATTTCAGGCATCAAGGGTAGCTGGTGACAGCTGCCCGCATGAGCAAAGATATTGAAGGCCAGAGTTTGAAATCGCTCCCCCCGGCAGCTGGACACCTTGAAGCAGTGCAGCTCGATAAGGTGACAGAGTTCATGTTCAAAAATGAGCTGCAGGGCTTGCAGGCTATCTTCTGTTTTAATGCCGTTGACCATTTTATCCCTTTGCAGCTTCTCATAACTGAAAAGCAAAAATACAGCGATCCGCAGCTCGTACCGCTCCTCTTCCGGCGTCAGACATTGCAGGTTTGGGGGATATATGGTCATACCGGCGTTCCGGTTCATCCGGGATGACAGTGAAAACAGCAGCCGCCCCCGAAATTGACTGCGAAAATAGCCCCGGAAAAAGAACAGGTCGTACAGATCAAATAGCACTTCCAGGTCTGTGCGGAAGATACGGGTAATAGCATCCCCTGAAAGATGTGGCGACTCCCTTAGCAGCCCCTGGCGGACTTTTTTTCTTTTGCTATTGATCTGCTGCGGAGAATACTGCAACTTGCACAGCTCGCTTTTTTGCATCCTTTATATCTCCCTTTTCAGACAATGGGGATGATCAAAGGCGGGGCTGTTCACGCCTTTGGAAACAGGATAGGCATCCATCTTATCCGCCGGATAGGGCGCCAGCATACCCCGCAGCTTTTCCGGCGGGGTATGTGGATCAAGCCAGTGCCGGTACAGCGCTTCCGGGATGATCAGGGGCATGCGCTGATGGATGGGAGCGATGAGGCGGTTGGCGGCCGTGGTGATGATAGCGCAGCTTTCGGGAGGCTGTCCCCCGAGGGCACCTGCTTCATATAGAGCACCGAAAGCAAAGGGCCTTCCGCCCTGCAGGGAAATATAGAAAGGCTGCCTCGACTGCCCCTCCCTGCGCCACTCATAGAAACCGCTTGCCGGGATCAAGGCCCGGCGGTTCAAAAAAGCGCCGCGGAAGGCCGGCCTATCGACAACCGTTTCGGCCCGGGCATTGATCAGAGCCTTCCCCCCGGTTTTATGCGCGGCCCAGGACGGCACCAGGCCCCACTTCATGCGGACCAGCTCTCTGGAACCGCTGCGGGGACTGCGGCGCAACGCCAGGATCATTTCGGAAGGTGCAATATTGTAGCTTGCCTCCAGCTCTTCGTAAAACTCGATTTCAAAGAGCATCTCAAGAACCCTTTTCTCCGTGACCAGGGCAAATCTGCCGCACATGCCGCTCCGCCTCCCGAATAGTCTACGTGTACACCAATTAATAGAAATCTGTATGTTTAAAAACTAAAAAGTCAAACAATACCCTGCTTATAGTTACATATATGCCCGGCCTGCTTCCAATTTGTAAAAGGTGACGCAGGAAATTTAACTGCGTTTTTCCCAATTATCTCTTGACCGGTACCCGGCGAGGCAGCGAAAGCCGGGCTAAGTAATACTATACCTATATCCGTAAAAAAATCAATAGCTAGAGGAATTTCTTTGGGCGGCGCATGCATGCGCCGCCCATTATTTTACCATGCATTGCAGTAATTGCCAATGATGTTAAAAGGTGACCAGTGCATCCACTACAACAGGGCGGGATCCTGCGAGGATGATGGGATTTAAGTCGATCTCCTTGATCTCGGGGTGCAGCAGCAGGAGGTCGCCGACTTTCCGGATAATTCCGGCCAGGGCTTCGCAATCTGCGGCGGGCATCCCCCTGAATTCACCGAGCAGATCTCTCGCCCGGATTCCGTCGAGCATTTCCAGCGCTTCGGATTGGCTCAGCGGCGCCAGCCGGAAGACAGTGTCGCGCAGCGCCTCAGTGAAAATCCCGCCCAGACCGAACATGACGCAGGGCCCGAAACCGGGCTGCCGGACAGCGCCGGCGACAAGTTCACGATCACCGCGCACCATTTGCGCCACCAGCACCGGGATCTCCCCCCCCCCCGCCGCCTCCTGGATGGCACCGAAAGAACGCCTTACCGCTTCTTCACCCTCCAGGTTCATATGGATCAGCCCCTTTCCTGTCTTGTGAGCGATCTCCTCCGAACAGCCCTTCAGCACGACGGGATAACCGAGAAAGCGGGCTGCTGCAGCAGCCTCCCCCGCGGAATGTACAAGTTCCTCCGCAACGATGGGAATGCCATAAGCGGCAAGCACTCTTTTTGAAGAGAACTCGTCAAGTCTGCCTGCTTCTTTTTTTAGTGATTTTGCAATGAGGGCCTCTGCATCGGAAGCTGCCGGCGTTAAGTCCGGTCTCTTTCCCAGGTTGCGTTCACGGATCTGCCTGTACTTCCAGAGCGCCAACATGGCCCGGGCAGTTTTCTCGGGAGAATCATAAACGGGGGTGCCGTGAGCCCGGTACGCCGCTGTATAATCATCCTGATCACCGAAAAAGGAGGAGACCAGGAAGGGAAAATTGTATTTTTTAGGCAGTTCCATTGCGGCGCCGAGATCATCGCTGAACATCGCCAGGAATTCTTCGCGCGACATGCCGAAAAGATCTTGGGCATGTGTAAAGATCTCATTCATAAAGCCGGTCCCCATAGCCCCATGCAAAACGATCCCATCCACCTCTCCGCTTTCTATGATCATCGCAGGAATGGTCACGCTGATCGCCTGGGCATCGAGGAAAAAAGTCAGGTCAACAGGGTTTGCGCGGGCGCCGTGCGGCGGGATATGGGGCCGGATTTCCTCCTGCAGCCGCTCTGAAAATATGGGCACCTCCAGGCCGCCGGCATTGCAGGTGTCGGACATGGCCGTGCCGGGGCCGCCGGAATTTGTGATCACCGCGATCCTCTTACCTTTGAGCGGCGGCTGGGTGGCAAGGGCCCAGCCCTGCCCGTAAAGATCTTCCACCGAATAAACCCTGATGATACCCGCCTGCTGCAAAAGTCCGTCGTAAAGGTGATCCGGTCCGGCCATGGCGCCGGTGTGGCTGGAGCCGGCGCGCGCCCCGGCGGCGGTGCCGCCCACGTACTGGGCCAGAACAGGTTTGAAGGGTGTGATCTCCTGCGCCGTTCGCAGAAAGCCGTCAGGATCCTTGAGGCCTTCGATATAGAGAGCGATAGCCTTTGTCTGCTCGTCCTGCCCGAGATATGCCAGGGCGTCGTTGATATTGATATCGGCCTCATTGCCCAGGCTGATGGCTTTGCTGAAACGGATCCCCCGTTTTTTCAGATACGGGAATGTCTGGGTAACATAGGTGCCGCTTTGCGAGGCCATCCCCAGCAATCCCGGCGGATCTTCCATGGGCATGACTGTAATATTAAGCGAGACGGCGCTGTTAAGCAGGCCGATACAATTTGGCCCTATAAATCGGATACCGTAGCGGCGGGTAATCTCTTTTAGTTGCTCTTCCAGTTTCAGTCCAGCGCTCCCCGTCTCCCGAAAACCGGCGGTGATGACCACCGCTCTCCTGGTACCGAGCTTTCCGAAATCCTCCATCAACCCGATCACCTGGTCCGTAGGCACGATAAAAATAGCCAGATCCGGTGTTTCGGGAAGGTCGGACACCGATGGGTAAGCCTTGTAGCCGAGCACTCTCTTCTCCGATGGGTGGATGGGGTAGAATTTTCCGCCGTAGCCATCCTTGACAATGCTCAAAGCCTGAATTGCACCCATCTTCGTTGGATTGTTCCCTGCACCTACGGTAGCTATGGAACGCGGGTTCATCAAAAATTCCAGCGGATTTTCCTTCACAGCTCAGCCTCCTGTCTTCAAAATCCATGGCTGCCCTTCATGTAGATGTCGCCGGGGTTGCAGTATGAAAAATTAACAGTTATCAGCATAATATTAAATTTCAAGATAAATACTCAAAATCCTGCCGCAAATACAATTAGTTATCATCCTTCGTCAAACCCCGCTCAAGGATGCTTTATATGCAAGGGGCATTTAGCTTAATTTAAATTTCTTTCCATTTCTTCGCGCCGGTTTTAGCAGGCTTCGGGCCCGGTGAACAACGGCGGTGCCGTATTTTTCTCGCAGGCGGTCCCGGACCAGCTCCAGTTTCACCTTTTTCTTTTCACTGCCGGTGCTGTCAAAGAGCGTGAGCTGCTCTCCGGCCCCCAGCCCGGAGACTTTCAGCCCCACCAGCCGCCAGGGCGGGCGCCCCTTGTGGCCGGCGAAAAGCTCACCGGCAATTTGGTAGAGGGCCAGGTCACTGTCTGTCGGGGCAGGCAGGGTCCGGTCACGGGTGATCGTGCTGAAATCGGAAAACCGCAGTTTTAGCGATACCGTCCCGGCAAGCAGCCCTTCCGACCTGAGGCGATAACCCAGGCTTTCGGCCTGCGTCATCAGAACAGCTCTGACGGCTTCCTCATCGGTCAGATCTACCGAAAAGGTCCTCTCTTCAGAGATAGATTTTGCCTGGCGTAAAGTCTCGAGGTGGCGGTCATCAATGCCGCAGGCACTGCGCTTCAATGCCGGGCCGCTGTTGCCGAAATATCTTTGCAGCAGAGCGGAAGGCGCACCAGCCAGCTGTCCGATGGTGTTGATCCCGATCCGGTTCAGTTTCTGTACCGAAACCGGTCCCAGGCCGGGTAGCATTTTCAGGGGCAAGGGCCAGAGCAGCGCCGGAACATCCTCGAGCCAGAGCGTCCCCATCCCGTCCGGTTTGGCCATCTCCGAAGCGATCTTGGCCAGAAGCTTGTTTTTGGAAATACCTATGGTAAGCGGAAGCCCCAGCTCCTCCCGAACAGCCCGGCGGATTCTCTCTGCCGCCTCCAGGGCTCCACCCGGCGGCAGGGCCAGATATGCTTCGTCGATGGAGACTATTTCTATCTCCGGGGTGAAGCGGTCGTAAATGGCAAAGACCTGCTCCGATGCGCGGCGGTAACTGTCCATATCGCCGGGTAAAAATACAGCACCGGGACAGAGCCTCAACGCTTCGGCGGAGGGCATGGCTGAATGGATGCCGAATCTGCGCGCTTCATAGGAGCAGGTGGAGACAACGCCGCGGGCGGCGGGGCTGCCGCCCACAATAACCGGCAGTCCCCGGTATTCCGGATGATCCCGCTGCTCCACGGAGGCGAAAAAAGCATCTAGATCGCAAAGCAGGACTTCAAGGCCGCGATCTTTCTTCGACATAGAAACCCACGCTCCTTGACAATCACTGGCAGCTTCTAGCCCTCTAGTTCTTTTCCAGCACTGCGCAATCCTGCAGTTATGCTTTCGTATTGCAAAAAAGGCTTTTCTCCCTTTTTGAAGAATTAAAAAGACTAATCTTTATTTTTTCCCAATGGAGGAGGCGATTGAGCAATGCTTTTTGAACCGGTCCGGCTGGGTAGCCTGGAGTTGAAAAACCGGATCTGCATGCCCGCCCTGCACCACAACTACTCCCCGGAAGGTTTCGCCAATGAAAAGTTGATCCGTTACTACGAAACAAGGGCCCGTGGAGGAGCGGGCCTGATTATTGTGGGAGGCTGCAGTATCGACCGGGCAGGCGGAGGACCGCTCATGATCGGCCTGCATGATGACAAGTTTATCCCCGGGCTGCAGCAGCTTGCCGCAGCGGTAAGGGATGGAGGAGCGGCAGTTGCCGCTCAGCTCTACCAGGCCGGCGGCTACGCTTACAAGGCCTTTACCGAAGAGCATCCCTTTGCCCCTTCGGCGATCACCTCCCGCCTGACGCGGGAAACACCCCGCAAGATGACGCTGCAGGATATCGATAGGACCATTGATAATTTCGCTGAGGCGGCGCTGCGGACGAAAAAGGCAGGTTTTGACGCCGTTGAAATAATTGCCAGCGCAGGCTACCTGATCTGCCAGTTTTTTTCTCCGGTAACCAACCTTAGAGAGGATGCCTATGGCGGTTCCTTTGACAACAGGTGCCGCTTCGGCGTGGAGGTGCTGGAGCGCGTAAGGGAACGGGTGGGAGCAGATTATACCATTCTGGTCAGGATCTCGGGTAACGACTTTATTCCCGGCGGCAATACTTCAAGTGAAGCTGCACGCTTCGCCGGGATCCTGGAAGCCGCCGGGGCCGACTGTTTCAATGTCACCGGCGGGTGGCATGAGTCGCGCATCCCCCAGATCACCGGGCACCTCCCCCGCGGCGCCTTTGCGTACCTGGCGCGGAAAGTAAAAGAAAGTGTGAATGTCCCGGTAATGGCCGCCAACAGGATCAACAACCCCGCAGTGGCGGAGCAGATCCTTCGCGATGGATGTGCTGATCTGGTCTGCATGGGTCGCGCTCTCATTGCCGACCCTGACTTGCCGCGCAAGATCCTGAGCGGAAAGGAGAAATCCATCCGACATTGCATCGCCTGCAATCAGGGCTGCCTTGACTCTGTTTTCACCCTGAAAGAGGTACACTGCACGGTAAACCCCCTGGCCGGGCAGGAGAGTTCAATCGAGGTCACCCCGGCCCGCAAGGCAAAGAAAGTGCTTGTTGTCGGCGGCGGCCCGGCGGGGCTGGAAGCCGCCAGAACGGCGGCGCTGCGGGGACACAGGGTCACGCTTTGGGAGAAAGGGACGGCAACCGGCGGGCAGCTGCATTATGCCGCCAGGCCGCCGGGAAAAGAGGAGTTCGGCACCCTGCTCGGTTATTACCGGCACGCACTCTCCGCAGCCGGCGTGGATGTAGTCCTGAATCAAACCGCCACCGTTGAAAACATCCTGGAATTTAGGGCCGATGCCGTGATCATCGCTACCGGTGCGCTTCCCGCTCCGGCCCCCTTTCCTGTTGAAGCCGGGACCGCGCACAAAGTTTCCGGCGCCTGGGACATCCTGCAGGGCGCTGTTATCCCGGGCAAAAGAGTGATCGTGGCCGGCGGCGGATCAGTGGGCTGCGAGACAGCGCTCACCGTCGCCTCGATGGGAACCATCGATGCGGAGACACTGAAATTTCTCATGGAATATGAAGCTGAGACTGCCGGGACCCTGCTGCCCTTGCTAAACCGGGGCACCAGGGAGGTAACCGTTGTAGAGGCGCTCCCAAAGGCGGCCCGCGATATGGGCATCAGCACCCGCTGGATCATGCTTAAAAACCTGGACCGCCTTGGGGTCGAAGTGCTCACAGGGACAAAAATCAAGGAGATCAACAGCAAGGGCGCGATAATAGTACGGGAAGGCGGGGATCACGGCAGTGCGGCCGGTCCCACCCTGCTTCCTGCCGATACCGTGATTCTGGCCCTGGGTGCAATCGCAAATGATCATCTTCACAGCAGGCTGGAGGGCAAAGTGGAGCAACTCCACCTTGTTGGCGATGCCGCCGGTCCGCGCAAGCTCACCGATGCCATCCGGGAGGGTTTCGCCATCGGCCGGCAGCTGGAATAACCGCCATTTGAGATCCCCAAAACCCCCCTTTTAAAAAGGGGGGTTTTTTGAGTAGGCTCATGAACTATTTTATATATTCCACAATCCACCGGGGATTATGTTGGCAGGAAGATCAAAAGTCTACCCCATCAATGTCTGCTCCGGGAAGGCTTGACAGGATCTGCGGGGGTTTTCAGTTTAAAAATATCTTGATGCTGAAGATGCCGCCATCCCATTTTTTCTCCGTTCGCAGGCCCAACTTCTCGATAAGGCGCAGCACCGCCTGGTTTCCGGGCATGACATTGGCCTGGAAAACATGCAGCCCCTGCTTCTGAGCAACGTAAACGAGGTAAGAGAGCAGTTCAAAGCCGATCCCCTTCTTCTGGAAGTCGTCGCGCACCACTATGGAAGCCTCCGCAGTCAGTGCGCTTTCATCGATGCAGTACTGAGCCACCCCGCCGATCACCTCGTAGCCCAGATACCTTTTAACCGCCAGGATAACCATTTCCCTGGTATAATCTATGACCACAAAATTCTTCTGCAGCTCCTCATGGGGCATGTGGCGCCTGATGGTCAGGAAACGCTGGTACAGGCTCTTATCCGAAAGGGCGTAAAAGAAATCCTTCAGTATTGATTCGTCGCTGATCTTCACCGGCCGCAGTAAAAGGCCCACCCCCGCCCTGGTGGTGCGGTGCGTCTCCAGGTACTCCGGATACTCTCCCTTTTTCCCGGGAAAAAATGCCTGATCCTTGTAGATCAAAGAAAGCTTCTTTGCCTCCTCGATAAGCCAGGAACGGAATTTGGGATGGGCGATGGCAATAAGCGACATGGCCCGTTCGCGGATATTCTTGCCGTGCAGGTAAGCCTGTCCGAACTCGGTAACAACATATTGAATATCCCCCCGGGTCAGGGTCACCCCCGCCCCCTGCTGCAAGAGAGGAACAATGCGCGAGGTGGAACCGTCCCGGGTAGTTGACTGCAGCGCCAGAATTGTCTTTCCTCCGGGTGCCATGGCGGCGCCGCGAATAAAACCGGCCTGCCCGCCGATCCCGCTGTAAAAAAGCGTGCCGATAGATTCTGCTGTAGCCTGCCCTGTCAGGTCAACCTCAAGGGCGCTGTTTATGGCGGCCATATTCTCATGCCGGGCGATGAGTAGCGGATTGTTCGTATAGTCGATCTCTTTGAGCTCGATAGCCGGATGATCGTCAATGAGTTCATAGCTGGGCTGTGACCCCATACAGTAGGAGGCTATGGTCTTACCGCGGTTGATGCTCTTGCGGCTGTTGTCCACAACGCCGTTTTTCATCAGCTCCAGCAATCCGTCTCCCAGAAGATCAGTGTGCACGCCCAGGTGTTTTTTCTCCCTAAGTGAGGCCAGAACGGCATTGGGAACGCTGCCGTAACCAACCTGTATTGTATCGCCGTCATCGATTATCCGGGCAACGTAAGCTCCGATTTTTTCAGCGATTTCAGGATCAACCCTCCCCGGGGAGTACTCCAGCAGCGGCTCGTCATGGGGGACCAGGTAATCGATCTCGCTGATGTGAATAAAACTGTCGCCGTGAACGCGGGGCATAAACCTGTTCACCTGGGCTACAACCAGATCTGCGTTCTCTAGTGCAGCTTTGACGATATCCACACTGATGCCCAGGCTGAGATAACCGCGGGCGTCGGGTGAAGAGAGGGATATAAGAGCCACATCAACGGGAACCTGCCTGCGGCGGAAAAGCGCCGGCAGATCGGAGAGAAATATAGGGGTATAATCAGCCTTGCCCCGGTTAACGGCTTCACGGGTATGGTGGCTGATAAAAAAGGAGTTGTGCCGGAAATTATGTTTCAGCTTTTCATCAGTATAAGGGGCCACCCCCAGGGTCCAGACCTGCAAGACCTCGGCATCAAAAAAAGCTTTCGGATGAGTTTCAACATAGTCTACCAACCTGCTGACCAGGTACTGCGGTTCGCCGCACCCCGTTGAGATAAATATACGATCACCGGCATGAATATTGCTGAAAATATCATCCGTAGAAGCGAATTTTTCAGGATACCTTTTCTGCAGCTGTTTAAGCATCTCTATCTCCCCCGCTCTGAATTGTGCCGCCTTCAAATTGACTTATAGTTGAACTCGCGTTAACAGCTTATTTAATGTTATCATTTCTATACAGTGTAATAAAAACCTGCCGCTGAAGACCGGGTTTTGGATGCCGTTAATGGAAGAAAAGCAACCGGCGGCGCCTGGAACATGGAGACAAAGCAGCCGTTTATAACTAATAGAAGGAAAACTGCCGTGTAAAAGTGAAACAATAATATCGTAAGGAAATCTACTACTTAATCCTAGGGCAGGAGTGATGTTACAGGATGAAACTATTTCTGGATACAGCCAACGTGGAAGATATTCGCCTGGCGGCAAAATGGGGTGTCATAGACGGCGTAACCACCAACCCTTCGCTGGCGGCGCGGGAAAAAGGGAACTTTGCGGAGATTCTGCCGGAGATCTGCCGTCTCGTTAACGGCCCCATCAGCGCGGAAGTGATCGCCCAGGACTATGAAGGAATCATCAGAGAGGCCCGTCCACTGGCGCAGGTTCACGAAAATGTGGTGATTAAAATACCGGTAACGCCGGAAGGTTTGAAAGCGGTTAAAACACTTAGCGGGGAAGGGATCAAAACCAATGTCACCCTGGTGTTCTCGTCAAATCAGGCCCTGCTGGCCGCCCGCGCCGGCGCCGCCTATGTGAGCCCTTTCCTGGGGCGTCTCGATGATATCGGACACGACGGTGTGGCCCTGGTGAAAGAGATCGCGGCTATTTTCAAGCTTCACGATATTGAGACCAGGGTGATCGCCGCAAGCATTCGCCATACCGCGCACATCACCGCAGTAGCCCTGGCCGGCGCTCATATTGCCACCATTCCCTTCAAAGTACTGAGGCAGATGTTCAATCATCCCCTGACTGAAAGGGGCATAGAAAATTTCCTCGCCGACTGGCAAAAAACAGGCAAAAGCCTCTAGTCCCCCCCGGTGCCAGGCACCGCTAGCTACTTCTACTCTCCCCTGGTGCCAGGCACCAGGGGAGAGTAATTTTTATTCGGGCTGCAGATAGCGGTTTGCTCCGGCGGTGGCCGCCTCCACAATTTCTTCCGGATAGCCCATGTACTCCAGCAACGTGATGGCGTTACGGGTAGTGGCAAGCCCTTTTTTCAGCGTATAGTCAAAATAGAGCCCCTCCCGGCCCACGCGATCGGTAAAATGATAGCAGCTGTAAGCGCCCTTCAGCCGCTCCGCAAGATCAAGATCATGCGTGGCCACAATAACCAGCGCTCCCTTCGCCGCCAGGTAATCCAGTATAGCTTCGGCTGCGGCTATTCTTTCAATATAGTTTGTCCCTGACAGGACCTCATCGATCAGGCAGAGCGAGGGGAAAGTGGGATCCCTGGCGGCGTCAACCAGTCCCAGCAGCCTCTCCGCCTCCCTGTAATAGAGGCTTTTCCCCTCCTCCAGGCTGTCGGCTTTACCGAGCGAAGCCCCTATGTTAAAAAAATTGCCCACATATGATGCTGCCAGGGTGGTGTAGATGCTCTGCGCCAGAACAGCATTCACCCCGATAGTCTTTAAAAAAGTGGTCTTGCCGGCCATATTTGAACCGGTGATGAGCACTCCCTGCTCCTTAATTTCGATAGTATTCGCAACGGCACGATCCAGCAGGGGATGACGGATCTCCTTTGCCAGGAGGGAGGCTCCGCCGGAAATAAACCCGGGCTCAACATAATCTTCCAGGCTTTCGCGGTATGAGGCGGCAGACTGGAAGGCATCCAGTTCTCCAACGCGCAGGTAGATCTCCTGCAGGTGGATGCGCTGTTTTTCTATTTCGCGCAGCACTGCATAAAAACCCCTGACCTCCAGTAAAAACAAGACCTTCAGATATTCTAAAAGAATATCAATATCGGAGGCTGTCGCCTGCGAGGATAGAAACCGGATATGCCGGAATATTCTTCGGGAGACCCTTGCGTCGTTTCCCAGCTGATTGCTGTACTTCTCTTCCTCAGGTAGCTCCAGGGAGGCAATTTTCGGCGCTGCTCGCAGTAGCGCCCCGAGATAGGAGATGGCCGGCAGATGGTAAAAAAAGCTTTGCTTGACTTTGTAATGAATCCAGTAATTAATCCCGAAAAGAGCTACAATGATGAACAAAGCCCGGGCCCCCCATAACACCGGTGCGGCCAGCGACAACAACGAAGCCAAAGCCAGCAGGGTAAAGAGAGGGCGCAAAGGGCTTAGCGGGGGCAGCTCGTCCCATAAAAGGGGGGTTATATTATTTTGCTCCTGCCTGCTCAGCCGGTACAGTATCATCCTTAGCTCATCTCTCACTGCGCTGTTATCCTGAAAAAAGTTGATCAGGCGGGCTCGCTCCAGAAGCTTTTCCTTCTCATAAACAGGTGTCCTGATCATCCGATAGAGCACCGCTTCTCCCGGGTTGGTCAAAGTCCGGTCCAGGCGGTGGTAAACCGCCCCCAGATCCAGGTCATCCCAGGTTTGCCTGTCAATTATACCACCGGTTCCTGCAGCGCTGTATTCAAAAAGAGAGCCGATCTCGGAGAAATCACGTTTGCGGCGCTCCTCTTTCCCCCAGTTATCTTTAAGGTAAAACTGCATTTTTAATGTTTTGTGCCGTGCATTTGCCGCCACGGCGCCGGCAACCGTGAGCACAAAAAAGGCCAAATAGTAGCAAAAACGAACATCACCATTTTTCCAGAGGGCAACCCCTGCAGCCAGGACGAGCACCGCCAGAACGGCGAGCAAATATGAAAGATAGCGAAAAGTGGTAATCTGCCTAACCATGGCCCCTCCCTTCACCTGTTACACATGTTAGCATATTCTTGACCCGCCACCAAGTAGCTCTTGGTGCCTGGCACCGGGCGCTACTCAGGTGAGGTGGATGCTCCGGGCGGGAAGGGCCGGGGCGGCGCCTTCCTCCTCGAGGATCCTGAGAATCCTCAGGTTGATCTCTTCCCTGACAGAGAGGTATTCGGCATAGACGGTAGTTCTGGTAAAGAAGTAGAGGTTGATCTCCAGGCTGCTCTCGCCGAATTCTGCGAAGTGGACCAGGATGGTTTCGGGATGGACATCGGGATGTTCCTGCAGCATCTGCCGGATCAGGACAATAGAACGCTCCAGCTTCTCGCGTGGAGTGGAAAGTGCTAATTTCAGGCTAAAAGAGACGCGGCGTTTCCCCATGCGGCTCCAGTTGGTAATGGCCTCATTGGCCAGGACGGCGTTGGGCACCGTCACCTGAGCCTGGGCAAAGGTCCGGACCCTGGTGCTGCGGAAGGAGACCTGCTCCACCGTCCCCTCCACCTCCGCTGTTTCGATCCAGTCACCTACAGAGAAGGGCTTGTCGGCGATGATCACAATCCCGGCAAATATGTTGGCCAGGGCATCTTTTGCCGCCAGGGCCACGGCCAGCCCGCCCAGGCCCAGTCCGGCGATAAAGCCGTTTGCATTGTAGCCCATCTGGTACAGTATCATGATCACCGCCAGCGCCACAATGAGCGCCTTCAACGCTTTTACCAGGAAATCCAGAAGCAGCGGATCCAGCCCCGAGCGCCTGCTGATATTTTTTAGGGGCCTGCTTTCAGTAAGATTGTACAGAGCCCAGGCAAGGAAGAGCACAACGGCTATGCGAAAGACAACAACAAGATAGAACCTGACCAGGGGAGCCAGGGGCAGGATGGAGAGCGCAATGTAGAAACCCAGGATCAGGATGAAGTTCTTCAGCGGATTTTCCAGGGCCAGGAAGAAGCTGACATCAATCCTGGTTTTGGATTTTGCGGCGATTCTCGAAGCCATGCCGAATACAAAGCGGGTCAGAACGCCCCGGAGAAGGAGGAACAGCAGCAGTACGAGCAGTGCCGCTGCCGGCCGGAGCATGCCGCTCATGAAGGGCAGCATGAGAAACCACCTTTCAACCAGATCCAAGGTCCGTCAATACCTCCCCGGGTTTTTCTTCGTATATCCCGGCACCAGGTGAAATTTTTTAAATAAATCCCGGTATTCTTAACTAATAATACCATATACAGGACCATTACAAAATCATCAGCTTCTTTCTGTCACTTGCCATGGATCTGACCGGCAGCTCTTTATCGTTCCTGCCTCTGCCATTTGAGTCCCCTCCCTTTTTGCCTGTGTCCGGTACAGAGAAAGCGTGGAGATTACTCTCCACGCCGCTTTGGTGGTGTCGGGAGGGGGACTTGAACCCCCACGGTGTAAACCACACGCCCCTCAAACGTGCGCGTCTGCCTGTTCCGCCACCCCGACAGGTTCAATTTCTACCTGAATTATAGGTTTTTTGCCGCTCACTGTCAAGCCGGCGGCTCTCCTTCCGGGGCGCTCCAGCTGTAACAGTCCTCATCCCTGCGGCAGAGGCATTTGCCGGCCGGAAGGTTGAAAAGGGCCTGGCTGATCTGCGTGGCCGGTTGCTGGTAAGCGCCGCAGGCGCCGCCGAAAAGGCGCCGACCTTCATTTTCCAGTTCGCGCCAGGCCCCTGGAAATTCCATGCGGAGTTCCTGCACCAGCTGCCCGGTGGTTTTGAAAACCCCCGGCTCCAGCAGTTTCAGAAGCATCTCCTCCAGGTTTAAATTCGCCAGATCCATCCCCCCGGCAGCGAATTGCTCAACAACGGAAGATCAGGCATCGGGATCGGTCACCGAACCGCCCACCAGCATGACAACAGTAACGCCGCTGCTGCCTTCCCCGGCGGCGCCGCCGCGCAACGACCTCACCAGGGGATGCTCCTGCAGGTAAGCACGCAGCCCCTCCTTCAGCTTTCCCGTGCCCTTGCCGTGGATCACCCTGACCTGCCCCAGCCCGGCCCAGAGGGCATCATCCAGCAGCTTGTCAACGAGGGGCATGGCCTCCTCCACGGTTTTGCCCAGTAAGTTTATTTCGGGGTGTATATCGCTCTCTTTCTGAACAGTATAGCCGGAGCGCTCCGGCGATAAGGACCCGGCGGCTCTTCCTTCCCAGCGGCGAAGATCCTTCTGCGGCAGCTGTACCCGCATGGTACCCACCTGCACCAGCGCCTCCCCGCCGGTCAGGGAGAGGATCTCCCCGCTCTGCTGCAGGCTCTGGACATAAATAGTTTTTCCCACTGCCAGCTCCGAGAGGGGCAAAGGTGGCGCCTCGTCAATTTCGCTTTCAATCTCTATTTCCCGGCGCAGCTGCTGCAGCTCGCGGCGCACATCCCCGGCTTCGGCCAGAGCCGCGCCGCCGCCTTTTTCCTTCAACCGGCGCAGCTCCCGGATCAACAGATCCGTCGTCGCCCTGGTCCGCCGGACCATTTTTCTGGCTTCCTCCCGCGCCTCCTGGATAATTCCATCCCGTTTAAATCTCAGCTTTTCAAGCTCCTCCTCCAGTTCGCGCCGCAGCGCCGCCGCCCTTTCCCGCTCCAGGGAGGCCTCGTCGCTTTCCCGGGCCAACCGCTGCCGCTGCCCCACCAGGCTGGTAATAACCCTTTCCACATCCTCATGTCCCCGTGCAAGCAGGCTCCTGGCCTCGGCCAGCACCCCCCGGGGCAACCCCAGTTTCCCGGCAATGGCAAGGGCATTGCTCTGGCCGGGGATCCCCTGAAGCAGGCGGTACGAAGGGGCCAGCGTCTCCTCGTCAAACTCCATGGCTGCATTTTGCATCCCCCTTTGCACCTGGGCAAAAAGCTTCAGCTCATTTATATGGGTTGTGGCCACTGAGAGGCCGCCCTTTCTCTCCAGTGCTGCCAGAAGAGCCATGGCCAGGGCGGCGCCTTCGGAGGGATCTGTGCCTGCCCCGAGCTCGTCAAAAAGAGCCAGCGATGCAGGGCCGTGCTGCTCCAGGATGGAGACGATATTTTTGAAATGGCCTGAAAAGGTGCTCAGCGACTGCTCGATGCTCTGCTCATCACCGATATCAGCGCGAATGAACTTAAAAACTGCAAGCAGGCTTGAACGCTCGGCAGGTATATGCAGGCCGCTTTGCGCCATCACCGCAAGAAGCCCTATTGTCTTCAGGGTTACCGTCTTCCCGCCCGTGTTGGGACCGGTAATTACAAGAATGCGGCAGCCCTTGCCCATGGCCAGTGTCAGCGGCACCGCCGCTTCACCCAAAAGGGGATGGCGCGCCCGCTCCAGGTAAAGCTGCGGTTCGCCGCCCAGCAGCAGCTGCGGCGGTGCAGCCCCCTGCTCCAGACTGAGGCGGCCGCGGGCGATCACCAGGTCCAGCTCCCCGTAAAGTGCGCAGTCGCTGCGCATGGCGCCGGCGGCTTCCGCCACCTTGCTGCTGAGCAGCCTGAGGATGCGCTCAATCTCCAGGGCAATCTCGCTCTGCACACCGACAAGTTCATTCTGCAGCTGCACCACAGGCAGGGGCTCAATAAAAAGGGTGGCCCCGCTGGCAGACTGATCATGCACCACCCCGCTGATCTGCCGGCGGTTCTCCTGTTTAACCGGCAGGACATAGCGATTGCCGCGGAGGGTAATCAGCGCCTCCTGCAGCAGCCGCCGCTGCGCCGGGTTACGCAGGTAAGAGTCCATTTTTTCGCGGATTTTTTCCTGAAGCCGCTGCTCGCGGCGGCGAAGCACCGCCAGCCCCGGTGAGGCGCCGTCAAGGACCTCCCCATCGGCATCAATGGAGCGGGCCAGCTCGCGCCCCAGGACCTCGCACCCATCCAGCATAAGAGCGCGCCCGGCCAGCAGGGGATAGGCCTGAGCGTTTTCACCCTCTTTGAAAAAACGACGGCAGCGCTGCACCCCCCCTATAAATCTGCTCACTGCAGCCAGATCGCTCCCCTGCAGCGCACCGCCCTTTTCAGCCCGCGTTACCCGGGGCACGATATTATCAACAGGGAGAAGAGAATATGATCCCCTGGCGCAGAGCAGCCTACCCTCTCCGGTTTCCTGCAGCCGCTGCTCCACCAAGGCCGCATCTGCGGAGGGCATCAGTCTTTCCGCCGCCTGCCGGGCCATGGGGGTAAGGGTCAGGGCAGCCAGCATCTGCCTGATTTCACTGAATTCAAGCGATTTAATTTCACGGCCGGTAATCACATCGGGCATTGCCTGTTTTTATCTCCTGGAAACATATTTGTTATCCCTTATATAAAAACGGAGCCGCCTCTCCACCGCCCGGCTGATCCCGATCCGGGGCCCCCTGGCAACAGCCCCGGCCTCAATTTCGCTGCCGGCGGCGATCCACAGGGGCGGGAGGCGCAGATCATGATCATTAAACGACCCGTCTATAGCCAGCGCCTGGCAGAGCCTGCCCGGGCCCCCCGTCAGATGCAGCGGGCTGTCTCCCCCGCCGCGCCGCTGCCGCATCAGCTCCAGTCCATGAAGCGGCTCCAGGGCCCGCACCAGGACCGCCTCGCCGGCGCCGGCGGGGGCGGTCACAACATTGAAACAAAAATGATTGCCGTAAATAAAATAGATATAAGCCCGGCCCGGTGGCCCGAACATGGGCTCATTACGCCTTGTTTTCCCGCGGCAGGCATGACAGGCGGGATCATCTTTGCTCAGATAGGCTTCTGTCTCCACAATTTTTCCCGCTGTCAGTCCTTCCGCTGTTTCACGGCAGAGGATTTGCCCCAGCAGGGCGCGGGCGGCGCTCACGGTACCGCAGCGGTAAAAATCGGGGGAAAGAGGCAGCAGCACAGCTTTCATCCCCTCCGGCGCCCCTTTATCTCCAGTGCTTCCTGCAGCTGCTCCAGGGGTAGGGTGTTTAAAATATCCTTCGTCTCGAGCCCGCCCCGCCGCGCCGCAGTAACACCATATGTCATATCCGCCATTGTGGCCGTGGAATGTGCGTCGGTGTTGATCAGCAGCCGCACCCCCCTGCTGCGGGCCGGGCTGGTATAACCTTCCGGGAGATCCAGCCTTTGCGGGGAGGCGTTTATTTCCAGGGCGGTGCCCGTCTCCGCAGCCTTCTCGATGAGGCGCTCCACATCAACGTCATAGCCGCCGCGGCTGCCGATAAGGCGGCCCGTTGGGTGCCCGATAACCTGCACGAGCGGATGCTCCATGGCCCGGCAGATCCGGGCGGTCATCTCGCCGCGGGTCTGCCTGAAATTGCTGTGCACAGAGGCGATGACCAGGTCCAGCCCGGCGAGAATCTCATCGGGAAGGTCCAAAGAGCCGTCGGACAGAATATCCACCTCCGACCCGGTAAAGATATGGCATCCGCCGGACTGCCGCATTTTTTCAATTTGCCCCACCTGGAGAGCCAGCCGCCCGGGGGAAAGACCGCCGGCAATCTTCAGCGAGGGGGAATGATCGGTCACCGCGATATATTCATAGCCCATCCTGCCGGCGGCTGCGTGCAGCTCCTCCAGAGAAGCATTTCCGTCGCTCCACCGGCTGTGCAGGTGGAGATCGCCCCGGATCTGGGACAGCTCGATCAGTCCGGGCAGTTTTCCGGCGGCGGCTCTGTTCAGCTCGCCGCCGCCTTCCCTTAATTCGGGAGCCACAAAGGGCAGCCCCAGGGAGCGGTAGAGCTCTTCTTCTCCCTGCAGCGGCACCCTGATCCCGTCTTTTCCCAGGGAGGCGCCGCTTAGCCTGAAGCCTGCCTGCGCTGCATGCGCCTGCAGCTGCTCCCAGTGCGCCCGGGATCCTGTCAGCAGGGCCAGGCGGGTGGGATATTCCTCAGCGGAGCAGAGCACTATCCGGACCGGTATCCCCGCCACTGTGCGCATGCAATAACCTTCTTCCACAGGTTCCAGGCTGACGGCCCCCGGCGCCCTCATCAGCTGTTCCGCCGGCACCCCCTGCGACCCCTCCCGGAGAGATGCCACCATCACCACCCCGGAAGCAGTCTCTGTGCCCCGCCGCACCTCGCCGGCGGGCGAATTTTTTAGCACAGCAGGCAGCTGCTCCAAAAATAACTGCAGCTGCAAAGCAAGGGGCAGGGCCACGCCGCGATGAAAACGTTCCGGCACGCGGCCGCTGTGTTCAAAAAAGTCTATGATGCTGTCCTGCAGTGTTTTGCCCATGCCTGGCAGGCCGGCCACTTCACCGCGCCGGGCCGCCTGCTCCAATTGATCCGGGTTTTTCAGCTTTAACTCCCGGACCAGCGTTCCCGCAGTCTTGAAGCCCACACCGGGGATCGAAAAGAGGGTCAGAAGCCCGGGGGAGAGCTCTTCCTCAAGCCGGGCCAGGAAAGTGCTCCGCCCGGTGGCTATGAGTTCGCTGATCTTCGCGGAGAGGGCTTTGCCAATGCCCGGGATCTCTTCAAGCCGCCCCTCCGCAGCCAATTCGGACAGCGGCTCCGGCAACCGGACCACCTGCCGGGCGGCCTGGCTGTAAGCCCTTACCTTGAAGCTGTTTTCTCCCTTCAAAGCCAGCAGCCCGGCCATTCGCTCCAGGGCTGCAGCTATCTCCCAGTTTTCCAAATTCCCTCAAACGTCCTCTCTTAGATCCCCCCGCTCCGGCCGCGCAGGAGAAAATCGATGAGGGCTTCTTTGAGCCCGGCAAACAGGGGCGACAGGTACAGCTCCATGTATCCGGCAACCAGCGAACCCCCAAGGGCATTGTCCAGAAAGGGCAGCGGCAGAAGCATCGCCGCATTGATCAGGGCAAAGCCGATCAGCAGTCCCATCAGCAGGCCGAAGAGGGCCCCGGCCAGGCGGTTAAAAAAGCCCAGCACCGGGACTCTGTTCACCTTTGTAGCCCAGTGGATCAGCAACTGGAAAATGATCAGCAGGAGCGCCAGGAGCACCAGAAAGGTCAGGACTCCTCCGGCCAGGTCCATCAACCCTTCAGGAGAAAGTGTAATGCCCATGCGCTGCAGCACTTCTTCATAAGGCACAAAATATTCAGGCTTCAGCAGGGCGGTGCCGTAGCCGCCCAGGCAGCGGCTCCCGATCAAGGCCAGGGCTGCAGCAATGAAAAATCCAAACAGGCTGAAAAGTTGCTTCAGCACTCCCTGAACCAGTCCCCCGATGAGGTAGAAGGCAGCAATACCCAGGAGCAGGTAATCAAACCAGTTCATCTTCTCCCTCCCTCTCCCTCTCTTCCATCTCGAAGCGAGGGTAACCCTCTTTTACTTTCAGCAGCTCATCTGCCAGGTTGATCGCCGCCAGAACGGCAATTTTATAGCTGTTCAGCTGGCGGTTTTCCTCCGACAGGGAACGCATCAGCCGGTCAACGTAACCGGCGGCTTTTTCCATCGATTGGGGCGGACCACCTCCCCTGATGGTATATTCTTCCCCCATGATCTTAACGGTAACCCGATTTTTAGGCCTTGTTTCCACGGAAAAAATTCCCCCCGCCTGCAGCAGGATTATAAGCTTTATTTCGTGAAAAGTTGTCCGATATCCTGCCGTTTAGCGGCGCAGCTCCGCACCCATTTTATTGAGAGCCTTCTCAATATCCGAATGAACTGCATTGATTTCCCATTCGGTAAGGGTCCGCTCCGGATGGCGGTAGGTGATGGTAAAGGCGAGGCTGCGCCTCTCTCCGGGGATCTGCGCCCCCTCGTACAGATCAAAAAGGGCCACCCGCTCCACCAGGCCGCCGCCGGCTTCATAAATCTCCTGCTTCAGCTTGCCCGCCGGGATCGATCGGGGAACAACAACGGCCATGTCCCGCAGACCGGCGGGATAGCGAGGCAGCGGAGCCACCCTGGGCAGCAGATCAGCCCTGTCGATAAGCAACTCCAGATTCAGTTCGGCAAAGGCAACCGGCTGCGGAAAATCCCATTTCTCAGCAACCTGCGGCCGCAGTTCACCCAGGCAACCGGCCTCCTCCCCCTTGATCAGTAGCACGGCGGAGCGGGTGGGATGGCCAAAAGGCAGCTTTGACGGTACATATTCCACCTCTGTGATGCCGAAACGATCCAGAAGAGCCTCAATCGCTCCCTTCACCACAAAAAAGCCCGCTGTGCGCGAGGCGCTGTACCAGTTAGCCTCAGGCAGCTGCCCTGTCGACGCCAGGGAGAGGCGCAGGCTTTCCCGGGGCAGCTCTTCCAGAGGCAACCGACGGGGCAGGTACACCGCCCCCATCTCAAAAAGAAGCTGATCCATGGCCCGGTGGTGGAAATTATCCTGCGTCGTCTTCAGCAGGCCCGGCAGCAGAGTTGTACGCATGATGCTCTGCTCTTCGGAAAGGGGGTTCTGCATGGGTATGGCCAGGAGACGCGGATCGCCCTCGGGCAACCTGAGGCTGTGCAGCGCAGCGGGGCTGATAAAGGAATATGTGATGATCTCGTTGAAACCGCAGGCGGTCAGGGTCTCCCTGGCCAGTTCCTGCAGCCGCTCCGGCAGCTCTTCACGGCATTCCAGCAGCTCGCCGCGCGGCAGCGTTGCCGGGATCTTCTCGTAGCCGTGGAGACGGGCCACCTCCTCAACGAGATCCTCCTCCAGGAAGATGTCGTTTCGCCTGAGCGGCACCGTTACATCAAGACTGCGGCCCGCTGTCTTCACGCCAAAGCCCAGCCGGCCCAGGATGTCGCTCACCTCGGCGGCTGGAACCTTCATGCCCAGAATCTCGTTCACCCGGTGCGGACGCACCGTCACGCGGCGCGGCTCGTGGGGAACAGGATAGCTGTCAATCAGTCCCCGCAGCACTTTGCCGCCGGCCAGCTCCACCATGAGCAGCGCAGCCCGTCCCGAGGCCTCGGCCACCCAGTCGGAGTTTACACCCTTTTCAAAACGCTGTGAAGCTTCCGAGGGGATACCGTAGCGGCGGGCGGTGCGCCGCACACTGGCGGAATTGAAAAGGGCGGCCTCAAGCAGAACCGTGCGGGTGGAGGGATTGATCTCACTGTTTTCACCCCCCATGACCCCGCCCAGAGCCACCGGTCCCGCGGCATCGGCGATCACCAGGACCTCCTGATCGAGTTCCCGCTCCACCCCGTCAAGAGTCACCAGTTTTTCACCCCTACAGCCGCGGCGAATGATTATCTCGCCGCCCCGCGTAAGCTGATAGTCAAAGGCGTGCAAAGGCTGGCCGTACTCCCACATCACATAGTTGGTAATATCGACAATGTTGCTGATGGGTCGTAGACCCGATTTCAGCAGGCGAAGCTGCAGCCAGAGAGGCGACTCCGCTACGGTCACATCCTCGATCATCCGCGCCGTGTAGCGGGAACAGAGCAAGGGTTCCTGCAGCACCACCTGCAGCACCTCCGTGGTGCGCCCCCCCCCTTCCGGCGGCGCAGCCGGCGGATGCCTGACCGCGGCGCCCGTCAGGGCGGCCACCTCGTAAGCCGTCCCAAGCAGTCCCAGGCAGTCTGCCCGGTTTGGAGTCAGATCGAAAACCAGAATGCGGTCCTCCAGATCAAGAGCCTCGCCGAGCGGCGTTCCCTCTTTTGAAGATTGATCCAGGATCAGGATGCCCTCAGGCGAACCCAGCTCCAGGCCCAGCTCCTCCCCCGAGCAGAGCATCCCCTCGGAGGTAATCCCGTAAAGCTCTGCCGCCTCGATGCCGCCGGGCCTCCCCGGCAGCACCGCCCCGGGAAGGGCCAGCGGCACTTTCTGGCCCGGCGCGATATTGCGGGCGCCGCAGACGATCTGCAGCACCCGGCCGCTGCCGGGATCCACCCCTGCTACTAAAAGCCTGCTGTTATAGGGATGCGGCTCCACCGTGACAATCTTCCCCACCACTACCCGCAAGGGCGCCTCCCTGAACCGCTCCACCGTTTCCACTTCAACCCCGGCATGGGTCAACCTCTCCGCCAGCTCTTCCGGCGAAAGCTCCAGGTCAATATATTCTTTCAACCAGCTATAGGCAATGCGCATTATTGGTATACCTCCCGTAAAGAGAATAGCGCTCCGGCGAACCGTTCTAGCGAAACTGCCTCAAGAAACGCAGATCATTGGAAAAAAGAAGGCGCATATCGTCTATGCCGTATTTGAGCATGGCGATCCGCTCCACGCCCATCCCGAAAGCAAAGCCCGTCACATCTTCGGGATCATAACCGCTGATCTCGAGAACCCGGGGATGGACCATGCCGCAACCGAGTATTTCCAGCCAGCCCGACTGGCCGCAGACCCGGCAGCCCTCGCCGCCGCAGATGATGCAGGCGATATCGACCTCGGCGCTGGGCTCGGTAAAGGGGAAAAAGCTGGGCCGCAGGCGAATACGCTGGTCGGGATCGAACATTTCCCGGGCAAAGAGCAGCAGGGTCCCCTTGAGATCGGCAAAAGTAACCCCGCGGTCAACGGCCAGCCCCTCAACCTGGTGGAACATGGGGGAGTGGGTGACATCGTCATCGCGCCGGTAAACCCTGCCCGGTGCGATGATCCGCAGGGGCAGGCGGGGCGCCTGCAGCTCCATGGCCCGGATCTGCACGGGGGATGTATGGGTGCGCAGCAGGATCTGCGGGGTAAAGAAGAAAGAATCCTGCATATCCCGCGCCGGATGATCTGCCGGAAAATTCAAAGCCTCGAAATTGTAATAATCGCTTTCGATCTCGGGGCCCCGGGCTACCTGGAAACCGAGGCCTGTAAAAATTCCCTTGATCTCCTCCAGCACCGTGGTCAGGGGATGTTTTCGGCCGAGTTTGAAGTGAGCTCCGGGCAGGGTAACATCGAGCCGCTCCTCCTCCCGGCGGGATGCCGCCGCCGCAGCCACCAGATCTTCCCCTTTGCGGTTGAAAAGATCCTCCAACATGCTTCTAAGGCTGTTGGCCCTCTGCCCGGCCAGCGGCCTCTGCTCCGGCTCCAGCTCACCCATCCGCCGCAGCAGCGCCGTCAGCGCCCCCTTTTTGCCCAGGTAGCGCACCCTCAGCCGCTTCAACTCCTCCAGGTTTTGCGCCGCCTTGATCTTGCCGACGGTCTCCGCTTCCAATCTGGAAATCTCATCAAGCATCCTCTACCGCTCCTTCCCCTGGTTCCTTAAAAAAAGCCTCCGTCCCTGGGACGAAAGCTTCCTTCCGCGGTACCACCCACATTAGCCGTAAACGGCTCCGCTCCAATCGATAACGGAATCACCCGTCGCAGACCTACAGGGCCGGAATAAAGCCGTTCAGCCCGGGGCTCGGGAGCGAATTTCAACGGGGGGCACCGGACAGGGCTTGCAGTCGCGGCCCCACCTTCCTTTACGGCACCTCTCCCGCCTACTTCTCTCCATCATCGCCGGTAAATATTTTATGTGCATTATAGCATAGCGGCCCGGCGAAAACAACAGAGTGAGGCGCCGCGAGTTATAGCAGCCGTAGCCGTAGCGGTGCAGGGCTCTATTCCCCCATATTTACCTGCCTGATCACGATGAGCTGCTCGCGATCATCAATGGACTCGAAAATTCTTTTTTCGGCAAAGCACAGAATTGCCTCCATGGCCTTGTAAGAAGACGTTTTGTCACCCTGTTTCAGCGCTGCCAGAAGTTCCAGGTTCAAAGCAAGCGATCTCTGGGGGGCTCCGGGAAGCGAGTAATAATATTCGGTGAAAAAAGAGTAGATCGGTTTAAAGGACTTGAAGACCAGTCTGCTCACTATATTACCGGAGACAAAGATTATTTTATAGTGAAAATCATAGTCGCACTCCGTCAGCACGGCAATATGATCCAGGTTCTTTTTTTTCCGCTCCAGGTTGGAGCCCAAATAAGCAATATCCCCGGTGGTGATCCGCAGGGCTGCTTCTGCGGCGGCGCTGGTTTCAACGGTAGCCCTGAACTGCAGCAGCGATTCCAGAGTTTGCCTTTCGATGGTCCGGCGAATGCGCAGCGTCTGAACAAGGGTGTCCAGCGAACCGTCGCTGTAAAAATCTTTTACATAGGTTCCGCTCTGGGGTAAAGTTTCCACATATCCATCCTGGGAAAGCATGGCGATGGCCTCGCGCACTGCAAAGCGGCCGGCGCCGTACTGCTCTGCCAGCCGGCGCTCTGTGGGCAGCCTGGCTCCGATGGGGTAAACTTCATTAATTATCGCGGTTCTCATCTCTTCGAATATTTTGGCTGAAAGTCCGCAGTTCATATTTCGACCCTCTTTCGCTTCACTGTCACTCTTCCAGGCTATCATAGCCCATCGGGCAACATGCAGGCAAGAAAAACCTTGACATTTGGTCATACCAGTTATATATATTTGGTATAGCCAATTCCGGCTATTGCGAATAAAATGCTTAAGGCAGGTGGTCTGGTGATGAAAATAAAAAGTTGGGCCCGCTCCCCGGTGTCATGGAAACATGTTTTGGCTGTTTTCACCTTGATTTTGCTTTTCTTCTCCGGGATCGGCTCCGTCAGCGCCAGCGAAGAACTGTACTACGGCCTTTCCAGCAGGGCCAGGCAGGGAGACGCCGATTTTTTCAGGCTTCTGGCGGAAGAGGGAGATGCTATAGACTGGGAAAGGGCATCACCTGTTGAATTTGAGGGGAATCTGCGCTTTTTGGAGGTTGCGGGGGAGGAAAACGGACTGTTTATGGTCCGGCGCCTCGACGGAGAACTCTACCCCCTCTCCATTCCCGCCGGTGTTGAGGGAGAGGCAGCAGGGCCAGACGCCGCTTACTCGGGACTGGAGAGCCTGCTGGGCGACAAACTTGTGTTCAAAGCCCGGCTGGCTGAAAAGGAGATCGGCGGAGAGTACTACACTTTCATCCGGTTCATGGAGAAGCCGCAGCAGCTGTTGCTGGATCGTGTATTCAAAACCTCAATCATGTTTATGTTTTTCTTCGTCATGATCGGTATGGGGCTCAGCCTCACGCTGCAGGATTTCATCCTGGTCTTCAAAAAACCCAGGGGCATAATCGCCGGCATCTTCATGCAATGGTTGCTCATGCCCCTCCTGGCCCTGGGCATGGCCTACGTCCTCGGTTTCTATCACAACTTTCCCTTTATCTACGCCGGCATGATCCTGATCTGCGCCTGCCCCGGAGGAGTCACCTCCAACCTGATGACCTATTACGCCAAAGGTGATCTGGCCCTGTCGGTATCGCTGACATCGATCTCCACAGTCCTGGCGCTCTTTGTGACCCCCCTCGTCCTCACCCTCTTCTGCGCAAACATACCCGATATCAGTGTGCCCTCGGGGCTGATCATGCAGACCATTGTGGGCCTGGTCCTGGTGCCGCTCATCCTGGGCATGCTCATCCGCAATAAGTGGCAGGCTTTTGCCCGAAAAGCGATGCCATTTTTCTCGGCGGTGGGGGTGGTGGCCCTGCTGGCTGTTATCGGTGTGGGCATCATCACCAATGCGGAGAAATTTGCCGACACCGAACGCTACAGCTTTCAGTTCTATGTAATGGTGGTGCTTCTCTCCATCCTGGGCATGCTTGTTGCCCTGGGATCTTCCAGGCTTCTGGGGATTCCAAACATCCAGTCCAGGGCCATCTCCGTCGAAGTGGGGCTGCGGAACTCCACCCTGGCTGTAACCATCACCCTGTTAATCCAGGATCTGATGGGCGATTTTTACAGCTCCATGTTCGTAACCACGGCCATCTACGGCATCACCATGTACCTGACCGGTTTTCTGATGATCTGGTTGTTCAGATATCTGCTGCCCCTTGAAAAGGGAGAGGCCCCGGAAACGGTAACCCCGGCCCGGTAGCGCCGGGCAGGTTCCCCGGATCTCCCATGCAGTGCAGTGCACCAAACCATATTCTTGTTTGAGAGGAGACAGCTAAATGAAAGTAGATAAAATCGAGCTTTACCATATTTCCATTCCCCTGCCCAGGGACTTTTATCCCTCCTGGATCCCCGGGTACCCGCAGAGATTCAACCGCAGCACCCTTGTTAAAATTACCACCGATGACGGTCTCACCGGCTACAGCGCCGGCATGGCCATGGAAGAGGAGCGCGAGGGCCTGGGCACCCTGCTGGGCCAGTACCTCATCGGCCAGGATGTGGAAAAGTTGGACGAAGTCCGTCACCTGCTCCGCGAGGCCTCGTACCTGGGCTGGCGGAACAACTGGATCGAGGCCGCTTTTTGGGATCTGCTCGGTAAAAAAGCTGGCAAGCCGGTGTATGAACTGCTGGGCGGCAAAGGGGGCCGCATCGAGGCATACTGCTCCACGGGCGAGGTGCACGAGCCCGCCCGCCGGGCGGAGGAGGTCCTGGCCCTCAGGGATATGGGCTTCAAGACAGTCAAGCTGCGCATCCATGATCACGATATCCGGAAGGATATCGAGCAGATCAGGGCAGTACGCGAAGCGGTGGGAGAGAGCATGGTGATCGGGGTGGATGCCAACCAGGGCTGGCCTGTTACGATCATTGAGAAACCGCCCATCTGGGATCTGGAGCGAGCCGTTGAGTACGCCAAAGCCTGCGAAGAATACGGCATTGCCTGGCTGGAGGAGCCGCTGGATATGTACGCCTTTGATGAAATGGCGGAGTTGCGTCGCCGGACCAAAACGCCCATTGCCGGCGGGGAGCTGACCCCGGGCTGGCATGAGCATAAAATACTGCTGGAGAAGGAGTGCCTGGATATCTACCAGCCCGACTCCACATTTTCCGGCATCGACACCGCCGTCAGGGTTATGCACGAAGCGATCCGGCGCGGCCTCAGCTTCAGCCCGCACACCTGGACAAACGGAATCGGCCTTGCCATAAATCTGCAGGTAGCTGCGGCAGGCCCCAGGGAAAAGCCCGTGGAATTCCCCTATGAACCGCCGGGCTGGCTGCCGCAATACCGCGACGGCATTATGAAAGAGTATTTCATGATCGACAAGGAAGGTTATATCGCACTGCCCGATAAACCGGGACTTGGTTTCGAGATCGATGAACAGGCCCTGAGCCGTTACGGGCGTAAATTTTTTGAGATGACCCCGCGGGGCCTGGCCCTGAAAACAATCCGCCAAAGAGGTCTTTTCAGCGCTCTCAAGCTGGCCAAAAGAAAGAAGCGGGGATAAATTCAGCCGCAGAACCGCCCGGGGCGCCGAGGCCTCCCTGTCAGACAGTGCGCTGGCGCAGCGCTTCGTACATGATCAGGGCTGCAGCGATTGAAGCATTCAGCGATTCAAGGGGCGAAGCATGGGGGATGGAAACGGCAAAATCCGCCTCTGCCGCGAGCCCGTGCGAAAGGCCGCTGCTCTCGCTGCCGATGAGGAGCGCAGTTCTGCCCCGGTAATCCGCTTTCCAGTACAGGAGCCCTCCCTGCGGCTGTGCGGCAATAACAGTCATGCCGCTGCTCCGCAACAGACGCACCAGTTGCAGGGGCTCCTCCACCGCAACAGGCGGCAGATGGAAAACGGCGCCTGCCGTGGAACGCAGCACTTTAGGGCTGTGGGGATCAACTGTGCCCGGGCCGTAAAACAGGGCGTCAACACCGGCGGCGGAGGCGGTGCGGATAATGGTACCCATATTGCCCGGATCCCGGACCCGGTCCAAGAACAGGGCCAGGCTAAGGGGTTGAGCGGCGATCGCGGCGGGCTCAGGCTCGCTGTAGGGGATAATTGCCGCAACTTCCTGCGGTGTTTCCGTACCGGCCAGCCCGGCAAAAAGTGAGGCGGCCAGGCGATAGCGGCGTGATTCCGGCGGCAGCCTGCCAATAATGTTTTTACCGCCGCCGTCAATAAAATTGCGGGTAAAAAAAACAACCTCGGGAACCAGCCCCGCCGCCAGTGCCTCCATCAGCAGGCGGGGTCCCTCTATCGCCAGCCTGCCTGCGCGGCGGCGGTATCTGGCGCCGGCAGCCAGGCGGCGGTACATTTTTATATAGGCATTGTCACTGCTGCTGATCTCTTTGACCGACAACCTAGATCCAGCCCATCTTTTTTAGCGCCCTGATATCGCCAACTGCAACAATCAGGTCGTCCTGGTTGATCTTGTCCTCCGCTCCAGGAGAGATGTTGGTCTTACCATCTTTATCCCGCAAAGCGATGACATTGATTCCGAAACGGGCCCTTAAATTGAGTTCCTGCAGGGAGCGCCCCACCATCTCCGCAGGTGCGGCAACCTCGACCACGCTGCTGTTGGAGGAGAGCTCAATGAGATCCACAATGTTAAAAGCGCTGAGGCTGTGAGCCAGCTTCTGCCCCATATCCCTCTCCGGGAAGACCACCCGGTTGACTCCTATCTTGGAAAGCACCTTGCCGTGCAGCTCCGACTGCGCCTTGGCCACGATATAGCGGGCTCCCATCTCCACCAGCAGGATGCAGACCATGATCGACGATTGAATCTCCCCACCTATTGCGACAACAACAACGTCAAAATCCTTGATCCCCAGAGAGTTCAGGGCTGCTTCGCCGGTGGCGTCCGCCTGAACGGCGCGGGTCACCGACTTGCCGACCTGTTGCACCAGCGCGGCATCAATATCCACCATGGTCACATCGTGCCCCAGCTCACAAAGGGTGGCGGCAACACTTGCACCGAAGTGGCCGGCGCCGATTACCAGATATTGTTTCGACACGGACAACACCTCCTATTTTTATCCATGGAACCCCGGGGTCCCCATGAACGGTGGCCCGAAAGATTCCCCGGGGAAGGGCTTTCCGCTCGCAGGCCGGCTTCCCCATGGGCGGGAATACCTTTACATCCCGAAACTGCTCCGCATACTGTTCCCCAGCCCTGGAGGGAGGGAGGGGCGAAACGCGCTAGCTGTGCTTCTTTGCCACCTGCACAAGCCTGTTAAAACCGTCCTGATCATGGACGGCCATATCGGCAAGCATTTTCCGGTTAATCTCCACCTCGGCTTTTTTAAGGCCGCTGATAAAACGGCTGTAAGAGAGCCCGTTGGAACGGGCGGCGGCATTGATCCGGGTAATCCAGAGTTTGCGGAAATCCCTTTTCCGCTGCCGGCGATCCCGATATGCATAGAAGAGCGATTTCATGACCTGCTGGTTTGCCGTCCTGTATAATCTGCTCTTGCCTCCGTAATAGCCCTTGGCCAGTTTCATTACCTTTTTGCGTCTCCGGCGGGCAACAGGTCCTCGCTTGACACGGGGCATGATAAAAACCTCCTTTCTGGATTAAGGCAAAAGCCTCTCCACCCGCTTGTAGTCTGAAGCGCTGACAACGGTTGACTTGCGCAGCCTTCTCTTCCGCCGGGCGCTTTTTTTCGTCAGGATATGGCTCCCATAAGCCCGGAAGCGCTTGATCTTGCCGCCGCCGGTCTTTTTAAAACGTTTTGCCGCCCCCCGGTGGGTTTTCATTTTAGGCATCTTTCCTGCCTCCTTCAGCTATGATTTAGGGGACAATATCATGGTCATGTTGCGTCCCTCCAGCCTGGCATTGCGCTCAACAGTAGAGCAATCATCCAACTCCTGGGCCAGCTGCCGGCAAAGACGTTGGGCAATGTCCGGATGGGCCAGCTCCCGACCCCTGAACATCACAGTCACCTTGACCTTATCCCCGCCTTCGAGGAAGCGGCGGCTGTTCCGCACTTTTACTGCAAAATCATGTTTCTCGATCTTGGGACGCAGCTTGACCTCTTTAAGGGTGATCATCTTCTGTTTTTTGCGGGCATCGCGTTCCTTCTTGCTCTGCTCATACTTGTATTTTCCAAAATCCATGAGCCGGCATACCGGCGGGCGCGCATTGGGGGCCACGTTCACCAGGTCAAGCCTCTTTTGCCGGGCTGTTTCAAGGGCATCCTTGAGCGCCATCACCCCCAGCTGGTTGCCGTCGGCATCGATCACAAGCACTTCCCGGGCTCTAATTTGCTCATTAACGAACAAATTTTTGGTAATCTTTTTCACCTCCTGCCATGGCATTCTCCTTTAGAGCAAAAAATTAGAGCAGGTTTTACCACCTGCTCACCAATCCCCGTTCCGGTCCGGCCAACCCTGGCGGCAGCCTTCCATGCGAGCGCCCCAAGGTGAGAAGCAGTGGCTTCTACTTGGTAACGATTATTATTTTTTCCTATATGGAGCATATCAAAAATCGAATGCAGGGTCAAATTATTTTTTCCCCTCAACATCCTCCCTCAGCCGGGTCGCAAAGCTGTCCAGGGAACCGGGTCCGAGGTCGCCCTCATCCCGGTGTCGCACGGCCACCTCTCTGCCTGCCGCCTCCCGCTCACCCACCACCAGCATGTAGGGTATCTTCTTCAGCTGGGCCTCCCTGATCTTGTAACCGACTTTTTCGCTGCGCTCATCCACATATACTCTGAAGGATGCGCTGCGCAGGGCGGAGCAGGCCTCTTCTGCGTATGCGTGCTGCCTGTCGGTAACAGGTATGATCACGGCTTGCTGCGGGGCCAGCCAGGCGGGAAAAGCGCCGGCGTACTGCTCGATGAGCAGCGCCAGGAAACGCTCAATCGCTCCATAGATGACCCGGTGGATCACCACGGGGCGGTGCTTCTGACCGTCGGCGCCGATATAATTAAGATCAAATTTTTCAGGCATCTGGAAGTCGAGCTGAATCGTGCTGCACTGCCAGCTGCGCCCGAGACAGTCCTCCAGGTGAAAATCGATTTTCGGACCGTAAAAGGCGCCGTCTCCCTCGTTGATCCTGTAGGAAAGCCCTTTTTCCTGCAGAACACCCTCGAGAATAGCTTCAGCCCTGTTCCACATTTCTGCGCTGCCCATGGCGCTGTCGGGCCGTGTGCTCAGCTCCACGCGGTAGCTAAAGCCAAAAACACGGTAGAAATGGTCAACCATATCGATAACACCGGCAACCTCCGGCTCGATCTGCCCGGGGGTCATGAAAAGATGGGCGTCATCCTGGGTGAAGCTGCGCACGCGCAGCAGGCCGTGCAGTGTGCCGGAGAGTTCATGGCGATGCACCAGGCCCAGCTCGGCAATGCGACGCGGCAGATCGCGGTAACTGTGCATGCGCGAGCGGTACACCAGCATCGCTCCGGGACAGTTCATCGGCTTGACCGCATAGTCCTCATCGTCGATCCTTGTGAAATACATATTTTCCCTGAAGTGATCCCAGTGCCCCGACTGCTCCCACAGCGCCCGGTTCATAATCAGCGGCGTCCTGATCTCTTCATACCCGGCCCGCCGGTGCTCCTGGCGCCAGAAAGAAAGCAGCTCTTCGATGATGACCATGCCGTTATGGTGAAAGAAGGGAAACCCCGGCGCCTCTTCATGAAGGCTGAAAAGACCGAGGTCGCGGCCCAGTTTTCGGTGATCCCGCTTTACCGCCTCGGCCAGCAGCTCCAGATGCTGCTCCAGCATTTCCGGGGTGGGAAAGCTGGTTCCGTAAATACGCTGCAGCATGGGATTGCGCTCATCACCCCGCCAGTAAGCACCGGCCAGGCTCGTCAGTTTGATCGCTCCGATCCCGCCCGTATCGGGCAGGTGGGGACCGGCGCAGAGATCGATGAAATCTCCCTGTTCATAAAGCGAGATCACCTCATCATCGGGCAATTCGGCGATGAGCTCGCATTTATAGGGCTCGCCTTTTTCCCTGAACAGGGCAAGCGCCTCCTCACGGCTGACTTCGCGGCGTTTGAAGGGCAGCTTCTCCGCGACAATTCGCTCCATCTCCTCCTCGATTTTTCCCAGATCACCGGCTGAAAGGGGCTCCGTGAACTCAAAGTCATAGTAAAAGCCCTGCTCTATCGCCGGTCCGATCCCCAGCCGGGCCCGGGGGTACAGCCTTTTCACCGCCTGGGCCAGCACATGGCTGCTGCTGTGGCGGTAGATCCTGGCGCCTTTTTCTGTAGAGAAATCCAGAAAGGTGATCTCGCTGTCGCCGTTGAGAGGAATATGGAGATCACACTCCCTTCCATTGACCTCCGCCGCAAAAACGGGGCCGCCGCTGCAGACCCCCAGATCCCGGCAGATTTCAAGCAGGCTGACTCCCGCAGGATAGGAGTGCTCTTTTCCCTCTTTAAGTTTAACCTTGATCTGCGGCATGACTGCATCTCCTTCCCTGCTGCAATAAGATAGCCTTATGATATGACTTGTCCCCAGCCCTGTCAAGATAAGGGACGACTCAGTGAATTCCGGAACTCTGCACCAGAATTCACTAAGTCAACGAGCGCCGGTTGCTGTCGCCGGTAACCAGAGGCGCTTTCTCCCGGCGGCAGCGGCTGCAACTCTCGCAGTAAATAAGCCTTTTATCAAAAATACTGCGCAGGATCTCCGCCGCCCGGGGATAGCGCAGCACGGCGCTCCGGTGCAGCATGATCCGCCGCGGCGCTATCGAAACAAGCATGCTCACCAGGATATCTTCGTAATCGCTCTCTTCGTCAAAATCCTGAAGATCGATCTCTTCCCAGTCGCAGGGATCTACCTGATTGAAACAGTGATCTGTGATCCTGACACAGCCTTTTTTATCTGCAAAAAGATGGATCAGATTTATTTTCGGCAGCTGCAGGTTCAAAAAATATTTCAGCAGCCGGATAAACTCCCGGTGCTCCCTCTCGGCAAGATAGCTCTCCACAGCTTCCTCCACCAGCCTGCGCAGCTCGCGGCGCCACTCCACCAGCCGAAAATTGTTAAACCCCTCAATATTCAAGTGATTATGGGGCCCCGCCAGGTATTCACCGATTTTTTTCCCCGCCAGTCCCCGGTGGAGCTCACGCCGGCGGTGGAGTTTGCTGCTTTTCAGCTGGCGCAGGGCGGTGTCGAGAATCTCCTCACGCTCATTCCGGCCAAAGTAACAATAATGGAGGCGAAGCAGGTCCCGGAACATATAAATCCACAGATCTTCAATCATGAATTGTGCCACCAGGGGGACAATCGCCTCCAGGATGGATTGCCTGGAGCCGCTGCCGGCATACTGCTCCGGTACAAAAGTAAGCGCAGTGCCGGCGCTGCCGCAGTCGCTCCAGGAGCAGCGATAGGGCAGGCTGCTGAAAGAGGCGCTCTCCCGCTCCAGCCTCTGCTGCAGCAAATCGGGAGAGCGCCTGATTACAAAGGTAATAGTTTCCACCGGGCATCCTCCTTCCTGCTTTATTATATGAGGAGAGCCCGCCATCTACTACCATGCGCCTGAGAAGTATTTTTCCCTAAGCCCTCACCTGCAGCGCCAGGGGCAGCAGCTCCATCTCCACCGGGCCTTTGCCCGGCTGCTCGCCATCCAGGTTCAAGAGCGCCTCTGTCGTCTGAATGGTGGCCTTCCGTCCGCGCCTGCTGATGCAGTTGGGATGGGTCAGGTGAGACCCCTTGTAGACTTTAGGCAGGTTGGCAAGAAGATTGATTTTGCTGAGGCTGTGCATGATCACAATATCAAAAAGTCCATCATCCATCTGCGCATGGGGGGCAATGCACATGCCGCCCCCAAAATAACGGCCGTTTGCCACCGCCACTAACGCCACCTGCCCCTCAAAAAGCAGCTCGCCATCAATGCTTATCGCCATCTCCTTGTTCCGGTAGAGCATGAGGCTGACCACAGTTCCCCAGAGAAAGGAGACAAAGCCGCCCAGGGCCTTGCTGGTCCTGTTGACCCGGTTCACAGTATCCCCGTCCAGCCCCAGGCCCGCAATATTTATAAAATAGCGTGTCTCTTTGCCCCCGCGGTAGCTTATAAAGCTGAGCCTGCCCACATCCACCGGCCGCGGCTCACTCCTGATCAGGTGCTTTACCGCCTCCGCGGGATCTTTGGGGATCTGCAGCGTTTTGATCAGATCGCTCCCCGTACCCATGGAGACAAAAGCAAGCTGAGCCTCCTTGTGCAGCGCCCCTCCGGGTGCAAAGAAGCCGTTCATCACCTCGTTATGCGTCCCGTCGCCCCCCACGGAGATAACCAGATCACAGCCTCTCTCCAAAGCCTCCCGGGTAAGCGCCGTGGCATGTTCGGGAGCCTCCGTCATGAAGCTTTCAAAATCAAGCCCCCCACCCTCCATCAAGGCGGCGATCTCCGGCCAGCGCCGGGCGGTGACTCCGTTGGCCGAAACCGGATTGACAATCGCAGCGGTCTTCAATGCCTTCACTTTAACACCCCCATTTTTTTGTTTGCTCCGGCGGCGCATCAATCCCCCTGCCGGAGCACGGACAGGCCCAGCAGCTCGGCCAGGTCCATCACCCTGCCGCCCCCCACCTGCAGATTTTCACGGCAGAACGGGCAGGAGGTGACAAGCGCCCCCGAGGGAGGCAGCTCCTCCAGGCGCCGCCGGGCCATCCCGGCGGAGCGCTCGGGAAAAGAGAGCTGAAACATGGCTCCGCCGCCGCAGCAGCGCGTCTCCCCACCCGTATGCAGCACTTCGTTCAGCTCCAGCCCGGGGATGCTCCGCAGCAGCTCGCGCGGTGCATCGCATTTTTCGGCCACCCGGGCCCAGATACAGGGATCATGGTAGGCAACAGTACCCAGCCCTTTGATCCGCTCCGGTTCAAGCCGCCCCTGCTGTACCAGCTCCAGAAAAAATGCGGCTGCATCCACCACGGGCAATCCCAATTCACTGCCCCACCGGGGATAGCGCGCCGTAAAAGTGTGCCAGCATTCGGGACAGTCGGTCAGCAGAAGCGCGGCGCCGCTTTGCGCGGCACGGGCCGCATTTTCCGCCGCCAGCTGCCGGGCAAGCTCCAGGTCGCCCCAGATCTGAGCCGGATAACCGCAGCAGTAATGATCCAGCACCCGGTAGGCGACCCCGGCGGCTTCGAGTATCTGCAGGGTAAGCTTTTGCGACCGGGGATGATTGGCCTGGGCCGTGCAGTTGATAAAATAGAGCACCTCGGGCCTTGCCGCCCCCGGGGGATCTTCCAGGCAGGCGGGGCGGGTCCCGTAAGGGCTGCCGAATTTCTTTAAATTATTTAAATAGGGCACCGCGGCAGGCAGGACCGTCTCCGCGGGGCGGGCTTCCGTCCGTGCCAGAAGCAGCTCTTCCGCCAGGTCCAGTTCGGGGAAAGGGCAGAGCAGCCGGCAGCCGCGGCAGCCCAGGCATGCCGAGAGGGCCTCCAGCAGATTGTTTTCCCACTCCAGATGCCCCTCCAGCAGCAGGTGAGCCAGGCGGGCTTTACCGGAAGGAGAAACAGCCTCGCGCCTGAATTCCTGGTCAACGGGACATTCACAGCGGCACATGTTGGGGCAGAGTGCGCAATCAAGCAGCCGGTCCCGGTTCACTTCCGCCATTTCTTCACCTTCCCCAGGCCCAGCTTGCCCGGGTTCATGATCCCCCCGGGGTCGAGAGCGTCTTTGATCATGCGCAGCGCCTCCAGCGACCGGCCGTGTTCCCGGGCCATCCAGAGCCCCCGGTGCAGCCCCACGCCGTGGTGATGGCTGATGGCTCCGCCCAGGGCCAGACAGCTCTCCATGGCGGAGTCCCAGAGACGCCTGTAGTAGTCCGCCTTGTCTCCCGAGGGAAATGCCACGAGCGTCAGGTAGAGCGCCGTTCCCTCGGGATAGACGTGGGAATAGTGCCCCGAAGCCAGGGCAATCCCCTCCATCGTGAGCACAGCTTCCCGCATGGTATGGTAGAGCGGCGCCGCATTTCTCCAGTTGGTGGAAACCTCGATGGTATCAACGATCGCCCCCTGCCGGAAAAGCGTCGAAGCCAGCCCCACATCAAAGCGAATCTCCAGCCAGCGCTCCACCGGCTCAGGGCCGGCGGTGACGCCGCCTTCCTCGCGGGCCAGCCCTGCAGCCACCTTGTCCTCCGCGGCGATAATCCCGGCATTGCCCTCGAAAAGCAGGATCAGGATTACCCCTCCCGCTGCAGCTTCACAATCAGGAAAATGATGCGCAGTTTCTATGGAATCATAGATCCGCACCACCGCTGGGCGGGCGCCGGCATGGATCAGGCGGCGGACCGCCTCAAGGGCCCGCTCAATGCTCTCAAAAGCATAAGAGCTCAGGATCCGCTTCTCCGGGTAGGGCCAGATCCGCAGGGTGATCGCCGTGATCACCCCCAGGATGCCTTCGGAGCCCAGGAACAGGTGGTCAACCCGCGGGCCGGTGGAGGTGCGCGGCAGGTTGCGGCCGCGGATGATCTTACCGTCGGGCAGGACCGCTTCAAGTGAAACAACCATATCCTCGATCTTTCCGTAGCGTGTGGAAAATGTCCCTGCGGCGCGGCAGGCGGCCCACCCGCCCACAGTGGAGCAGCGCAGCGACTGGGGAAAATGCCCCCCGGTAAAGCCGCGCCTGTTTAAATACTCTTCATAACGCGCCCCGTTGAGGCCCGGCTCCACGGTAACCATGAGATTGTCCCGGTCCAGCTTCAGCACCCTGTTCATCTTCTTCAGATCCAGCGAGATACCGCCCTGCAGCGGGACCGCACCGCCGAGCGCCCCCGAACCTTCTCCATAGGGGGTCACCGCTGCGCCCCAGGCTCCGGCCAGCCGCAGCACCGCCGCCACCTCGGCAGCGCTGCGCGGCCAGACCACCAGATCAGGCAGAGCCGGGGCCTTTCCCTCCAAAAACCAGAGCGTACCCATGGGCCAGTAGTCGCGGCAGTTGGCAAGACGGTCAGCCCTCTCCATCGAGACACCCTGGCTTCCGACAACAGCGCCGAGCTTCTCCGCCAGCTCCTCGCAACTGCTCCCGGGAAGGCGCCCTTCTTGAATTGTTCTGCTGAAAGATTCCGGCAAGGCATATCCTCCTTTCATTTATATCGGCAGTAAATCCGGTCAAAGGCAGGAAGCACCTGTTTATAACTGGTATTTCACCATGCCCCGGCCTTATCCTTTTTCCTTTTGTCCCGAAAAGATCAACAGGTACTCATGGACCTTGTTGATGCGGAACACAGCCGGATACCCCAGGGGTCGTAATGAATTGTACTCATGGCGACGGTCCCAGATAATGATATCCTCAAGCTGAAAGCCGATGGGCTGCAGGGCGGCGCAGAGATCCGCGTGCAGGGGGTAAAAACGGTTTTTTTTGCGTATATCCATCACCACGACGGCGCAGATCCGCCCCGGTTTCAGGACGGCGTGCACCTGGCGAAATACAGCGGCCAGACTCTCAAGGAAAGATCCGTAATCGCCGGAACGGCCCAGATCGGCGGCATGCTCACCATAATGGCGCTGGCGACGGCGGTCGGCCGATCGTTTTGCCAAAAGAATATCCCAGTATGGCGGTGAAGTGAGGACAAAATCAGCGGAATGAGGCTTCAGACGGCGTCCCAGGTTAAGGGCGTCTTCATGGTAAAGGCGGGGCCGCAGCTCCTCGTTTCCCGGCAGGGGTTCCCCTTCGGTGCGGAGCCTCTGTTCAAAGAGCGACAGGTAATCGTCGTAAATTTCAAAGCCGACCCCCCGGCGGCCCCGGTTGTAAGCGGCAAGCAGCGTTGTTCCTGTACCGGCAAAGGGGTCCAGCACCACTTCGCCCGGGCCGGCGGTAAAGATCTCGATGCAGCGCCCGGCCAGCTGCAGGGGAAAGGAGGCCGGATGATTGAGCCGAAGCTCTTCCACAGACCTGCGCAGATCGCTCCAGACACTGATGCTATAGCGGGTCCAGGTCTTGCCGTCAAGTTCATTGCAGCGCTTTCTACCTCCGCCGATGACGCTCACCCTCCCATCGGGTAAATATTCGCACCGGCGCAGGCATTACCCTGCATGGAGCAAGCATCAGGAGGTGTTTGCAGGTAAAAGGAGAACTTGTCTTCCTGAATCCATAAATTCGCACGGCAGAGGTTGACTTTAATGGCGGCGAAACCAAAAAGTCAGGCGATACAGTGCTATAACTGCAGCTCGACAATATCCCGGTCCTCCAGCGGATAGTCCCGGGCCACGGCCTGGCCGTCAAAGCGTGAGGAGCCCCAGACCAGGGCGCTTTTCAGCTTCCTGGGAAAATCTTTGTGCACCAGCTCTGCAAAATCGAGCACGGTTCCCCCTTTCCGCAAAATAAAGGGGCGCTCTTTGTCCGGGGATCGCCCTGAAGCCTTTCCGTAGATCCTGATTACTCCTAAAATTTCAAAGAGTTTGCGGCGCAGCTGATCCAGCCCCGGTCCGCTGCATGAAACAGGGTCGAAAAACAGATCAGCCCTCAGCTCACGCAGCAGCTGCAGATTCTCTTCGCTGCCCTGCAGGTCGATCTTGTTGGCCGCGATCAAAAAAGGCAGCGGGGCGATAATCTCCCCCTCCTCGGAAAGATCAATCACCTCGCGCTCCTGGAGCAGCTGCAGCATCCCCTCCAGCTGGTCCAGGCACCCGGGAGAGGCCGTATCTATGACCATGAGAAGGGCATCGGCGGCCTTGAAGGTACCGGTGAGGCCCGGGGGGACAGCTTCGGGTGTTACCGGAGGGGTATCGACAAGCTGGACATAAGTATCCTCATAGGGCATCATCCCCGACACCGGCAGAGCGGTGGCATAGGGATAATCGGTCACTTTGACCCTGGCCCGGGTGAGAGCGCCCACCAGGGCGGACTTGCCGCTGTTCGGGTAACCCGCCAGGACGATCTGCCCCGCTCCCTCCCTCTCCACGGCAAAGGGATCGGCGGCCCTGGCCGCTTTTTTCTTTTTACCCTCTTCCTTGAGTCGGGCCAGGCGCTTCTTAATATCCGCCTGGAGCTTCTCCGTTCCCTTGTGCTTGGGGATGAGCGCAAGCATCTCCTGCAACGCCGCCTCTTTCTCCTCCACGCTCCGGGCATATCGGAATTTATCCTCGGCGGCATGATACTGCGGCGTTAGATTAGCCGGCACAGCCAAACCTCCCTCTGTAGCTGTTAAGCAAATTATAGAAAAGAGCAGCTGCCCGCTGCTCTTCAAAGTGGTGCGCCCGGCAGGTATCGAACCTGCGGCCTCCTGCGCGTCAAGCAGGCGCTCTCCCCCTGAGCTACAGGCGCATGGGCGTATCTGAGATAATCACAAAAAGCAATTCAAATGTCCGACACCATCATTATAGATGCTCTGCCCGCAAAAAACAAGAGGGAGGGGAGAATAAGGCCCAAGAATGTTGAGATTTGCTAGTCGACAAAGTAAATGCAACCGGACCTGTAGTGTGGGGTTGCAATAGCTCCTGTAAAGAGAAGCGCTCCTTGTTGGATAATGAAATTCACCACAATGAACAGAGAAGAACCATCGCTGCGTTTGCTCCCGCATGTCCCCGTCAGTTCTTTTTCCAGAGGGCGATGAAGAAGCCGTCGAGTTTGTGGCGGTGGGGGTAGAGGAAGAGGCCGCCCGCCGCGGTCTCTTCCGTGCCCAGGCCGGTGGGCAGGTGAGAGAGTAGCGGCTGTGGAGCGAAAGAGGGGTGGGTCGAGCCGAAGGCCTCCGCCACTGCAGCAGTCTCCTCGGGTTCAAAAGTGCAGACGCTGTAGAGGAGCAGCCCGCCAGGTCTGAGCAGCGCTGCGGCGGCGGTGAGCAGGGACAGCTGCAGCCGGGGCATCCGCTCCAGGTCGGCGGGGAGGCGCCGCCATTTCAGCTCAGGCAGGCGGCGGATCACCCCCAGGCCGCTGCAGGGAGCATCCACCAGGATGCGGTGGGGCGGCTGCAGCCCGGTCTCCCCGATGCGGGTGCCGTCGGCGGCAAGCGTCTCGATGCTGGTCAGGCCCAGGCGCCGGGCGGATTCTTCCACCAGCCGGAGGCGGCTTTCATGTAAGTCGACGGCGATGACAGAGCCGCTATCGCCCATGAGCCCGGCCAGGTGAGTTGTTTTTCCCCCGGGCGCGCTGCAGAGATCAAGAATGATTTCGCCGGGACGGGGCCGGAGCAGCGGCGACACCAGGATGGAGCTCTCACCCTGCACGGCAAAGAGGCCCTCGCGAAAGGCAGCCAGGGCGGAGATGTCGCGGGCCGGCTTTGCCAGCAGAATACCGGGCAGCCGGGGGCTGAATTCGGAAGGCACCCCTTCTGCGGCGAGCCTCTCTCTCAGAGTACCGGGCGTGGTGCGCAAAGTATTGGGGCGCAGCGCCAATGGAGGGGGCTCATTGTTGGCCTTGCAGAGTAAACGGGCTTCCTCCAGGCCGAAGCGGCGCACCCAGCGCTCCACCAGCCATTCCGGGTGGCTGGACTGCAGAACCAGGTTTTCCAGGGGGTGGCGGTCCGAATGGGGCCAGGGCAGATGGCGCTCTGCGGAGGCCAGGCGGCGCAGCACCGCATTGGCCAGCCCGGCCACACCGCGGTGGCCGTAGCGGCGGGCCAGTTTCACCGCCTCGTCAACGGCGGCATGGACCGGTATTCGCTCCAGATAGAGAAGCTGGTAGGCGCTCAGACGGAGCAGGCTGCGCATCCAGATGGTGAGGCGCTCCAGGGGCTGTTTCAAAAAAAGTCCCAGTGCCCAGTCCAGGGTGTTGAGGCGGCGGACAGATCCGGAGGCCAGCTCCCGGGCCAGGGCCCGCTCATGGGGCGGCAGTCCCTCCAGGAGCGGCGGCAGGGCCAGGTTCAAAAAGGCGCCCTCCCGCTCCATGCGGTAAAGCGCTCGCAGCGCCGCCTCGCGCCCTGTCAATACCTTTCTCGACAAGGACTATTCCCCCAACGGGGTTCCAATACAAAGATGATAACCGCAGCAGAAGTCAGCGGCGGGCAGGCGCTTTTTCCCGGCGGGCTGCAGCTCCAGCAAATCCAGGGAGGTGCCGCCGCCGCAAGCGACAGTGAGCCTGCCGCCGGCGACGCCCTCTACGCAGCCCGGCGGGAGAGCGACGCTCCGGGGCAGGACGCCGGCAGCTGATGAGGCGGATGGCGCCGCCCGCCAGATCTTGAGCCGCTTGCCCCGAAAGGTGGTATAGGCTCCCGGGCGCGGGTTCAAACCCCGGATGCGGTTGCATATCTCAGAAGCGCTCTCGGACCAGTCCAACCGCCCCTCGCCTGCGGTCAGCGGGGAGGCATAGGTGGCCCGGCCATGGTCCTGGGGACGGCGGCGGGCTTTGCCGGCGGCGATCTGATCCACCGCCTGCCGCAGCAGCCCCGCTCCCGCTTCGGAAAGTCTTTCGCCCACTTCGCCGGCTGTATCCGCCGGAGCAATGCGGTGCCGCTCCTGAAGGATGATCTCGCCGGCATCCAGTTCGGGGGTAAGGGCAATGATCGTAACGCCCGTTTCCTCCGCTCCCTCCATCACCGCCCGCTCAATGGGCGCTGCGCCGCGGTAAACCGGCAGCAGGGAGGCATGGAGGTTGATGCAGCCCAGGGGCGGCAGCTGCAGCAGCTCCTCCGGCAGGATCAGGCCGTAGGCTACGACCGCAATGAGATCGGGAGCAGCGGCCCTCACTTTTTGAATAAAAGAGCCCTCCCGTAGACGGGCCGGCTGCAATAGGGAAATCCCGCGCTCCAGCGCCCACTCCTTGACCGGTGACGGGCGCATCGCTCTGCCCCGTCCGCGCGGGCGATCCGGCTGCGTCACCACGGCCTCCAGCGAATGTGCGCTCCGGTGAAGCTGCTCCAGCGCGGGGAGGGCGAAGAGCGGGGTCCCCATGAAAATTATTTTAAGTGCTTTCACAGCTCTTCTTCCTTTTTTTCCTGATCGGGATCAACAAGCCTGACGGCACGGTCCAGAAAAAGGACCCCCTCCAGGTGATCGATCTCATGCTGCAGGATGCGGGCCAGAAATCCCTCCGCCTCCAGGCGAAGTTCTTTCCCATCGGGATTAAGCGCCTGCACCAGCACGCGGGAGGCGCGGGGCACCTCTCCGTATATGCCCGGTATGCTCAGGCAGCCCTCCACGGCGATCTCCTCACCCTCCCATTCCAGGCAGCGCGGATTGATCATCTTCAGAAGCTGATCATCGCCGGGGTCAAGAACAATGAGTCGCCTGGCAATGCCGACCTGCGGCGCGGCCAGGCCTACACCGTTATTCTCATACATTGTATCGGCCATGTCATCGAGAAGGGCGGCGATTGCGCTGTTTACTTTCTGCACGGGCCGGGAGCGGCTGCGCAACAGGGCATGGTTGGCGGTTAGAATTTTTCGTATGGCCAAAGGGAACACCTCCCAGCCCATTATAGCACCATCTGGGGGTTAAAATCCACCGTCAGCCGCACCGGCCAGGGCGGCCTGCGCAGGCGAAAACACTGTGCCGCTTTTTGCAGATGGTGGGCGGAGGAAACCAGTCTTTCTCCCTTCAGCATGAGGTGGACCCGGTAATCGCTTTTTAACCGGTACAGCGGCGCCTGGGCCGGACCCAGAAGCTCGGCTGCCCCCCCCGATTTCTCCAAAAGGGTGCGCAGGCAGCCGGCCGCTTCCCACAGGAGGGCCTCATCACTGCCGCTCAGCAGAAAGCGGACCAGGTCGGTAAAGGGGGGATACAGCAGAGCCCGCCGCAGCTCCAGTTCTTCACGATAGAATGAATGATAATCATGCCCCGCCGCCGCCTGGATGCCGTAATGATCGGGGTGATACGTCTGAATGATCACCCTACCCTCGCCCTTGCCGCGCCCCGCCCGCCCCGAAACCTGGGTCAGCAGCTGAAATGTGCGCTCGGCGGCGCGAAAGTCGGGCAGGTTGAGGACAGTGTCCGCAGTGACCACTCCGACAAGGGTCACCCCGGGGAAATCAAAACCCTTGGCAATCATCTGGGTGCCGATTAGAATATCGGCTTTCCCCTCGCGGAAGCACCGGTACAGACGGCTGTGAGCCCCCCTCCGCCGGGTGGTGTCGCTGTCCATGCGCACAAGGGTCGCCTGCGGATAGAGCTTCCGCACCTCGCTTTCCACGCGCTGCGTTCCCGCGGAAAAATGGCGTATCCTGACCCCTTTGCATTCGGGGCAGCTTTGGGGAAGAGGCTCCTCGTACGAACAGTAATGGCAGACCATCCGCGACCGGTCAAGGTGCAGGGTGAGGGAGACGGCGCAGTGGGGGCAGCGGACCACGTAGCCGCACTCGCGGCAGAGGACAAAGCCGGCGAAACCGCGCCGGTTCAAAAAGAGCAGCGCCTGCTCGCCGCGCTGCAGCACTTCATCGAGACCCTGGAGAAGGGGCCTGCTAAAAATGTGGCGGTGGCCCTGGCGCAGCTCTTCGCGCATATCAACTACCGTCACCGGCGGCAGCTCCCTGGGGGTTACCCTTGTACTCATCTCGAGAAGCCGGGCCCCGCCCCTCTCCGCCTCGCGGTAGCTTTCCAGCGAGGGGGTGGCGCTGCCCATAAGGAGAAGGGCGCCGTGATAGCGCGCCCTCCACCAGGCCACCTCCCGCGCATGGTAGCGCGGCGCCTCCTCCTGCTTGTAGCTGTTTTCATGTTCTTCGTCAATAACGATGATCCCGATCCTCTCCAGCGGGGCAAAAACAGCGGAGCGGGCCCCTAGAACCACGGAGGCCGCGCCGAGGCGGATGCGCTGCCACTGCTCCGCCCTCTCCCCGGCTGTGAGGCGGCTGTGCAGCAGCGCCACCTGCCCCGGGAAACGGGCGGCAAATAGCTCGATCATCTGCGGTGTAAGTGAGATTTCGGGGAAAAGCACCAGCGCCCCCCGGCCCTGTGCCAGGCAGCGGGCAATTCCCTGAAGGTACACCTCGGTTTTGCCGCTGGCCGTCACCCCGTGCAAAAGCGCTTTCCCGGCGATCCCTCTGTCAATGGCGGAGCAAATCGCTGCAAAGACGCGCTGCTGCTCCCCTTTCAGGGAATGGGGCCCCGCCTCCGGGCCGCTGTACAGGAGCGGCGCCTCTTTACCAAAGGCTGCGGGCGTTGCAGCTCTCTCCTCGAGGAGCCCCTTATCGAGCAGAGCCCGCATCGTGCCGCTGCGCACGCCCAGGCGGGCCAGCTCCCGCCGCGCCAGCGGCCCCTTTTTGTGCAGGAGCAGCAGCGCCTTCTGCTGCGCCGGGGCGCGGGAAAGATCGGCATCCGCCGCTGCGGCCGTCAGCGCCAGAACGCAGGGTACAGGCGGCCGCCCCTCTCTGAAAGGGGCGGGTAGCAGGGCATGGACAGCCTCGATCTTGCGGCAGTAAAACCGGTGGGACATCCAGTGAATCAGCGCCAGCTGCTCTTTTTGAAGCAGCGGTCCGCCCTCCTCCATGCCGCTAATTTCGCGCACCTTCTCCACTGCGGGGTGCGGCAGCAGGCGAAGCAGGTAACCCCGGTATTCCCGCCGGCCAAAGGGGACCCGCACCACCGAGCCCGGCAGGGCCTTTCCCAGAAGATGCTCCGGAATCCGGTAGTCAAAAGGGCGGTCCACGGCATCACTGATCAGATCAATGAGGACCCGGGCATACTTATACATCTTCCCTTATTAACAAAGGGCGCTTATTTTGATAAAATAAGTGCAGCAGCAGCTGAAATAAATTGTGAAGGGCTGATATCAGTGTTTTCACTCCTCATGCCGGCAAAAGATGTTTTCAGGCGGAACCG
>CAYTXG010000015.1:0-48247 GCA_964441025.1 uncultured Syntrophomonadaceae bacterium
TTGGCTGCAAGGGAAGCGGCCTTTTTATTTCTTTTAAGCTGTCAAAGTCAGGATAGTATACCAAATTCAGGCAAAGCAAACAATCCCGGGAAAGGACAGACTGCATACCCGCCGCTGGAGCAGCGCCTCGCCGGTAGTATCAGAGCCGCCGCTTCTCAGGGAGTGCTTGACTGTTTCCGGGGTGGGGTCTTATAATTTTTCTAAGAATACATTGTTTCTTGCAGGGATCCGCTGCTTGAAACCGTCTTATATGAAGGGAAGAGAAATGGAGGAGAGCCTTTGGATCCTGAATTGATCAAAAGATCCGTCGCCGGCGATGAAGATGCGTTTATGCAGCTCGTTGATCACTACAAAGGCTACCTGATGGCCGCAATCCTGCCCATCGTCCGGGATCCCGGCGATGCCCAGGATGTCCTGCAAGAAACCTTTTGGCAGGTGTACCGCTCTCTTTCCGGCTACCGGGGCGGGAACCTTAAATTTTGGCTGGCCCGCATCGCCACACGCAAGAGCATTGACTGCATTCGCAAGCGGGAGACTCGCAGCCGGGAGTTTCTCCACGAATCCCCGGGAGATTTACACACCGGCGCCGCCCTCTCAGCGGAAGAAGAGTATTTCAGCCGCTTCGCAAGAGGGCAACTGAACATGCTTCTGCAGGCTCTGCCCCCGCCCTACCGCACTACCATGGCCGGCTACCTGCTGGAAGGAAAAAACTGCCGCCAGCTGGCCGATGAAGCGGGGATCAGTATAAAAACGGTTGAATCACGGCTGTACCGTGCCAGGAGGATCTTGAGGCATAAACATGAGGAGGGGCTGTAATTGAAGCATTATGATGCCGGGACATGGATTCTATACCGGAACAACAGGATCAACAAACATCAGCGCCGCTTGATGGAAGATCACCTGGCGGTATGCGACAGCTGCCTGCAGAGCTTTCTTGACACCGCCGCGGAGCATGAAATTTGCCTGGCCGAGCTGCTGCTGCCCACCGATTTCAGCACTGCTGTCAAAGAGAGGATCCGGAAAGAAAAGCATCTGGCTTTCAGAAAGCGACGTTTCCGCTCCCTGATCAACTATACCGTTGCCGCATCGATCACCCTGGCCCTGATGATCAGTGGCACCTTCGACCTCTGTGCCAGGGAGCTGCCGGTGATTATGGCGGAGACGGGACAGATTTCCCAGATCCTCGAAAGAACAACGAGCTGGGACACCGGCGCCTTTATAGAAAATGCTAGAATACGGCTTGAAAAATTATGCGGAAATAAGGAGGAGTGAATATGCCTAAAAAAAGCAAATTCGCCACCGTCGTCTTCTCAGCCCTCCCCGGGTTGGGACATATGTACCTGGGCTGGCAGCAAAGAGGCCTTTTTTTCATGCTGGCCTTTTTCCTGGCAATATTCCTGACCAGTTTAACCGGCGGCCTGTTATTGGTTGGGTTCATGATTCCCGCGATCTGGTTCTACAGCCTTTTTGACGCCCTGCAGTGTTTTGACCAGGATTCTCTTCCACCGGGGCAGTACACTGCCGACTGGCACTGGCTCTTCAAAAAGCAGAGGTGGATTGGAATCGGTCTGATCATTGTCGGAGTCCTGCTCCTGTTAAATAAGCTGGCTTTACCCCTGCTGCTACGCTACCTGAATTACGAAACAATCAGGTTGGCTGTTGTCTCCCTCGTTGCGCTGCTGCTTATTGCCGGCGGTATCCGCCTGGCCCTGGGCAAACCGATTGCCCCTCCGGAATCTACTGAGGGAGAGCTGTCCGGGAGCAACCGGCTTTCTGTAGAGGGAAAATTCACGGCGCCTGCCGAACCGGCTGCGCCGTCAGGGGACATCTCTTTACCGGAAAACGAGGCGCAAGAGGAGGAGCTGCTATGAGACAGTGGCGTGTCGGTTCTTTTTCCATGGGTTTTATCCTGGTGCTTCTGGGGGTAGGGCTGATCATCGATCGTTTTGGCGGAACCCAAAGAGCCCTTGAACTGGTAATCAACTGGTGGCCGCTGGCCCTGATCCTGCTGGGGATCGAGATCCTGGCGGCAGGCTTCCTCTCCCGGAGCGAACAGTTTAAAATTAAATACGACGGCTGGTCCATCTTGCTGATGATTGTCCTGGTCTTCTTCAGCCTGGGCAGCTATGCCATCCTTTACAGCGGCGTGATTCCGCAGGTTCAGGAGGCGCTCTCTTTTGACAGGTATTCCTGCGCACTGCCGGATCAGGAGATCGATCTTACAGGCATTAAAAATGTGATTGTCTCCTCCCGGGAGGGAGAACTTGAACTGCACAGCATTCCCGGTGAGAAACTAACTATTCTCGGGCAGACAGAGATCAGAGCCACTTCCATTGAAGCGGCAAGCGAAATAGCCCGGCAGGCGGAAGCTGAAATAAGAAAAGTTGGCGATACTCTCCTGATCCAGGCCAATCCCGTTCCCGTGCAAAGCAACATCTTCAGATCTAGTTACAGCAAGACAGGCAGGTTGATATTTGTGCCCGCCGGAATCCCCCTCGAGGTCTCCTGCTCGGGCTTCGACAACAGCGCCACCCTGAGGCTTGACTCGCTGGATGCGCCCTGGACAGTTAAAAGCGGGGGCCCAGTCAGGGTTTACCTATCCTCTGATCTTGACTTGACCCTTACCGGCTCGGTATCCTGGTCCAGGGAAAACCTGACAGGCAATGCCAAATGGCTGTACACCTCCGATCCTGATTCCGAGCATGGTTCGTGCAGTGCATCCGGGACAGTCACATTGGGTCAGGGCTCATGGCCGCTGGTAATATACAGCGACCAGCGTATTGAAACAAATATCCAACCTACCCAATAGAGCGGCGCTTGCCCGGCTTCCCCGGTCTGTGCCGCCCCGCATATTGAAGGATCCCCCTTTCCGGGATCCTTCAATACATATCTCCGGATCTCTCCCCATTCAAAGATTTTTCCCGGATTTTTACCTGCGCAGGCGTCCCTTATCTTGACTTCGCTCAAATAATAACCTAATCTAGAAAAGAGCTGGTCGCCGTCCGGAAGGAGGATGAGCTGTAATGTACAGAGATTACCGGAATATGGATAAATTTACTGCCTCTATTCAGGCCATTTTCCCCAAGCTGATGCACTATCTCAGCGCCGAGGAGAACAGGGAGATGACCGGACTGGAGATCACACCGGGCCAGATCAACGCCCTGCTGGTCCTTTACTTTAACAACAACCTGACCATGGGCGAGTTGAGCGCAGAAATATGCCTTGCCGAAAGCGCGGCCACACGGCTGGTAAACCGGCTGGTCCATCTAAACCTGGTCAAACGGCGCGGCGATGAAAAAGACAGGCGCGTGGTCCGGGTCAACCTGACCGCCTACGGCCGGCAGCTTGCCGGTCTCGTTTTTGAGAGACGTTCCTTCCGCTTCAACAACCTTGCCGAGCGCCTGACGGAGGAGGAACGGGAAAACCTGATTGTCTCCCTGCAGGCGGTGATGCGCGTATTCGACCAGCTGGAAAGGACGGAGCAGCTCCGCGCCAAACCTTGACCCCCATCAATGGGAAGCGGTTTTTTGGTGATCCGCATCCCGGGATGCTTGATGCCTGATCAAAATGAAACGAGGTTGCCAATTGAACCCGGAGCAGCAAGCGGTTCAGCCGAAAAGGGTTTCCCTACTGACAGTATTTCTTGTATTTTTAAAAGTCGGCGCCTTAACTTTCGGAGGGGGCTATGCCATGCTCCCCATCATTCAGCGAGAGGTGGTTAACCGGCGGGAGTGGGTTGGAGAAAGCCTTTTCTTTGATATGCTCATTGTTGCCCAGAGCCTCCCCGGCGCCATCGCCCTGAACAGCGCCATCCAGATCGGCATGCACCTGCACGGTATTGCCGGCGGCGCCCTGGCTGCGCTGGGGGTTATTGTTCCTTCGGTAGGGGTCATCCTGGCCCTGGCCGCCTTTTTCCTGCCCCTGTTCCAGGACAACATCTATGTGAGAGCTATCTTTTACGGTCTCCGCCCGGCAGTAGTCGCCCTCATCGCCGCCGCTGTCGTTAATTTAGGGCGCAGCACCCTGGATAACCGGCTCAGTGCTGCCCTGGCGGGAGTCCTCCTGGCGGCGGCACTGCTGCTGAAAATTCACCCCATCGCTGTCCTGCTGGCCGGTGGAGCGGCCGGCCTGATACTTTTTAGAGAAAAGGCGATCTGACATGGCTTATCTTTTCTCCCTGTACGTGACATTTTTAAAGATCGGGATGTTTACCATCGGCGGCGGCTATGCCATGATCCCCTTGATGGAACGGGAGATCATTGCCCGCCAGGGTTGGCTTACAGCAGCCGAGTTTCTTGACATCACGGCCATCGCCGAAGTAACCCCGGGGCCGCTGGCGATCAATGCGGCCACCTTCATCGGTTACCGCCTGGGTGGTCTTGGCGGAGCGCTGTTCAGTTCGCTGGGCGTGGTCACCCCCTCCCTGGCAACCCTGCTTATCCTCGGTGCTTTTTTGAAACGGCTGATTCTGGACCCGCGCGCAGACCGCTTTCTCAAGGGTCTGCGTCCGGCCCTGATTGCCCTGATCACCCTGGCGGTGATCACACTTGGCCGGGCGGCGCTTATCGATGTGCCCACAGCTCTCATGGCCGCCGGGCTTTTCACGGTGAACATGATCTTCCCCCGGCTGAGCCCCCTTTACCTCATGGGGGCCGGAGCGCTTTTGGGATTGCTCCTTTACCCTTATTAATCTGAACACGGCTCTTTTGACACCTGCTGAAAGCTGAAATCTTTTTGAATGGAGCTAATAATGATATAATGCATTCAGTAAGGCTGCATAAAGGCAGTATCCTCTCCGAACCTTCTACCTGCAGCCGGAGTGAGGGTGGGAGTTCAAGGGCAGGAGGAGAAGACCTCCCGCCTCCCATGCCTGGAAAGGAGATCAGCTGCGGAAAGGGCCGTGTTTCCACGGAAAGGGGGCGCGGCTTTTGTAAGGAAAGGTGAAATAGATGAAGTTGATGCGGGTAACAGATCCCCAGGTTGTTCTGGAGCTCATTCAGGAACACTTCCAACCCCTTGCCGCTGAAATAGAGACACTTGACCGGGCGGGAGGGCGGGTTCTTGCGGGGACGGTTCGCGCCGGCGAGGATCTCCCCGGTTTTGACCGCTCCACCGTGGACGGCTATGCTGTTATCGCCCGGGACAGTTTCGGCGCCCAGGAGGGACTGCCTGCTGTTTTTGAATACGCCGGTGAGATTGCAATGGGGCAGGCGGCGCCGGCCATTAACAGGGGCCAATGCTTTTTGATCCATACAGGCGGGATGCTGCCCGAGGGCGCCGATGCAGTGATCATGCTTGAAGATACCGGGGTCCTGGAGAACCAGGTGCACGCCTTCCGGCAGGCGGCACCGGGTGAAAATATCATCCGCAAGGGAGAGGACCTGCGCAAGGGTGAAAAAGCGCTTGGAGCGGGCACGCTGCTGCGCGCACCGGAAATCGGGCTGCTCGCTTCGCTGGGTATCAGCGAGGTAAAGATCTATCGCCGGCCGGTGATGGGGCTGCTTTCATCGGGGGACGAACTCGTACCCTACAAGACAAAAACGCTAACTGAAGGCAAAGTTCGCGACAGCAACAGCCCCTCCCTGGCTTACCTGGGAATGAAATGTGGTGCGCAGGTCCTGGTAAATGACATTCTCTCCGATTCCTACCCCGTTTTTCTTGAACGAAGCCACGATCTGCTGAACAGGGTAGACTTTCTGGTATTCTCCGGCGGCAGCTCGGTAGGAGCACGCGATTTTACTGCCCGAACAATGCAAGCGCTGGGCGATCCGGGGCTTCTCGTTGAGGGCATCTCCATCAAGCCGGGCAAACCGACACTTATGGCAGACTGCGGCGGCAAACCGGTCCTGGGTCTGCCGGGCCATCCCATCTCCGCCCTGATGATCTTTTCTGTTTTCGGAGCGGCTATTCTGGAAAGGCTTTCCGGCAAAGAGCCGCGGCCCTATCACCCGTCGGTGCAAGCCGTTCTGGCGCGCAACCTCCCCTCGCGCGGCGGGCGGACAGACTATGTGCGAGTAAGGCTGGAGCAGGGCGCAGGCAAGGTTCTTGCAGTTCCTGTGTTCGGCCGCTCGGGAATGCTGCGCACATTCACCGAAGCAGGCGGCTTTTTAGTGATCCCCGAGGAAAAAGAGGGCCTTCTCGAGGGCGAAGAGGTGGAAGTTTTCATCTGGGAATAGCCCCGGCCGCACTGCCGGGCCGGAAGTAAAGGATGTGAAAAGGCATGCAGAAAATTTACCTGAGTAACATGCCGCGGCAGAAAGCGCAGCAAAAGTTTCTTGGCGGCGCCTGGATTGCCCGCCGCGTCGAAAATATCAAAACAGGCGCATCCCTGGGGCGGGTTACTGCGGCACCCCTTTTTGCCCGTCTCTCCATGCCCGGAGATCATTCCGCAGCCATGGATGGTTTTGCCGTCCTGGCCGAGTGCACCTTCAGCGCAAATGATCAGAATCCGCTGCAGCTGGCCCCCGGGGAATGCCTGCCGGTGGATACAGGTGATCCGCTGCCGCCGGGCTTCGACGCCGTGATCATGGTGGAGGATGTCCAGCCTCTCGCCGCCGGCGGTATTGAGATCCTGGCTCCGGCTACGCCCTGGCAGCATGTCCGCCCCGTCGGTGAGGATGTGGTAGCCGGCGAGTTGCTGCTGCCGGCCTTTCACCGGCTTCGCCCGCAGGATCTGGGGGTGCTCCTGGCAGGAGGAATCACCGGGGTGCCGGTGCTGGCCAGGCCCTCTGTAGCGATCATTCCCACGGGCACGGAGCTGATCCCGCCCGACGCTAAACGCGCCAGGGGCAGCATCCCCGATTTCAACAGCACCGCTGTCGCCGCCTACTTGCAAGAGTGGGGAGCCGCGGCGGTTATCTGCCCCATCATTCCCGATGACCGCGTCCGCCTGGAAAAGGCCGCCGCACAAGCGGCCGCGGAAAACGACCTGGTCATCATTATGTCAGGCTCATCCGCCGGACGGGAGGATTATACAGTACATGTCATCGAGAGGCTGGGCGAAGTTTTTGTACACGGTGTGGGCACCCGGCCCGGGAAACCGACCATCCTGGGCCGGATTGCGGGGAAACCTGTGGTGGGGCTGCCCGGTTATCCCGTCTCCGCCTATCTCAGCCTGGAATGGTTCATCCGCCCGCTGATCTGCCGCGTGCTGGGGCAGGCTGAACCGGTCAGGGACAGGCTAACAGCCAGGCTGGGCAGACGCGTTGTTTCAGAGATAGGCGTTGAGGAGTATGTCCGCATGGCTGTAGGTTTTATTGAGGACCACTTTGTGGCCAACCCGCTGGAGCGGGGCGCCGGGGTGACCATGTCGCTGGTCAGGGCGGACGGGATGCTGATCATCCCCCCTGAATCGCTGGGATTTGAAAACGGCGATACAGTTGAACTGGAACTCTTCAGGCCCGCAGCGGAACTGCGGGGCAATCTTCTGGCTGCCGGCAGCCATGACCTGATCATCGACCTGCTGGCTACAGCCCTTAAAGAACAGGACACCGGCCTGACGCTCTCATCGGCTCACCTGGGAAGCATGGGCGGCATTGCCGCCATAGGAGGCGGACAGGCCCACCTGGCCGGGGTGCACCTTTTTGATCCTGAAACGGGGGACTATAACAGCCCCTATATCAGAAGACTGCTGCCCGGACGCGATCTCTGCCTCGTCAACCTGGCCTACCGGATGCAGGGCTGGATTGTGCCGCCGGGAAACCCCGACAAAATTGAAAGCGCCACCGATCTTGCCCTGAAAAAACTGAGTTTTGTCAACCGGCAGAAGGGCGCCGGCACCCGCCTTCTGTTCGATTACCAGCTGGAGCGAGCGGGACTGGAGCCTGCCGATATCTACGGCTACGAACGCGAAGAGCACACGCACCTTGGCGTAGCCGCATCTGTAGCCGCCGGATCGGCCAGGGCCGGGCTGGGGATCCTCCCTGCAGCCCGGGCCTTTGGACTCGATTTTGTTCCGTTGTGCGAGGAACGCTATGATCTGCTGATGAGAGCTTCCTTTTATCGTTCAGAAGCAGGGGTGACCATATTAAAGCTGATCACAGATAGCTCATTTCAGAAAAGAATTGAGGCGCTGGGCGGTTACAGCATGCGCGACGCCGGAAAACAAATGGGTTAGTTAGTATTGGCGGCGGGCGCCGCCGTCAGCCGGCGGCCCGGTATTTAAAACATTATCGCGGGAGAAAGGGACATATGGCTCTAACTGATGTTTACGGGCGCAAGCATAACTATTTGCGCATATCGGTAACGGATCGCTGCAATCTGCGCTGCCTTTACTGTATGGGTCAGGAAGGAGTAAAATCTATTCCGCATAGCCGTATTCTAACCTATGAGGAAATTGCCGAAGTGGTGAAGGCGGGCGCAGCCCTCGGAATAACCAGGGTTCGCCTCACCGGCGGCGAGCCCCTGGTGCGCAGGAACCTGCTCTACCTGGTTGAAAAGATCTCGCGGCTGCCGGACATATCCGATCTGTCGATGACCACAAACGGGATCCTGCTGCCCGGCTTCGCCCGGCCCCTGAAGGAGGCGGGGCTGCACCGGGTGAACATAAGCCTCGACTCGCTCAAGCCCGCCGTGTACCGCAGGATCACGCGGTGCGGCGAGCTGAAGCAGGCCCTGGCTGGAATTGAAGCCGCACTGGAGGCGGGACTGAAACCGGTGAAAATAAATATTGTTCTGATGAAGGGGATCAACCACCGCGAAGTGCCTGACTTTTTGAAACTGTCTCTGGAAAAAGAGCTTCATTTGCGCTTTATCGAGTACATGCCCATCGGCGCGCAGGGAAGCGAGCATCAGAACTATTACCTGCCCGTGAGCTATGTGGAAGAACAGGCGGCGGCCATGGGACTGGCGCTCGCGCCGGCTGAATCTGCAGCCGGCGTGGGGCCGGCAGAGAACTTCAGACTGCCCGGCGGCAAAGGCACTATCGGACTGATCCATGCCATCAGCCGCCATTTCTGCAGCTCCTGCAACCGGCTGCGTCTCACCGCTGAAGGATACCTCAAGAGCTGCCTGTACTGGCAGGAGGAGCATTCAATCCGCCCGGCCCTGGGAAATGCGGCGGCAATGCAGGAGCTGCTGCAAAAGGTAGTCCTCCTGAAACCGGAAAAGCACTGCATGAGTGCCCGAAAGGGAGCCGGCCCGCTGGAGATGCAGTCAATGCGGGGAATGTCAAAAACTGGTGGTTAATGTGCGGTAAAGGGAGTGATGGGATTGCCGCCGGTAATACTAAATATTGTAGCCGCCCAGTCAAAAACTGGGAAAACAACCCTTATGGAAAAGCTGCTGCCGGAGCTGTCGGCAAAGGGACTGAGGGTGGCCGCATTAAAGGGTGAGGTGCATCACTACAACCTCGATGTTCCAGGCAAAGACACCTGGCGCTTTGCGCAGGCCGGCGCAGAGGTGGTTGGAGCGACCACCCCGGAAAAGTACATTCTCATCGGCAGCACTCCCGGCGGAGGCACTGCTGCCGCCGTGGCAAAACTTCAAGAGTTCGACCTGATCCTTTTCGAGGGAGGCAAAAGAAGCCCCTACCCCAAAGTTGAGGTGGTGCGCAGCGCTGTTAACGGGCAGCCGCTGCTTCCCAAAGGGGTCATCGCCCTGGTCAGCGACGTGGCGGAGCTTCAACTGACCCATCCGTTGCCCCTTTTCGGGCTTGACGATGCCGCCGGCCTGGCCGGCTTTATCCATGAGCGGTTTTTCAGGAAGGCCGGGATGGAGCCGGAGCTGACACACTTCGATGCCGCCGGGCGCCCCAGAATGGTCGATATTTCGGATAAAGAGAGCAGCCGCCGTGAGGCCTGTGCTGCAGGAGAAATCCTGATGGACGCCGCCACCATGGAAAGGATCAGGGCAGGCGCCATGGAGAAAGGCGATGTCCTGGCCGTGGCCCAGGTGGCGGCGATCATGGCGGTCAAGGATACAGGCCGGCTCATCCCCATGGCCCATCCTTTGAATATCACGGGAGTGGATATCGATTTCAACCTGAATGAAACGGCGGGTAAAATAGAGATCGGGGTAAGGGTGAAGCTGACGGGCCAAACCGGGGTGGAGATGGAGGCGCTCACCGGCGTAAGCGCAGCCGCCCTGACCATCTATGATATGTGTAAAGCTGTCGACAAAAGCATGGTCATACAGAACATCAGGCTGCTCGAGAAGAAGGGGGGGGCTTCCGGCCATTATCGCCGGGAAGGGGAAAATGGGTGAAATTATCGCTGTCTGCATCAGCGCCAAAAGGGGCGAAAGCAAAAAAAATGTGGGCTCGGTGCTTCTGATCAGAGGCAGCGGTCTGGAGGGCGACGGCCACGCCGGCTTTGCCCACCGCCAGGTGAGCCTGCTGGCCGCCGAGAGCATCGCAAAGATGCAGGCAAAAGGCCTGGATGTCGGCCCGGGCGACTTTGCCGAAAACCTGACCACCCGCGATATCAGCCTGGTCCATCTGCCCGTGGGCACACGCCTGCAAGCCGGTCCGGAGGCAATCCTCAGGGTAACCCAGATCGGCAAGATCTGCCATAATCGCTGCGCCATCTATACCCGGGCCGGCGACTGCGTCATGCCCCGCGAGGGCATCTTTGCCGAGGTGCTGCATGGAGGCATGGTCCGGTCGGGCGACAGCCTGCAGGTACGCCCCGGCTACCGCTTCGGCACCATCACCGTGAGCGATAAGGGCGCCGCCGGGAAGCGTGAAGATAAAAGCGGCCCCCTGCTGGGCGAGCTGCTGCTGCCCCGGGGCGATATTGCGCGCAGCGTGATTGTACCGGATGAGCGCACCGCGCTCGCGACAGAGCTGCGGCAGATGATCGCAGAGGGGATGGACGCAGTCTTCACCTCCGGAGGCACGGGGCTTTCGCCACGCGATATCACCCCCGAGGCCACCCTTGAGGTGATCGAGAGAGCTGTGCCGGGCATCGCCGAGGCGATGCGCCGCGAAAGCTATGCCGCCACCCCCAGGGCCATGCTCTCGCGGGCCGTGGCCGGGATCAGCCGGCAGACGCTCATTGTCAACCTGCCCGGCAGCCCCAAGGCGGTGCGGGAATGCTTCTCCGTGCTCGAACCGGTACTCGATCACGCCCTTGAGACGCTCACCGGGCGCGGCGGCGAATGCGGCTCTTCATGATCAACCGGTAACGGCCAGGCGTTCCAGTTTCCCACTGCCCTTTTTCAGTATATCTTCCAGGATTTTGCCTGCCTCCCCCTTCCGCCTCTTTTTTATCGCTACAAGCAATTTTTTGTGAAAGGACAGGGACAAGGCCCTGTAGTCCCCCGATTCAAAATAACCCGGATCTGATTTACACAGGCCGCCTCAAAGGATCTAAAGATCATGGCATAGACCACGTTGCCCGATGCAATCGTGATGCGGTGGTGCGGCCAGTTCCAGTATTCCCGAATTAATAATACTCCGCTAACCCCCATAAGGACGGCCAGTTCGCCACCTGCAGTCCGTCTGCGGAAGTCCCGCCCTGCTGCATGGGAAGGCCGGCAGCAGCGTGCTGCCGCCTTCCACTCTACTGCAAAGCGCAAATTCACCTACTGGATTTTCCTTCGAGGCACTACAATTTCAAGATCCCCCAGGGGATAAGAGATGCAGGGGTGGATATAACCAAATTTCTTGTCGGCCAGGCGCCGGTCATCGACATCTTCAGGAATGAAGAGATCCCCCTTTATCAACAAGGATCTGCACACACCGCAGGATCCGCTTCTGCAGGAAGCGGGGGGGCAGAGACCCGCCCTTTCCATCGCCACAAGCAGCGATTCTCCGGCGGCAGCTTTTATCTCCACCGGCTCTTTCCCCCTGTGCACCAGCACCCCGAATTCCTTGCCGGCAGCGCCTCCGGGATAGGATTCCAGACTGCAGACATCGTCGATCTCCCCAAAAACCTCTCTCCGGACAAATTTTCTCCTTATTCTCAGCCCTTTCAGCTCTTTATCGACATGCCGGTACATGGCCTGGGGTCCGCAGATAAAAATGGAGCTGTCAAGGGGATGGGCGTACTTCTCCAATAGATCTGCGGTTATAAACCCGCGCTCATAGTGGTCCAGTTTCTCTTCAGCTAAAACGTGGACTATTTTTATCCTGCCCTTTGATGAATCTTGAAGCTCATTCAGCTCGTCATGAAATATAATCTCCTCTTTCCTGTTGCTGCCGTAGAAAACAGTCAGGTCGACCTCCAGTTCCCCGTCAAGAATACTTTTGGCCATGGATCTGAAAGGAGTGATGCCGCACCCCCCGGCAATTCCCACGATATTCCGACGGTCCCTGAGATCATCATGGTAAAAGGATCCCTCCGGCCCGCCCGAGAGCACCGCGCATCCCTCAGTCCAGTTGTCCCAGATGTAGTTGGAGATAAAACCGTCGTGGTACCTTTTTACGGTTATCTCATAAAAACCGTCCAGGGCTTCTTTGGGTGACGAGGAGATGGAATATGGCCGGGTTACCGCTGCTCCTTCCACTTCAAAGGTAAAGCTGAGGTATTGTCCAGGGCGGAAGTACGCCGGCAGGCCGGTCCCTTTACTCTTATCGGGCACCAACCGGTACGTTCTGACATCATCCGTTTCATTTTTCACTTTATCCACAATAAGGTGCTGAATCACCGGGTGAAGCCGGCCCGACAGGGCATTTACCGGCGGAAGAGCGTCAACTATTGCGGCAGGAGCTTTTTGAATCCTCTTTACCCTGCCGGGCACCAGGTTTTTAAAAGCCAGCAAGTCCAGGAGCCCCAGCGGCTTTATCTTAATATTGAGCTTGCCCTCCGACATCTTATTTCACCTCCATCAGATCTTTGTGGGTCAGCAGGGCCGCTGTTTCACCCGACTGAAGCGAACTGGAATAACCATGGCATCTGAAGGCAAAACCGCCGGCAAAATCCAGTCCCTTGATATATTTTTCATCGTTCATGGTCATCATCCGCGGGAGAACGGAGTCCCAGGGAACAGGTTCATAACCGTACACGCCGCCGTTAAAAGCCCCGGTATAGTTGGCAAAGGTGGCAGGAGTGGCCACTTCAATTTCTTCGATGCTGTCCCGTATACTGACGCTCAAAGCTTGTTCAAATTCATCGATCATCTCCCCGGCAATCTTATTTTTAACCTTGAAATAGTCCTGCGGGGAGACGCTGCTCCATGAATCACCGCTAAAAAGTGTAGTCAGGTAGAGGATGCTTGTCCCTTCGGGGGAGCAGTCGGGAACGGCATTGTTCAGGCAGACCGTGGCCTGGGCGGCAGGTCTTCCCAATCTATGAAAGTCTTCATATATTTCATTGCTGTCAGGAGCGCTGTATACAAAATAACTGTACTCATCCAGGCCCAGCTCTTCGGGGCTCTTATCCAGCCCCAGGTACACAACAAGTGCTGAGAACCCGACTTTCCTGGCGTTACAGTTTTTCCAGGCCAGCTCCGGCACTGCTGTCCGGGGGTGGATCAGGCGGCTGTAAACTGTATGTGGAGAGGTGTTGGCTATGACATAAGCGGTCTTGATCATATCGCCGTGGGAAGTTTCCACGCCAACCACGCTCCCATTTTCCACCATGATTTTCTCCACCCTCGTGTTGTACATGATCTCTCCGCCCAGCTCCCGGATCTTCATATCCAGCGCCGTGGTGTATTCGTGGGAGCGGTAGCGGGGAATGTATGCTTCCTTGGTGATATAGCGGTTGAACATGGCGGCAAAGATGCTGAAGCTGACGTTCTTTGTCCCCAACCCCAGGTAACACCAGTATGCAGTGATAATCTTTTGTGCCCGGTAGGGCATTTTAACAGCATCCAGCACATCCTGGAGTGTATATGGAGCGGTTTTGAGAAAATTGGCGTACGTGCCTGTGAGAACCTTCTTATCGGGATTACCCCTCGATCTGCCCAGGTAGGAAAAAGCGTTTACCACTTCCTCGCATAACCGCATAAACTTGGAGACAGATTCTCTGGATCCGGGGACGTATTCCTCCATTTTGGAGATGTACTCCGCCTCGCCAAAAGGCATGGTTGCATCCAGGCGGCCGCCCTTTTCACGGGGAATGACCAGCCTGTATGCTTCGGGCACTTTCATCCATTCGCTGTCAATGCCGATTTTTTCTTCCAGAAGTAAGCGTACATTTCCCTTATCCTGGGGCGAACCGAAATCTGCAATCTCATGCAGCGACGGTTCGAACTCAAACCTGCCCCTGACGAAACTGGTGGCAAATCCGCCCGGCAAGTTATGTTGTTCCAGCAAAAGGATTTTGTGCCCTTTTGCCGCAAGGGTTGCCGCGGCTACCAACCCCCCGTTGCCGGCGCCCACCACAATGACATCATAAGAATCTTTGTAACAGTTTTTGAACACGGCCGTCCCTCCTTAATTTAGTGGCCTAACCACCAACCAACAGAATTATACTTATACCTTTTTCCGCTGTCAATCAATACAGACTATGCACTATTTCCCCACAACATGCAGCTGCCCCCATCCTGGCTGCCGGGAAAGAAGGGTCACCCAGGATGCTCTGCAGGGGCTCTTGCAGTTGTACAGGAAAGGAGGTGGGAAAGTGCTTGCGCCCCGGACCGGCGACAGGCCTATTCCTTTGTGATCGCGATTGGGCCCGTTGCTCCAGCTTCAATATGCTTTAAGAGCACCATGGAGGAGGGATCCATTTCGCTGAAATTGACAATATGGATATTTACCTGGTAGATTGCGGAAACGTGGCTTAAGAATTTCAGGAAAGCGTTCACGATGCGCACAGAGGGGACTGTTCCCACTTCCCGGTGTTCTTTTGAGATCAATTTCTCATAAGAGAGTATCAGCTCATTCTGTATATAGCTCAGATCCAGTATGTAGTTTACATCGAGTTCAAGGAGATACTTTCCATTGGCTTTTCGCAGCAGCGCCCCCACCACATCCGCCGCCCAGAAATAGTGCACACTCTTCATGCAGCGGGTTTCAATAGCCAGTTTTTTCTGATCCACCCTCTTAAGGGTAGTGTACAGCTCTCCACCGCTGGGCTCATCTGTAAGATTCCGGTAAAGGAGCTTCAGATCAATATTGGGAGCTATATTCAGTTCCAGGCGCAGCTGGCTTTCAAATTTTTTATAGTAATTTATTGCAGCCGCACGGTTGCCCGATATTTTATAAATATTCAGGATCCTTTGTGCAACGTTTTCGTTATAGGGCTCTATCGCCATCATCTCGTGGAGGACCTGCAGCGCTTCCTCATACCGGTTCTCCCTTTCATAAAGCTCAGTGAGCTTTTTCATGATCTCTATCTGTTTATTCTGGCAAACAACCTGTTCAAAGAGAACGACTTCATTGAACTCATCGCAGTTTTTTAGGTAGAACCCCTCAAGAAAGTCACCCTTAAACAGCTCTTTCAACCGGATAAGCTCATCCAGGGACCTTTCTGCCTTGATATTAAATTTATCAATACACAGCTTATCACATTGGAACCGGTATCGTTTATTTATCCGGCAACTTTCCTTTGTAACCAGAATAAAGTTTTCTCCATTCCTATCGGGAGGGATCAGTTTTTTGGCTGTCCATAAATTGTAACGCAGGTTGTATCTGGCCGCCTCTTCATCACTGTCGGGCCAAAGATAGGCGGAGATTCTCTCCCTGCTCATCTCTCGATCTGCGTTCAGGACAAGGAGGCAGATCAGAGCTGTCAGCTTTGTACTGAGTTTCTCTGCAATTCGAACTCCATTGCAGCTGATGTTTACCTGTCCCAGTAAATTGATCGATAACATAGATTCGCACCGTTTCTTACGTCAGCTGATTGTGCAGGATCCTTCCGCTTTTAACCGTCGTCATTACCCTGATATCTTTGATATTTTCATCTGGAACAGAGAGAATATCATTGCCCAGAATAACAATATCAGCCGCTTTCCCCACCTCCAGGGCACCCTTTTTATCTTCCTCAAATATACTGTAGGCGCCGTTAGAGGTGAACATCTTAATGGCTTCATACAGCGACACCCTGTGGGCCTCTACCGGATGGTTTACTGCGGAGTAAATCCCCAGAAGGGGATCGGCGGGGGTTACATCGCAATCTGAGCCGCCGCAGATAACAACACCTTCCCGAATGATCTGATCAAGGGGATTTGTCCTCCTGTAGTTTTCTCCCAGCCGATCATGATACAGCTTGTGGGGCCCCCCCCATACATATTCATAGGTGGGGGACATGGAGAAGACCAATCCCAGACTTTTCGCCCGGCGGATATGATCCAGGGTGGGAAGCTCCACATGCTCCAACCGGTGACGCAATCCCGTGTTTCCCGTCTTATCCAGGGCATACTCGTGGGCAGTCAGCGCCTGCTCGATGGCCCGGTCCCCAATGGTGTAAAGAGCCAGCTGCAACCTGTTCGTATAACACTGCAAAACAAATTGATTCATTTCTTTCTGCGTAAAATTCAGACCCCCTATGTTTCCCGGACAATCGTTGTATTCAAAGGAGAGCGCGGCAGTTCTGGCGCCGAAGGTTCCGTCCACATAGAGGCAGCCGCCAATCCGACCCAGCTGCATTTTCACCACCCTGGCAATGTCAATAGTAGAATAGAACAGCACCACGTCAATGGCCAGCTTATCTTTGGACTCATAGATAAATTCTGCATCTTTGTCGCAGTAAAGGCGCCCCCCCTCCATGGCGTTCACCGTGGTGATCCCTTTTTTTACTACAGAACCAAGGAACTCATTGACTGTCTCCATTCTGGTGGAATTGGGAATTGAGCGCAGCACATTTTCCCGCAGGAGAACATTGGCGTAATGGGTGATGATCCCGGTGGGAACTTGATTTTTATCAAAATCTATGCCCTCCAGGGTAAAGGGTATTTTGTAATAAAGCAAAGCATAAGTATTTAAAACGCTTGTCTGGTACTCCACACTGTTGATAAAAACCGGGGCATCCCTGCAATATTTATCAATAACCGTCCGGTCCGGGAATCTCCCTTCTTTCAGGTTTTGCGCATCCAGTCCGATGCCACGAATATTCTTCCCCGGTGACATTTTGGCTGCTTTGGATACCAGGGCGCCGATATCACTGAAAGATCCGGCCTTGCTGAGATCGAGGCTCCTGGAATTCAGCGCTGCCTGTACCAGGTGAAAATGACTGTCAATAAATCCCGGGAGAATGCTGCCCCCTTTTGCATCAAGAACTGTAGCGGCCCGGGTAGCATATTTTTTGTACCCCTCCCCCCGGCCCATATCGCTGACATTCTCACCTCGGACAGCAATCCAGTCAAACACAGTATCATCTGCCATGGAGAGACCTTTGCCGTTGAAAATCAGTATATCTATTTTCATCACAACCCCGGTTATCTGTATATTCCCAGAAGGGTGATTTATTTTATTTTACATCCCTTTCCGGCACAGGGCAAATATCCTCCCGTTTCGCCAGGAGGTATTACAAAGGCCGGACCGTCCGCCGGCCCGGCCTTTTAGCTGATGCCTCAAGCAAGCTCCTTCCTTAAAAACTCGTAAATGGCTTCCGCGGTCTTTACTATGGAAGAAATGGTAGCGTGCTCATCGTGGCTGTGAAAGTTTTCGCCCTCCGCTCCAAAAAGAACTACCGGCGCACCCAACCGGGTGCCCAGGTAGTTAAAGTCGCCAATGCTCTGGAAATATGCCCTGGCAGGCTCTTTGCCACAAACATTTATCACAGAATCGATGAAAGATGTAACAAAAGGATCCCCCTCATCTACAGTATAAGGCATAAAACCCCTGGATCCTTCACTGGGCGCTTCGCGGAAATTGACCTTGTGGCTTGACCGGATCTCCGCCCGCACAACCGCTTTTTCGATCTCTTCGATGATCGTTTTTTCGTTCTCTCCCACCACAATATGCCAGAATAGCTGTATTCTTGCATAATCCGGCACACTGCAGGCCCCACCGTCACTTTCCACAGCAACTACACAGGCGGCTCCTGTTCCTAAATACTCATCTACAATGTATTCCACGTTTTCCAGTTCGCATATCACTTTTGCCGCATCCAGAGCGGCGCTGATACCGCTTTGAGGCAGGGCCGCATGGGCTGATTTACCGAAAAATTCTATTTCCAGGCCATATCCCCCCCTTGCCCCCAGGCAGATAGTGGGAAAGGGGGACCCGACAAAGCCGGCTGAAGGCTCCGTAACGATTGAGAAGTCCACGTCTTTCATGTAGCCTTCTTCAATGAGCGCATTAGTGCCCATGCCGTAAGGACCTTCCTCAACAGAGACATAGGTGGCAATAATCCTTCCTCTGAACAGAGGATGATTTTCCGTAAAGGCTTTTAGGGCGAGCATGGTTGCCGCACAGCCTGATTTCATATCCAGGGCACCCAGGCCGTAAATTTTGTCGCCATCCACGTGACCGGCGTAGGGATCCACCCCCCATCCGCTGCATAGCTGGACTGTATCCAGATGACCATTGATGCAGATACCGGGGCCGGGCTCACTGCCCTCCAGTTCCAGGATCACGTTTTTACCTTTAAAGCCTGTGACCTTATCTTCATGATACTCATGTATGCGCGCATCCATCCCGTTCCCCTGATGCCAGGCTTGAACATATTCCATGATCCGCTCTTCCTCAAAGTAAGGGCTTTTTATGGAGATGAGTTTTTTCATCAATTCTACTACTTCATTTCGATTTATCATCACGCTGTTCTCCATTTCATCAGGCTACATTTCGATGGTCTTTTCCTTTTCCGCCCGGTACCCCGCTTCAATTTCCGCCTGCATTTCGGGGGTATTGTACCAAATAAATTTCCCGGTGACAGCATACAGTATGGCAACCACTGGAACGATGAGTGCAAGGAAAGTATACGGCAGGTAACTCAAAGTGGCCACCCCCAATGTGCCGGTGAAGAATACACCGCAGAGCCCCCAGGGAACCAACGGTGAAGTTACCGTGCCTGCGTCTTCACAGGTTCTGGATGCAACCATCCTCTTGACACCCAGCCTGTCATATGCCGGGAGATACATCCTGCCGGGGATTATAATAGCCACATACTGGCTGGCAGAGATCATGTTGACCAGGATTGCGGAAAACACATGTGTAACGATCAGGTTCCTAACATTTCTTGTCATCGCAGCCATTTTGGTCAGCAGCGCATCCATACACCCTGTTTTCTCAAGGATGCCGCCGAAACTCAGCCCCAGGTAGCCCAGAGAAACAGTCCACATCATGGACTGCAAGCCGCCCCTGTTAAGAAGCCTGTTTACATCAGCGATGCCTGTATCAATAGAGAACCCGTAGTTCATAAAGCCCATCATCTCATAGAGGCCGTACCCGTTAACAATCATGGCAATCGCCATACCTACCAGGGACGCAAGAACCATGACTGCCAGTGCGCTTACTTGCCTGTATGCCAGTATCACTACCACAAGCAGCGGGATCATCGAAATGAGTGCAAAGGCCGGAGTAATGTTAAAGCTGTTGGACAAACCCGTCAGTATCACTTCGACTTTGGATGTATCGATAGAGTCTGCCGAATATCTCATGCCGATAATCAGGTAAAGCACACAGGAGATGATAAACGCAGGGATAGTTGTATAGAGCATGCTCTTGATATGGTCGAACAGCGGAGCCTCGGTTACACCTGCTGCCAGGTTCGTGGAATCGGAAAGGGGAGACAGCTTATCCCCGATGATGGCGCCGGAAACGATAGCCCCCGCAGCCATTGCCGGAGGAATCCCCAGGCCCATGCTCACACCCATGAAGGCTACGCCAAAGGTTGCACCGGTGGTATAGCTGCTTCCTGTAGCCATGGATGCAACAGAACAGATAAAAGCTGCCGTGAACAGAAACATGGAAGGTGAGATCAACTTCAAACCATAATACATGAGAGCGGGAATCGTCCCCGATGCAATCCATGAAGGGATCAGAACCCCAATGAACATCAGGATCAACATGGGAATGGTGGCTATTTTGCACCCGTGCACAATACCTTCCTGAATTCGCTCCCACTTCATGCCCTGGGCCATCAGGACTACAGCAGCAAAAGCGCATGAAAAGAGCAGGGTCAGGTGAATATCAGGTTCACCTGTCTGAATAACCTGGATGCCTAACAGCCCAAAAAGGAAAAGAACGATGACCAGCGCCGTACCAAAAGATGCATGAGTTAATTCTTCTCTACCTTTAGCCATAAGAAGACCTCCTTTTTTCTAAATTATATAAAGGAGGCTTTTAGAAACTGTTTATTATTCATTTATCTTTAGATAAATATAAATTATTTAAAGATTAATTTAGCGTATTTTAAACGGTTTTTCCCAGTACGGCCAACATAACAGCGGATCTTTCTGACGGCTGCCTAAGCGATCAAATCTGCCCCGGGGGTTGACACAGGGGTAGATAAGCGCTGCGGGAGAAGCTTGAACTGCTCTACTCCTTGAGAGCGCTAAGGATGGAACGAAGTCTTTCGCGGTAGCCGGCGTTTTCAATAACCGATCCGGTGACCACAATATCCGCGCCGGCCTGGCGGATCCGGCGGGCGTCGATGGCTGTGCGAATCCCCCCCCCAACGATGAGGGGAATTGAAAGCTCGCGTTTTACTGCACGGATCATTCCTGCCGGAACAGGCTGAGCCGCCCCGTTGCCTGCCTCAAGGTAAACATAATCCATACCCATGAATTCAGCGGTCAGAGCATAGCCGATGGCCTGCCAGAAGTTGTCGCGGGCAACCAGATCTGCTTCAGCAAGCTCGCCGATCTTCATGCCAGGTTCCACGATAATGTAACCGACGGGTATGGTTTCTACACCCAGTCTTTTTAATACCGGGGCAATACAGGCATGGGTTGAACTGATAAAGCCGGCTTTGCGCGAGTTCAACATGCTTAGAAAGAGCAGGGCATCAAGGTTAAGGCTGATGGACTCAGTCCCTGCCGGTAAAAAAATTACCGGAATAGTGGCCTTCTCCTTGACCGCCGCCGCAGTCTCCATAAGAACGCGCTGACCGGTAGGCGAAGAGCTGCCGATAAGCACCAGATCGCTGCCCACCTCTTGCGCGGTCCGAGCCAGTCGGCCAGCCGCTTCAGGAAGCTGCCGGGAGGGATCAATAAGCGTGATATGGACCGCGCCCTGGCTTAACTTGCTTTTTAGATATTCCTTAACCTTCATATTATTCAGACCTTGCCGGATCAGAGGTTTTCTTTGCTTCAAGATCATTATAATTCAGATGTATCCTTTTGACAACAACTAAGAATTACCACTTCAAGGGGATGCATCCTTGCCCGGGGGGTCTTATTGCCTTGCCCTGTATAGCGCTTCTTCTTCGGCATAGTCGACCAGTTTCCTGCCCCGGAGCACTTCCAAATGCTGTAACAACATCCTTCCTTCAAAAAAGCGGTACAGGGCTTCCGGCTCCGGATGGCGTCCGTAAATCGGCTTTAAATCTATGAGCTGTTCCAGCGTCATTGCCTTCCGCCGCAGAAGCCGGCATATAAGTTCGTGCCGTTTTTCAATGACCGCCCCATAGTTTTTAAGTTTTTTATCAATATCCGTACCCACTGGGGAGCTGTGGCTGGTAACCAACAGCGAGGGGGCCAGGGAGCGGACCTTCTGCACCGATTGCTGAAACTGCTCCAGGTTTGAAGCGCTGTTGCCGTACCAGGGCCCAAAGGTTGAGAGATCGAGATCGGCAGAAAACAGAAGGCCGTACTCCTCCACCAAAAAGGCACAGTGCCCGGGAGTATGGCCGGGCGTATGAACAACACGTAATGTAAGGCCGCCCAGATCCATCCTGTCCCCCTCATTATGTTCTCCGGTAATAGGGGCGGCGGTAAACCTCTCCTGATTAAAGATTTTCCAGTATGATTCACCGATCCACTCCAACCCGCTCAGCCGGTAAAAACCCTCAGCCGAGGCTACGCCCGGAGCATCCAGGGGATGAATGGAGAAAGAGGCCCCGTCAAAAAGGTTGTTTGCCCCAATATGATCACGGTGGCAGTGGCTTAAATAGACATGATCCACCTGTCCGGCAAGCTGCAGTAAGCCGCTGCCAGCCCCGGTATCGATGAGCAGGCGGCGCTCCCCCACCAGGTAGAGCGAATGCGCATAGGGAAAGCGGCCCCTGTTCTCACCGTAAACGATCCAGACACCCGGTCTTATTTCTTCCATATATATTCTCAACCTTTTTTGTTTATGTTTATTCGCAGTGTTTCGCGCAGTGAGCCGGGGTCGGGATTGAAAAAACTTTTCACCAGGCTCTTCCGGACAAACAAAAAGGAAACCTCGCTGACAGGAAGACCTGATATCTCGCCCACGGCGGCGGCATAGACAAAGCCCTGCCGCTTATAATACTCGTCCCAGCGCCGCTCCAGCCCGGCCTTCTTTCCGGCATCGGTCTTGTAGTCAACAATAACCAGCCCCTCTTTTTCTTGAAAAAGCAGGTCAATAATGCCCTCAACCAGGAGCCCTTCAAATCTATAGGCAAAGGGCATCTCCCTGCATAATAATTTTGAGCGGCGGGCCCGGATTAGCAGCGGGTGTTCCAGAGTTGTCTGCACAAGGCGGATCAGCTCATCCTTCCGGTCAATTCCCCATTGAATGGAGGCCCGGGCGGTCTCCAGAGCGAGCCCTTCGGATGATAGACAGTGCAGATCTACGCGCTCCATGACCTGGTGAAAAGCAGAGCCAAAGGCGGTCCCATCGCCCGGCAAAGAAGAAGCAGGGCCGGCAAGAGTAAAATCACGGGCGGATTCCCCGGCCAGGGAACCGGCGCTGATAAAAGGTCCGGGTACAGCGGCGGAAGCTACAGCAGATTTCATTTCTTTACTCCAGCGCCGGCGCTGCGCAATGAGTCCATCCAGCAGATCGCTGCCATTCTCATCGGGCGGATCAGTCGCGGAGACGGCAGCAGGCGGCGGCGCATGATCAGCCATGCTCGCCTGAAGCGAAAGAGTACCGGACCAGAGGTCGGCCGACTCCTCCTCCACCCGCTCAAGATGCGACCAGAATCCGCGTGAGCCCTTTTTATAGAAACGCGGTAAAACCAGGTAATCCCTGGCCCGGGTGGCCGCCACATAGAACAGCCGGATCTGTTCAGCCTCAAGGCGCAGTGCCTCCCGTTTCTCCGCCTCTTCAACACCTGCTCCGGTCAGATCCCCCAGCTTGATATAATAATAACCCCTGCCCCGGTCAGCCATAAACCTGGTTGCCCCCCTGCTCTGACCGCCCATGTTTACCATGAAAACCAGGGGAAATTCCAATCCCTTGGACTTGTGGATGGTCAGAAGCTGGACTGAGTCGCTGGCGGGATCATGAATCAGCGACTCCGCCTCCTCGCGCCCCTCTGCGGCAATGCGGTTCAACCTTTTTGCATAACCGCCCAAAGTCAGAGGGCGTTCCATTTCGAGGACACGGATCATCTGCAACGCTTTGCGCAGGTTCCCTGCTGCCTGGCGGCCCTGCGGCCCCAGGGCGATCCTCTGCCAGAACCATGTTTTCTCCAACAACCCTTCCACAAGCAGGGTAATGGAGAGCCCCTGCTGCTCATCATGAGCCCGACGGAGCAGGTCAAAAGCCTGCTGAATCCTGGGGAAACCTGGCCCGGCGTCAGCAAAGCAACTTAATTTACCCCCGCTTTCAATATATTGAAAGAGCATTTCATCAGGGATGCCGGCCCAGTAGCGCAGCACCGCCGCCAGGGCTACCCGGTCATAGGGATTGCTGATAGCGGTAAGCAAGCACTTTAAAAAGGCGATCTCCTCGCGCAGATAGAAATGGCGCCCTCCCTCCAACCGGTAAGGGATCTTCCAACGGCGCAAAGCCTCTTCAAAATGGTATATCCCTGTGGTGGTGGGAAAAAGAAGGGCGATGTCCCCGTATGTCAGGGGGCGGCTACCCCCCTCCGCAACGGGCACCGTCCATTGGCCCGCAGCGCCGCTGATGAGCTCCGCCACTGCTTCAGATTCGGCAGCCCGTATTTCATCGGCCCTTGCCTCGTCAAGGGGCAGGGCAGGGTTGAGCAGAACTACTGAAGGCTTAAGATGGGGCTGCCGGAAAGCGCTGAGGGGCTGATAACAGGGCTGGTAGCTCTCCTGCTCCTCGATTAGAATGCTAAAGGCACTGTTAACCCATTTGATCAATTCGGGAAGGGTGCGAAAATTTTGCGTGATGGCAAGGGCTTCGCCAAACTGAAGCGCAATTTGCCGGGCAGCCTGGTAAATCTCGATATCGGCCCGCCGAAAGCGATAGATGGACTGCTTTGGATCACCCACCAGGAAAAGCTTCCCTTCCGCCAGGACAGCTTCATTCCAGGAAGCTGCGCAAGGCTCCTTTTCCGCCAGAAAAAAGAGGATCTCCACCTGCAGCGGGTCGGTGTCCTGAAACTCATCCACCAGGAGATAGCGGAAACGACGTTGAAAATAGCCGCGCACTTCCCTGGAACCGCGGAGAAGATCGCGGGCCTTGAGCAGCAGATCCTGGAAGTCGAGAGCTCCCCCTTCCTCCTTGGCCCGCTCCACCGCAGAAAGGTAGCCGCCGCACCAGCAGACCAGCTCTGCAGTCAGCCGCCCTCGCAGTGATAGGAGCGCCGTCTCCCGGGACCGCTTCAGTTCGCTGCAGATCTCCTTTTGCCGCCTGCATGCTTCCTGGGGCTCCCAGTTTTGACGGTTGCCGCGGGCGGCGATATCAGGGAATTTTTGCATGAGGAAACGCTCCTGCTCCAGTTCATCGCTGATGTTGAGAAACATTTTCGCTGAGGCGACAAGTTCAACAATGTGGAGGTAGCCCCGGTCGTCCTGCCGGCGGCAGGATAGCAACGCCGCCTTCAGTTCGGGCAGGCGCAGGCTCAGGAGTTCCCTGAATGCAGGCAGCAGATCCGGTGACAGCGGTGCGCTCCCCTCCGCCACCAGATCCCGCTGGTGGTAGAGAATTCTGCTCAGCTCCTGAAGCCGCTCCGGGGTGATCCCCAGCGTCAGGGCCCTGGTCAGCGGTTCCGGGGCTTCCGCCAGCTCGGAGAAAAACCAGCTCTCCCAAACCCGATCCAGAAGATCCTCCATCTCACCAGGTTCATATATTTCGAAATGCGGATCCACGGCCGCCTCCACCGGGCGTTCACGCAGCAGCGCTCCGGCAAAAGAATGAATGGTAGTGATCGGCGCCGCCTCCAGCTCTTCAAGCGCCTCCCTGATCCGGCTCTGTTTCTCCGGCGCCGCTCCGGCAGCCTGTTTTTCCAGTTCATCGCGAAGGCGGGCTTTCAGTTCAGAGGCAGCCTTTTCCGTAAAGGTGATGGCCGCAATTTCCTCCAGCCGGGCGGCACCGGTAATTATAATATGCAGCAGCCGCCGGATGAGCAGCGTAGTCTTGCCGGTACCCGCCCCAGCCTCTACCCAGTAACTGCAGCTCAGATCGCTCTCCGCAAGGCGTCGCTCGCGGGCATCAACAAGCGGTACAGGGCTGCTCTTACCTGAACTCAAAGGTTTACGCCTGCCTTTCCCTTCAAATAATTTCCTCCTTCATTTTTGTAAATGCCTGCAGGACCGGGTCCGCCGCTTTCAGGCGGATATTACTCTCGATCCCAGGGCCGCAAATATCACGGTAATCACAGTAGCGACAGCCCGGATTGGGATAAGGGAAAAAATGCCCGGCAGTGATGCCTTTATAGAGCACCGCCGCGGTTTCCTGCAGAAGACGCTCCTTCTGCGGCCACGGATCCCCTGAAAATCGAACCGTCTTTACCCCCTGGGGAGAAAGGTGGTAAGCAAAGGCCTCCATATCTCCGGGCTGCGCTATTTTGAACAGGGTGCCTGCGGCAAGAAGGTATACCGGCAGCTGAAGTGCCTCTCCCCCGGAAAGACTCTCATCTTTGAGCCGCTTCCGCCCCGTTTTGTAATCGATGACCCGGAGGCGGCCGCCGCAACGGTCAACCCGGTCAATTCGCCCCCGGAAGTACAGCCTCTCACCCGTGGGGAGGCTCAAAGACACCGGATCCTCGGAACCAGGCGAACCAAAAGCTAATTCAAAATCCTCGGGCATGTATTCCCCCGCTGCGGTTTCAATTTCCCAATCTAAAAAGGCCAGCAGCATCTCTTCAAAACTGCGCCGCTGCAGCTGCCGGAGCAGAGGATAAGCCGGCAGATCTTCCGGCGGCAGCGCCTCGAACGCTTCGCCGGCAACCATGTTCAGCAAAACGCGGCACGCTTCCGGACAGCGGCTCACAGGGAGAAGCTTCCCTGCAGCGGCGCGCCGGTAAAACTGTTCCAGGATGTGGTGGATCAACCGTCCGCGCTGCAGAGGCTCCATGCTCAGGAACTCCTCAGGCTCCTCCAGAGGGGTCAAGTGAAGAAGCCTTTTCAAAAAAAAGCTGTAGGGACAGCGGGCATATTCTTCAAGAGCAGTGGCCGAGAAAGCACCCCCCCATGCAGCCAGCCGTGCAGCAAGCAGCCCCTGCGAGGCGGCGCGAGGCGTGAACAGCCCGGTATAAGGGCTCAACCGGCTGCTGAGCCGGGCCAGGTCTGCCTCGATGAGCCGATCAAGCGCCGCGGAGAGGCGGCGGTAATAGTGAACCTGTTCCAGGGGCAGAGGCAGATCGCGGCAGCAGTTCAAGTCGTATTCCGCTGCGGTGATGGGATCATCCACTGCATCCTCCTGCGCCGCTGAGGGAATATAACGGTATCCGGGAAGAAGGTGAAGTTGCTCATAACCGGGCCGGGCTCCGAGGAGCACCTCGCCGCAGCGGGCAAGGAAAAAAGAAGGCAGCTGCTCCTTGCTGCCGGCGGCAGCGGAGCGCGGCCAGGTCAAAACCGCCTTCCGGACAACCCCGCCCAGGATCAGTATGAACCTGAGCGCCTCTGCCTTAAGTCCACGCCGCCGCAGCGGCAGCAGCTCTCCCAGGGCCTGGCGTTCAGCCTCGGGCAGCAGCGGATCCATTTTCACCGGGGCAGGGATGAGCTTCTCTGCCAGCCCTGGGATGAAAAGAGCGGTGAAGCGCAAACCGGCTGCTGAGCCCGGCGGCAGGAGGTTGACGCCCTCATGCTGAAACCGCCCCAGGGGGAGAGTCGTTGCCTGAAGAGCAGATTTGAGAAGATCCAGGGCGGCTGCAAGATCAAACCCGCCGCCGCACTCGTCAAGGCGGCGCATTTTTTTAAGAAGATGACGCAGGGCCTTTCGCTCCTCCCCGGGGTAGAAAAAACGGAGGATGAAATTTCCGCCCTCGGTATGTATATCTGCCCATGAGCGGCAGTTTGCAAAGCTTTCCAGCGCATCATAAAGCATCTGGACAATGTCCAGCAGCATATCAAGGGCCTCGATCTGACCGCGCACCCCGCCGCTGTCTGCCTCATCTTCCGCCCGGCGCAGGAGCTGCCTGCGGTGCCGGTCCAGGGCTTCGCACCATTGACGGCGGCCCTTGATCACCCCTGCCTGCATGGTCAGGTAATCCCAAAAGGAAGGGCTCACCTGGAACCCTGCGCCGAGAATGCGGCGGTAATCAAAGGGGGCATGGCCCAGTAGATCAATTACCTCCCGGCGGGAGTAATCCCCGCCCATCATTTCGAGCATCATCAGGAAAGAGCGGCCGGTCCTGGTTTCGGCCAGTGGCTTCCCTCCGGCCAGATAGTAGGGAATCCCGGCGGCGGTCAGTCCCTCCCTCAACAGCCGGCTGTAGATAGGGTGGGGCGGCAGCACCGCGATTTCACCAAAACGAACCCCGGCGCGGGCCAGCCGGATAATTTCCCGGGTAATCTCCTCTACCTCCCGGATCTCGTCGGGACAGCAGACGAACTCAAGGGACTCGTCGCCGGTCCGGGGCGGCTTATGCTCAGCGGAGTTGTCTCCGAACAGGCCGCCCTGCAGGCAGGCCAGGTTGCTGCGCAAAGGAGAGGGGGGCTCAAGAGGCTCCAGGGTAAAAGCCTGTTCCTCATACCAGCCGAGGGTCTCCCCGGCAAGGGAGGAGGAGAGGGCGGACTCCTGCCAGTAAACTGAGATTGCGGCATATTCAGCAAGGAAGGCCAGCAGCTTTCTCTCGGGAGAGGAGAGGGTGTAGATCCCGTGTAGAGCTAAAAAAAAGGGCTGTTCCGGCTTTAAAAGGGCGGCCAGGGCAAAAGCCCCGGTCCTGTTGGCAAAAGGACGGCGCAGCTCTCTGAAGTGGTCAAAGAGGCGCTGCAGTTCGCCAATACGCCGCGGATCACCGCCAGGCGGGAGAGGAATTCGCTGTAAACCTGCATCCTCAAGCTCCTCAAATGTCTGAAGCAGCGCCTTGCGGAAACCGGGTCGCCCGGCAACAGGACCAAAATAGCCCTCGCCGGCTTCCCGGGCCGTCAGCGCCGCCAGCCATTCCTCGCCAAGAGGGGGCAGTATTTTACGGGAGACGTACCCGGGCATCTTTTCCGCCAGCCTGGCGGCCAAATCGGGCAAAGTCATAAAATAGACCCGGCAATAGCTCCCGCTGCGAGCCAGCGACCGCCCCAGGTAGACTCCGGCAAGGTTGCTCTCCACCACAACGATAACGGGATAGAAGGGATCGCCGTTTTTCGCCGCAGCGATATCGTCAAACAGCTTCTGTTCGAGTTCCTCTAAGCGCCCCAGGTATAGTTTACGCATGGTCACATATTCTACCGGGAGGAAGCTGATTCCTGCAGGGTATCGGGGCACACTCTTTGGGCCGCTGATCTTACCCGGCCCATCCCCCCCGTCCGCTCACTGTATTCCGGGACATTCGCCCCAGGAAAACAAGCAAGCCCAAAGGGAGGAAGAACAGAAGGGTCATCAAGCCTGCCGGAAACACTCTCCTCCCGGGGAGAGCAGGCCGCCAATGAAACCGCCGGCAACAGCATCGCCAACAGGATCAACATCCGAAAAGAACACCCCGCCTCCGGGAAGCGGGGTGTTTCTGCAAATCAGTTACCGGGATAGAATAGGAGAACATGCCGGAGTCAGGAACAACAGCTGTTTCCAGGAATTTGACCGCAGCCGGCCCTGCATATTACCAAAGTAAGGTGTACCTGCGGTAAAAACCGCCCGCCTGTCTGTTAACGCTTGGAAAATTGCGGCGCACGGCGTGCTTTTTTCAGTCCGTACTTTTTCCGCTCTTTCATGCGTGAATCCCGGGTCAAATAGCCGCTTCGCTTAAGCACGGCGCGGTAACCCGGCTCGACATGCACCAGTGCACGAGCGATGCCGTGGCGAATGGCTCCGGCCTGTCCTGAAAAACCGCCGCCATGAACCCTGGCAATAACGTCGAAACGGTCAAGGCAGTCAGTAGCCACAAGAGGCTGGCGCACAATCAATTTCAAAGTCTCCAGACCAAAGTAGCTGTCCATATCTCTTCCGTTTATGGTGATCTGACCGCTGCCGGGAACCAATCTCACCCGCGCAACAGATTCCTTGCGCCGTCCGGTGGCAATGAAATAGAGTTCACTCAATAGCAGGGCCTCCTTCCTCATTCGCTTCCGGCCCTTCTCTCCAGGGCAGGGGTTTCTGCGCCTCGTGGGGGTGCTGATCATCGCGGTATATCCGCAGTTTCTTCAGCATCGCCCTCCCCAGCCGGTTATGGGGAAGCATCCCCTGCACAGCAAGGTATACAACCCGTTCCGGGTTTCTATTCATCATCGCGGCGCAGCTGATCGCCTTCAAACCGCCGGGATAACCGGAATGGCGGTAGTAAAGTTTTTGTTCCATTTTCTTCCCTGTTAAAGCAACCCTGGCCGCATTCAGCACGATTACATGATCCCCGGTATCAACATGTGGAGTATAGATAGATTTATGTTTTCCCCGCAAAAGCCTGGCCGCTTCCGAGGCTACCCGCCCCAGCGGACGGCCGGCGGCATCAATAATGTACCAGCGGCGCTCGATTTCATGGGGTTTGGCCATATAGGTGGTTTGCATTGCTTCTCCCCCTTAAACTCCATTCAGCACAAAATCAATTTTAATACACGCCCCTGCCGCTGTCAAGCTAAAAATAGGAAAACAGGAGCTTTGAAAAACAGCCCTGCCTCAGTAGTACACTTTTTCCAGGCAAAGCCCATGCGCAGGGGCGCTCGGCCCGGCCGCCTCCGGGTTCATCCCCTCCAGCGCAGCAGCAATATCGGAGGGCGCCAGCTTCTCCCTGGCCACACGCAGTAAACTGCCCACCAGCAGCCGGACCATCCGGTAAAGAAAGCCGCTGCCTTCAAAGGTTAACCGGAGCAGCTTCTCCCCGGAAATTTCCTCAAGCCCCACGCGGTAAAGAATGCGCTCCGTACTCTGCACCGGGCTGCCGGAGGCTTGAAAAGCCCGGAAATCGTGGCTCCCCTCCAAAAAGCGGGCCGCCTCCGCTGCTGCCGGCCTGTTAAAGGAACCGCTGTAATGATAAGAATAGAGCCGACGCATGACCTGCGGATAGGGCGCCCGGTCAAGCGTGTAGCTGTAGAGTTTCCGCAGGGCACTCAAGCGAGCGTGAAAGTCCTGCGAAACAGGTGCCGCATTATACACAACGATATCGGAAGGCAGCAGGGCATTGAACGCCGCAGGCAGGCGCTCAATGGCTATCTCGAAAGGCGCGTCGTAATGAGCGGACTGGCCGCGAGCATGAACCCCGGCGTCGGTCCTACCGGCCCCGTTAATGCGCAGCGGTTCTTTGTAGATTGCCCCCAGCGCCTTCTCCAGCTCATCCTGAACTGTAGGCGCATTTATCTGGCTCTGAAAACCGCTGTAACCGCTGCCGTCGTAGCTTATATCAAGACGAATCCGGGACACGATCATCACCTGCATTTTCCATAATTGCCACCAGGCTGCTGAGACCTCTACCCATTTCTCTATATGGGGAAAACAATAACTGCTGCCAGCATCGTCAGAGCAAATATAAGAACGGCCCAGTCGGAGGCCGCCACCGGCTCCTCTCTCATGCGGGTCCGAGCGGCGCCGATGCGATAGCCGCGCGCCTCCATCGCCAGGGCCAGTTCGTCGGCCCGGCGAAAAGCGCTGATGAACAGGGGAACCATAAGCGGCGCAAATTTTCGAGCCCTGCTGAAAAACCCCCCTTCAAAATCTACACCCCGGGCCATCTGCGCCCGCAGCAACCGCTGACTTTCCTCACTCAGCGTGGGAATGAAGCGCATGGCAATGTTCATGATCATCGCTATTTCCGACGCGGGAATACCCACCCTGCCCAGCGGGCCGATGAAATATTCAATTCCATGGGACAGGGAGAGGGGCGTCGTTGTCAGCGTAAGAAGGGCAGTCATTATAACCAGCCCCACCAGCCGCATGATCATAAAAAGCCCGGCAGAAACGCCGGCCTGCTCTATGGTCACCGGGCCCAAACGCAGAATAACAACTCCTCCCTTGGTAAAAAAGAAATATATAATTACCGTAAATAAGATTATGTAGATCACCGGCCTGAGCCCGCCCGCTATGTAAAGCAGGGGAATCCGAGATACGATGACCGCCAGCAGAAGAAGGAAGAGCAGCAGCCCCAGCCCGGAAAATGTTTTCAAGATGAAAAGAACGATCAGGAAAAGCAGCAAGATCAACAGCTTGAACCGCGGATTGAGCCTGTGTAGAAAGGAGTTGCCGGGAAGATAGCGTCCCAGAGTGATGCTGCGGTTCATTTCCCGGCCATCTCCCTTCGCCAGCAGTTGATCTCCTCGCGAGCCTCTTCAATTGAAAACAGCGCCGTTGAAAAAGGCAGACCTGCCGCCGCCAGTTCATGCATCAGCCGCGTCACCGGAGGCAGCACCAAACCGCGGCGGTGCAGCTCTTCAACGCGCGAGAACAACTCTCCGGGGGAGCCTTGCATAACAATCCGCCCCCGCTCCAAAACCGCAAAGCTGTCAGCCAGCGGTACTATCTGCTCCACGCAATGGGTCACCACCACTACAGTAAGGCCCTGGCTCCGGTTAAGTCCCTTCAACAGGGAACACAGCTTCTCCCGCCCAGCCTGATCCAGACCGGCGGTGGGTTCATCAAGTATTATCGCCCGGGGCTGCATCGCCAGGACTGCGGCAACAGCCGCAAGACGCTGCTGTCCCGCGCTTAAGTGAAAGGGCGATCTCCCCCTCAGTCCAGGTTCATTCAGCCCTACCTGCTGCAGCGCCAGATCCACCCGTTCCTCAACTGTCCCGGCGGAAAGGCCAAAGTTGCGCGGGGCAAAGGCAACTTCATCAAACAGCGTTTCGGCGAAAAACTGTTTTTCAGGATCCTGGAAAACCAACCCCAGGGTGCGGCGCAGCTCGAGCAACTCCCTGCGTTCGTACTTCAGAGGCTCCCCGTTGATTATAACCTTTCCTCCCGTCGGGCGGAGCAAACCGTTGAAGTGCTGCAGAAGCGTAGATTTACCCGAACCGGATGCACCGAGGAGCACAGTAAAGCTGCCCCCGGCGATGTGCAGATCCACACCGCGCAGCGCCTTGACTGCGAAAGGGCTGCCCGGCAGATAGGTGTACGTTAATTCTTCTGTGCAAATAAGCATAGCTGCTCCACCAGCTCTCCGTTATGCAGCAAGTCCCTGGAGAGTGGAAATCCGTCTTCACGCAACAGATAGGCGAGCTCCCCTGCTGCGGTGGTTCCCAGTCCCAGGGTACGCAGCAGCGGCAAGTCGGTAAGAACCTCCTGCGGCGGCCCCTCTTTTACCAGGCAGCCCTGATCAAGGACAATCACCCTGCCGGCAAGCGCCGCCTCCTCTGGAAAGTGCGTCACATGGACCACGGTAATTCCCTGCTCCTTATTCAGCATGCGCACTGCCTCATTCGCCGCGGACCGGCCTTCAGGATCGAGCATGGCGGAAGGCTCATCCAGCAGCAGGCAGCGGGGACCGGCAGCAAGCAGTCCGGCAAGGGCCACCTTCTGTTTCTCACCGCCTGAGAGCAGGTGCGGCGGAAATTGAGCAAGATATGAAATTTTTAGCATCTCCAGCACCGCCTCAACGCGGCGGCGAATTTCGGGCGGCGGGACAGCCATATTTTCAAGACCGAAGGCGGTATCTTCTTCCACCGTAGCCCCGACAATCTGATTGTCAGGATTCTGGAAGACCATACCGCAAAGGGCGCGAATGCGGGGGATCGCCGCGTCGCTGGAGGTGGATACTCCCCCAACCCGCACTTCGCCGGAGGTGGGGCGCAGCAGGGCATTGAACTGTTTGAGCAAGGTCGTTTTGCCTGATCCGTTCGGCCCGATCAGGGCCAGGTACTCGCCCTCGTACACCTGCATATTGATATCCCTCAGAGCCGGGGGCGAGTTCTCATCCGGCCCCGGGTATCTATACGAAAGCATCCTTGTTTCCAGCAAAACCTCGGGCATCTGTCTACACTCCAGCCTTAAGCGAACATATAAGCAAAACTGCAGGCCGGGCGCACCCGGCCGCTGCACCTGTTTGTGGCGGGCAAACGCGGTTCGCCCCGGCGGACAGCTTTGCTCCTTTCGTTGCGGCAGCGCCCTTCCTTCACAGCATTGTCAAGGTCAGCGCGCGGAGCAGGCTCCGGGCAAAAAGCAAAATTGAGAGGGTTTTAAGTGAGACCGCATCCGGCGACGCAGCTCACTCCTCTCCTCTCAATTCACATGCCCCGCATTGAAGGATGCACAACCGCTCAATCTGCTATACTACCAGTTCGATAATCACCATGGGGGCGCTGTCCCCGCGGCGCGGTCCCTTGGGAATAATGCGGGTATATCCACCTTCCCTGACCTCGCACTTTGGCCCGATTTTTTCAAACAACTCTGTCACCACAGTTTCGTCGTACAAAAAAGCCAGGGCCTGGCGTCGTGCATGCAAGCTGCCCTTTTTGGCCAGGGTGACCATTTTCTCGGTAAGCGGTTGAATCGCTTTTGCCTTGGCGGCAGTTGTTTCTATCCGCCCCGCCCGCAGCAAGGATGTCACCTGGGCACGGAGCAGCGCCTTTCTGGGACCACTCTTTCGGTTAAGCTTTTGATAGGCCATCTCGTTTCCTCCTTACTGCGCTTACTCCCCGCTTTTACTCAGGCTGAAGCCCAGTTCGGCTAGTTTTCGTTCCACTTCTTCAAATGACTTTTTGCCCAGGTTGCGAACTTTCATCATCTCTTCTTCCGTTTTACGCACCAGTTCGCCTACCGTGTTGATCCCCGCCCGCTTCAGACAGTTATATGAGCGCACCGATAAATCGAGATCTTCAATCATCATCTCCAGCCGCTGTTCGCGGTCCTCCTCCTCTCTCTCCTCAAGGGGATCAGCTTCATCGATCTCCTCGGTGAGATTGAGAAATATGGAAATCCGCTTGTTCAACACCCGCGCCGCCTGGCTGACAGCTTCATCGGGCTTGATACTGCCGTCGGTCCACACCTCCAGCGTCAGCTTGTCAAAATCGGTTATCTGCCCCACCCGGGTATCCTCAACCTGGTAGTTAACCTTGCGTATAGGCGAAAAGATGGAATCAACAGGAATCATCCCGATGGGCTGATTCGCCACCTTGTTCCTCTCCGCAGGCACGTAGCCGCGACCTTTGGCTGCTGTCATCTCCATCCTCAGGTGCGCCTTCTCTTCAAGGGTGCAGATAGCCAGCTGGGGATTCAGGATCTCCACCCCTGCCGGCGCAAGGATATCTTTGGCCCTGACCACACCGGATTTATCCGTATCGATGACCAGTTCCTGGGGTTCGGAGTCGTGAATCCTCATGGATAGGGACTTTAAATTGAGGATTATCTCGATAGTATCTTCCAGAACTCCGGGCAAAGTTGAAAATTCATGCAGGGCACCGTCAAATTTCACGTTCGTTATTGCCGCACCAGGCATGGACGATAGGAGTACCCGGCGCAAAGCATTGCCCAGCGTGATCCCGTAACCTCTTTCCAGGGGCTCAACGACAAACTTACCATAAGTAAATCTGTCGTCTTTCTCGACATATTCAATTCTGGGCTTCTCGATCTCAATGGACATACTTCATTAACCCTCCTTCTTGATGGTATTGAGGGCATCGAGACTGCTTAACGGGAATAAAGCTCAACGATCAGGTGTTCCTCTAACGGAACATCGATCTCCTCCCGCTGTGGCACCCGGATAACTTTACCCTGCAAATGTTCCAAATCAGCTTCCAGCCAATCAACAGCGCCTTGCCCCACCCCGGACTCCCGAATCATTTTAAAGAGGGGCGAGTTCCGGCTTTTTTCACGCACGGCGATCACATCTCCGGGCCTGGTCAGGTAAGAAGGGATATCAACCTTCCGCCCGTTGACCTGAAAATGACCGTGATTGACCAGGTGGCGCGCCTCGGCCCGGGAGCGGCCAAGCCCCATCCGGTAAACCACGTTGTCAAGGCGGCTTTCCAAAAGCTGCAGCAAGATCTCCCCTGTTACACCCCTACGGCGATCGGCCTCCTTGAAATAGCGGCGAAACTGGCGCTCCAGGATCCCGTAGATCCTTTTTGCCTTCTGCTTCTCACGCAACTGCTGTCCGTATTCGGAAAATTTCTGGCGGGCCTGACCATGCTCTCCCGGCGGATAACCCTTACGGCTCACGCTGCATTTATCTGTGTAGCAGCGATCACCTTTCAGATATAGTTTATTTCTTTCACGGCGGCATAAGCGGCATACCGCATCTCTGTAACGTGCCATTTAACTAAACTGCACCTCCTTATCTGGCAAACTCTTCAGCCAGCTTCTCGATTTTATTAATTAAACCCGCCGCCTCTTCGGCGGCCGGCAGCCGTTATGCGGAATAGGGGTCACATCTTTAATCGTGTTCACTTCCAGGCCGGCAGCCTGCAGGGAGCGGATCGCCGCCTCTCTCCCGGCGCCCGGCCCTTTTACAAAAACCTCGACCTGTCTCATGCCATGCTCCATTGCTGCTTTCGCGGCGGTTTCAGCAGCCAGCTGAGCCGCAAAAGGCGTCGATTTGCGCGAGCCTTTGAAACCCACGTTTCCGGAACTGGACCAGGCGATACTGTTTCCATCTGTATCTGTAATCGTAATGATCGTATTGTTAAAAGTCGATTTGATATGCGCAACCCCGTACTCGATATTTTTGCGCTCGCGGCGCCTGGTACGTGTCACTCTTTTTTTAGCCAACTCGGTTTACTCCTCCCTCCATCAGATTTCCCATAAGCGGCTATTTTTTACGCCGCACGCCCACAGTTTTACGCGGGCCTTTACGCGTACGGGCGTTGTTTTTCGTTGCCTGGCCCCTCACCGGCAATCCGCGCCGGTGGCGGATACCCCGGTAGCAGCCGATTTCAACGAGACGCTTGATATTCATCGCCACTTCCCGGCGCAGGTCGCCCTCGACCTTGTAATTTCTATCAATAAATTCCCGCAGGCGGTTGACTTCATCCTCTGTCAGGTCGCGCACCCTGGTATCGGGGTTAACACCGGTGCGTGAAATTATCTGGGAAGCCCGGCCGCGGCCGATCCCGTAGATATATCCCAGGGCAACTGCTATCCGTTTATCACGCGGCAGGTCGACACCCGCTATTCTCGCCAATTGACGGCACCTCCTTCAAGGTAAAAAAAGCTAAACAAAGCTATATTTCCCTTCACCAATTGTCTCTATACCTTTTCTAGCCCTGCCTCTGCTTGTGCTTGGGATTCTGGCAGATCACCACTACTTTGCCCTTGCGCCGGATCACTTTGCACTTTTCACACATCGGCTTAACCGAGGGCCTTACTTTCATTGCTGCAACCTCCCTTACTTGTAGCGATAAGTAATCCGCCCCCGGGTCAGATCATAGGGTGATAATTCTACCAGGACCCGATCTCCGGGGAGAATCCGGATAAAATTCATACGGATTTTACCTGAAACATGAGCCAGCACCTTTAGACCATTTTTCAGCTCAACACGAAACATGGCATTGGGAAGAGGTTCTACCACAGTCCCCTCCATCTCCACCACATCTTTTTTCCTGGTCATCAGCTGCTCATTCCTCCTCTTCCGCCGGAGCCAGCTCATCAATATATCTAATTACCTGGCTGTCCGTTAATTTTTGAGTGCGGATCAGATCCTCAATCTCTGCCCGGCGCGAATAGGGCTGCAGATGGATCACGTTCTTTTTTTTCGGGCGGCCAAGAGAGCGGCTTCGCCCATTGGAAAGCAGCACTTCCCGCGGGCTGATTACCTTTATGACCAGGTAGCGTTTCCCTTTGTCCCGGCCCGCCCTGGAACGGACCAGCTGCCCGGGCTTGAGATCTTCCACTGCTGCGCCTCTCCTTTCCCCGGCTAAAGGACAGTCAAAACAACGGGACCCTCTTCACAGAGAGCAACACTGTGCTCAAAGTGAGCGGAAATGCTCCGGTCCCGGGTCACCACCGTCCAACCGTCCTCCAGGACCTCCACATCGGCCCCTCCCGCATTGATCATGGGCTCAATCGCCAGGACCATGCCCGGCTGCAGTTTTGGGCCGTGCCCCGGAGCGCCCAAGTTGGGTACCTGGGGAGCCTCATGCATCTCTGTGCCGATTCCGTGGCCGGCATAACTGTAAACTACGGAGAAGCAATTTGCCTCCGCATATTTCTGCACCGCATGGGAGATATCGCTAAGGTGGGCTCCCGAACGCATCGCCGAAATACCCTCATCCAGAGACTGCCTGGTTACATCTATGAGCCGCCTGGCCGGGGCGCTGATCCGCCCTACGCCATAAGTGGCCGCTGTATCGCTGTAATAGCCCTTCAGGCAGACCCCCACATCAATGCTGATTATATCCCCCTCTTTAAGCCGGCGCAACCCCGGAATGCCGTGGACCACTTCCTCATTCACCGAAGCGCAGATAGATGCGGGGAAACCGTTATACCCAAGAAAAGCGGGTTCGCCGCCGGCTTCCCGGATTATTTTCTCAGCTCTCTTATCCAGTGCCGCCGTAGTTATGCCGGGAGCAATAATCTCTTCCAGCTCATGCAAAACCCCTGCTGCCACCTTGCCCGAATCCCGCATCAGCTCAATTTCCCGGTCGGATTTTAACCTGATCATCTCCATACCACCTATTTCATGAACCCGCGGTAGCTACGCATAAGCATGTGGCTTTCAATCTGTTTCATCGTCTCAAGGATAACACCAACAACGATGATCAGGCCGGTTCCGGTAAATATAATATTCATTCCGGTAAAACCTTTAAATATAATGGGGAAAACAGCGATAAATGCCAGTGCAAAGGCTCCCACCGTTGTCAGTTTCGAGATAACCCTGCCCAGAAATTCCGCCGTAGGGCGGCCGGGGCGCAGCCCGGGGATGAAACCGCCGTATTTTCGGATATTGCCGGCGACCTGGAAGGGATCAAATTGCACCGCAGTATAAAAATAGCTGAAACCGATAATGAGCAGGGTATAAAGCACTGTATTCAAAGGCGTGCCCCAATCCACCACTGCAGCAATTTTTTCAGCCACCGGATGCTGAATAAACTTGAGAAGGCTCTGTGGAATTGTGATAATAACAGAGGCGAAAATCACCGGAATCACCCCGGCCATGTTGATCTTCAGCGGAATATGGGTGGACTGCCCCCCGTACATTTTTCTGCCGACGATGCGCTTGCTGTATTGTACGCTGATGCGGCGCTGCCCCTGGTCCATACCCACGATGGCCACAACCAGTGCCAGCAGGATCACTACAGTCAGCGGCACAAGGTAAACAGGAATCTGGCCAAAGCGGACCTGCTCGGCAATAAGAATCACACCGCTGGGAAATCCGGCGATAATTCCGGCAAAAATTAACAGTGAGATACCGTTGCCGATCCCCTTTTCAGTGATCAATTCGCCCATCCACATCAGGAAAGAGGTTCCCGCCGTCAGGGAAAGAACAATGATAAAGTATGAGAGAAAATTTTTCTCCGGAACCGCTTCAGCAATTAAAAAGGAGTAGCCGATCCCCTGGACTACCGATATAACTACGGTGCCGTACCGGGTCAGCTGGGTGATCTTTTTACGACCGTCAGGATCCTGGCTCCAGTCTTTAAGCTTGGGAATAACCATGGTTAGAAGCTGCATGATAATAGAAGCGGTAATATAAGGCATGATTCCCAGGGCAAATATGGTGAATTTCTCCAGGCTGCCGCCGCCGATAATGTTCAGGAAACCAAATATAGTATCCTCCTGAAAAAATTTTGCCAGCCGGGCCGCCTCGACGCCGGGGACCGGTATGGCTGAACCGGCGCGAAAAACCACGAACATGGAAAGGGTAAAAAGGATTCTCTCCCTCAATTCTTTGATCCGCCACGCTGTGGCCAGAGTTTCAAACAAATCAGATCACCTCGGCTTTTCCGCCCGCCGCTTCGATCTTGGCCTTGGCCTGACCGCTAAAACGATGGGCCTGCACTACAAGCTTGTGCTTCAGTTCACCGTCACCGAGAATTTTCAAGGGGTCCCGTAGCGACTTGAGCAGCCCCGCTTCCTTGAGCAACTGCGGCGTCACTGTTGTCCCCTCTTTAAAACAGTTCAGCGCAGCCAGATTCAACACCGACCATCTCTGTTTAAAAATGTTTGTAAAGCCGCGCTTGGGCAAACGCTGGAAGAGCGGCATCTGGCCTCCTTCAAAACCGCGCCGTGTTTTTGCGCCCGAACGGGCTCCCTGCCCCTTTTGCCCCCGGCCGGCGGTCTTGCCCAACCCTGAAGCAGGCCCCCTGCCCTTTCTCTTGGCCGCGCGCCTTGCCCCCCCGGGGGCTTTTATCTCATGTAGACGCATTTGCGGAACCTCCCTCTGCGCTTTCTTCGACTTTGACCATGAAACTGACTGTCTTGATCATTCCCTGCAGCACCGGTGTGTTTTTATGCACTACTGTCCGGCCGATCCTGTTCAGGCCCAGCGCGCGCAATGTGCGCCTCTGCTTAGGCCGGCAGGCCACGGGGCTGCGTAAAAGCGTAATTTTCAATTCCTTAGTCATGGCTGATCCCTTTCCTTAACCCAGCAACTGGGATTCATCAATACCCCGCAGGGCGCTGACCTCGTCTGCCATTTTCAGCGACTTCAGCCCTTCCACAGTTGCATTGACCATGTTCAGGGCATTGGAGGAACCGAGCGACTTGGTCAAAATATCTCTCACCCCCGCCAGCTCAAGCACCGCCCGCACCGGGCCGCCGGCAATCACGCCCGTCCCCTCGGAAGCAGGCTTCATCAGCACTTTCCCTGCACCAAAACGGCCTTCAACCGAATGAGGGATGGTTGTTCCCACCATGGGAACCCGAAACAGCTTCTTCTTTGCATTCTCTATCCCTTTCCGGATGGCCTCCGGCACCTCCCCGGCTTTGCCCAGACCGGCGCCGACAACTCCATTCTGGTCACCGACCACAACCAGGGCGCTAAAACTGAAACGCCGCCCTCCTTTGACCACCTTGGCCACCCGGTTTATCTTCACCACTTTTTCCATCAGCTCTTCAGCCGGTTCTATTTTCGACTTCACTGCCACCCCCCCTTTTCTCAAAAGTTAAGCCCTTCCTTTCGCGCGGCATCAGCCAGCGCCTTGACGCGGCCATGGTAAAGATATCCTCCCCGGTCAAAAACAACATCCTTGATTCCGCTGTCCAGTGCCCGCCGCGCCAGCAGAGCTCCAACCCTACCTGCTGCTTCGCAGTCGCCGCCGCAGGTCGATTGTTCACACAGCCCGGGGTCCAGGCTCGAAGCGGCCACCATCGTCCTGCCGGACAGATCATCGATAAGCTGGGCATATATATGCTTGCTGCTGCGAAAAACATTCAAGCGAGGGCAATCTGCACTTCCACTTATCTTCACCCGTACACGCTGATGGCGTCTTTTCCGTTTCTCATTGCGCGGCTTAATTTTAATCATTAACCAACACCTCCCGGCTGCAGCTACTTGCCAGTTTTGCCCACTTTATGACGGACATGCTCACCGGCATACCGGATCCCCTTGCCCTTGTAAGGCTCAGGCGGAAAGACTTTCCGGATGACGGCGGCAAAATTGCCCACCCTTTGCTTGTCAATGCCTTTTATGACAATCTTGTTGGGACCGGGCACCTCTATCTCCATATTATCCTCGGGCTCGAAGACAACAGGATGAGACAGCCCCACATTCAACACCAATTTACTCCCCTGCAGGTTGGCCCGGTAACCGACTCCCACCAGCTCCAGGGTGCGGCTGAAACCCTCCGTCACCCCGGTAACCATGTTCTGGATAATGGTCCTGGTTAAACCGTGCAGCGCACGGTGCTGCGGAGTGTCACAGGGCCGCTTTACAGTAAGCCGGCTTTCCTCCTGCTCCACCAGCATGGCCGGGGGTATCTCTTTTGTTAACTGTCCCCTGGGGCCTTTGACAGTAATGCTGCTGTTGACTATTTGAATCTGAACCTTTTCAGGTATTTCGATCGGTTTTTTTCCAATGCGAGACATGGTAAACCTCCCCGCTCCTTTACCAGATATAACAGATTACTTCTCCACCGCAGCCTGCTTTACGGGCCTCCCGGTCGCTCATCACACCCTGGGAAGTAGAGACAATGGCCACACCGAGCCCGCCCAGCACCTTGGGCAGTTCATCTTTATTCGCATAAACCCGCAAACCCGGTTTGCTGATCCTTTTCAGCCCGCTAATGGCGCGCCTCGAATCAGGACCATATTTCAAATATACCCTGACAACGCCCTGTTTTTTATTGTCCAACCACTCGAAATCCTTAATAAACCCCTCTTCCTTCATGATCTTCGCCATGTGACGCTTCATATTGGAACCGGGGATATCCACTGACGAATGCCGGACCATATTCGCGTTCCTGATCCTGGTCAGCATATCGGCAATCGGATCGGTCATCACTGCAAACTACCTCCTCTCTTCCCCTCCATCATCTACCAGCTGGCTTTCCTTACGCCGGGAATTTTACCCTCGTTGGCAAGCTTACGAAAGCAAAGACGGCACATGCCAAACTTGCGCAGGTACGCTCGCGGACGGCCGCAGATAGGACAGCGGTTATAGCGTCGCACTTTGTACTTAGGCTTGCGGCCGGCCTTGGCAACTAGAGATTTTTTGGCCATCCTGACCCTCCTTCATATTTAAGCCCCGCCTCATGCGGCCCGGAACGGAAGCCCCATCAAGGTTAAGAGCTCTTTTGCTTCTTCATCTGTTCTCGCGGTAGTCACTATTACAATATCCATGCCCATGATCTTCTCTACCTTGCTGTATTCAATCTCGGGAAAAATGAGCTGTTCCCGCAGCCCAATGGTAAAATTGCCCCTCCCGTCAAAAGAACGCGGTGAGATTCCCCTGAAATCTCTCACCCGGGGCAGGGTCACATTAAAGAGCTTATCCACAAAATCGTACATCCGTACACCCCGCAGGGTCACCTTGCACCCGATAGCCATCCCTTCACGCAGTTTGAAGCTGGCCACAGACTTGCGGGCTCTGGTGATCACGGGACGCTGCCCTGTAATCTGCATAAGATCATCAACTGCGGCATCGAGGACCTTGGGGTTTTCTTTCCCCTCGCCCACCCCCATGTTGATCACTACTTTGACCAACCGGGGTACCTCGTAAATATTTTTATAGCTGAACCGCTCCTGCAGGGCGGGCCTTATCTCCGAAACGTACTTGTCTTTCAAGCGCGGCATCTTCTACTCCCCCTATTTGTCCAGAGCTTCCCCGCATCTTTTGCAGGTGCGAATCCGCCGGCCGCCGGCAGTTAGTTTTTTTGAAATACGGGTCGGCTTATTGCAGGACGGACAGAGAAGCATCACCTTGGAAACCGGCAGAGCCGCCTCCATCTCCCTGATCCCGCCCTGGGGTATTTTTTGAGTGGGTTTGGCATGCTTCTTGATCATGTTGATCCCTTCCACCTTCACCCGCTCTTTGTCCGGCAAGGCCTGAATGACCTTTCCCTTTTTCCCTTTATCCTTCCCGGAAAGAACGACGACGCGGTCACCCCGGCGAATCCTCATTTTCTTCTGTGTCATCCTGTGCCACCTCCAAAACCTCTAAATCACTTCGGGAGCAAGTGAAACGATTTTCATAAATTCTTTTTCGCGCAGCTCCCGGGCGACAGGTCCAAAAATCCGTGTTCCCCGCGGGTTGTTCTGCTCATTAATAATCACTGCGGCATTTTCATCAAAACGGATATGCGACCCATCCCTGCGATTGAGCCGGCTCCTGGTGCGGACAATCACCGCCCGCACGATCTCGCCTTTTTTCACCACCCCGCCGGGAGCGGCCTCCTTTACCGAAGCAACGATGATATCTCCAACGTGACCCGCCTTGCGCACCGAGCCGCCCACAATCCGGATGCAGAGAATTTTTTTCGCGCCCGAGTTATCGGCCACATTCAAGATAGTCTCAGTTTGAATCATTCTTGCCACTCCTTCCTTCCCCGCGACCTGGGGGCGGATGCGAATCTACAGCTGAGATCGCTTGATTATCTCAACAAGACGCCATTTTTTATCCTTGCTCAGCGGCCTTGTCTCCGCGATTTTTACCATGTCGCCTGTATGAGTCTCGTTATGCTCGTCATGAAATTTGTATTTCTTTGTCCGCCGGATGATCTTCCCATAGAGAGGGTGACGAGTCGTCCGCATAACGGCCGCAACCCTGGTTTTGTTCATCTTGTCGCTGACTACCCTGCCTGTGAAAACTTTGCTCCTGCTTTCTCTCAAACCCTATGCCTCCCTTCACTCCATGGGCTTAATTTCAGGCCCGCTCTCTCTGAACGGTTTTTACCCGGGCAATGCTGCGGCGCACTTCCCTGATGCGCATCACATTTTCAAGCTGCCCGGTAGCAGCCTGAAAGCGGAGGTTGAACAGTTCCGCTTTCAGCTCTTTAAATTTCTCCTCCAGCTCTCCATCGTTCAGCTCACGGAACTCTTCTACTTTCATTCTGCAACACCACCTGCATCGGCCCTTTTTACAAACCTGGTTTTTATGGGCAATTTATTGGCCGCAAGGCGAATAGCCTCTTTGGCTGTATCCTCTCGCACACCGGCAAGTTCAAACATGATCCGTCCCGGCTTGACCACGGCAACCCAGAACTCAGGTGAACCCTTCCCTTTGCCCATCCGGGTCTCTGCAGGTTTTTTGGTCACCGGTTTATCGGGAAATATGCGGATCCAGACCTTCCCGCCCCGCTTGATATAACGGGTCATGGCGATACGGGCCGCTTCAATCTGACGGCTGTCAATCCAGGCCGGTTCCAGCGCCTGAATACCGTACTCGCCAAATTGAATCACTGTCCCGCCCTTTGCTTTTCCTTTCATTCTCCCGCGATGCTGGCGCCGGTATTTCACCCGTTTAGGCATTAACATGGTCTAATTCCCCTCCCCTTTACGGTCGGGCCGGTTCCCCTTTTCCGGCAGCACTTCACCTTTGTAGATCCAAACTTTAATTCCTATGCGACCGTAAGTGGTATGAGCTTCGGCAAAACCGTAATCTATATCCGCCCGCAGAGTCTGCAACGGCACCGTCCCTTCACGATAGCTCTCACTGCGCGCCATCTCGGAACCGCCGAGGCGCCCCCTGCAGGAAATCTTGACTCCCTTTGCGCCGGCCCGGATAGACCGGAACATGGACTGCTTCATGGCCCTGCGAAAAGCAATCCGCCTTTTCAGCTGCCCTGCTACGCTCTCTGCAACAAGATACGCATCAAGATCAGGATTTTTTATCTCGATGATGTTCAGATGCACTTTCTTGCCTGTTTTCTTCTCCAGAGCTTTGCGCAGCTGCTCAACTTCCGAACCGCCGCGGCCGATAACCATGCCCGGTTTGGCAGTATGGATATGGATGCGCAGCTTGTTGGCGGCTCTCTCCGTCTCTACCCGCGAAACCCCGGCGTTCTCCAGTTTTTTGCGGATATAATCGCGAATGGCCAGATCTTCGTGAAGCAGCTCTGTATACTTTTTATCTGCAAACCACCGCGCATCCCAGTCCCGGATGATGCCTATGCGGAAACCTATGGGGCTCACCTTTTGTCCCATCTTTAAACCCCCTTTCTCTCCCTGACTACTACCGTAATGTGGCTGGTGGGCTTGCGGATCAGATAACGCCGCCCCCTGGCTCGCGGCCGGATCCGCTTAAACACAGGTCCTTCGTCTACAAATATCTGATCCACATAGAGCCTTCCGCGGCTCAGATCAAAATTGTTTTCCGCGTTGGCACTGGCTGATTGAACCACCTTGGCCACGATCGCTGCAGCCCGGTTGGGGGTGTAGCGCAGTATACTCAGCGCTTCATCAACATCTTTACGGCGCACCATATCAACCACAGCCCGCGCCTTGCGCGGCGCAATTCTAATAAACCGGGCTTCTGCCCTCGCTTCCATGTTCAAACAACCTCCTCTATCTACCTCAACGCGGTGGAGCGTTCGGTATGATGACCGTGTCCCCGGAAAGTACGGGTCGAAGCAAACTCGCCCAGCTTATGCCCTACCATATCCTCGCTGATATAAACAGGAATATGCTTGCGCCCGTCATGGACGGCGATGGTGTGGCCGACCATTTCGGGAAAAATGGTTGATCGCCTGGACCAGGTTTTAATTACCCTTTTTTCTTTTTTTTCATTCATGCTCTCGATTCTGTTCATGAGACGCTCTTCAACATAAGGTCCTTTTTTTAGCGAACGAGCCATATCCTCAACCTCCCTTCAGATCACGCCAGTAATACCTATTTTTTACGCGGCCGGACAATATACTGATCGCTTGCCTTTCCCTTCTTGCGTGTCTTGTATCCCAGCGTCGGTTTCCCCCATGGGGTTACGGGGCTTTTCAGCCCTATCGGCGCTTTTCCTTCACCGCCGCCGTGGGGGTGATCCACCGGGTTCATGGCCGAACCCCGCACCATGGGGCGGCGCCCCAACCAGCGGCTTCGCCCGGCCTTGCCCACACGGATGTTCTCATGCTCCAGATTCCCCAGCTGGCCGATGGTGGCCCTGCAGTCAAGCAGTATGAGCCTCACCTCGCCCGAGGGAAGGCGCAAATGCCCGTACTTTCCCTCTTTGGCCGCCAGCTGTGCCGCAGATCCGGCGGAGCGGGCAATCTGTCCTCCTGCGCCAACCTTCAACTCAATATTATGCACAAAGGTTCCCACCGGAATGGTTCGCAGCGGCATGGCATTACCGGGCCGGATTTCCGCCCTCTCCCCGGACATAACCTTGTGACCCACACGCAGCCCCAGCGGCGCCAGAATATAGCTCTTTTCACCGTCGGCATAATGCAGCAGGGCAATATTCGCCGAACGGTTGGGATCGTACTCGATCCCGGCAACCGTGGCGGGTACATGATCCTTGTTCCGCTTAAAATCGATAATCCTATATTTCCGTTTATGCCCACCGCCGCGGTGACGCGCCGTAATCCTGCCGTAAACATTTCGCCCGGCGCTTTTCTGCAAAGTTGTGAGAAGCGACTTTTCAGGTTCTTTTTTTGTAATCTCTTCAAAAGTTCTTCCCGTGTAAAAACGCCGTCCCGGCGACGTTGGTTTATATTTTTTTAGAGCCATCTTCCGCCTCCTCCTTCCTAGCGGCCTTCGAAAAGCTCGATGGTCTTGCTTCCTTCAGCGAGGGTGACAACCGCCTTTTTCCACCGAGGTTTATATCCATAAGGATAACGGCCGAGACGCTTTTTTTTACCCGGATAATTTGCTGTATTGACCGCCTTAACTTTGACATCAAAGATCTCTTCAAGCGCCCGCTTTATTTCTATCTTGTTCGCTTCCCGCAAGACCACAAATGTATACTTGTTCTCTTCGAGCAACCTTGTTGATTTTTCTGTAACAACAGGGCGGACAATGATATCACGGGGATCCCTCATGCTCCGAACACCTCCTGCACTTTCTCCAGTGCCTCCTGCGAAAGGATCAGGAAGTCATGGCTCATAATATCAAGCGCATTCAGCTGCGCTGCAGTAAGCGTCTTCACTCCCGGCAAATTCCGGGCTGACTTGATCATATTTGGATCGGGCCGGGCGGTAACAATGAGCGCCCCTCCCGGGGCCTTCAAGTTTTCCAACAGGCACACCACAGCTTTCGTCTGCGGCTGATCAATCTTGAAGTCATCAACAACTGCCAGCCTGCCCTCGCGAGCTTTGGAGCTCAAAGCTGAGGAGAGCGCCGCCCTACGAATTTTTTTCGGTATCCGGCTGCCAAAACTACGCGGCTGCGGTCCGAAAGTAACAGCTCCCCCCACCCAGATGGGTGAACGCGTGCTGCCGTGCCGGGCCCGGCCTGTGCCCTTTTGGGGCCAGGGCTTGGCTCCGCCGCCGCGGACAAAACCCCGTCCTTTTGTAGAAGCCGTACCCTGGCGGCGCCTCGCCCTTTGGGCGACAGTGGTATGGTAAAGCGCTCCTTTTTTCAGGGGAGCATCAAAGAGCCCGGACTGAACTTCGACCTCTCTTAACTGCTCGCCGTCCCGGTTATATAAAGTCAACTTGGACATGATCAGGGCTTCTCCTTTCATGATCGCTCGCTTATGCCTCTTTCTTGGACGATTTTCTAATTTCAACAAGACCGCCTCGCGGGCCGGGGATGGAGCCCCTGACCAGCAAGATGTTTTTCTCCCCGTCGGCCTGGATCACCCTCAGGTTCTGGATGGTCCTGCGGCGGCCCCCCATTCTCCCGGGAAGGGGGCGCCCCTTGAACACCCTGGCCGGATTAACAGCTCCGAGAGAACCGGGTCCGCGGTGATAACGCGAACCGTGGGTCCGCGGGCCGCGGGAAAATCCATGTCGCTTAATGGAGCCGGCAAAGCCCTTCCCCCTGGAGACAGCGCTGACATCAACGTAATCTCCCGGTGAAAAAATATCGGCTCGCAATTCCTGGCCGGGCGAAAACCCGGTGAGGTCATCCACTCTGAACTCCCGCAGATAGCGGCAGGGTTTTACTCCGGAACGCTGGAAATGACCGCGCAGGGGCTGATTGACCCGATGCTCTTTTTTACCCTTGAACCCCAGCTGAACACCGGTATAGCCGTCGGAATCAGCGTCCTTAACCTGGGTGACATAGCATGGCCCTGCCTCCAGAACCGTTACCGGCACGGCATGCCCCTCGTCGTTAAATATCTGCGTCATGCCTATTTTACGCGCAAGTATGGCCTTGGTCATAATGCGACGACACCTCCTGCTTCAGCAACCTACAATTTAATCTCAATATCCACCCCTGCAGGGAGATCCAGCCTCATCAGAGCATCGATTGTTTTCGACGTTGGATCAAATATGTCGATTAAGCGCTTGTGAGTGCGCATTTCAAACTGCTCCCGTGAATCCTTGAATTTATGCGGAGCCCGGATCACAGTATAAAGACTTCTCTCAGTGGGCAGGGGCACAGGCCCCGACACTTCGGCCCCGGTCTGCTTTGCCGTCTCCACAATTTTCCCGGCGGATTGATCCAGCAGCTGGTGATCAAAACCCTTCAACCTGATGCGGATCTTTTGGTTAGCCATACAAATGCCTCCTTCTCAACGCTCCGTGAAGTTCCCAGTAACCGCCGGCGGCGGCCTTTACTCTGTAACCTCTGTAACCACGCCGGCGCCCACGGTGCGGCCCCCTT
>CAYTXG010000016.1:0-45352 GCA_964441025.1 uncultured Syntrophomonadaceae bacterium
TCAATATCAACAGAATAGTCACCATTACCTTTGCCATCGGATCGGCCCTGGGAGCGGCTGCCGGAGTGATGGTGGGAATCTATTTTCGCACAGTCACCCCCACCATGGGCCTGATGCCCGGTTTGAAGGGTTTTGTCGCTGCCGTCCTGGGGGGTATCGGCAATATCCCCGGGGCCATGCTGGGAGGAATTCTTTTGGGCATTGCCGAAGTTATGGGAGCCGGCTATATCTCTTCGCAATACCGCGATGCGGTGGCTTTTGCTTTACTGATCATCGTGCTTCTGTTTAAACCGGCAGGTTTGCTCGGCCGCCCCGCGCAGGAAAAAGTATAGATTTTGCAGGTGCCTAAGAAGGTGAAAAAACGAATTGTTTGTTCTTGACTATATACAGTCATTTATTCAAAGTATTGACCTTTTTGTTCAGACATTAATCGGCCCTTATTATCTGCAGCTCATTATCATGGTGGGGATCAACACGATCATGGCTACAAGCTTGAACCTGATCCTGGGCTATACCGGGCAGCTCTCTATCGGCCACGCCGCTTTCATGAGCCTGGGGGCATATTGTTCCGCCCTGGTCACCCTGCATTTTGGTTTTCCCTTTGTCCTTTCGCTGTTATGCGGCGGTCTTTTTGCCGCTGTTTTTGGAGTGATCATCGGCCTCCCCACGCTCAAGCTTAAGGGCGATTACCTGGCCATCGCAACGCTCGGTTTTGGTGAAATCGTCCGCATCGTCTGCCTCAACCTCGAGATCACCGGCGGAGCGGTGGGGTTAAGAGCTATTCCCAAGAAGACAACCCTGCTCTGGACGGTGCTGGCCGTACTGTTTACCGTATTCATTTTAAACCGGATCATCAGGTCCCGGATCGGACGGGCCTTCATTGCCATCCGCGAGGACGAAACTGCAGCCGACTCCATGGGGGTAAATTCCACTTATTACAAGACCCTTTGTTTCGGTGTGGGCGCTTTCTTTGCAGGCCTGGGGGGGGGGCTTCTGGCGCACTATCTGCGCTTCCTCCATCCCAACACCTTTAATTTCATGAAATCCATCGAGCATTTATGCATGGTTGTTCTGGGCGGGCTGGGCAACATGTGGGGCGCCTTCATCGGTGCGGCCGTCCTGACAGTTGTGCCGGAATTCCTGCGTTCAGTTGCCGATTTGCGGCTGCTGATTTACGGAGCCATCCTGGTGCTGATGATGCGGGTGAGACCGCAGGGCATTCTGGGACAGGCGCAAGCCGGAGGGTCCCGGGGAGTAAAAGATTACCTGAAATACATTCGTTCCAGATTTATGGGCAACTTGAAAAGCGCCCGCAATAACAGATTGTAGATGGAGGGGGAAGCGGTTTGCCTTCTGGACCTATCCTGACTGCCGCGGGAATCTGCCACAGTTTCGGCGGGCTAATGGCTTTGGAAGATGTAGACTTCCAGATAGGCCATAAAGAGATTGTCGGTCTCATCGGGCCCAATGGGGCCGGGAAAACGACGCTGTTCAATCTTTTTACCGGCCATTACAACCCCACCGGCGGAAAGATTTACTTTAATAACGAATTAATCAACGGGCTGAAACCATACCAGATCACCCCGAAAGGCATTGCCCGGACTTTTCAGAACATCCGCCTTTTCGGCCAGATGAGCGTGCTGGACAATGTTCTCATCGGGAGGCACTGCCGGACTGAGGCCGGGCTGTTCGGCACAATTCTCAGAACGGCGCCCTTTAAAAAGGAAGAGATCCGGGCCCGTGAGATTGCCTTAATGATGCTCTCCTTTGTGCGGCTGGAAGATAAAAAATCGGAGCTGGCCCGGAATCTCTCCTATGGCGAACAGAGACGCCTTGAAATTGCGCGAGCCCTGGCCACCGATCCGGCCCTGCTCCTGCTCGACGAGCCTGCTGCCGGGATGAACCCCCAGGAAAGCATCACCTTGATGGAGCTGGTCAGGCAGATCCGGGACAGAATGGGAAAAACTATTTTGCTGATAGAACATGACATGAAGGTGGTCATGGGTATTTCCGAGCGGGTTGCAGTTTTGAATTACGGTAAAATAATTGCCGAGGGAACGCCCCGTGAAGTGCAGAACAACGAAGAAGTAATCAAGGCTTACCTTGGCGAGAGCGCCTGAGTTTTCCTTACCTGAAGGGAGATAACAAGTTTGCTGAGAATAGAAAACCTCTCTACCGGCTACGGCAATATCCGCGTACTTCATCAGATCAATATTTCCGTTAGCGAGGGAGAAATCGTCACACTCATCGGATCCAATGGCGTGGGCAAAACTACGACTCTTAAAACCATTTCCGGATTGATGAGGCCCGACGAGGGCAGCATCAGCTTTGTTGATCGCGATATCTCCCGCACGCCGCCGCACAAGATTGTGGAGATGGGGATTTCCCATGTCCCCGAAGGAAGAAATATTTTTCCGCGCCTTACTGTGAGGGAAAATCTGGAGATGGGCGCTTATACACGTAAGGACAAAGCTGCAATCAGAAAAGACTTTGCACAGGTAATGGAAACATTTCCGCAACTGGCCCTGCGGGAGAAGCAGAGCGCCGGCACCCTGAGCGGTGGGGAGCAGCAGATGCTGGCCATGGGCAGGGCCCTCATGTCAAAACCGCGCCTGCTGCTGCTTGACGAACCCTCCATGGGCCTGGCACCCCTTGTCGTTCTGGGTATATTTGAAATTATCGCCGAGATCAACCGCCAGGGAACCACCATTCTGCTGGTAGAGCAAAATGCCCAGATCGCCCTGCGCACCGCTCACCGCGGCTATGTCATGGAGACCGGGAAGATTGTCCTGTGCGATTCCGCCCAGGCCTTGCTCCAAAATGATCAGGTCCGCAGGGCTTACCTTGGAGAATAACCCGGCATTCCTCTCTTTCCGACCCTTCATGCCGACCCCTGGAAAAGCCGGGGCGGGCATGAGCCCGGCAAAGTGCCGCTCTCTAACAGAATCATAAACCCTGTTAATCCTCAAATTTTGCCAGGCTGCCCTTCAGAACAGTGCGGGCCTCTTCAGCCATTGTTTGAATCAGCTCTGCACAGGTGAATATTTCCTTAATAAGCCCCACAGACTGACCCACCATCAAGGGCGCGTTCTGAACATCACCTGTCTGCCAGGCCTTCAGGGAGCGCTGCCCCGACAGCAGGGAGACTAGCTCTTCCAGGCCTATCCCCTTCTCCTCCAGCTCCAGTATGTGTAGAATGAGATCGGTTTTTAACGCCCTGCCTTGCAGCTTAATGCTTTTGCAGATCAGGGCAGTATCATGTTCCTCCCTTTTAACAAGTTCCTCCCAGATATGAGGATGAACCTGGCATTCGCGGGTGGCAATAAACCTGGTGGCCATCAATACCCCTTCCGCCCCCAGGCTCAGGGCAGCGGCAAGGCCGCGCCCGTCGACTATTCCCCCGGCGGCCAGAACGGGAATTTTCACACTTTCAACAATACGGGGCCACAAAACCGTGGAGGCAACATCATCGCTCAGAGGATGGCCGCCCGCCTCAAAACCGAGGGCAACAACTGCATCATAGCCCAGGCGTTCAATATTCAAAGCATGCCGCACCGCCCCGACTTTGTGCATCATCTTAATGCCGGCCTTCCGACACATGTCCAGGTATTTAATCGCCGGTCTTCCCGACACTTCTATTGCCTTTACCCTTTCCTCGGCGCAGACTCTAAAGAAATCATCAAAGGTCTCCTCTGTAAGACGCATTGAAGGAAACAGAGAGATGTTCACACCGAAAGGTTTGCCGGTAAGCACGCGGACCTGATGTATGGCGGCTCTCAACTCTTCACCGCTGTTGTAATTGCAGGCAGTGATATTGCCCAGGCCCCCGGCGTTGGAAACGGCGGCACAGAGCCCGGGGTTTGCCAGCCACAGCATCCCGCCACATACAACAGGGTACTTAATGCCAAACAGCTCTGTTATCTTTGTTTTCATAATTAACCTCCACCAGTTCTAATATTCATGTACCACAAGAAAAGTATGCCAAACAGTATTGCCCATGTCATCATAGATCCTGCTGATTGCAAAACTGTAAATCTTAATCTTTCCTCCGGCAAACCGGCGATCCGAAAGGGCCGCCCCAGCGGCAGCCCTTTCGGATCCATTATGCTTCGCCGGCTAGCCTTCCGTCTTACCGGCAGCCTTTTTCTCTTCTTCTTCCCGTAGAATGCGGCGCAGTACTTTACCCACCATGCTTTTGGGCAGCTCTGTACGGAATTCAACCAACCTGGGCACCTTGTATGCGGCAAGGTTAGCCTTGCAAAATTTTATGACCTCCTCTTCGGTAAGTTCATCCCCTTCTTTGCAGACGATGTAAGCCTTCAGGGTTTCGCCGCGGTAGGGATCTGTGTACCCGGCTACAGCAGCTTCTACAATTTTCGGATGGGTAAAAAGAACCTCCTCAATATCGCGCGGATAAATATTGAAACCGCCTGCAATGATCATGTCCTTTTTCCGATCGACGATATATGTATAACCCTCCTCATCCATCCTGGCGATATCACCTGTATAGAGCCATCCATTGCGTAAACTATGCGCGGTTTCTTCGGGCATATTATGATAGCCCTCCATCACCTGTGGGCCCCTGACGCACAGCTCACCAACTTCACCGGTTGGCATCTCTTTTTCCCCTGTTTCGATATCCATGATTTTTGCCTCGGTATCGGATACAGGCAACCCGATACTTCCGGCTATGCTTTTACCGTAGATAGGATTGCAGTGAGTCAGCGGAGACGATTCCGAAAGCCCGTAGCCCTCTACAAGTTTGCCTCCAGTATTTTTTTCAAACTGCCGCCTCACTTCTACTGGCAGAGGCGCAGCGCCGCTCATACAAATTCTAATTGACCTTATATCGTATTTATGCAGGTCAGGAGCATTGTTCAGCGCCACATACATGGTTGGAACCCCATGTAAAAGGGTCGGCTTTTCTTTATCAATGGCCTTGAGCACATCATTAACAACAAAGCGGGGCAGCATCACTACCTTGCCTCCCGTTAACAGCGAAAGATTCATGGCCAGGCTCATTCCGTAACTATGGAAAAAAGGCAGCGCCGCCAGTAAAATTTCACCTCCCAATTTATAATCGGGACACCACTCTGTGATTTGCAGAACATTTGCGATGGCGCTAATGTGTCTTAGCACTGCTCCTTTTGCTACACCGGTGGAGCCGCCTGTGTACATGAATAGCGCCCTGTCGTCAGCTGTAACTTTGACGTGACCGGGTTTTTCCCCCACGTTGGCCTTGACCAGCTCCTTAAAACTGTAATCATCCGGTGCAATTTTAGCCCTGTCCCCCTCCTTTTTCTCTTTAAAAAGAGTGTAAAGAACGCCAAGCCCGCCAGGAAAATAATCTTTGATGTTGGCCACAATAATATTTCTCAGTTCAGTTTGCGCCTGGATCTCCTTGACCATATTGTAAAAACGGGTCAGGGTTATAATAGTGCTCGCACCGGAATCCTTGAGCTGGAAAGCAAGTTCGCGGGCAACATACATGGCATTGCACGGAACCACTATCGCTCCAATGGCCATGGCACCATAACAGGCAATCGGGAACTGTGTGCAGTTCGGCAGGTGTATGGCTACGCGATCGCCTTTTTTAACACCCATCCCCTGGAGAACGGCAGCAAAAGCGTCGACCATTGTAAGCAGCTCACGGTAAGTATATTCGCGGCCGAAAAAAGAAACCGCTTTATTATCAGCATATTTTTCTGCAGTCTGTTTAAACATTTCATAAATTGATATCTTGGGATAATCAATGCTGTGCGGAACACCTGGTTCGTAATTTTTTAACCAAATCTTATCCACACTTACACATCCTTTCAAGAAATGAATATTAAACCGACTTGGTAGGGGAACAATGATGTTATAATATGCACTCCTCTCAGTAATTATGAAACATGAAACAGGCAGAACGGGCGGCCAATTATTCAAACATTCTATACAATTTGCAAAATTCCTGCAGGAGCACATAGAAGTATACACCGGTATCGGCATTAAGGTTATTACAGCTCTGCACCGCGGTTCAAGTTGACAGGGGCAAAAGAGAAAAAGTATAATTAGGGCAGAAGCCGCTTTAGTTTAGAAGAAGGGGTGACTGTCGCATGAAGAACGGAGAAGTCGTCGGTGACTTTCAGGATACAGTAGAGGAGGTTCTAATACGCCATCGCAGTATCCTGGACTGCCTTTCCAAATTCCACGAGTCAACCTCCCGGATTAACCGGGCCATTATCAAGACCGCCACGGACTGCGGCTGCATCTCCATCAACGCCATCAAACAGCAGTACCCCCAAAAAGAGTCGCTGAAGGATTGCAGCAAATATATGAATTCACATATAAAGGGCGAACTCTGTGATCACTGCAAAGAGGTAATCGCTGAAGAGTTTGGAAATCACCTTTTCTACCTGACAGCGCTCTGCAGTCTTTTAAACTTCAACGTTGAAGATCTTATAGGCCTTGAGTACGACCGCATAAACACACTTGGGCATTTTCTTCTTTCATGAAAGAGCGGATCCAACAGCATCCCTGATCGTGTCCACACCTGTAAGTTGAAGCGGGGGAGAAAGGTTCTTCTCCCCTTTTAGAGCTTCCAGATTCAGCCGGGGCACCATGAAACGCTCAAAACCGAGTTTGACTCCTTCATTCAATCTTTGCGAGATCCGGCTGACGGGCCGAATTTCGCCTGTTAAGCCTATCTCTCCCACTATAAGGGTATCCCCGGGCAAACTCTTACATTTCAGACTGGAGACAAGGCTTACAGCCAGGGCCAGATCAACGGCGGTTTCCAGAATGCGGACCCCACCCACAACGTTAACATATGTGTCCAGCCCCACAAAGGAGACCCCCGCATGTTTCTCCAAAACCGCCATGATCAGGGCTACTCTGTTCAGATCTATCCCGGCGGAGGTGCGCCTGGGTGAGGGGTAGTTGGAGACAGCCACCAGCGATTGGATTTCCACCAGGAGCGGTCTTGTTCCCTCCATGCTTGCTGTAACCACAGCCCCGCCGCGGTTTCCACTGCGCTGGGCCAGGAAATACTGCGAAGGATTGGCCACCCCGGCCAGGCCTCCCTCCTCCATGAGGAAGACCCCGATCTCATTCGTCGATCCGAACCTGTTTTTCACAGCTCTTAAAATCCGGAAGCTGTGGTAGCGATCACCCTCCAGGTAAAGAACACAGTCAACCATATGCTCGAGCAGGCGGGGTCCGGCCACAATCCCCTCCTTTGTAACATGGCCGACAAGAAAAACGATCATGCTGCGTTCCTTGGCCAGGCGCACAAGCCCGGCTGTAACCTCGCGCAGCTGATTTACACTTCCGGAGACCCCTTCCTGATCCTCTTTGTAAAAAGATTGAACCGAGTCTACAACAAGAATGCGGGGTTCCAAAGAAATAACTGCTTCCTCGAGCTCATGGAAACGCGTAGATGAGAGAATGAAAGCCTTTCCCTCTGTTCCCAGGCGCTGCGCGCGCATCTTGATCTGTTGGAGCGACTCCTCGCCGCTGGCGTAGAGCACCGCCTTTGAAACAGCCATTTTATCGGCAGCCTGGAGCAGCAGCGTCGACTTGCCGATGCCGGGATCGCCTCCCAGAAGAATCACGGAGCCGGAGACGGCGCCGCCGCCGAGAACCCGGTCAAATTCACCGATTCCGGTGGCTAAACGCTCTTCCTCCGCCTGCGGGATCTCCTGCAAGGAAACCGGCCGCGGCACGGCCATGCCCGGGGCTGGACCGCGGCGACCCGCACCGGCCTGCACCTCCTGAAAGGTGTTCCAGCTGTTGCAGGCAGGACAGCGTCCCAGCCATTTATATGCCTCGTAGCCGCATTCTCCGCAGCAGAAAACGGTTTTCTTTTTGATTGCCGCCGCCCTCCTTCAATCACAATCAGCTGAAAGCATATTCACCCTGTCTAAAAAGCTAACCGAGAAGGGAACGCAGCGCTTCCAGGTTCTTGCGGTCCCATTCACTGCCCATATCCGGCGTTTCAAGAATGGCCGGCATTGCCGGGGGCCAGGGGTGCCGCAGCAGCTCCCGAAAACCGTCAAGGCCCATCTGCCCGTGCCCGATATGTGCATGGCGATCGATGCGAGAGCCGCACGCCACCCTGGCATCGTTGATATGAAGCACACAAAGCTGCTCCAGGCCGATAAGCCGCTCGAACTGCTCCAGCAGCCCATTAACACCCCCGGCAGTGCCGAAATCGTAACCGGCGGCCCAGCCATGCGCGGTATCCAGGCAGATACCAAGTGTGCCTGCAGGAAAAGCCCTGAGGACCCTGGAAAGCTCTTCAAAGGTTGATCCCAGCGCAGTGCCGCTGCCAGCAGTATTCTCAAGCAGCAGTTTCACTCCCTGCGGCCATTCAGAAAGGGAACCGGATATGGTTTCAACAACCTGCTCCAGCCCCTGTTCCACGCCTGCGCCGCCGTGATTGCCCGGATGCAGTACGACAAAGGGCGATCCATAGAGTGAGGCCCGCTGCATGGTTTCGTTGAGCAGATGAATCGATTTTTCGTGAAAATCCGGAGAAAGCGTGGCCAGGTTAACCAGGTAGGCGCAGTGGATCACCAGCGGAAAAATGGATTGCTCCCGGGCCAGCGCCGCCCTTTCCTCTATTTCGGGTAATTTTGCCGGGGCCATCTTCCATCCCGTGGGATTGCCGGCAAAGATCTGGATCGTTTCACACCCGTATTCCTTTACCCGCATCAAGTTGGTGGCGAAACCCCCTTTTAGGGGCATGTGAACTCCCAAGCGCACCGATTTACCTCCTGTTGCAATCATTTTTCCCTTGCCGCACCGATCAGCTCGCTGTAGTGCCCTGTGGATTGTTCGTCAAGGTAGCGCGCTATTCCCCGATTAATCTCCCGGGCAATATAGGGATTGACAAAGTTGGCGGTACCCACGGACACTGCGGCGGCACCGGCAAGGATAAACTGCAGTGCATCCCCGGCCGAGGAGATCCCGCCCGCACCGATAAGCGGAATGGATACAGCGCCGTACGCTTCCCAAACCGCGCGGAGAGCAACGGGGCGGAGCGCCGGTCCGGAGAGGCCGCCGGTGATATTGCCCAGGAAAGGGCGGCGGCTGTGAATATCTATAACCATGCCTTTTAACGTATTGACCAATGTGAGGGCATCGGCCCCGGCGCTCTCCGCAGCCCGGGCAACAGCCTCGATATCGCCTGCTTCAAGGGAAAGTTTAACAATCAACGGCCCCCGGTATGCCTGCCGAACCAGCGCAACGAGCTTTTCCACGACTGCGGGGTCCCGGCCGAAGCTGATCCCGCCACAGCGCACATTGGGACAGGAGACATTCACCTCCACAGCGGCGATTTCGTTGACCCCATCAAGGGCGGCAGCCAGCTCCCTGTATTCCTCCGCGCTCTCCCCGGCAATATTCATAATCAACGGGCAGCCCAACTCTCTCAAACGCGGCCGGATATTCCTTAAAAAATATTCAATACCCGGGTTTTGCAGCCCTATGGCATTGAGTATCCCAGAAGGAGTTTCCGCCAGCCGGGGCGGAGGATTACCCGGCCGCGGCTCCAGGGTGGTACCTTTTAGCGCAATCGCTCCCCAGCTGCGGGGGTCGACCCACTGCGCATAATCAAAACCGTAACCATAACAGCCCGAAGCAGCAACCAGCGGATTCTGCATCGCTATCCCGGCCAGGTTAAGGGCCAGCCGCGGATCATCATTCAAGATAAACTTCCTCCCCGTTAAAAACCGGGCCGTCACGGCAAACCCGGCGGTATTCCATACTTTCACCGGCATAAACCGGCAGAACGCAGCCCAGGCAGGCGCCGACGCCGCAGGCCATGCGCGACTCCAGTGACAGGTGCACGGGTATCCCGGCTGACCTGGCCAGCTTCACCACCTGGGGCAGCATCGGGCCGGGGCCGCAGGCATGAATCCGGGCCGGTTTCCGGATCAGGGCAAGCCTTTTTTCCAGCAGCGCGGTAACCGTTCCGCAGCCGCCGCGGGAGCCGTCTTCGGTAATCAGGAGCGGATTAAGGCCGGAGGCCGAAAAGTATTCATCCGGCGGCAGGAGTAAACCCTTCCTCCCTCCCAGCAGCAGCTCAAAGGGGAGTCCGGCTCTCTGTCGCTGCACTGCGGCAAAAAAAAGGGGGGCCATCCCGATACCGCCGCCAACAAGGAGCGCAGGATGCTCCTCTGCAAGAAAGGGGAAACCCCGCCCCAGGGGGCCGAGAAGGTCCAGCTCATCTCCCGCTTTGCTCCGGGCAATGAGAGCGGTACCGCGGCCGGCGTTCCGGACCAACAACCGGATGCGCCCCGCGGCGGGATCGGCTAGATGGATGCTCACCGGACGCCTCAGCAGGGGATCTGTCAGACTGCCAATCCGCAGCTGGATAAATTGTCCAGGCTCTGATCGCGCAAGCGCAGGCGCCTCCAGTTCAAAAAGATGCCAGCCCGGGACAATTTCTGTTCTTCCCAGCACAGGACAGCAGTGAATTAGTTCAGTCCTTTTTCCCATGGAGAACACCCTGTTCCATTATAATTTCTCCACCGACAATGGTCATCACAGGCCGGCCGCGGTAGGGACTGCCGGCAAAAGGGGTATGTCGGGCCAACGAATAAAAGGTCCCCGGATCAATTGTTCCCTCCGCCTCAAGATCAATAACCGTAATATCCGCAGGCGCACCGGGCCGCAGGGTGCCTCCCTCCAGCCCCAGCAACTCTGCCGGACGACAGGAGTATGCCTGAACCAGATCAGACAGCGCCAGCTTGCCCTTGTTGACCAGACCGCTTAACAGCATGGGCAACGCAGTTTCCAGTCCCGCTATGCCGCTGGGCGCACTTTTAAGGCCTGCCGATTTTTCAGCTGCGGTGTGGGGAGCATGATCCGTAGCGATAATATCGATTAGGCCGGTGCGCAGTGCCTCGATCAGGACCCGGCAATCATCCTCTGTCCGCAGAGGGGGATTCACCTTGGCCAGGGCCCCGCTTCTGTAAATTTCATCGTCCGTCAATAGAAGGTGATGGGGGGTCACCTCCGCCGTTACCGGAAGGCCCTGCTCTTTGGCCCGGGCCAGGAGTTCTACTGATCCGGCTGTGCTGAGATGAGCCAGGTGAAGAGGCACTCCTGCAGCTCCGGCCAGGATTATATCGCGGGATACACCGAGGATCTCGGCTGCCGCGGGGATACCCGGCAGATCCAATCTTTTGCTGATAACACCTTCATGAAGAAGCCCACCCTCAGCCAGGGACAAATCCTCACTGTGGGCTATAACCAGGGCGCCGGGTAGACGGGCCAGCGATCCCATGATCTGGAGAAAAAGGCGGCTGTCGGCGACGGGGGATCCGTCATCACTGAAAGCACGCACTCCCGCCTCGTAGAGGGAGCGTAAGTCGGAGGGTTCCAAACCGCGCCTCCCCCGGGTCAGCGTCCCCAGGGGATAAACCCGGCTGTATCCCGCCCCGACAGCTCTATCTTTTATCAGGCGAACCACTGCCGCAGAATCTATGGGCGGTTCCGTATTTGGCATGGCCGCCACGGCAGTTATACCTCCGGCAGCTGCCGCGGCCGTACCGCTGGCTATGGTCTCTTTCTCTTCAAAGCCCGGCTCACGCAGATGAACATGCACATCAATAAAGCCGGGCAGCACAATCTTACCGGTGAGATCAACGACCCGGGCGTCGCCCGCTGCTATTTGCGGCGCAATTGCCGCCACCCGCCCTTTCTCGATGAGCAGATCGCACCGCCCATCCAGGGACTGGCCCGGGTCCAGCACCCGGCCCCCTTTTAAACAGATGCGCATAGCTATCCCCCCAGTGATCAAACAAGAATAAAATATGAAGAAGGCGCCCCGGAGGCAATAAGCGTCCTATCAGCGGAGGGGGCACAACCGGGGTTGCAGCCGGCGGCTAATCTTCATGTTCATGATGCGTTAGAAAAGCGAGCATGTTCCGGTAGGCTTTCTGATCAATTTTTAAAAGCTCATTGATCTGCTTGTACTTTCTGCCCACGCTGCTTAGAGAAATCCCGTAAGCTTTGGCCAGCTCTTCCTGGGTCAGGTTCAAAAAATGAAAGCGGGCCAGGCAGTATTCCAGCCCGGCGGCCCAGGTTTCCGGTTTTACAATTCGCGGCATATAAGGATATGCCTGATTTATATAGTCAAGCCATATGGCCCGGGCATCGTGAAAGAATTCTTCTCCGTAATGAGCCGAGCGGCGCATATGTGCAAAGGTGCAGCTTAAAACATCCGACCATTCATCGCGCCACAGTGGTGACCCGGGGCATGCCTCCGCCAGGCTTTCTTCCACGACCCGCCCTTCGGAAAATATTAGAACGCTTTTCCCGGGAAATGTCTTTTTTAATTCCAGCAGCGCCAGCCGGCGGAGCCGCTCCTTTACCCATGGGTTTACAATAAAATCCCTTAGAAGAACAGCGCCGGCCTCATTTTTCACTGTGCCGCAGAGGCGGATAATACTCTCCTTCAAACCATCGCCGCCCTGATAAAGCCCCCGCTGCAGCAAATATGTAAATTCCCTGTCGGCAAACTTTTCCGGCAAAATGCTGTCATCCAGCGATGTGAGCCAACGTTCCAGGGCCTCGTTTTCCTGCCCGGTGAAGGCCCGGGAATCGCTGTCAATCTCTTCCACGGGGTCATCTTCTTCCATGGCCTGCAAAAGATCGTACGCTTCTCCGGCCATCTCACCCTCGGGATCAATGTGCAGGTACTTTTTCAGGTAACTCCGGGCCCTGGACATATCATCCATAAGACCGTAATTGAGCGCCATGAGGAAATAGCATTCTGTCAGTTCGGGGTCAAGATTGCTGACCAGGTGCTTGAAAATGCGGTTGGCCTCCTGAAGGCGGCTGCTTTTACTGAGAAGGCAGGCCAGGTGATAATGGCTCTCCACGTTGCCGGGCTCGATCTCAACAGCCTTTTTTAAGAAAAGAAGCGCCTTGGAAAGCTTATTTTTCCGGTGATAGTAGCTCCCCTTTTGATAGTAATAGCCAATCTCCTGTTCCAGGGGGATAACCTTTTTCGTCTGATCTTTCGTTTTTAGCAGTCCTCTGGGGCGATCCGCTCGGCCCACCTTCTCATCACCTCACCTGCTCAGCCGGAAAGTTAGTAGATATTTCTCCAGCAGGCAAGGAATATCCTGCCTCAACCATATTATAATAATACAGATGCAGGCGAGGAGCGTTTTAAATGCCGCCGTCCGGTTTCTTCAGGTAGATGCTCCGCTCAAGGTAGCGATCCCATTCCGTCCAATCCCCTTCACCGGAAGAACCCTTATCCATCAGCCTGATGAACTGGTTCAGCCTGGCGCTGACCAGATCGGCATGGAAAAGTGCAAAGGCATGAACTGTCTTTGGGATTTCGGGCGAACCCCATTCACGCATCCCATGATGGGTAAGAATCATGTGCTCCAGTTCAAGCTTCAACTGCGCCGGAAAAGAGGGCACCTGGCTGACTTTCCGGTCAAACATCTCCTTTCCGATGCTGATGTGGCCCACCAGCTTCCCCCGATCGGAAAATTCAAAGCTCAGGCTTGCCGGATCATATTCCTCTATTTTCCCCACATCATGCAGAATCGCCCCCGTGAGCAGCAGATCAAGGCGCAGATGATCGGGGTAAAGCGAAACCAGGTAGCGGCAGATCCCGATCACTTCAAGTGTATGTTCGAGCAAGCCGCCGGCATAGTTGTGGTGAATTGTCCGTGCCGCCGGGGCAAAAGCAAACCTCCGGGTAAATTCCTTGTCATTGAAAAATGCGAGGAGCAGCAGCTTGAGATGGGGATTTTCGATATCCCCGCTGATTACCTCTTTCAGCTCCTGGAGCATCTCACGGGGATCCCGGGGGGAAACAGGCTGGAAAAAAGAGCGGTTTACCTTCTCCGGATCCAGCTTGCGCAAATCGCCAATCACGATCTGGGGGCCGTGATATTCGCCCACCTCTCCCCGAATAAAGACAACATCCCCTTTGTGCGGAATCTCCTCCAGCCTGGCTGTATCCCAAAGAATTGCCCTGATGCTGCCGCTGACATCTCCCAGGGTCATTTTTAAAAAGAATTCCCCGGCCCTGTGGGGGGCGGTAAAATTCCCCCGGCTGCATTCAAGTACAACCGCCTGGGTTTCAACCTCGTCACCAACCTGAAGATTGCGGACCAACTGTTTTTTCATACTTTTCCCCTGTCTGTGTCAAGTTTATCATCTATTAATTTAACACATTTCGCTGTTTTGGAAAAGGAACATAAAATCTAACTGCCGCCCCGAATTCTACGACTGCTGCGTGCGGTGAGTCAAAGTCACTGTCCCCGTGACTCAGATAAAAGTGGGACGAGCAGGGGTTCCCCCGCTGTCCCACTATCATCTATGAGTACTGTAACGGCTAGCTGTATTTATAAAAACCGCGGCCTGTCTTCCTGCCAAAGTGGCCCGCCCGGACCAGCTTGCGGAGAAGAGGGCAGGGGCGGTATTTCGAATCGCTCGTTTCGCGGTGGAGCGTCTCCATCACCGCCAGCAGCACATCCAGACCGACCAGGTCGGCCAGGGCCAGTGGGCCGATGGGATGATTTGCTCCCAGCATCATTCCGCGGTCTATATCTTCGGCGCCCGCTACTCCCTCCATAAGTACAAAAGCGGCCTCATTGATCATCGGCACAAGAATCCTGTTTACCGCGAACAGGGGCGCCTCATTGACGGCGATGGGCTCCTTGCCCAACCGCCTGGACAGCTCCATGGTCAGTTCAAAGGTTTCATCGCTTGTATCGAAGCCGCGAATTACTTCCACCAGTTTCATCACCGGGACAGGGTTGAAAAAATGCATTCCCACGACTTTTTGCGGGCGCCCTGTTGCCGAAGCCATTTCAGTTATGCTCAGGCCCGAAGTATTCGAAGCCAGCACCGTCCCTTTTTTGCAGATGCTGTCCAGTTCCGCGTACAGCTCTTTTTTTAGCGCCATATTTTCGATAACAGCCTCAATGATAAAATCGGCTTCGCTCAGGTCCTCCAGCCGGGTGGTGCCGCTGAGCCTGCCGCGAACAGCGCCGGCATCTTCTTTGCTCTTTTTACCCTTCTCCACCGCCCGGGCCAGGTTCCTTTCCACCGCCGCCAGGCCTCGCTGGACAAAGTGATCTTCAATATCGCGCATGATCACGTTCAATCCCGCTTCGGCAGTAACCTGGCCAATACCGCTGCCCATGGTCCCTGCACCGATTACTCCGATAGTCTTTACCTCCATCGGGTTACACCCCCTGATATATCAGTCTTAATAAATTGTTTACTTCCCCTTGAAAACAGGAGGACGCTTTTCCAAAAAGGCGGCGGCGCCTTCCTTCTGGTCCTCAGTATCGCAGAGCCGGCCGAAAAGCTGCGCTTCAATCTTGTAGCCTTCGCTTACCGGCTGCCCCAGACCGCGGTTAACCGCCTCTTTGGCCAGGCGGACCGCCACGGGGCCCCTTTTCAAGATCTTTTCAGCAATTTTACGGGCGGCAGGCAGCGCTTCACCCGGAGGAACCAGCTGATCAGCCAGGCCGATACGGTAAGCCTCCGCCCCGTCAATCATGTCGCCGGTAAAGATCAGCTCTTTCGCTTTTCCCGGAGAAATCGTTCTGGGCAACCGCTGAGTGCCGCCATAGCCCGGGAAAATAGCCAGGGTGACTTCAGGAAGGCCGACGCGGGCGCTCTCGGACAGCACCCGGATATCACAGGCCAGCACCAGCTCCAGTCCTCCCCCCAGGGCAAAACCGTTTACCGCGGCAATAACCGGGACGGGAAGATCTTCAATCTTTTGAAATATCAGCTGCCCCCTCCTGCTGAGCTGCTCCCCATTTGCGCTGGAAAGCGTGGTAAATTCACTGATATCGGCACCGGCCACAAAGGCTTTTTCTCCTGCGCCGGTGATCACAACCGCCCTGACAGCCCCATCCGCAGCAAGATCGTCAAATGTTTTTTCAAGCGCTTCCATAACCTTGCTGTTCAAAGCGTTTACCGGCGGGTGATTGATCGTAACTATTGCCAAACCCTCTTCCTTCACTACTTCAACAAGGAGATCGTTCATCTCATTGCCTCCTCTAAACGTTTTTAATATGATCAGGATCTATCTATAATCAGGGCCATGCCCATTCCGCCGCCAACGCAGAGTGAAGCCAGCCCCATCTCCAGATCACGCCGGGCCATCTCATGCAACATCGTTACTACGATCCGTGTACCGGTGCAGCCCACCGGGTGGCCCAGGGCGATCCCGCTTCCGTTCACATTGACAATCTCGCGGTTCAGTTCCAGCAGCTGTTCGCAGGCCAGGTATTGAGCTGCAAAGGCTTCATTAAGCTCGACCAACTCCATCTGATCCAGGGCCAAACCCGATTTCTGCAGCACTTTGCGTATTGCCGGAACAGGTCCGTAGCCCATCAAGTCCGGCTCAACACCGGCCCAGGCATAGGAGACAATCCGCCCCAGCGGTTTCAAACCAAGCTCCATCGCTCGCCGGGCCTTCATCAGGACAACCGCAGCGGCCCCGTCGTTCAATCCTGAGGAATTGCCGGCAGTTACCGTGCCATCCGGACGAAAGGCCGGCCGCAGACCGGCCAGGGATTCCAGAGAAATATCCCTGCGGGGATGTTCATCAGTATCCACAATGATATCGCCTTTCCGCCCCTTCACCGTTACCGGAACAATCTCCTCCTTGAAACGGCCTTCATCTGTGGCGGCAACAGCGTTGACGTGACTGCGGTAAGCAATTTCATCCTGCGCTTCACGGGTAAGGCCGTATTTGTCGGCCAGCCGCTCCGCCGTCTCCCCCATCATGATCTTATGCACAGGATCCATCAACATTTCCCAGAGCGAGTCGGTAAATTCTCCATGTTGAAGCCGCTGCCCCCAGCGGGCCCCTTTGACATGATAAGGTGCCGTGCTCATGGATTCTACACCCCCGGCAACCACAATTTCAGAGTCGCCGAAGATGATTTCCTGGTAGCCCGAGACAATAGCTTGCATACCCGAGGCGCACTGTCTCTGAATGGTAAAGCCTGTTGTCTTCACCGGCATCCCTGTTGTCAAAGCGATGCACCGGGCAATATTAGGCTCATCGGTGTATTGATTGCAATTGCCGAAAATAACCTCATCGATCTGCTCCGGGGCGAGCTTTGCTTTACGCACAACCTCTTCCACAACCACCCGCCCCAGGTTAAGGGAAGAAACAGTTCTGAAGCTACCTCCAAAATCACCGGTGGGGGTTCGCAGTGCGGCAACAATAACAACATCCTCCTGCTGCATGAGGACCTCTCCTTTCGATTAAAAAAATAACAGGCAGGGGACGCCTGTTATTAATTGATCCGATTAATCTACAACCGGTAGACCAATACCTTCAGTTTTTAATGCAAGCTTGCTGTTAATAGGCTACAAATCAACTGGTCCCTTTATTTTATAGCTTCGGGCGGGGATAGAGACCGGCCCGCTCAACAATTTCGGGAACAACCTCCTCCCAGGCGATAGCCATCACATGCACCCCGGCCACACCCTCGATCTCTTTGAGCTGCTGGATTGTCTCGATGGCGATTTTGAGGCCTTCCTCTTTCTTCTTCTCGGCACCTTTCAGCCGCTCAATGAGCTCATCCGGAACGGTTATGCCGGAAACAAAGTTCTTCATGTACCTGGCTGCACCAAGGGATTTGATGGGAGTAACACCGCCGAGAATGGCCACTTTTTTGTGCAGGCCGCGCTCGCGAACAAACTCCATCCAACGCCGGAAACGGTCCAGGTCAAAGATACATTGGGTCTGAATAAAGCTTGCGCCTGCAGCGATCTTCTTCTCCAGCCTGTCAACACGATATTCAAAGGGATCGGCAAAGGGGTTGGCCACTGCGCCCAGGTAGACTGAAAGCGGCGCATCCAGCTCATCTCCACCGATAAATTTACCCTCATCCCTGATATCTTTAAAAGCCTTAAGCAACTGCATGGAGTCGATATCGTAAACACCTTTGGCGCCCTGCTCATTACCGAATTTTTGGTGGTCTCCGGAGAGACAGAGGACGTTCTTTACGCCCAGGGCTACCGCGCCCAGGAGATCACCCTGCAGGGCGATGCGGTTGCGGTCGCGTACAGTCATCTGCACCACCGGTTCCAGACCCATTTGCAGAAGAATCCCGGCCACGCCGATGCTGGAGGTTCGCACAATAGCGGTCTGGTTATCAGTGATGTTAAAGGCATCTACATAGTTGCGCAGCGCTTCACCATGCTCCCTGAGCAGCTCAAGATCGGCGCTCTTCGGCGGTCCCAGTTCTCCTGTGACCGCAAATTGTCCGCTGCTGATTACTTTTTCAAGATTACTTCCCGCTATCAAGTCTGACATCCTCCCTTACTAAAGTTCTTGGACCTCCGTGGTGAGAGGAAGACCAGTCTTTTGGCGGCTGAATCTCTGTCAGCACATTCAGCCGGCCCAGCTTGGCCAGCCGGTCGTGAATCAGGTGCCAGGCGCAGTCAATATCTTTGCTGATCTCGCACTTGCCCTCGGCGGAACCGCCGCAGGGGCCGTTCAGCAGGCTTTTGGCGCAGCGGGTGATGGGGCAGATTCCCTGAGTCAGGTGCAGAACACAGTCACCGCAACCGAGGCAGCGCTCAACCCAGACTCCCTGCTCCAGGGGATAACCCATTGATTTTGTGTTCAGCCCGGGCAACACGATGAGCTCCGGCATGTGCTCCACCAGAGTTTGCACTCCCACACCGCAGGCCAGCGAGAGAATTGCATCAAAACCTTTCAACCGCTCCGCTACCTGATCGATCATTTCAAATTCGCACTGGCGCTCGATGGTGAAAGCCTCTACACTAACTTCCTTGTTCTCTTTTTTACGGTGCATGGAGATGGCTGTGGCCAGCTCTTCCGCCTCTTTCTGACCCCCGGCCATGCATACGGTGACGCAGGTGCCGCAACCCAGGACGGCAATCCGCCGGTATGGTTCAAGCATCCCGAATATCTCCTCCAGGGGTTTTCTTTCCGCGGTAATCATAGTTTGGCTCACCTTCCCTTCTTTTGCAACTTTTGCTGTTTTGATATTTCTATGGTTGTATCAGTGCCGCTTCCAGTTGGGGCTGAAAGAAGCCGCGCCTGGCGGCTTCTTTCAGCCTCTCTGTGTTCTTCTAGGCCTGCTTGAATACATCAACGTAAGAATCGCAATAAATATCAATATTTAGAAGGATCCTCGCTGTGGCTACCGCAGCCATCAGCTCATCATCGCAGGCATCGGCAATAGCAGCATCAAGCCCGTTGGCCATGGCCATGACCGCAAAAATGCGGTTGACCAGTTCGCGATCCCTGGTCCCCTGGGAGGCGTTGCTCAAACCGACGACCGTCTTCGGAGGAGGATCTGAGATGAGCTTGATCTGGCGCAGTGTCTCCAGCACTTCCGGACCGTGATCCTGGGCCACGTTGCAGGGAAGGACAAGGGGATCAATGTAGAGGTTCTCGATGGGGACCCCGTACGCATCCCCGGTAGCCACCAGCTCCATAGCCAGAGCAACCCTGCTCTCGGCATCCTTGGGAATACCCTCAGCACTCATGGCCAGGCAGATCACCTCGGAACCGTACTGGGCGGCCAATGTAAAAACCCGCTCCATTTTGGCCGCCTCTGCAGGAACAGAGTTGATCATCGCCGGACGCTTGCAGAGTTTAAGCCCCGCTTCAATGGCATCATAATTTGTCGAATCAAGGCAAAGGGGAAGATCGCTGGCCTCCTGGGTGACTTCAACCAGCCACTTCATCGCCTCCAGCGGTTCGGCAGAGCTGGGGCCGACGTTGATATCGAGGTAGCGGGCTCCATTCTGTTCCTGTTTTTTCGCCCACTCCTGTATTACAGAGCCCTCCCGCTCCCGGATCGCCCTGGCGATATCCTGAAACATGCCGTTAATGCGCTCGCCAATAATAATCAACGGACCAACCTCCTATCATTATAAATTAAACAGCTAGTAGCTGTTATCCTGCATTAACTCCTTTATATTTTGCTTGACCAGCGCCGCTGCACGCGGGTGGCGCATGACCAGGATATTCATACCCGCCTGCAGGAAAGCCACCGCTGTTGTCGCCTCCCAGAGAATGGCCCTTTCTTCCCGCTCGCCCCAGCCGGGAGCATCTTCCACAGGGGTATTCGCTTCCTTGGCCCGCCAGACTTCATAGCCCACATTGCCAATCATGGGCATGGCCAGCATCCTGTCGCCCTGCAGGGCGCCGTTGCGGGCCCGCTCCATGATGGAGTATGTATATTCTATCCCGTACCCCAAAGCGGCAATGGTAGGGTCAATGATAATCCGGCCGTTCATGACCATGCTCATCTCGGCGATCAGGATATTCAGTTGCTTGCAGATATTGATATCGATAGGGGACTGGGCAATCACATTGTGGTGGTTGGCCATGCAGGCGCTGGTAATGGCCTTGTAGTTTTCCACCTCGGCAACGCCTAAAAGAAGGTTTTCGCCGGCGGCAGCCTCAGCCACAACGGGGTAGATCAGATTGTCTTTTTCGGCCTTCCCGCAGCCGACAACGATGATTGGAACCCCCACCGCCTTCAGGACCTTCTTGACGGTGGCGGCGCAGTCCTCCGGAGAACTGTCTTTCAAGTCGGGATCGGCGCTCTGCAGCCGGATCTGCACCATATCGGCGCCGTACTCATCAACGCACTTTTTCGCCCAGGCTGCTGTATCTTCAAAAACGTCCTCGTAGTATTGCCCAAAGCAAGGATTCCATCCCGGGGACATGTCGGAGATCTCCAAGGCAACAACAGGGGGGGTAGGCATTTCACCTTCAAAGTGCAGAAAAGGCAAAGTCGATTCGCCGCCCACGGTAATGGTATGGCTCCGGCTCCCGCCCTCTTCCTTTGTTGCTCCCAGGACGACCTCGCCAACCTTGCTTCTGTACTTTTCTCTTTGAATCTCTACAGCCATCTTAACGCTCCTCTCTATAGAATTCAGGAGTCAATTGCTTACCTAAGCAAATTTCTCTTTGGCAAATTTCGGGATACCGGCGGCCTCCCGCGGACCAACCATTACTTTCCATCCGCCTGATTCCTCTTCCAGAGTTCCCTGTAAAACGGCAACATGGCCGGGGATTACAATATCCTTGTGATTGACCTTCTCTTCCAGGCCGGCTTCCTTCATCGCCTTGGCGATGATCTCACCGCTGAACTTGTTATCGGCATAGGCGGTCAGCACCGAGATGCCTCCCGTATCCACGGAGAGGATATAGCTGGGAATACGCGAGTTCTCCACTTCGCCCTCAACGATAAAGTAGGTCAGGGAGAAGTTGGTGGTACAGTAAACCGGTGAGCCTTCGCCAACAGCGCCAACTTCGTAGAGGCCTGGCTCCACGGCAATCGGTTTCTGCGGATCGGTGTAGAGGTTCTGGCGCCATGACAAAAGCGGCAGCAGGTGCTCTTTTTTCGCCGTCTTTAGAACCACTATGGAAGCATATTTGCTGAGATAAACCCCTGCCTGAACAATCTCTTCAAGAGGATCCTCCTTGGTAGTAAAAGCAATGGTGGGATAGCCGAAGGAGCGGATCTTCCTGATGGCGCCGCGGCGGAACTGAGTCAGATCGGCGAGGACCTTGCTGGTATCGCGGGCTCCGCTGTCAAGTACCAGCTTCTTGTAGCCGAGCGCAACAACCTTATCCACCAGCTCCGCTGTCTCCTCCAGATCTTTCCCGCGGACAGCCAGGGGACATTCCTTGGCTTTGGCCAGCTCGACCATTTTCTCGTAATTGTCCGCTGTTGCCGCATAGAGAAGCGGCTTGCGGGCGGCAACAGCATCTGCCGCTCCTTCCAACAGCGCCGGATCTTCGCAGATCAGAATCATCGCTTTTTCTGTCTTTCCAGCTACCGCCTCCACCGCAGCTTTGAACCTGGCTCCATCTCCTGAATCGCATTTAACGGCCACCACATCGGTAACATAGTGCAGCCCCACGCGGTCGAATTCCAGCCCGTCAAAAGCCGCCGCCTCCGCCGCCGCATCCCCGGTATCGCTGATCAGCACCGCCACACCGGTGGGATGGAAGAAACGCTTGTCATGCCGGAAAAGTTCTGTCTCATCGCCAAGCTCAAGCACATGATCCCCCGTGCCGACCTTGACCAGCTTGATGGGAGGCGCCGAAGCGGACTCCAGGGCAGCCTTCCCTTCCTCGGTGACATAGGGGCAGGCATCCAAAGAGGCCTTGCCGCTGGCCAGGGCCATGGCAAATGCAAGACAGGTGGGAAAGCCGCACTCTTTACAATTGGTCTTGGGCAAATGTTTGAAAATCTCCAATCCCGTTAAACCCATTCTTTCGTCTCCTTTCTAAAAAGAATGCTTGGAAGGAGAAGCTCCGGTTTTATCGCATCCGGAGCTTCTCCTACAAATACCTCCTACATCAGCGGATCCATTGTAAGGGCCGGATGGCCCTTCTCTTCCAGGAAGGGCAGAATCTCCTCGGCGGTAGTGCCCACAGATTCATCAGCGATCTTGTCGATAAAATCTGCGCCCAGGCCGTCCTCTTCGGCCCTCTGCCGCAGCGCGTCGCCGAGATACTCTTTCAGTTCCTTGGGCATCCAGACAAGGCGCCCCAGCCCTCCGTCGGCGCGGATAAACTTGCGGCTGAGCACATAGGTGCGGCCGTGCCCCATGAAACCGGGCGTCTGGATCCCCCCGCCGACAGTGCCGGCCAGGGAGGAGAAAGTCATTCCGCAGGGGGTTTCGCCGCCGTGCTCGCGGGTGGTGATCATCACCCCGTTGGCCTCGGGCATGATCGCCATGATACACTCGAAGCAGCCGCATGAGGTCATGGGCCGGTCGATGAAGCTGTAAATAGAGCACTCCTCGATGGTGCGGTTTGTATTCAGATAAACATACTCATTGATCGATTCCCAGATTCCGTTATGTTCGTCCAGCAGCCCCTCCTTGGCAATGGGGCGGCAGGGGCCGGTGGGGTCGATTTCAAAAGTGGCTTTGGAGTCAAGCCAGCTTACGGCGCCGCAGAGCCCCAACCTCTCGGGAGTAACCACGCAGCAGTGATTCGGGGCAAAAGACTGGCAGAGCAGGCAGGAGTAGAATACATCCACCGCCTCATCGGTCAGCCCTTTGAGCCGCTCATCGCGGGCGGCGTAGAACTCGCGGGCTCTGGCCAGCTGCTCGTTTACCTTATCTTCATCGGTATAGAGCGTCACCTGGACCCGATCGACAATGGAGGGGAACTCATCCTTCAACTTGGCTACCAGGAGCTCTCCGAAATGATGGATCTTGAATCCCTTCTCTGCAGCGGCTTTGCCGATACGCATCCACACGGTGTCACGCTGGGCCATATGCCAGATTCCCTCACCGTAGTTGATGATATCGTGGAACCGCCGCTCCAGAACCCCCTCAAAGTCGCTCTGCATCTTCCGTCCGAAGACCTTGGCCACAACCCCCAGCGGCAAGTGGCCCCCCTCTTCAACGCTGTCGATCTCGGGGCCGATAACCTCGATCTTGCCGTCCTCGATTTCATCCTCACCGACCATATTCACCAGCTCAAAGCAGGGCGTCCGGCCTCCGCCGAACTCGATGCGCATATCTCCCTTGCGGATGACCTCACCCTCAAAAGCCGGCCCAACGGTGATGGGGACGGGAATGTCGACGATTTTCAGCTTGATCCCGCGGATCTCCATGGCCACCTGAACTATATTCTCATAGTTGGGGTTGGGCACATACCAGTTCTTGATCTGCTCATCTTCAGGCAGCTCATGATCAAGGATCACCGGGAAGCCGAGGAAGATGGCCGCGAACTGGGCCGCCACCTGGACTTCATCGGATTGACCGAGCTGCAACACAAAGGCGCGCACGCGGCGGCGCTGGTAATCGCGAGTGTCCTGCCGCTTTCCGGGCGGGATGCCGCCAAAAGCCATGCCTGCTCTGAGGGCGTAGTTAACAGCATGGATCACCTGGGTAAAATTGCCGGTGGGAAAAGCAATAAAATCAATACCCAGCTTCATCCCGGCCTCAATGGCCTGCTCGACCACTTCATAGGCTAAAAAGATCATGAAGCCCATACCCTGCAACTGCACAATCAGCTCGCCGAGAGCCTCACTGGACTTGGCTTTGCCCACAATAACCGCCTGGCCGGGGATGGTCCAGTCGACAAGAAGGATGCCATAGCGGCGGACCACCGGGTCACCGAGGAAGCCGGTCCAGGGTTCTACATGGGGCCTGGCCCCGTCAAGGTAGCGCAGCGCCTCGATAATCTCAGCGGCATAAGCAGTTGCTTCACCGCAGAGGCGGGCATTCAAGAAAGTAAGCTCCTCCCGAACCTGGTTGCGCATCCGGTTCAGGATAGGCGGCAGTTCACCCAGTTTGGTCACCGCCTCGCCGCTTAACGCCCGGATCACGGGCAGATAGTAACCTGTATCGGGGTATGCTATCGGGTGGTCGGGGCCATAGCGGCGGAGGGCCTTGTTGAGCAAAATTTCAGCATAACTGGTGGCAATGACAGCGCCGTCATAGGCTTTTTCAAAAAGTTTCAAAGGTGGGTTGGATTCATCTACAGCGCCGTCATATATCTCTTCAAATGATTCTTTCCACTCTCGAGCTAAAACACCATCAAGGGTGCTGGAATCTCCTGTCATTTTCTTCATTCCTCCTTTTTACGCAAGATAGGCTTACCACCCGGCAGAGATCGCTTCAGTCTCGTATCGCTCCTGGGCCTGGCGGTGCACCCGCATCTTCCAGGTGCGCTCATCCAGAGCAGCCATGATCACATCAACGGACTTGTCGGGATCCTCTTCCCAGATAAAGTAGCCGCCGTAAACATCGTGGGCAATCTGCAGGGCTATGCCGTCAACAAGGGCGCTGCCGGTAATCTCCGGTGTCACGCCCACATGTGTGGGCATGCCCAGGGTGACGCACCAGCTGCCGATCGCTACGGCCTTTTCGCTCATCGCTTCGGGAGCCGAGGCCACATAAGGCACTTTTGGCGTATCCACGCCCCACTGGTTGGCCATGAGTGTATTCAAATCATAGGCGCGCGAATTGTCCACGCAGGAACCCATGTGGAGAACCAGCGGCAGCTTATCATTCAGCTTACCGGCATTGGCTTCATTCAGCATGTGGAGAAAAGATTTCAGCCCGTCGCCGGCATGCTCTTCTACAGCCTCCGCATTCATCAGGTTCAGCTTGGCCGCCGTCCCGGCCATGCAGCCGGTAGCAACCATGAGCACATTATTGGCCGCCAGGCCCTTGATCACTGTGACGCAGCTGTGATCATGCATCACGCGCAGGTTGTTGCAGCCTGCCAGCAAAACAACGCCGCGCAACTGCCCCGAGTCGATGGCATCGGTAAGCACCTTGATGGGGTTGTCGGAATTGACGGCAGCGAAGATATCGAGCATAGCCTCAACGCTGAAGCCGGCGGTAACCTTGTTTTTCAATTTTGGTACATCCACGCGATCGGGAAGACGCTCTTTGTAGGCCTCAATAGCCAGATGAATGATCTCGCGGGCTTTCTCCACCGCCCTATCTTCGGTAAATTCCACGTGGTAAGCCCCGGCGATCTTGGAATGCGACATGGTGGTGATAATCCGGGTATGGAAACACTCCGACACCGCTTTAATGCCCGGCATGATACACTGCACATCAACAACCATGGCATCAATGGCCCCGGTCATGATGGGCAGCTCCTGGGAAAGGAAGTTGGTCAGCAGGGGGACTCCCTGACGCATAAGAACCTCATTGCCGGTACAGCAAATCCCCATGCACTTGATCCCTTTTGCGCCTGCCGCCTCGGCTTCCGCCTTCATTTCGCGGGCTGCGCGGACAATCATCTCGCTCAAAAGAGGATTATGGCCGTGCAGAGCCACGTTGACCATCTCGGGATCGATGACCCCGAAATTCGCCTCCGAGGAGACCGGCTTGGGTGTGCCAAAAAGGATATCGGAAAGATCGGTGGCAATATGCTCGGCGGCAAAGTCGGCCAGGGATGTCTTCAATCCCTGAAAGACCAGGTTGACGGGATCGGAGTCAACACCCATGTGGGTCTGACCCATGGTCTCAGAGATCGCAGTCTGAACACTGCGCGGGTGAATATTGCAATCTTCAAATTTCTCCATCCGACCCCTGGTTATAGTCCCTTCAAGCCAGCGCAGCGGCTCATCGGTGAGCTTGGTGAAATCGCTGACCGCAGCATCAAGCACCTCTTTCAGCAGCGCTTTCTCCTCTTTTCCCTCTACCTGGAGGCCGATCATCCGGGCAACACGCCGCAGTTTTTCAGGATCCTCTATTTTATAGTCAGGCGCATTCCCTTCAAGCATCTCGGTAACGGTATAGATAAGATGTCGACCGTGGTCGGCGTGAGCGCCGCATCCGCCGTTGATGGCGCGGATGAGATTGCGGGCGACAATGGTGTAACCATGCGCGCCACAGATACCTTTTGAAGCTTTTTTGGTGATGCGGCAGGGGCCCTGCAAACAGATGCGGCAGCAGATTCCGGTGCGGCCGAAGTTACACTGGGGCTGCATATTTACATAGCGATCATATGATGTTTCTATTGCCCCATCATTTCGCTTCAGGACTTCCAAAGCCGCGGGATCAACTGTTCTTTTATTGTCGGGCTTCTGTTTCTTTTCGGACATGTCTCACATCTAACCTCCTTTAAAAATATTCAACCGATTCGTTTGAAAAAAAATTTATTATGGATTCTCTCAACCACCCCCGCAAATTTGCTTATAAACTTCCTCTATTCCGGGTATAAGATCTTCTTTTTGAAAGCCCCGCCCTTCCATGCGGCGAGCTCTCTCCAGGACAGCTTCAGAATGGGGCAGCACAGCCAGGATGCGCTCCTGCGGCAGCACGGTGCGCAGAAAGTCTCGATCAGCCTGCGAGCGGATCTTGTTGCCAACAAAAGCCACCCGGGGCAGGGTAAGATCAGAAGCCAGCCGCTCCACCGCCAGCGCAGTCGCAACACCGGCCCTGGTCGGTTCAACCACCACCAGCATCAGCTCAACTCCGCGGGCGGTGCCCCGCGTTAAGTGCTCAATCCCGGCGCTCATATCCAGTACCACCGCTTCCGGCCGTTCCAGAAGCACACTGGTCAAAACAGCATTCAAAAAAGCATTTTCCTTGCAGTAACAGGCGGAGCCTCCCTGCTTGATTCCCCCCATCTTAAGGAAACGAATCGTCCCATCATGAAGAACATAGTCTTCGAGAATATCTTCAACTGAAGGGTTAAGATCCACAAAAGCGCCCCCGCCGGCATTCTTTTCGGCAATGACATCTTGAAGTTCGCACAGCGGCGGCAGCGCGTCCAGACTTTCCGGTTCAAGCCCTAAAACCAGTCCCAGATTGGCATCGGGATCAGCGTCAATTGCAAATGCTGGGGAGCTGCGCGCCTTGAGACAGTAGAGCAAATTGGCGGCAACAGTGGTCTTGCCGGCCCCGCCCTTGCCGGAAATAGCAATCTTCAAACCGTTCCTCCTCATAAAAAGACAAATTTATGTTAGCTGATTTGACACAACAATCCTATTCGACAGAGTCGATTAAAATTCCTTTACCTGCATAAAAGTTTGTAATTTCACTAAACTTAGACTAAAATACGACTATAAAAAAACCCGGGTGATGCACCCGGGTCCCTATATGAACAGTCAACCTGCGCCGGCTAACTGCGGCGATTACTTTTTATTTGCACCGCTTTGAAACCTGTACCGGCCATCCTCAGCTGTCACGGCAATGGTATCGCCGGGCGCGATTTTTCCCTGGAGCATCTCTTCGGAGATGCTGTCCTCCAACCGCTTCTGGATCACCCGCCGCAGCGGGCGCGCCCCAAAGGTGGGATCAAAGCCCTCCTTCACCAGGGCTGCCCTGGCTTCGGGGGAGACATCAACCTTGAGGCCGTATTCGGAAACCCTCTGATTCAGCTCTTCGAGCATAATCGCCACAATCTGCTCAATATGCTCCTCGCTGAGCGCATGGAAAACGATAATATCATCAACCCGGTTAAGGAACTCGGGACGGAAAGTTCGTTTCAAATCCGACAGAATTCGCTCCTTCATCCGCTCATGGCTGTCGGCCTCATCAGCCGCGCCAAAACCGAGGGCTGTTCTCTGCATGAATGTCGCCCCCACGTTAGAGGTCATAATTACAACGACATTTCTAAAGTCAACAGTACGCCCTTTTCCATCGGTAAGCCTGCCGTCCTCCAGGATCTGCAGCAGAACATTGAAGACATCGGGATGCGCCTTCTCAATTTCATCAAAAAGGACCACCGAGTAGGGCTTGCGGCGGACCTGTTCGGTAAGCTGGCCACCTTCATCATAGCCGACATAGCCCGGGGGAGCCCCGATAAGGCGGGCGGCAGTGTGCTTCTCCATATACTCGGACATGTCCAGCCTGATCATGTTTCGCTCATCGCCGAACATGGCCTCGGCCAGGGCCCGGGCCAGCTCGGTCTTCCCAACCCCGGTGGGGCCGAGAAAGATAAAGGAGCCTACCGGGCGCTTCGGATCCTTGAGGCCTGCCCTGGCGCGGCGGATGGCCCGCGAAACCGACTCAACAGCTTCATCCTGCCCGATGACCCGCTCATGCAGGATCTGCTCAAGGTTCAACAGGCGGGAGGATTCTTCTTCGGCAAGTTTTTTCACCGGAACACCGGTCCAGCTGGAAACAATATAGGCTACATCCTCATCCGTAACCATGGAGAGATCGGCAATGCCGATCTGCTGCTCCCACTCTTTCTTCAACTCTGAAAGCTCCTCTTTTATCTTCCGCTCCTGGTCCCGCAGTTCTGCGGCCTGTTCAAATTCCTGATTGCGCACCGCCGCCTCCTTCTCCGTGCGCAGGTTGGCCAGCTTCTCTTCGATCTGCTTCAGATCGGGAGGGGCGGTATAGCTGCGGATGCGGACCCGCGAAGCAGCCTCGTCAATAAGGTCGATGGCTTTATCCGGGAGAAACCGGTCGGAAATATAGCGGTCGGAGAGGTTCACAGCCGCCTCCAGGGCCTCGTCGGTAATTTTGACCTTGTGATGTGCTTCATAGCGGTCGCGCAGCCCCTTCAGAATTGCCAGGCTCTCCTCCTTGTCCGGTTCACCGACAACGATGGGCTGAAAGCGCCGCTCCAGCGCAGGATCTTTCTCAATATGCTTGCGGTACTCATCCAGCGTGGTTGCCCCGATGCACTGCATCTCCCCGCGGGCCAGGGCTGGCTTGAGAATATTCGAAGCATCGATCGCCCCCTCGGCGGCTCCCGCCCCGATAATCGTATGCAGTTCGTCTATAAAAACCATGACATTGCCCGCCTGGCGCAGCTCCTGCATCAGCTTGCGCAAGCGCTCTTCAAATTCACCGCGGTACTTGGTTCCCGCTACAACCGCCGCCAGCTCTATGGTCACCAGCCTTTTACCGCGCAGAATATCAGGCACATTGCTCTCCATAATCCGCTGGGCCAACCCTTCGGCAATAGCTGTCTTGCCCACACCGGGCTCGCCGATGAGGCAAGGGTTATTTTTGGTGCGCCGGCTTAAAACCTGTATAACCCTCTCGATCTCCTTGTCCCTGCCGATGACAGGATCAAGCTTACCCTCGCGGGCCAGTTTGGTCAGATCCCGGCCAAAGGTATCCACTGTCGGTGTTTGCGGGCTGCTTTTCCCCCCGACCTCGGGATGCGCTGCGCCCTCTTCTCCGCCCAGCAGCTGGATCACCTCTTTGCGGGCGCGCTTCAGATCAATTTCCATATTGGTCAGGACCTGGGCGGCAATACCCTCGCCTTCACGCAGCAGCCCGAGAAGGATATGCTCGGTGCCCACATAGTTGTGGCCGAGATTCTGACTTTCTTCAATGGAAAGCTCCACCACCCTCTTGGCCCGGGGCGTATAGGTGATCCCCTGGAACAGGATTTTATCACCCCTGGGGGTTATCCGCTCCACCTCGGAGCGCACCCTGTTCAGATCCACATTCATGTTTTGCAGGGCGCGGGCGGCAATGCCCGAACCCTCCCTGACCAAACCCAGAAGCAGGTGCTCTGTCCCGATAAAATTATGGCTCAACCTTTTTGCCTCCTCCTGGGCCAGCACAAGTACCTGCTGGGCCCGTTCGGTAAAGCGGCTGAACATAAACATTTCTCATTCACCTCGCATCAAATAATTGTATCCTCTTTTAAAGCCGTTAGACTTACTTACTGAACTGCTCCATAAATTTCTTTAGCCGCGCCGGCCTTTCCAGATCCCTCTCCGCCGGGCTCAGCTCCCTCCCGGCCATGATCTGCAGGCAAGCCGGGCTGATGGCAACAAACATTTCATTGAGCAGTTTTCGATCCACTCCCTTTAACAACCCCAGGTCATAACCAAGCCGGACATCTGAAAGAAGCTGCATCGCCTCCTGCGAACTCATCAGCTGAGCATACTTGAGCTGACCCAGGGCGCGCCATGACCGGTCCGCGATCCGGGCCCGGTTTTCGTTGAGCAGCGCCTGGCGGGCAGCCTGCTCCTGCTCGATAACCTGGCGGGTAACCCCGCCAAGGTTGCGGATGATCTCCTCCTCGGACTGGCCCAGGGTGATCTGATTCGAGATCTGAACCAGATTGCCGATAATCTCTGTCCCCTCTCCATACAAACCCCTTACCGCCAGCCCGACCTGGGAGAGCGCCCCCAGGAGCCGGTTGGCCTGACCGGTCATGATCAGAGCCGGCAGGTGCAGCATAACCGAGGCCCGCAGCCCGGTGCCCACATTGGTGGGGCAGGCGGTGAGGTAGCCATAAGCCTCGTCAAAGGCGTAATTTATTTCCTCCTCGAGGAAGTCATCATAACGGTCCGCTTCCTGAAGGGCCTCCTCCAGCTGCAGCCCGGGCAGAATAACCTGGATCCTCAGGTGATCTTCTTCATTAATCATAATACTGACCGCTTCATCCCGCCGCAACAGCAAAGCCCCATGCTGCGATTCGCGGGCCAAACAGGGACTGGCCAGGTGCTTTTCTACAAGGAGCTCCTTTTCCAACGGAGCAAGGCCTTGTACGGGCATAAATACAAATTCCCCAAAGGCCTCCTTCCGGGAAGCCGCTGTAGCGGCCGCAAGCTCCTGAATACGCCTGGTTTGGGCGTCGGAGGCAAGGTAGGGAAAGGGAATTCCCCGGACATTGCGGGCAATACGCACCCGCGAACTGATCACAGTGTCCGCTTCGGGTCCGCTCCCATCCATCCACTTGCTAAAAACCACCTGCTTCTGCTTCACTGCTGCCTCCCCTCCTCCAACTTTTTCTCCATAGATTTGATCTGATCGCGCAGCCGGGCCGCTTCCTCAAACTCCTCTTTCTGTACCCTTAGTTTAAGTTCTTCCCGCAGCCGCTCGAGTTCCCGGACAAAGCGGACCGCGCCCTGGCTCCGGTGGGGCACCTTGCCTGTATGCCGGGTGCTTCCGTGAATGCGGCGCAGCAGCGGCATAAGCTGCTCGTTGAAAGCGGGATAGCAGTCGCTGCAGCCCAACCTTCCAATCTGGCTGAACTGGGCAAATGTGAGTGCGCAGGAAGGACACTGCACCTTTGCTTTGCGCTGCGCCTCCCGCGAACCGCGCATACCCTCTCCAAGCAGGCTGCCGAGCAGATCATGGAGCGATAGTTTGGGCTCAAAGGAAAAATCCAGTTCATCATGGGCCTGGGCACAGCGCCTGCACAGATGAAGTTCAGTCTTGCGTCCGTTGACAATCTTCGTTATATGCACCGTTGCCGTTTCCTGCCCGCATTCCTGGCAAACCATTCAGGCAGCCCCCTTCTCAGTATCTGTTTTTGATAATTGCTTCCAGAGAAGCCTGGAACAATTTTTTCTGAACCTCCCTGATCCCCTCCAGGTCAAGCCCCTGGTAATTGCTGTCCTGCAGCAGTACACCGATCATCTGCGCTTCGCGCCGGGAAAGGACCCTCTCCTCAAGGATCAGCTTTACAAATTGTTTCGCCTGCGCCGGTTCAAAAGGCTCGCTTTCAAGCTCTCTCAAGATCTCCACCCAACTCCGGCCTTGTGGATGAACGATGCGGTAAATGCGGATATAGCCGCTGCCGCCCCGCCTGCTCTCCACCAGGTAGCCGCGCGCCGCAGAAAAGCGGCTGCTCAGCACATAGTTAACCTGCGAAGGTACACAGGAAAACTTCCGTGCCAGCTCGGCGCGCCGGATATCCACATAGTTCCGCGTGCTGATAGCCAGCAGTTTCTTCAGATATTCTTCGATATGATCCGTTAACGAAGCCACAGGCGCCGCCTTTCCCCGGGTTTTCCTGATCTATTTTGACCAACAGGCATTACTAAATATACCATATTATCAGAAATACTCCTGACCTTCTTTGACCTTCAGAGATATTTTACCCCGCCCTCACCCCATAATCAAGAGCCGTCTAATTTATTATACCGCCGCCGCCGGCCTACAACTCTTGTTTTCAAGGGATAGATCAGTTTTTCTCATGATTTTGATATATTGGGGGTTAATACAGATGGGTTGTCTGCGCCCTCTGCTGCGCAAAGCCTGCCTTCCTACGCTGATGCGGAAGGCCTGGAATAGAAGCCCACCGGCACCTCTTCGCCCTGCCAGCGGACCTGCTGTATCCCCTCCATAAAAGCCAGCCGCTGGAATAGATGGTTGGAGTTAAAATTCAGCGGGACTACAAGCATAAATTCAATATCAATGGACTTAATCCCCCCGTCTCCCGGAAGGGGGGGGCCGTGCATCTCAATCTTCAGGATGTTGATTTTAAGGTCGCTAAAGATACCAGCTACTTCACCTACAAGTCCCGCCCGATCGGTCATATGCAAAGAGAGACGCTTGCCCCGGTATGATGAAAGAAAAACCCTGTCGAGACGGCCCAGCGCCAGCAAACTGATCAGAACAAGCAGAGTTGCCAGCATGGCTCCGAAATAGAAACCGATTCCCACCGCCAGGCCGATTGCCGCAACAGCCCACAGGCATGCCGCTGTAGTCAGCCCGCGAATACTGCCCCGCTGTCTGAGAATTGTACCTGCGCCCAGAAAACCGATCCCTGTAACCACGGAGGCGGCGATGCGGCTGGGATCGGCCATCTCTGCCATGGGTCCGGTAAAGGCATAGGCTGAAACCATCATAATCAGGGATGCACCGACACAAACGAGAATATGAGTGCGAAAACCTGCCGGCAAGTTCTGACTTTCTCTTTCAAAGCCGACTGCCCCGCCAAAAACGATGGCCAAACCAAGGCGTAAAGCAATTTCCCAATAAGGAAGCATAACCGCCAACACCCTCTCCAGTTTTCCGGCCTGATTCCTTTGGTGCCGGAAAATTTCCCGGAAGCGGCGATGCTTCCGGCCTGTGCAATCACTGTGCGGGTTTAAATCGTTTTATTCCCCTGTCCCTGCCGGGTTCAGCGCATCAGCATTGTAGTAGTTACCCATATTCCAAAGTGTAAACCCATAGACCCCCTGATCCCGCGCAGCGTTGATCTGGGCCCTGATTCCAGGGGCTCCATAGGAATAGGACTGCAGCCAGGGGCGCAGCTCCGTTGAAATTCCCGCCTGATCCAGACGCCGCTGCGCCCCGGCCAGGCTGAGGTAAACAATCCCGTAGGGATCCTCTACGGGATTGGCGAGGCCAAGATTGCCCGCCTCAAAGGTTGAGGGATAGAGCATGGGACAAATAATATCTACCGCTCCGGCAATTGATTCAAGATGCTGCCCGATACCCATACCGCCCGGATCCACCGTTACCAGGCCAAAGATGTCAACGGAGAGCTTCACATCATATTCGGCCAGGGAAGCACGGGCGTAGCGCAGAAAAGCGGGGATGACCTCGTTGTAGGCGGCGCCATCCGCCGCCGGGTAGACCGCCGCCCCCAGATTCCCTGTTTCAGGAAAGCGCACGTAATCAAACTGAATTTCACGAAAGCCCAGCTGCGCCGCCTCACGGGCCACTGCAACAATATATTTCCAGGCCTCTCTATTGTAAGGATCGAGCCAGTAGTCACCGCCGCCGTCGCGCCAGAGCATACCCCCGCTGTTTTTCACCGCCAGCGAAGGCCTGAAGGGGGCCATGGCGCTGTCCTTGAAGGCTACAATGCGGGCAATGGGATAGATCCCGTGCTGCTCCAGCAGCTTAATAAAAGACACGGGATCGCCGATAAGCCCCGCATCCACGCCGGCTTCCGCCGCCCAGGGTACAGCTGTGCGGGAGTAGGTCAGGCGGCCGTTGTCGTCTTTAAAATCAACAACCATGCTGTTCAGTTCGGTGCGCTCAATAAGATCCATAAGTTCGGGGAACCGGCCCTGGACAACAGTTGTCCCGTTAACATATATCCCTTTAATCTTTTCCGGCCGGGGAATCAAGGGCGCTTCCGGCCAGAACGGCCTCCAACTGTCGGCCGGGGGGTTATCATTAGAAGAACTGTCTCCCTCCGCCGGTGTAGCCGCCGGGCCGGTATTTAATAGATAGTCTGCGGCGGTGGATACCGCCGCCACGAGGGCCAGCACCAGGATCAGATAAAGCAAAATTCTGATGCCGCGTTTCCGCACCATCAGGCCAGTCCCCTCTCCCATTTTCTCTTTTTAAAGATGTATCACGATTCCAGAAATTTAAATAAGCACTTAGATTATAGCATATGCGCACCCTTCCGGGAAGATTAGAAAAACCGTTATTTATATAATTGGGGCTAATTGGGGCTTGCAAAGCAGACCGTGCACGATCAGGAAGGTTCAGCCGGAAACCGGGCGCGGTTCCCGATCCGGGCGCGCTACAGCAGCGGCAAAACCTGTCTGTTTTCAAGCACCGGGGCAAAAAGGTCGCCGCAGCGCCGCAGGCGCTCCATGATATTCCGCAGGGTAAAATCACCGGGATGAACAGCTTCCCCAATGATTTCCTCCCAAACCAGGGGCAGCGAAACCGGCGCTCCCGGCAGGGGCCGCGGACTGTACGGCGCCGCCAGCGTTTTGCCCCGCCCGTTCTGCAAGTAATCCAGGTAGAGCTTTCCACCGCGCCGGCTCAACTTGCGTTCCAATGTGGTAATGTCGGGGTAAACCCGGTGAACGCGGCGGCAGATCTCCTCAGCAAAATCCCGGGCTTGCTCATAGGTATAACGCAGCTCTACAGGCAAATAGAGTTGCATCCCGGTGGCCCCTGAAAGCTTTGGGTAGCATTCCAGCTGCATCTCCGCAAGAAGCTCTCTAATTGCTATGGCGGCAGTGCAGATGTGGGTAAAACTGCTCCTCTCCATGGGGTCAAGATCAAAAACAATATAATCAGGGTGGTCCAGGCTGCCCACCCTGGAGAGCCAGGGATGCAGCTCAAGGCAGGAGTGGTTGCCCAACCAGACCAGGGTTTCAATAGAATCGACAACTATGTAGAGGGTTACCTTGTCTTCACTGTGACTGACAGAACAGGTGCGCAGCCACGCGGGAGCACCTGCGGGGACATTCTTCTGATAGAAGCCGGCTTCGTCAATTCCCTCCGGGAAGCGCTGCACCACCAGGGGACGGTCAGCGAGATGGGGCAGCAGATAGGGAGCCGCTTCAATATAGTAGCGGATCAGATCATGCTTGATCAGACCTTCGTCAGTCCAGAGCTCGCGGTCAAGATTGGTCATGGTGACTTCTCTGTTGTTAATCCTCAGCATAGACATACGATCTACCTTGCGGGACACCATGGGACACCAGGGACGGTCCTCTCTGTCCCATTTCAAGCCCTTTCCGCCCGCCGGATATACCGTCGGAACCGTCCCCCTGATATATGGTTAGAGGAGGGCTTCCGAGGGAGGGCGGTCGCTAAAGCCGATCACTACCGGGGCGCGCAGCCGCAGGTCAGCCGTCCACTCGGCAAACTCAACCTGCACTGTCAGACGCGGTTTCAACCAGAGCAGGTCTCGCTCCCGGGGAGGGTTGCTGAAACTGGGTTCAGGGGCCTGATCCTGCCAGGCATATTCCCGCAAAAGCAACAGTTCCTCTCCTTTCAACCCGGAGCCTGCCTTGCCGATATAGAGCAGCTCCGCATCACGATAGGCACCCAGGAGCAGTGCACCCACAGAACCGCGCGGCATGGTCAGCCCGCCGATTACACAGAGCAGGCGCTGCCTGGGTTTGATCTTCAGCCACTCGACCGACTTCCAGCCTCCCCGGTAGGGACTGCCCTTTTTCTTAGCCACGATCCCTTCCAGTCCCGCCTCTTCAACTTCTTTGTACAGCGCATCGCCGTCCTGGAAATTTTTATTGAGATAGAGGGGGAGGGCGGTTTCAACAACCCCATGCAGCAGCCGCTGCCTCTCCTCGATAGGAAGGCCGGTAAGATCCGCACCCTCCAGATAGAGAAGATCGAACAGGCAGTAGGTACAGGGTATTTGCCGCTGCAGCGCCCTGATTGTCCCTTCGCGGCGGCAAAAGTCACGCCGGACCACCCGGGCGAAGCTGGGCTTCCCTCCGGCCAGGGCGATCACCTCACCGTCGAGGACGGCATTTCCGGCTTTTACAAGTTCAGCCGTTCTCTGCAGCTCGGGATATTGCTCCGTTCGCGCTTTTCCCCTGCGATTTTTCAGAATAACCCGGCGATCTTCAACAAGGGCCAGAATGCGCACCCCATCCCATTTGATCTGGTAGATATAGGCGGAGCCGCCGGGCGGAACTTTGCTGCTCAGCGGCTCCATTGGCTGGATGCTCATATAGTACTCCAGGGCCGGAGACGGATGCTTAAGAAACACCTGCGCCCGCTTTCCGCCCCTTGTCGCCGCTGCGGGCGGCTTTGCGTGTCGCCTCCACGCTGGCTTTCAGCGCTTCAACAAGATCAATGACCTCCCCCTTTTCCGGAGAGGAGACAATGAAAACCTCTTCACCCTTGATCTTACCTTCAATGATCTCCAGAAGCGCTTTGCGATATTCGTCGGTATACTTTTCCGGCGAAAAGGGAGCGGTCAGGTTCTCAATCAACTGCCGTGCCATCTCCAGCTCCCGCTCCTGCACCTTGGGATCGCGGTTCCAGTCAGGTAGTGAAGCTGTTGATCGGACCTCGTCGGGATAGAACATGGTTTCAAGGGCCAGCGATCCCCCGTAAGGCCGGAGCACTCCCAAAGCCTGCCGGGAGCGCAGGACAATGCGGATAACAGCCGTCATCCCCGCCTGGATCATGGACTGCAGCAGCAGCTGAAAGGCTTTTTCACCCGTCTCGCCCGGAGCGAGATAATAAGAGCGGTCATAGTAAACAGGGTCAACTTCATCGGCGCGCACAAAATCGACAATGGCGATGCTCCTGGTCGTCTCCGCCGGGATTCGCGCAAAATCACTTTCTTCGATGATGACAAAACGCCCCTTCTCATACTCATAGCCTTTGACGATCTCATCCATGGCCACCTCTCTATTGCAGTTGGGGCATATCTTGCGGTATTCAACAGGGGTCCGGCAGGGTTCGTGAAGGTAGCGGAAACGCACATTTTTCTGCTCGGTGGCGGCAAAGAGCCGCACCGGAATATTCACCAGCCCAAAACTGATGGAGCCTTTCCAAAGGGGACGCACGGGATCACCAGCCCGGATAATCTACTTTAATTCTATTATTCCAATAGAAAAAGCAATTATCCGGGCAACTCCGCCCCGGAGACGCCGCTTTCAGACGCCCTTAACCTTTTCTTGTTGCATTGAGGACACGGGCCGCCGCTGTGGCGGCAAGGGCGCCGTCCGCCGCCGCAGTAACAATCTGACGCAGGGAGGTGCGGCGGACATCTCCCGCAGCGTAAACCAGCGATTGCGATGTCTCCATGTTCTCGCCGGTAATAATATAGCCGCTCTCGTCCAGCTCCAGCTCACCGCACAGAAAAGTGGTGCTGGGTATCCGGCCTGTGAGAATAAAGACCCCATCAACGTTCAGCTCCCGCTCGCCCTCTTCCTGAAGCAGGATCAATCCAGAGACCTTGCGCTCGCCTTTTATTTTCTGGACAGCGCTGTTCCAGACGATCTCCACATTGGGCAGGGCGAAAATCTGTTCCTGAAGAGCCTGCACCGCCCGGAAAGAGCCGCGATTATGCACCAGGTAAACCTTTTTAGCGAAGCGGGCGATAAACAGCGTCTCCTCGAGCGCTGCGCTGCTGCCCCCCACCACAGCCACATTCTTGCCGCGGAAAAACGCAGCATCACAGGAGGCGCAGTTCGAGATCCCCCGGCCGATCAGATCCTCTTCGCCTTCTACGTGAAGCAATTTCGGCATTGTACCGGTGGCAATGACCACTGCCCTACCGCTGATTTCGCCCGCGGGAGTGAAAATTATTTTTCTCTCCCCCTCGAGCGAAACCCCCTCAGCCTGAGCGGCCTCAACCCGGACATCAAAACGCCGCAGCTGCTTGTCCAGAAGGAGCCCCAGTTCGGGGCCGGTAATGCCTTCAGGAAAACCCGGATAATTTTCAATGCGGTCCACCGAAACAAGCCGGCCGCCAATGAGCATCTTCTCCAGAACAATCACCGAGAGCCCCGCCCGGGCGCCGTACACGGCCGCCGATACACCGGCGGGACCTCCCCCCAGAACAACAAGATCATAAAGTTGATTCCCCGACATGGCTCTATTACCTCCTTAAGAACAACCGTTCCCTCAAACTTTGTCCAGCAGCATATTCATATCCAGCGAACGATAGGAATGAGTCAGCGCACCACAGGAGATATAATCAACACCGGCAGCGGCCACCTCCCGCAGTCGTTCAAAACCAATATTGCCCGAAGCCTCCAGCAGGGCGCGCCCGGCCGTTATCTGGACAGCCCTATTGATCACAGGCGTCTCCATATTGTCAAGGAGGATTATTTCCGCCCCGGCGTCCAGCGCTTTTTCCAGCTGTTCCAGATCGGTGACCTCAACCTCGATGCGCCAGATAAAAGAAGCGCGCCTGCGAACCGCATCTATCGCTTCGGCAACGCCGCCGGCAGCGCTGATATGATTCTCCTTGATCAGGATGCCGCTGTCCAGGGAAAAGCGGTGATTTACGCCTCCGCCAATACGAACGGCATACTTTTCCAGAGCTCGCAAGCCCGGTGTAGTTTTGCGGGTGTCGGCCAGCCTTGCCGGAAAACCCTCCAGCTCCTTGACCCAGGCTGCCGTTAATGTGGCAATCCCTGAAAGACGCTGCAGAAAATTCAGGGCTACTCTTTCGGCAAAAAGAAGCGAGCGCAGCTTCCCGCTCAGCTTCATAACGGGCTGCCCGGCGCAGATCTCTCCGCCCTCTTCGGCAAGGTGGGTGCATTCAAGGTTTGCATCCACATCCTTGAATGTATATTCCGCCAGCGGAAGACCGGCGATGACCCCACTTTCCCGGGCATAAATAGTCCCCAGTCCCATAGTCTCCGGAGGGACAATTGCTTCAGTGGTTACGTCTCCATAAGCAAAGTCTTCACGGAGGGCGCATCCAACTGTTTCCTTAATAAATTGACTCCACAGCACAAACCCAGCCTCCCTTGCACAATAGATTGCCCGAATACAGGAAAAGGACCGCAGCCCCTTCCAGTGTTCCTCCCCGCACCTCACCCCTCAGGATAAGGTGACAGCCAGCATCCGCCGGAGCGCCTCACCCGCCTGTTCCCGAATGCCCGGCGGAACAGAGATCGGGTGCTGCATCTTCTCCAGCGAGGAGAGCACCAGATCGGGAGTGGTATATTTCATATTCGGGCAGATCAAGCCTGGTATGGGAGAAAAATAAATAATATCGGGGCGCTCCTTCCGCAAGCGGTGAATCATTCCCGATTCGGTTCCTACTATTAGCTCTTTAGCGCCTGTTTCTTTGACAAAGCTGATCATGCCGCCTGTTCCCAATACCACATCGGCCATTTTGGCCACCCCGGGACGGCATTCGGGATGTACAATTACAAGGGCCCCGGGGTGGGCCCGGCGAGCCCTGGTTATGTCCTGGGGCAAAATGCGGTGGTGGGTAATGCAGTAGCCCGGCCAGGGAATCAGCTTTTTACCGGTGAAAAGCGAGACAAAATGGGCCAGATTTTTATCGGGAGCAAAGATGATCTGCCCGGCATCAAGGGAGTTGATCACGGCAGCGGCATTAGCAGAAGTCACGCAGATGTCGCTCTCCGCCTTAACGGCAGCAGAGGAATTTATATAGGCGGCCACAGCGGCACCAGGATACTTCATTTTAAGCTGCCGCAGCGCTTCAGGTGTAACCATGTCCGCCATGGGACAGCCGGCCGCCTTTTCAGGAAGAAGCACCACCTTATCGGGGGCCAGGATAGCCGCGCTTTCAGCCATAAAATCAACGCCGCAAAAAACTATGACCTCGCAGTCAAGTGTTGCGGCAAGGCGGCTGAGTTCAAAGGAATCCCCCGTATAGTCGGCCAGATCCTGTACTTCTTCAACCTGGTAATTATGCGCCAGTATAACTGCCTTCCGTTCTGCTTTTAAAGAGGTAATTTTGCTCTTGATCTCCTGCAGAAGCATTGGAGCACACTCCCCCCTAGAGTCAAGGTATAGGCATATTATGGCGGAAAAGGTTTGCACTTGTCAACACACACATGCGGGCGCACGCCGCCCGCGCCTGTCCCGCCCCGCTCCCGGACGGGTAACGCCTTGAGGGCTGCCCCGGTGACGACCCCGTTATTTGCCGTATGCCCGTCCAGACCGTGCGATCCCCGCTTGGGCCGCTGCTTGCCCCGGTCAAATATGGTATAATCCATGTGCCAGGAGAGGAATAATGAAATTGTGAAGGAGGAAACTGCATGAAAGAGCAGGTTGAAAAGGCTTTGCTGAAAATTCGCCCGGCCCTGCAGCGCGACGGCGGTGATGTTGAGGTAGTAGAGGTAACTGAAGACGGCATCGTCAAAGTGAAACTCACCGGAGCCTGCCACGGCTGCCCCATGGCCACGCTGACTTTGAAACAGGGTATTGAACGTGTTCTGATGCAGGAGATACCCGCCATTAAAGAGGTAGTATCTGTATAGTGCGAGGCCGTAATCCTGGTCGCAGGGGTGCATTATGACTGAAATATATCTGGACAACAGCGCTACAACCCGCCCCTTTGACGAGGTCATCGAGCTTCTCAGCCGCATCATGCGGAAGAATTACGGCAACCCCTCTTCCCTCCATGCCAGGGGCATGGCGGCTGAGAAGCTGCTTGATGAAGCCCGCCGCAGCATCGCATCGCTTCTGCGATGCCGGGATGATGAAATCTACTTTACATCCGGCGGCACCGAAGCCAACAACCTCGCGATCAAGGGTGCGGTTTACCGCCGGAGAAACCGGGGCGGCCATGCCATAACTACAGCCATCGAACATTCTTCTGTACTTAACTGCTGCCGTGCACTGGAGAAAGAAGGCTATACCGTTAGCTACCTACCGGTAGACCGGCAGGGCTGCATTGATCTTGACCGTCTCTCCGCGACTGTGGGCAACAAGACAATCCTTGTCAGCATAATCCATGTAAACAATGAAATTGGCACAATCCAGCCCCTGGAGAAAATCGGGGCGCTGATAAAAAGCCGCAACCCCGAAACGCTTTTTCATATTGATGCTGTCCAGTCCTTTGCCAAGCTACCCGCCCTGTTGAAACGCTGGCAGGCCGACCTTTACAGCTGTAGTTCTCACAAAATACACGGCCCCAAAGGGGTGGGGGCGCTCTGGGCTAAAAAGGGGGTTTTCCTGCGGCCGCTGTTCCAGGGAGGCGGACAGGAAAAGAAGCTTCGCCCGGGCACCGAAAACACCGCCGCCATCGCCGGCTTCGGCCTGGCTACCCGGCTTAATGCCGCCGGGCTTGATAAGAACGCAGCCCTGCTTTACCGCTTGAAAAATAAGCTGGTCCAAGGACTGCTCCAAAAAGGGGTTGAATTCAGCCTTAATGGGCCACCGCCGGAAGTGGCGACACCGCACATCATCAACCTCTCCTTCCCCGGGATTAAAGCCGAAGTGCTGCTGCATGCTCTTGAAGAAGATGAAATCTACGTATCCCCGGGAGCGGCCTGCCACTCCCGCCACCCGGAGCCCAGCCATGTGCTGACAGCCATGGGCCTTGATGAAAGCAGGATCTCCACCTCGCTGCGCTTCAGTTTTTCTTCTTTTAACGATGAGGATCAGGTTGACCGGGCGGTTGAGCAAATTGCCTCCCGAGTGGGAGAGCTGAAAGCTTATCACAGGCGGTAAATAGAAAGGAGGGGAGAGATGCCTGTTAAAATTTTGGTCCGTTACGGAGAAATAGCCTTAAAGGGTAAAAACAGAAGCTATTTTGAAAAAAAATTATTTAACAATATAAATAATTCGCTCCGGGGCCTGGACGCCCACGTTACCCGGATGCATGGCCGCTTTCTTGTAACAGGGCCGGATTCCGGAGAGAATGACATCATCGAGCGGCTGAGCAGGGTTTTTGGCGTGGTTTCAGTCAGCCCCGTAGCAACAGCCACCCTTGATCCGGAGTCGGTTCAGAAGAAGGCGCTGGAACTGCTGGAGAGACAGCCGCTGCCCGGAGAAAGCTTCAAGGTGGCGGCGCGCCGCTCAAACAAGAGCTTCCCCCTGACATCCCCGGAGCTAAACCGGATCATCGGCGCCGGCATCCTGAAAGAGCATCCCGGGCTGAGAGTCGATCTGCACAATCCTTCATTCCAGGTTTTTATTGAAATAGGCGAAAGGGAAGCGTACCTTTATCACAATAGTACAGCCGGACCGGGCGGACTGCCCCTGGGAGCAACGGGCCGGGCGCTGCTGCTACTTTCCGGAGGCATAGACAGCCCCGCAGCGGGATGGATGGCGATGAAGCGGGGCCTTGAACTGGAGGCGCTGCATTTTCACAGCCACCCCTTCACCAGCCGCCGCTCCCGCGAGAAAGTAATAGATCTCTGCCGCGCTCTCTCCCTTTTCTGCAGCAGGATTACGCTTCACCTGGTCAGCGTTACCGCCATCCAGAAAGAGATCCTTGACTGCTGCCCCCCGGAGCTGGGAATCATCCTCCTGCGGCGGATGATGATGCGCATTGCCGAAATGATTTCCCGCAGCCGCGGCCTGCAGGCCCTGGTTACCGGAGAGAGCCTGGGACAGGTAGCCAGCCAGACCCTTGAGAGCATAATCGTGATAGACAGCGTTACATCAATGCTTATCCTGAGACCCCTTATCGGTATGGACAAGCATGATATCGTCCGTCTTGCCGAAAAAACGGGCACCTATGAGATCTCGATTCGCCCCTATGAAGATTGCTGCACTCTTTTTTTACCCCGCCGCCCGGCAACCCGCCCCAGGATAGAGAAGGTGCTTGAAGCGGAAGCGCCTCTTGATCTGGATGGCTTAGCCGGCGCTGCTTTCAACAGTGCTGAAACAGAGCATATAGAAATGTAGGCGGCCGGTGAATCAAGTAATATAACAGCACCAGCCCCCCCGTTAGAAAGAAGTGCCAAATAAAGAGCGCCGCTGATTCGCCCGGCTTGTGCCGGCAAGCTGCGCGGCTCAGATAGGGAGAGGGAATGTACATCCTGGGACCGGCAGCGATAAAATAGATGGCAAAAGCAACCACAGCCATGGAGAAAAGCTGCCCCGCAGTAAAAATACACAATGCCGCCGGAAGATCACGGAAAAAATCCAGCAAAATGTTGATCAGGCCGCAGCCGCAGAGAAACCAGAAAAAAAGCTCACCCTCATAAGCCGCCCTGCGGCGCCGCAGCTTGAGAATATAATAAAGTGCCGTCAGCAGTACAATGGCATAGGCGCCGTCCGGATGGCGGGGAAAGCCCTCATGAATAATAGCCCAGGGATAATAGCTGTTCATAAGCACCCCTTTTAATTGAAGACCGGTATACCCTAAGGAAAGGCAAAAAGCCAGGGCCGGCGCCGCAGCATCAAGGTAGCGTTCTGCAATCAAGTTGCAGCGGTAGGCCCAGATAGAAACTACAAGAAAAGCACAGGCCAGGCCGCCCCAAAAACTAAAATTGCAGTCCTTGATGTAGAGGAGGCGGAGGGGCTGCTGGAAATAATAGAGGGGCTCAAAAATAGCGGCATACAGCAGCCTGCCCCCGGCAATTCCGGCCACGAGGGAAAGCAGCAAAAAGTCAACGAGCCTTGATTCGGGAAGAGCCTTCCGCCGCCCATCAATGTAGGTCATCGCAAGGCAAATAATCACCGCTGCAAAAATGGTCAGGCTGGAAAAAGAGAGCGACATACTGCCCCAGTGCCAGGCCGGCTCGTCCACATCAATTCTCCTTTGCCAATTCACTATAAACGATAAACATGCTCATCCGCTACCTCCCCAGGTCATCCCTGCACAGGGGTTGATCCCAGACGAAACCGCCGCATTCCAGGGGCCGCCCCTCAACAGTCACGGCTACGGTATCAATTTCGGGCAGCCCGGTAAATGTATACACCAGAGCCTTTACGAAGGCCTCCACCCGCCCGGAGACTGCTGAAAAAGGAGCTGCCAGATCTATATTCAACCTGCCGTCAACAAGGGAAAATCCAAGGACATGGTTCTCCGCCGGCAGCGGAGCCCTGCAGGATAGATCATAATCCCTGGATAGCATGTAAATAATCTTTTCAAAAAGGCAATTTTCCTCACCCGCTGCGCCCGAAGAGATAAGCTTGACCTGAACAGGGATCAGAGCATCCGCCCTCTGCCCGTGCCGGCGGGAAATTGAATCTTTGCAGTAATAAAGGGTGCAGCTTTGTCCCCCGCCTTCAGGAGCCTGGGGGCAAAGCCAATCCAGGGCACTGCCCTTCCAGGGATTGCCGTTGCAGAACAGCCAGACTGCTTCAACACCGGCCGGCTCCATCAAAGAATGCAGCAGCGCCTGAATGAAAACTGTTTCCGCATGTAAATCAGACTGGCCTTCACAGTTATAAAGGGGCAGGGGATGGGGAGACAGCAGGTGAATCACGCAGATACCGCCCTTGATATATATATCCTCAATTTCCAGATCACGGCCATTTATCACCGGGCCTGCGTCAAAACGGACCTTTTCAGCCGGCAGCGGACCCGAGATCAGGGCGCTCAGCACAGCCCGGGCGGTAAGCCCGCCCTGCGGTACGCTCCTCACAACAGGGACCACCGGTATGGTTTCCGTAGCGCCGGCAGTGTAACTGTTGTTGCGGAAATAGAGCCTCATCTCTTCTAGTTCAGCTTCTCCCTCCTGCTCAAGTATTTTTACCGGTTCAGCCCCGTCTCCAAACTTGTTCTGCCCGGAGGGGGTACATGCACCGATAAATAAACCTGATAGCAGGCAAACCAGGAGAAGGTAAAACCGTCTCAGTTTAACCACTCTTTCTTTTTCGACTTTGTTTTCCTTTTCGACAAATCTTGGGAAAAACCCTTTGGCGGGACAAATATTAAAATAACTTAATCTGAACCGAACACAGGGGATCACGGAGGGACGGTTTTTTAGTGTAGCACAAAGAAAGCCCGGTTGAAGCAACCAGGCTTTCTTTAAATAGTTCTCCGGCGGCGACCTACTCTCCCGGGGGCTTGCGCCCCGAGTACCATCGGCGC
>CAYTXG010000017.1:0-36802 GCA_964441025.1 uncultured Syntrophomonadaceae bacterium
CCCCCGGCTGCTGATCAACAGCCTGTGTACTGCCGGCTGGCCATGCAGTTCTCCGTCTTGATTATATCGATTATTTGGCGGCAGAGTCAATCGCGCTTTTTGAGAGGTTCAGATGCAGAAAAGAGAGCTCCCGGCCCCGCGCCTGGCAGGCATATTTCCTTTTTCAAGATCCATGCAGGGATCTGTACAGCCGGAGCATAATAAAGAGAGCAGGCGCCGGGCTAAATACAACTGATTGAAGGGTGGTTCAGCACATGGCAGAGGTAATCCGGGTTTCGGGAATATGGCAAAACGATGGGGACTACCATTTCACGGACGATGCCGGCAATCATCACACCGGGGAGATGAACCCCATCGAGCTTTTGGCTGCCGCACTGGTCAGCTGCACCGGCAAGACCATGCATACTATTATGGGGAGAATGAGAATAGAGCACAAAGGGTTTACCGTCACCGGCCTGGCCCGCTTTGCGGATGATGAACCCCGCAGGATTGGCTCCATTGTGCTTGATGCCTCAATCAGGGGCGCCGTCTTGAGTGATTCACAAAAAGAGAGGCTCCGGGAGCTTGGCGAAAAGCACTGCCCCATCTCCCAAACGCTGAAGCAGAGCGTGGATATTGAACTAAACATCGAAACATGATCCACTAAACAGCGGCAGGGAGGGGCCGGTCGGCCTGAAACACAGCAATGAAAAACCGGGCCTCTACCGGCATGGTGCGCCCGCTCCATCTATCAGCAAACCACGCAGACAGTCCGCCCGGCGTCGCTGTCGTATCTTGTCTTGATGGCGAGCCCGTACAGATCTGAAAGCGTTTTAGAGCTTAGCGCCTTGGATGTCTCACCAACAAAGAATTCCCCCGCGCGGTTTAGGATAGCCACCTTCCCATTGAGGATAATCGCATGATCCGGATTATGTGTGGTCATGATCAGGGCATATCCCTCTTCAGCCAGCCGGCGGGCCATTTGCACGACGCGGTGCTGGTTCCCATAGTCCAGATGCGCCGTCGGTTCATCCAGCAAGATCAGCTGCGGCTGCTGCGCGATAACTCTCGCGATGGTGACCTGCTGCCGCTCACCGCCGGAAATTTCAGTGTACGGCTTATCCCGCAGGTGTGCTATCCCCATCCGCTCCAGGGACTCATCGGCAATCCTGTAATCCTCCACACCGGGAACTGCGAACGCCCCGATATAAGGCGTGCGCCCCATGACTGTGAATTCGCGCACGGTAAAGGCGTAGGCGGGCGTATGAATTTGCGGGACATATCCGATCACCTGAGCCACCTCGCGCAGGTTCATCCTGGACATGGGCTGCCCCTTCAGAAATATCTCTCCCGCTCCGGGGCTGTAAAGATTGGCTATGCAGTTGAGAAGCGTCGACTTTCCCGAACCATTGGGGCCGAGGATAGAGAGAATTTCTCCCCGGTTCACCTTGAAACTGACATCATGGAAGATTGTGCGGCCCCTATCATAGCGAAAGCCGAGGTTTTTAACCTCGAGGATCATCGAACCTGTCTCCTTTGCTTGAACAAGATGAAAATAAAAAATGGGGCTCCGATTACACCGGTGAGAATACCGAGCCTCAATTCTGCGGAGGTAAGGGTACGGCATAGAATATCAATGATCAGCATGAAGATGCCGCCGAAAACCATGGCGATGGGGAGCATTTTTTTATTGTCCGAACCGATAACCATGCGTGCGGTGTGTGGAATCACCAGGCCGACCCAGCCGATTGTTCCGGAAAGGCAAACACAGCTTGCGGTGATCAGCGTGGAACAGAGGATGAACATGCCCCGGGTGGTGCGCAGATTGATCCCCAACGTCTTCGCTTCATTGTCGCCCAGTGAAAGCACATTCAGCCGGTATCGCGCGAGCAAGATCAGCGCCATGGGAAAAAGGATTGTCGGAAGAACAGGCAGCATGTCCTCCAGGGTAATCCTGGCAAAGGAGCCCATCATCCAGTAAGTTATCTCTGCCAGCTGGGTGTCGGTATCCGCAACGAACTTGATGATGCTCATGATCGAGGACATCAGGCTGCCGATAACAATGCCCGAGAGAACCAGCACAGTCATGGAATCATTGCGAATTAATCGGGGGATGCTTACGGTAATTGCAACAGCGATGAGCCCACCCGCGAATGCGCCCAGCTGGATGGCAAGGCTGCCCGAATTCATCAGGATCGCAGTTGCCGCACCCACACAGGCGCCGGAGGACACTCCCAGCAGGTCGGGAGATACCATGGGATTTTTGAAAATGCTCTGGTAGGTCGCGCCGGAAAGCGACAGCGCCGCCCCGATAACGATGGCGGCAATCGTCCTGGGAAGGCGGAAGCTTATGACAACTGCGTCCTGCATATCGGACCAGGTTTTCTCTATTGGGAATACCTTGGAAAATACGATCTGAAATGTATGGCCAAAGGGCACTCCATACCGGCCCACGGCCAGTGATACTGCAAAAATAACCGCAAGCAGGATCACAGAGAGCCAAAATATCCCCTGATATTTAGCCCTATCAAGAATGTTTATTTTTTTAAGCACGACCCCCCCGCCGGCTGCGGGGAGGCCATGCCTGTTGCGATAGGCTGTTTTCATTGACAAAGGTATTTACTGAACAGGCATTTCTGCAGTCCCGTCAGGGCGGAGACCGTCAAGCATGTACCCTGCCTGCACAGGGGTGAGCTCGTAATCAGTGTACGTCTTGTAAAAATCGATGATCTCATCGACCATGGAGTCCCTGGTGATGCCGTTGGCCTCTGCAATTTCAGGCTGGAGGCACAGCAGAGCGTAGTTGATCTGGAGCTGGCTCTCAAGGCCGAAGCGCTCCCAGTTGAAACAGGCATATGGATTGGTGTACACCCTGCCGCCAGTGACCGCTTTCAGGTTTTTCCATCCGCTGGTCGTTTCCAGGGCTTTTTTCAACACATGCTGATAAACACCGCCGCAGATAATTGCATCGGGATCCAGCTCAAAGACCGCCTCGGGAGTCACCTCTGATCCCTCGAGCTCCATCAGCCTTGCTGCATAGATGCCGCCGGCAGACTCGGTCCAGTCGGAAAAGATGCTATCGGCAGCCATGGTCGTGGTCAGGGAATCGCCCTGTCCGGCGATATAGTACATCACCGGCCGATCAGCCTCGGCAATGTCGGCGGTCAGGCTCCTCACCTTTGCCTGCCTGGTTTCTACGGCAGAACACCAGGTGGCAAGTTTCTCCTGATACTCTCCGCCCAGCACTTCGCCCAGGATAGTGTAAGCTTTGATCATAGTTGCATAGTTGTCAAAGTAGATGTTGATGGCGGGGATGCCGACTTCGCGGATCTGCTCTGCAAAGCCATCCTTGGCTGTGCTTGGATGTATGATTACCAGATCCGGGTCCAGCTTGATGATGTCTTCGATAGAGGGGGTCGTGCCTCCAAGCTCGGGAATGTCTGCCGCACCCGGATAGAACAGCCCGGTCCAGGAACTCATGGTGGCGGGACTGTTTACAGCAAGGCCCACAATCAGGTCTCCGGCGCCCATAACAAAAAACGAAGCGGTTCCGGCAGGCCATAGATTAACTATACTTTTAACTTCCCCAGTAATCGTCACCTCATCGCCGCTCATGTCGGTGATGTTAACTACTCTCTCTTCCGGCTCCCCTTCCCCTTCTTCGCCCGGGCCGGCAGTCTCGGTGCCGCACCCTGCGGCAACCACCGCGACCATCGCCAGCACAATAACTAGAGAGGTGAGTTTTGCAATATTACTTTTCACGTTTTCCTCCTCTTTTCTTCCTGATATCTCTTTGGAGCACTCCAGTGATACCTACCGCAACCTTACCGCCGCTATTTGACAGGATCCTCGCCAAAAACACCCTCGCGGGCCAGAAAACCGCTCGCTTCCTTATCAATTGCCAAAAACATCCCGGCGAATTCCTTCGCCGCATCCCTGTGAAGCGAAGTCCTGGGAATGGTGAGCGCATGGGCGATGGGTGTTGCCGTTACCGTGTTGTTTTCGTCCACTGCAAAGCTGACCCCGGCATATTCTTCAGCCAGCGCCGGATCGGAAAGATCCATGATCGCAGGAAGCTCCGCAAAATTTCTTCCCGACATCTTCGCCCCCGTATAATAAGTGAACTCGTATTTTGCCTGCTTCAGGAAACCAAAGGGGCCGGGATCTTTTTCCATGCCGTAATGGCCCGGGTGGTTCATCAAGCGATCGGCAAGGCCCGGCCTGTAAAGATCTGCCAGCAGCATGGCCATGACAGCGCGGTAGCCGCCGGGATCGCCGTAGGGATTGTGATGCTTGAATGTCGCATCAGCCGCAGTCAGCCTGTCCACCCAGTTTTCATTCGTAATATCGTCGCCCATTACAACAATCTTGTTTCCCGCCCAGATGCGGTATCCGCCGGCATGCGCAGGCACCATCATGGAGCGGATGATGGCGTCATCGGCAGAGATCAGCAGATCGCAAGGCTCACCGCCTATGCAATCGCGGATCAGGTTCACGGAACCACCCGGGGTAACAGCGGCGGGCAGCTCGGGATGAATTCGGTTCCATTCCTCTGCTGTCTCTGTGACCAGCCTGAAAGATACGCCCGCACAGAATATATTCAGGCGGTACGGTGCAAGCTCTCTCTCCAGCAGGGCAACGGCTTCGGCTTTTTCCCTGCGCACATCGGTCACCTTCTGCGCCAGGATGCCCAGAAAGTTGCGCAGCATGATCCCCTGTGCCGCACAGTACTGCTCACCATAAAACCCGGTCAGCATTTCACCGCTCATACGGAGCATGTACAGATCAAAGGCCTCGTTTTGCGGGCCCCCGGGTGGCGGCCCCTTGTGTTTCATTTTCGGCGCGCTGCTCATCCGCATTTCGGAGAGACAGGGGATCTCGCCCATCATCATGCCCGGTTCGGCAAACTTTGGCATGTTGTAAACATCCAGCCGCGGCTCCAGCTGCTCAAGGGGCTTTCCCTTGAGGACCACACAAAAAATCCCTTTGTCCAGATCAATTGGCGGCATGCCGCGCGTGCCGGCTTTGCGCCGGACGATTTCAGGTCCCATGGCTTTGAGCAGCGCGAGCAGGGCATCGTCATCCATACCTTGAAACAGCGTTGTACTCCTCAATTCCGGTAAAAATTCTCGATATTTCGGCATGAAAACCTCCTCTGTTCACTTAATTTTTTATAAAAAATAACGCCCTTGAAAAGGCGTTATGCAACAACATACTCTGTGACATGTTTCCTTTCCAAAATGGGAGGCATGGTGGCTAATCCATACCCTTAAATATGGCTTCCGCCATATTACCGTTAGACAGTGCCATTTTTAATAACTGCCTAATCGGAAACAAATATTAATTTCCCAACAATTGGCTCACATGTAATGTATCACCTTGCACTCCCAAAGTCAATTCCATTTTCCCTTTTTCGACAGGATCCCGATTTATCCCAGGTTTTCCGGATTCAGCCCTTCAAGCTCAGGCAGGACGAACAGGCCGTCCTTCCTGATCAGAACATCGTCAAAATAGATCTCACCGCCGCCGTACCCGGAAGTCTGAATGCAGACCAGGTCCCAATGGACAACGGATTTGTTGCCATTGTTGCTGTCATCGTAGCAGCTGCCCGGCGTGAAGTGAAAAGAGCCGGCGATCTTCTCGTCAAAAAGGGTGTCATTAATGACGCCGGTGATGTAGGGATTAACACCCAGGGCAAATTCTCCCACATACCTGGCCCCTTCGTCGGAATCCAGAATCTTGTTCATCCTCTCCGGATCGCTGGATTCTGCCTTGATGATCCTGCCCTTTGAGAATTCAAGACGGATATCCCTGAAAGTAAAACCGTGATACTCGGAGGGAGTGTTATAGGTAATCACACCTTCCACCGAATCCCTTACCGGCGCCGTGTACACCTCGCCGTCGGGGATATTGAGCCTGCCGTCACATTTTACGGCGTTCAGCCCCGCTATGGAAAAGCTGAGCTCCGTTCCCCTGCCCCTGATTCTCACCCGGTCCGTTCTATTCATCAGCTCAACAAGGGGATCCATCGCCTTTGACATTTTTGAATAATCGAGATTGCAGACCTTGAAATAGTGATCGGCAAAGGCCTCTGTGCTCATCCCGGCAAGCTGGGCCATCGAGGGGCCGGGATACCTCAAGACCACCCATTTTGTATCGGGCACACGAACCCGGCCGTGGACCTTTTCCCATACATGCTTCATAAAAAGCTGCATCTTCTCAGCGGGCACGTCGGAGAGCTCGGAGCTGTTGCCTCCCGAGCGGATGCCGATATAGGCATCCATTTCCTCCATCCTGGCCCCCTCATAGCGAGCCATCATCTCGAGCTGCTCAACGCTGCACTCCATGTAGAGAGCCCGGTTTACCTCGCTGTCCTTGATCGTTACCAGCGGTATGGCCCCCACCCTGTAAGCCTCCCGGATCAGCTCCTTGACCAGAGACGTCTCCAGGCCAACCACCTCTATAAGAACCTTTTCATTCATCTTAAGCTCACATGAATAGTTGATCAGATTAGCTGCCAGTTTCTTTATCCTTGGCTCAACCATGGCTCAACCTCCTTTGGCAATAGCCCATCCGCCCTGCTCACCCCTTCAAAAACCCGCATATTATTCCTTCAAAAAAAGCTGCTCAAGAGCAGCAAGGGCCAGTAGAGTAATGGTGCGCCTGGGAGGATTTGAACCCCCGACCTGCGGATTAGGAATCCGTCGCTCTATCCCCTGAGCTACAGGCGCACGTTCATATTATTTCCCAAAAACTCCGATGTGTCAAGGGTTTTGTACTTGCAGCCATTTGCGTTGCCTCCGCTATTTGCATGGAAAACTGATTGTTTGCTGCATCCTGGGCAGCTCGGTTTGGCGCAAACCCCAACCAAACTACCCGGGAAACTGTCCTACCCTAAAATAAAGCCTGATCTGCTGAACAACTACCGGTTTTGAGCAGATCTCTCCCCTGTCTGTAATTTAAAATATCTATTTGCTAGACCGCTTTCAATAAACTTCGCATATGCTCTGCTTGATTTTCCTTGATCCGCCCCAGCGCCATGGCCAACATCACACAGAGCGCCAGGCCTACACGCACCGACATTTTTTTCTGTCCGCGGATATAGTGATTTTCAAAGCCATAGGCACCGTCAATCCTGCTGTTGACCCTTTCAACAGCCGAACGCATGTCATAAAGGTCTTTCCACTTGTAACTGGAGCGAGCTACGGGAGTGAATATCCGGCGCTCTTCCGTTAAGGGGATCCGTAATGACTTGGCTACCGGGCATTTCTTTTTACCTGCGCAATTGATTCCGAAATGTTTTGCAGGACAGCGGTATTTCAACGTTTCTCTGTCCCATTCAAAACCGTCATAGGCCATCTCCCTTCTTGTTCCTGTTAAAGGGCAATCGCAGTAAACATGGCCGCGGTAGTCATAGACCACATTTTCCCGGCCTTCCAGGAGACGTGTTTCCTCCCCGTCCTTCCACATGTTGCGGATGTCAATGATCGGCTTTATGCCGTAATCATCCCAAAGCCTGCAGATCAATTTGTTGCCATCATAGCCCCGATCGGCGGTGAAATATTTACATCGTTCCAAAAGATCGGGATGGTTGTTTCCCAGGTTATTCAAAAGAGCTTGCGCCTGCGGAGCTTCACCCAAAGAGGCTTTGGTGACATTAAAAGCTACCGGTAGTTCGTATTTGGAATCGACCACCAAATGCACCCGGTAGCCAAACCAAAGGACTATCTTTTCCCACTTGGTGCCGTCCTCGCGTTTACCCCGGTAGACTTTCGTACCAAAATCCGCATCAATATCCCTGCGTCCGTCCTTTGCTTTTTTCTCTTTGCTGGGCCTGGCGTGTGTATGCAACTGTTTACCGTCTATGGCCAGATGTTCTCCAAAGTCAGGCAGAAGCCGCATGAGTTAGTTAACCGTCCGATCAAAAATAGCTTTTATTTCATTTTCCATCCCGAGAAACTTGGTTAAAAATCTACTCAAGGCCCAGGATGTCAGAGCTTTGTCAAAACCGCAGAGCAATCTGAGTTGACCGTTACGCCTGGGTTCTCGAAGCAGGCTCTCCGCGGAGGGATGCTGAAAAACTATTCCCGCTGAAATGGCATTCCACATCGCCCTTACCGGATAATCATCACGCCCCAGGCCTCGTTCCAGTTCCAGCTGCCTAACCAAGTCTTCATCCAGCATTGTTTCAGTAACCAGCCGGAGACGCTCTAAATCGCCCAACCCCTCAATTTCATTCCACCCAAAAAGCCTCTGTTGTGGTAAAATAGCTATGGAAATCCTCTCCTTTGCTTATTTGTTTTGCAAAGACTAAATTCGCCAAAGCGAGAGGGTTTCCCTTTATATTCCTACTATGTTGTTATGTTCCAAACAGATCCAATCTAGATAATTGTCAGATAACCCCTGGGGTCAATTTCCTGGCCAGCGTAGAACTCGCTCGTAGAAAGCCTTATATCTCAGCATTCTGATGGGGTAAAATGTTTTTACCCCTGCGTGCAAAGCCTTGGCTATCAGGTGTTTTCAAAGAACGCAAATGGCTCGTGGGGTTCATACTGAGGTTAAGAATTTGATATTCACTGCACCATATTCAACCTTTATATCGTTAAAACCGTTAGACAGTTAATGTTTTTCATTGGTGTTGAAATCACTACAGAGTCTGACACCCATAATAATTTGATGTCTAGATCCGCCTGCTGCCTAGGGGAGTAATTGTTTATGAAACATTTGGAGACTACGTCCAGATCATGTATACATGGTTGGTGATAAACTGGTGCAAGTGTGCCGGCAATATAATGTAAACGTTTACAAGGTCCGGACAAAAAATATCCGGCTATTTGCCTGTAGATTAAGAATTCGATATCAATTTGTATTCCCCTTTTTCTTTTTAACTTTTTACCCTGGCCGAACAAACTTCCTGTTAATCATGTCAAAACCTCCGTCCCCTTGACAGGTCCGTGAGAGGTTAGAGGGTGGGGCCCCTTTTAAATATGGCTATTTCCCGTGAACCCATTTTTTCCGAAGCAGTGATCCGGCCGGCAGCCGCATCCATGACGCATTTCCACAGGTCATCGGCCAGTCCCGGCATGGCCTCGCCTTCGAGCAGCCTGCCGGCATTGAAATCGATCCAGTGCGGTTTTCTGCGGTAAAGCCGGCTGTTTGTGGCGATCTTGACCGCCGGCACGCATGTCCCAAGCGGTGTCCCCCGGCCGGTAGTGAACAGGATCAGTTGACAGCCCGCTGCCGCCAGCGCGGTGCAGGAGATTATGTCGTTGCCGGGGGCGCTTAGCAGGCTGAGCCCCTTCCGGGCAACCCTCTCCCCGTAATCCAGCACATCAACCACGGCGCCGCGCCCGCCCTTCTGGGTGCAGCCCAGTGATTTTTCTTCCAGGGTGGTGATCCCGCCCCGCAGGTTGCCGGGCGAGGGGTTTTCATAAACAGGTTGCCCGTGAGAAATATAGTACTCCTTGAAATCATTGATCAGCCCGACTATCTTTGCAAAGACATCCCCCTTTGCCGCCCTGTCCATGAGCAGCCTTTCGGCGCCGAACATCTCCGGCACCTCTGTGAGGACCGTGCTTCCGCCGCGGGAAACCAGCATATCGGAAAAAAGGCCTGCCAGGGGATTGGCCGTTATCCCGGAGAAGCCGTCGGAGCCGCCGCACTTCAGCCCGACAGCCAGTTCTGAGACAGGGCAGGCCGTGCGCCTGAACTGGCGGCCATAGTTCAACAACTGCTCCACAAGAGCAAGCCCCGCAGCGATCTCGTCCTCAACCTCCTGGGCGGCCAGGAATTTAACCCTCCCGGGATCGCAGGCGCCGAGCACCTTTTGAAAGGATTCCAAATGGTTGTTCTCGCAGCCCAGCCCAAGGACCAGCACCGCCGCAGCGTTGGGGTGATGCACCAGGCCGCCCAAAATCTTTTGCGTCGCCTGCAGATCCGGACCGATCTGGGAGCAGCCGTACGGATGCTTGAATGTGTAAATCCCGTCGATGTTTCCCATGCCCCGGATCCCCTGCCGCGCCCTTTCAGCAATCAGTTCGGCGCTCCTGTTGACGCAGCCGACTGTGGGGATGATCCAGACCTCGTTTCTGATGCCCGCCCGCCCCTCCACCCGGCGGTAACCCGGAAATGTCAGGCCGCAATCCTCGATCTCCGGGCTTTCGGGCGCGGGCCTGTATTCATACTGCAAAATAGGGCCCAGGCCCGTTTCCAGGTTATGAGTATGCACCCACCGGCCGGCTTCGATAGCTGCCCGGGCTGTCCCGATGGGAAAGCCGTACTTGATCACGGCGCCCCCGCGCTTGATATCCCCCAGGGCAATTTTGTGGCCCCCGGCGATATCCTCCAGGGCTGTGACAGCGCCGCCGGCGAATGCAGCCCTCTCACCCCGCCTGAGATCGGCCAGGGCTACAGCCACGTTGTCTTTCTCGTTAATTCTCAGCGCAACCATTGTCTCAACCCCGTTTTTCATTTTAGGGGCCGGCTCGCTTCCCGCCGGCAACCCGGACGACGGCCCTTTCAATCCCGCGATCAGTTATTTCCACCAGATCAGCGGCAACCCCGGCGGCAAATCCCGGAATTTCATTGAGATCGCGCCCCCACAGCGCGGCGCCGCCCAGGGCCTTTCTGACAAGCAGGCCCAGGGACCCCGGGGTGCAGTCACAGGCGGCCCAGAGATCGCTGAAGAAAGCAAGAGCCCCGGGATCGTCCCGGATCACATAAGGGCCCTTTCCCCGGCGGCACTCCATCCTGTCCCCCCCGGCCCGGCCCCGGTAGAGATAGATCAGGGCGGCCATGGAAAAACACAATCTCTCCGGGAGCCGCCCATTCTTCTCGAGATAGCCCTCCAGGGAGGGAAGCACCCGGGTGGCATACTTGGAGACGGAATTGAGCAGGATGCCCGACAGGTAGTGCTTGATGAAGGGATTTTGAAACCGCTCCAGCACCGCCGCGGCAAATTCTTCGAGCATACCCCGTTCCAGGTCAATGGAAGGGATGATCTCATCATGGATCACCTGCCGGGTATAGGGCCCCAGCAGCGGATGGGCCACCATCTCCCCCACCGTCTCCAGGCCGTAAAGGAAAGCGGCGGGAGCCGCCGCCGTATGGGCGCCGTTCAGGATTCTCACCTTACGGGTGCGGTAAGGTGAGAGATCGCCGGTCCAGATTACGTTGAGCCCGGCCTCCGTAAAAGGAAGCCGCGCCGCCAGTTCCGGCGGCCCCTCGATCACCCAGAGATGAAACAGCTCTCCTGTATCCAGGAGGCGGTCCCGGTAGCCGAGCCTCTCCGACAGCGCCCCGATTTCATCCTCTGGATAGCCTGTAACCACCCGGTCAACCAGGGTGTTTAAAAATGTACAGCTCTCCTCGATCCAGGTCTTGAATCCCGGGGGGAGTTTCCAGTCCCCGGCCAGGCGCAGCAGCGCCTGCTTCAAGCTGTCCCCGTTACCATCGATCAGCTCGCAGGGGATCATCACCATCCCCTTGCCCCGCTCGCCCTGAAAATGCCTGAAGCGGTGGTAGAGGTAGGCCGCCAGTTTGCCGGGGAAGGAGCGCGGCGGCCTGTTCTGCAGGCTGTCGCCCGGATCGTAGACAATGCCCGCCTCCGTAGTGTTGGAGACAACGAATTCGATTTCCGGGTTTTCGGCGCAGCGCAGGCACCCGTCCCAGTCGGTGTAGGGATCGAGCCCCCGGCTGATGGAGCCGATGATCTCCGCTGTTTCCGCAGCCTCCCCATCCTGCAGCCCCCGCAGGATCAGGGTATAGAGGCCGTCCTGCTCGTTGAGGACGGAGACAAGGCCTTCCCTGAGGGGCTGCACCACCACCACCCGGCCGTTAAAAAGCCCTTTCTCATTCAGCCTGTGAAACATCCAGTCCACAAAAGCCCTCAAGAAGTTGCCCTCGCCAAACTGGATCACCCTCTCGGGCAGGCTGCCGGAATAAAAGGGCGCTCTCAAATCAGCCGGAAATTTGAACCCGCCTTTCAACAGATCCGCTTTCAAACTGTTCAATGCCCGTCCTCCTGTGTGGAAACCTGCCGGGGCGCGCTTTCAGATCAGGGGCTTGATACAGGAAATCCCCCGGAGGGCGGCCTCTTCCGGCGTGGGCAGCGGCAGGTATTCAAAAGCGATGGCGCCCCGGTAGCCGATCTTTTTCAGCGCCGCAACGACCCCGGCAAAATCGATATGCCCGCTTCCGGGGTAACCCCGGTTGCTGTCGGCAAAGTGCACATGTCCCAGAAGCGCGCCTGCCCTGCCGATAGTATCGGAAAATGAGGCCTCCTCGATGTTCATGTGAAAGGTATCGAGATGCAGTTTCAGCCTCTCCGATCCCATCTCGTTGATCAGGGCGATCCCCTGATCCGCGTTATTGATCAGATTGGTCTCGTACCTGTTGATCGCCTCGATGACCAGGTCAACATTTTCTTTTTCAGCCCTGTCGAGGCATTCCTCCAGGCACCCGGCAACATAGGCTTCGTATTTCCGGGGGTCCTCCCCGCAGAGAGCAGAACCCCTGATGGAGCCGATAATAACTTTTGCTTTGAATTGCTTAGCCGCTTCGATATGGGCGCAAATCCTCTCCACGGCCCGGCGGCGCCCGTGTCTTCGGGGATCGGTAAAGCTCAGCCGATCCTGCACGTGGGCCAGGCCCGTGCCGATGGAGGAGATTTTAATCCCATTTTTCCAGGAGGCGTCCCCGATTTGCGCCCAGTCCAGGTCGCCCGGATCAGCCGCATGGATCTCCACGGCATCATAGCCCCAACCGGCGGCCCGCTTGATATTTTCCGCAATATTTTCCCTCAATACTGCAGGAAAACGCCGGTCGCCGGTCATGGCAAGGGTTAAACTCAGCTTCACAGGCCTACCTCCAAACTATCTCTCTACCTTTACAGGACGGCCCTCCCGCAGCGATCTTCCGGCCGCCAGGCCGGCCAGCACGGATTCCAGCCCGTCAGCGCCGGTAACGGGGGGCGGCATATCGCTGACCACGCAATCGATGAACTCCTCTATCTCTCTCAGGTAGGCATCCCGGTACCGCTCCATGAAAAAGGGCTTCGGCTTCTCGAGAACGATTCCACCTGCGGTGCTGTGTTCGACATTTGTTGCAGCTTCATTGCCCGCCGCCAGGGCCCCCGCCGATCCAAAGACCTCCACCCGCTGATCATACCCGTAAACCGCTTTCCTGCTGTTATCGATGAGACCGAGGGCCCCGTTTTGAAATTTGAGGGTGACCAGGGCTGTATCGACATCGCCGGCCGCACCGATGGCGGGATCGATGAGCACCGCGGCGCAGGCAAAGACCTCATCGATTTCGCTCCCCAGAAGGAACCTGGCCATATCAAAATCGTGGATGGTCATATCCAAAAAGATCCCCCCCGACACCCTGATGTAATCCAGGGGCGGCGGTCCGGGATCACGCGATGTGATCTTGATGATCTGCGGCCGGCCGATCTCGCCTTCCTCGATCATCTCTTTCATTTTTGCAAAACTGCGGTCAAACCTGCGCTGGAAACCCACCTGCAGCTTTACGCCGGCTTTTCGAACCTCTTCGAGGGCGCCGCCTATCGCCGCCGGATCAAAATCCAGGGGTTTTTCACAAAAAATATGCTTGCCCCGCCGGGCTGCTTCGCTGACAAGGCGGCAGTGGGTGTCGGTGGAGGAGCAGATCAGAACCGCTTCTATCTCGGGATCTTCGAGGATATCTTTGCCGTCGGGGTAGATATCAATGCCCGCGCCGCAGGCCCAGTCCCTGATCTTCTCTGTGCGTGGATCTGCCGCAGCCGCGATCTCCGCCCTGTCCCCGGCAAATTTATTGACATTTTCCGCATGCAGCCTGCCGATCCTGCCCATGCCGATAATGCCCATTTTGAGCCTGCGGTTCATGCCCTCACCCTCCCCCTGCCCGGATGCGGCCCATCCATTGCCGCTGCACGCCCGGCGGCGCCGGGGCCGGAACTACAGTTTACGAAAAACCCCGATCATGGGCAGTTCGTACACCGACTTCCAGCCCGGGGAAAGAGGTTCTTTCAGGAAAGGCTCCATCTCCCGGGCGGTTCTCAGCGTGACCTTTCCCACGGGAGGCACCGCTCCCGGCGGAAAGGCTTCCAGTATCTGATCCACAACCAGTGTCAGGTATTTCAAAATCGCGGCAACGGGCCTCTTCGCCTTTCGGGGATCCGCCAGGCTAGGTTTGCCGACAACTCCCTGGGGGGTGGCCGCCCTTTCGATGGCCATGTGCCCTTCCCCTTCGGACCAGCGGTGCGGCCTGCCGAAGGGATCCACTGATTTGTCAAAATGCCCCTCGGGAAGGAGATCCTCGCCCCCCGCGTCTTCAACCGCGCTCATGTCGATCATTTCCGGGAAGAGAAGCTGCGCCACCGAGGTCTCCGCCTCGTCGGCATGGACAAAATGGGTCTCCATGCTGTCCTCTCTGCCTGCGGGGTAGAAAAATTCCCTTACCGCCCGGTGCCAGTCGAGCACCCGGAATATGCCCGGCAGCTGGAAGCGCTTCATGAACTCCTGGACCGCAGCTTCCAGCATCCAGAGGTGCCCGTGGTTGTTCACGCCGATGATCTTCCTGTATCCGTCGTTCCACAGCCCCAGGAATGCATAGATCAGCGTCTCTTCAACCACCTCCTTGGGCACGATCACCGTGCCCGGCATACCCAGGTGATGGTAAGGATGGCCGCCGTAGTTCAGCGGAGGCAGGGCCAGGTTCACTTCCCGGCCCTGTTTTGCGGTATAGCGCCTGACACCCTCGAGGATCTGCGTCACCATGAAGGTGTCCAGGCCGCTGTTGGCGTGGAGACCGTGGTTTTCAGTGCAGCCGATGGGCAGAAAAACGATATCGTTCTTCCTTCTTTTTTTAATGGCCTTTACCCGCGGGGTGTTTTGAATATAGGCGCCCGCCCGGCCCAGTTCGGAGGGCGAGGGCACCTCGTAGTCGCGCAGAATTCTGTCGATCTCCTCATCGGAAGCATCCCAGATTTTCTTCTTTAACCTTCCGACATCATTGTCCTCGAAAATGATGGCCGGGTTTCCTGTCAGCAGCCATTTTTTATCCTTGGGGCGCTCCACCTCTATTTCCTCCTTTACAATGTCTCATCCGTATTTTCTAGATCTCCCCATCCATCAGGACGGTGATCTTGCACTCCTCCCTGTCTGTCCACAGCAAGGCCAGGTTTTCCGGGACTTCGTCGAGAGCGATCCTTTTGGTGATCATCGGAAGCATATCCATCCCCGCGGCCATGCTCTCGATGACCCTGGGAAATGTCCCGTGACCCGAATGGCCCTGGGCCCCGATGATCTGCGCGCGCCTGACCTGCAGCACCTCTCCATTGACCTCCATCCTGGCGTCGGCGCGGGCGACAAGGACTACCCGGGAATTGAGCGTGCGCCCCTCCCAGATACACTGCTCAATACCGGGATAAACAGCCGCGGGCAGGCCCGTAGCCTCCAGGTAGAGGGAGGCGCCAACCCCCCCCGTGATCGCCAGGACCCTTTCGGTAAAATCTTCTTCAAGGGGGTTGACCACATAATCCGCTCCCATTTTCAGGCCCAGTTCCGCACGGCTCTCTTCGGGCTCCGAGAGGATCACTTTTGCGGCGCCCTGCCTTTTGAGGATAGCCGAGGCGGCTATGCCGACCGGCCCGCCGCCGCAGATCACCACGCTGTCTCCCGGGCGGATTCCGCCGCCGCGTTCGATGACAGCATTGTAAGCTACCGAGGTCGGCTCCACCAGGCTGCCGGCCAGGAAAAGGTCTATCCCCCGGTACCTGTCCCGGAGGAGATCCAGGCTCCACACGACCCTGGAGGGGACCACGATGTACTGCGCAAAAGCACCGTCAACATTAAAACCGATCTCATCCAGCCGCTCGCAGTGATTGGGCCATCCGTCGGCGCAGGGCCGGCAGCTCCCGCACCACAACATCTCCTCGGCGCAGACATACTCCCCGCCCAGAAAGGGTCTGTTGGTCTGCTTATCGCAGGCGCCCGGGCCCGCTTCCACAACCACTCCCGAAAATTCGTGCCCTATGACAGCGGGGAACCCCGTCAGGCCGGGATAGAATATGTAACCGTTCTCATCCGCCTGGGCCATGTGAACGTCGCTGCCGCAGATCCCGCAGGCTTTGATCTTGACAAGGACCTCGCCGGGGCCCGGTTTGGGAACAGCAACCTCCTCCACGGCAAGGACGGGGTTGCGCCAGACCTTGCTGCCCGAATATGTCTGCTTTCGCTCCACATCTTTCGCTCCGAGTTTGAAATCCCGTTTCGGATGCCAATCAGCGCGAAGGACGACCGCTTTCATCCTCTTTTTCATTTCCCTTCCCCTCCTGCTCGTTTTATTAAAGGCCTGGCGTAAACGTTTACAAAGATTATCAAAAATCATACCGCTGCATTAATAGCTTTGCTCCGCAGGTCCCCCTGACAACCAGGGTCGGCTGCAAGACGATCCGCTTCTTCTCCAAGGGAGAGGCGCCAGCGGCAAAATGATCAATGATGATATTTACCGCGCATTCGCCTAAATATTGTTTCTGCTGCGAAACGGTTGTTAGCTGAACCTTGGGGTATGCCGAAAAAGAGATATCGTCGAAACCGACAATCGCCAACTGCTCCGGAACTCCCAGGCCTCTCTCCTCCGCCGCCTGCATCGCTCCCAGCGCGATGATGTCGTTGCCGGCAAAAATTGACGTCGGCGGGCCGCCGCTTTCCCTGGCGAGGAGCTGCCCGGTCCTGACATACCCGGACTCCCATGTAAACGCGCCATAGGAGACCAGCCTTTCATTTACTTCGAGGCCGCTCCCTTCCATGGCCATTTTCATGCCTTCCAACCGGTCAAGCGTGGCCTTCACATGTTCAAGGCCTCCCACATAGCCGATCTGCCGGTGGCCAAGATGAATCAAGTGATCGGCCACCAGATAGCCGCCGCGGACGTTGTCGGTCATCACCTGGTGACAGTCAAATTCTTTAAAAAGATTGTTGATCACCACAAGCGGCAGATCCCTGTCGATGAATTTTTCCACATTTGTCCCCTCGTCGCGGGCGGAGGCGAGGATAACACCGTCCACCTGTCTGCTGTCCAGCAGGTTCAGGTAGGTCAGCTCCTTCTTCTCGTTCCAGTCCGTATTGCAGAGAAAGACGCTGTAATCCTCCCGGCTGGCTGCTTTTTCGACGCCCTGAGCCAGTTCAGAGAAAAAGGGGTTCGTAATGTCGGGAATGATCAAACCGATACACTGGCTGCGCTTTGTGACCAGGGTCCTGGCAATGCTGTTGGGACGGTAGCCCATCCTTTCGGCCGCCTGCAGCACCCTTGCCCGGGTTTCCTCTTTCACGCCCGGCCTGCCGTTCAAAACCCTGGAAACAGTGGCATAGGAAACCTCTACCGTTTTGGCGATGTCCTTTATGGTTACCGTAAGAAAACACCCTCCCTTTACGGCCCGCCTTGTCCGGGCGGGCGCCCGCTTCCGTCCGGACGAGGCGCCGGGATCCGGCACACTTTTCTCACCCGCTCCGCGGTTACGAAAACGTTTACATGTCAATTATTTCGATAAATATCGCCGATTCCCTTCCCCTCAAATAAAAATCTCGAGACAGGCGCGCATCAGGCAGGAATACGGGCAGCCGTGGAGAATATTGTAATCACAATCTAATGCAAACGTTTACAATATGTCAAGCATGCGCATAACCGGGACGGCACGGCGGCAAGAGCGGCCGCTTCCTGTAAAGCCGCCGCGGGCAGAAAAGGCCCTGACATATCCCGCAAACATCTACGGAAGGGGTGTCAAAAATGGCCGGAAAGCTATCCCTGAAGCAAAAAGCGCTATACGGCGCCGGGTCTTTTCCCGCCAACCTCGTATTTGTCACCGGGGGGGCCTGGCTGCTCTATTTCTACGTGGGGGTGGAAGGTGGGGGCAACCAGCTGATCACTCCCCTGGCCTTCAGTATCTGCCTCGGCCTGATGCGTGTAATTGACGGCATCACCGATACCCTTGTCGGCAACTGGAGCGACAACCTGGACACCCGCTGGGGCAGGCGGACGCCGCTCATCGCCGCCGGCACGCCGTTCCTGGTCCTCTTCTTCATTTTGCTGTGGACCCCCCCGGTGAAAGGTCTCAGCACGCTGAACGCCCTTTACCTCTTTGTGATCTACAATCTCGTCCTGTTCATGGTGACGCTGATCATGGTGCCTTACCAGGCCCTTCTGCCGGAGCTAACCGTTGATCCCGCTGAACGGGTCAACCTTTCAGCCTCCATGGCCTATTTCGGGATCCTGGGGGCCATTTTCGCCAGCTTCGTTTCGGGCCTGATCATCGACACATGGGGATTTGTGATGATGGGACTGATCATCGGCCTGCTGCTCTTGACATATTACCTTCCCCTGCTGGGGCTGCGGGAAAAAGAGATCACCCTGGTCAGGGGAAAGCAGGAAAAGATCGGGCTGTGGCAATCGCTCAGGGGGACGTTCAGCAACAGGCCTTTTCTCCACTTCATGGGCGGGTTCGTCTTCTTCAAAATGGGCTTCGAGATGGTGCTGGCCATCCTGCCCTACGTGGTGGTGCTGATGCTAAAAGAAAGCCAGGGGATGAGCGGGTTGGTCACAGGGGTCTGCCTGCTGTCCATGGTGGCGGCCATCCCCATAATCTCACGCCTGGCGGCGTCCTGGGGCAAGAAGAAGGTGCTCCTGCTCTCCCTGGGGGTCCTGAGCGTCTACTTCCCGCTGATGTTCTTTACAGGCAGCCTGCCCGGGATCAGGCCCCTGTACCAGGGGTTCGGCTTTGTGTTCATCCTGGGCATCTTTATCTCATCGCTTTTTGTGCTGCCCAATGCCGTCCTGGCCGACATTGTGGATTACGACGAGAAACTTACGGGACGGCGAAGGGAAGCGGTTTATTACGGCGTGCAGGGGGTTCTCTACAAGGTCGCCACGGCCCTGTCCGCCCTGATCATCACCGGCCTCTTCCTGTTCGGTTATTCACCTGAAAACCACCTCGGCGTCAGGCTCGCCGGCCCCGTGGCCGGTGTGCTCATGCTGGCAGGCCTGCTATGTTTTCTCGGTTACTCTCTCCAGGAGAAGGAAAAAGAAAGGGCGAAAGGCGATGCGCCAACAGGTGAACAGGCCAGCCTGTAATTGGAACACTTACAGCGGGCTCGGCTTCAACCGGCTGCTCAAACTGCCCGAGAGGTACGAGCTGCGGGTCTCTGCTTTTCTGCCTGCCGGGGGCTTCTATACATCCCGTTTCTTTTTCTCTGCAGACAGCGAAACCGGCGCCGGCCTGGTTGTGCGTGTTTTTAATCATTCTCCGTACGGCGAATATGTCAGGCAGGTATTTGACTACCGGGGCCACTCCTTCGAGTTCACATTCACGGGCTTCGGCGAAGGGGAGCTGGCCCTCTCCTGCCGCCCCCTGGCCCGGGGCCGGGATCAGCTCAGGCTGCTGGTGGAGTTGCGCAAGATATGGGACGAGGGCCAGGTTGATCTGGCTGATGACGGAACGGTTTCATTACCCCTTGAGTGCGGGGATACCCTGCGGATCGGCGCCATCCAGGAAGGTTTTTCACCGGCATTTGGGCTCTACGCCGGCGAGGCGGAGCTTATAGAAGGACTGCGCCGGGATAAAAGCCTGAACGGGGCAAGAGGGCGGGGGCGCCTGGCGGCGCTGCTCTTTGAGCCGGATCAGCCCTTCATTGCAGCCGCCGCCAGGGGCCCGGAGGTGGATTTCCAGCAAGCCGTGGATTTACTGCAGGAGGCGGCCCGCGCCCACGGCGGCGATGTGCTCACCCGGGGCCTTTTCTCCGGCAGCCTGGAGACGCTGAACACGGCAACAAACTGCCAGATCGTCTGGGATGATGTGCACGGCTGTTTCTATACCCCCGTAACCCGGCGCTGGATCGATTTCTACCTGCTGCAGATGGGCCTGGATCCGGAAGCGAGGGGCCCCGTGCTCGGCCTGTGGGACTGTCTCTTCGCAGCGCTGCTTCATTCATGTCAGAACCTTGACGCCGCGGAGGGCAATTTGCGGGCGCTCTTCAACGACGATATCTTCGCCGGAAGCGGCTTCCCTCCCAACTATATAGCTCATCCGATCAAATCGGGAGATCGCTCCCAGCCCCCCCTGGGCGCCCTGGCGGCCTGGAAAGTGTACTGCAAGCACGGCGACCGCCGCCTGCTGGAGGACCTCTATCCCTATTTGCTGCAGTGGCACCGCTGGTGGCCAGCAGCGCGGGACGGCAACGGCGACGGGCTCCTGGAATGGGGCTCGGACGATAATGTGCCGGCGCCCGGAAACGATGCGGGCACCCTCTTCGGGGCCAAATGCGAGTCGGGCATGGACAATTCGCCCCTTTTCGACGATGCGGTTTTTGACTACGAGACAAAAGTGATGAACCTGAACAGCGTCTTCCTGAACAGCGTCTTTGCCGCGGACTGCCTCTACCTGGCCAAAATTGCCGCGCTGCTGGGCCGCGGGGCTGACCGCCGCTCCCTGGAGGCGGAATATGAAAGGATCAAAGAAAAGATCAACGTCGAGCTGTGGTCCGAAGAAGCGGGGATCTACCTGGACCGCTTCTGGGACGGCTCTTTTTCTCACCGCATCGCGCCCCCATGCTTCTTTCCCATGCTGGCCCGCGTCCCGACACCGGAGCAGGCGGAGAGGATGGTCCGGGGGTACCTGACAAACGACAAGCATTTTTGGGGCGAGTTCCTCTTCCCCTCCATCAGCAAATCCGACCCCGCTTTCGCCGAACAGCTTTACTGGCGGGGGCGGATCTGGCCCCCTCTGAACTACCTGGTCTATGCCGGGCTGAAGGAGTACGGCTTTGATGATATTGCCGCCGTGGTGGCGCTGAAGAGCTACCGCCTTTTCATGCGGGAATGGCATGAGAAAGGCCATTGCCATGAAAACTACAGCGCCGTGACCGGCCTTGGCTGCGACGTTCCGGGGAAACAGGAGAGCTATGACGACGGGTTCATGGGCAACAGCGGCTCGGATCCTTTCTACACATGGGGGGCGCTGCTGCTCCTGCCCGCGGTGGAAGAACTGGCGGATGCGGATCCCGGGGGAGGCCTGCGCTTCGGCAGCGCTTTCCTGGAAAGCGAGAGCATTCTGGAGCGCATTTCCCTTGGCGGCAGCGAGTTCAGGGTAGCCGCTTCGGCGGAGAAACTCGAAGTGCAAAAAGACGGCGCTCTTCTGATCGCCGCTGTACCGGGCGTGAATGTGCGGCGCTTTACGGCCGGCGGGGGCCGGGCCGCCTGCCTGCTCAAGGGCGCGGGATCCACCACGCTGCAGCTGCGCTGCTTTGACCCGAGTGCGGCGGTGCGCCTCACGGTAGAAGGCGATCCAGCAGGGGTGTTTACCTGCAACGGCGACGGCGAGGTGTTCGTGGAGCTGGGGCTGGATGGAACATACCGGGAGTATCGCTTTGACAGCAGCGCGGGATCCTGAAAGGATACAGGGTTGAGCAGCGCTGCAGCGGGATCGCAGCCCCGGGCCGCCCTGCCGGGGCCCTGCCGCTGCCCTGCCGCTGCCCTGCCGCTGCCCTGCCGCTGCCGGTAAATTCCGGGATCAATACGAGCGAAAGGGGGGTTTGCATTGTCAGCCGGAGCACAGTTGCCTGTTGTTGTCGGCCTGGTTACCCTGATCGACCCCAGGGAGGAATTTTACACCAATTTCCTTGAAACAAAGGGGATGGACCTGCGCGATCAGTACCGGTTCAACCACAGCAGCGCCCTGGAGCTGCTGGCCGGGGAGAAAGTTGTTGATGCCGGCGTGATCGATCGCCGTGAAAATGTTAACCGCGCCGCCGGGGAGCTTGCGGCGGCGGGCGCCGACATGGTCATGCTGAACCTTCCGGGATGGACTCCTCCCGGCTGGGGAGGCATCATTTTCGCCCTGACGCGCCTGCCGGTGCTCGTCTATGCCCCCTTCGCCCTCTCGGGGCCGCTGGCCTTGCGGGGAGAGCTGGCCGCCCTGGGCGCCGGCGGCGCCGCCTCCTTCGGCGAGGAGAAAGCGGTGCGGGATTTTATCGACGGCGTCCGGGCAAAAAAACTGCTGTCCGCACTGCGGGGCGCCAGGGCGGGCCGCATCGGCGGGTTCAGCATGGGGATGCACTATGCCGAACCGGGGCCCGCCGCCGCCCTGCGGGATTTCGGGCTGGAGATCGAGCCGGTGGACGGCTCCCGGATCCTGGTTGAAGCGGAGCGCCTGGACCGCGGCAGGGTTGAACAATTTATGAAAGGCCTGCGCGAGGCCGCTGCGGAGGTCCCCGCGGACCCCGCGCTGCTGTCCATGCTGGAAATCCCCCTGGGGACCGCCGAGGAAAGCGGGGCCGATGGGGTCATCCTGCCGCGCACCGGCGAAGACAAATACAGGATGCGGTACCATCACACCGTGCCCCTGTTCCTGGCGGAGGAGAAGGGGGTCATTGTGAGGGATGAGCCATGAAGGGCGCAGAAGTAAGGTTAAACCGGATCATCGATCAGGCTGATGGAAGGAGCTACATCGTTGCCGCCGATCACGCTTTCCTGATGGGGCCTGCCGGGGGCACATACAACCTGTCGAAAACCCTTGATCAGGTGATGAAAGGAGCGCCTGACGGGATCCTGATTAGCAAGGGCCGGGCCAGGATGCTGGCGGGCCTTTTTGAGGGACCGGGCGCCCCCGCCATGATCATCCGCGGCGATTGGGTCAGCGGCCCCCGGCTGCTGTCAGCCGAACTGCCCCTGGGGCTGATGGACAAATTCCTTGCCGCTACCGCCGGGGAGGCGCTCTCCCTGGGAGCGGAAGCGGTAATGGTTTACTTCCTGGCCTCCTATACGCCTGACTTCGAACACCGCTGCTATGCCCAGGCGGCGGCCGCAGTACGCCGGTGTGAAGCAGCAGGCCTGCCCCTGATCATCGAGCCGCTGCCGGGCAACCCTTTCGTGGAAGATGAAGAAAAGAACCGCGTTATTATCGAAGCTGCACATATCCTGGAATCACTGGGGGCGTCAGCCCTGAAAGTGCCGTACATAAATGATGAGGGTCTGCAGCGGCTCGTGGAATCGGTGAGTATACCGGTTTGGGTGCTGGGTGGCAACAAAGAGGAGGCCGAAACGGTCTACCGCAGGGTCGCCGGCTTCCTCTCCCTGGGCGCCAGGGGCATTGTTTTCGGGCGCAATGTGATCCAGGCGGACCGGCCGGACGAGATCAGCCGCAACCTGCGTAAAATTGTGCATGGGTAAAGGGGGCCCGGGCGATGAGAAATTTTGACCACATTGGCTACCGGTATTACCGGGACATATTTCGCGGCCGGACTCTCCCCCTGGCCTTCGTGGACATGGATCTGCTGGACGCCAACATTGACGCCATCGCCGCGAGGGCGGGCGGCAAGAAGGTGCGCATCGCCTCCAAGTCGATCCGGTGCACCGCTCTGATCAGATATATCCTGGATAAAAAGCCCGGCGTGTACAACGGAGTGCTGTCCTTTTATCCCGAGGAAGCGATCCACCTCTACAAAAATGGTGTAAGGGATATCCTGGTGGCCTACCCGTACTGCAACCCCCGGCAGCTGGATAAGGTGGCGGCGGCGGTAAAGGAGGGAGCTGTGATCCGGCTCATGATCGACAGCCTGGAGCAGGCCCGGGCAGCTTCGCAAGCGGCCCTCAGAGCGGGCGCCGCCTTCGATGCATGCCTCGATGTGGATATGTCCACCCGGCACCTTTCTCTCTATTTTGGCGTCTACCGTTCACCCCTCCGCCGGGCTTCCGATGCAGCCGCCCTGGCCGGACAGATTGCCCGGCTGCCCGGGCTGAACGTAGGCGCGCTCATGGGATACGAGGCCCAGGTGGCCGGCGTCGGCGACCGCATCCCCGGAAAGGGGCTGCAGAACCTGCTGGTGAACTGCCTGCGGAGAAGATCACACCGCATCGTGGCTGAAAGGAGGGCGGCGGCGCTCGATGCGCTGCGCTGCATGGGGCTCGGGATCACCCTGGTAAACGGCGGCGGCACCGGCAGCATGGAATTCACCCGAACCGAAGGCTGTGTCACCGAAATCTCAGCCGGCTCGGGCTTTTTCAACAGCGGCCTTTTTGACTGGTACAGCAATTTCAGGCATTACCCCGCGGCCGCCTTTGCTCTTGAGATCACGCGGGCGCCGGCCGCGGGGATGTTCACCGCCGCAGGAGGGGGCTATATCGCCTCCGGCGCCGTCGGGGTCGAAAAACAGCCGCTGCCCTACCTGCCGCGGGGCATGCGCCCGGTAAAAAACGAGGGGTTTGGCGAGGTGCAAACGCCCCTTTATTACAGGGGGGCGGAGGAACTTGCGGCCGGCGATCCGGTTTTTTTCAGGCACAGCAAGAGCGGCGAGCTGTGCGAAAGATTCAACGCCCTCTACCTGGTGCGCAAAGGCGCGGTTGAAAGGACCCTGCCCACTTACAGGGGAGAGGGCTGCTGTTTTCTCTAAATTGAACCCGTCACTCCCGCCGCCCCGCAAGACCGGCCGGGCCTGGTGGACACATAAGGAGGCAATAAGAAAGAATGATCAGCAGTTCATTTATCAGCGGAACAATGCTGGAGATGTCATGGGTCGAGATCAGGGAAGCCGCCCAAAAGGGCGCCGCGGTTCTTTTCCCCATCGCGGTTGTGGAGGAACACGGCCCGCACATGTCCGTGTCTGTGGACATTTTCATGTCCTACCTCCTGGCCCGCCAGGCCAAAGAGCGGCTCAAAGATCTGGACATCGAATCCCTGATCGCGCCCCCCTTCTACTGGGGGATTAACGGAACGACAAAGAAACTTCCGGGTTCTTTTTTTGTTTCCAAGGAGACGGTGGTGGCCATGCTCACAGACCTGTTCATGTCCCTGAAAAACTGGGGATTCAAAACCATCATCGCCATCCCGGGGCACGGCGAAAAAGATCACCTGCGGGCGATTGATGAAGCGCTAAAAACAATCTTCGACAGAACCGGTGAAGGCGCTTTTATGATCGTGCCCTCCATCATGGCAGAGGGATCGGGCATTCAGAACAGCGCCTATACTGTCATCGTCAACATGCCCGGGCCGGCCGGGGATGACCCCGATGCGCTGATGGACACTCATGCCGGGATGATCGAAACCTCGATGATGCTGCAGTACTTCCCCGATCATGTCGACGGAGAACTGTATCTAAAACTGCCACCTGCCCAGGTGAAGGCCGAAGATTATTCCCGCTGGGAGGAAGGCGGCGACTTCTTCGACGAAGTCTCACCCCAGGGCTACCTGGGCGCGCCAGCGCTGGCAAGCCCTGAATTGGGCAAAGCGATCATCGATGCCATTGTGGAAGAATCGCTCAGATATGTGCTGGATCGGCTCGAGTAATACTTGTAAAGGAGTATGATCATGACTCAAAACGGTTCCGCAGGAAATTACCGGATGAAACCTTACGAGGGATTCCTTATACCGCTGGCCGCACTGTTCCAAAGTATACTTTTCACCCTGGTGGGCACTTATGCCATGTTTTACTATGTCGATGTAATCGGTTTCGCCCCGGCGGCAGTGGGGACGCTGATCCTGCTGGCCCGGATCTGGGACGGGATCAATGATCCCATCTTCGGCTTTATCGCCGACAAAACCCGGACAAGATGGGGCAAGTTCAGGCCGTACCTCATGTTCGGGGCGATCTTTGTCTCTCTTTTTGCCGTAATGATGTTCATGGTCCCAGGCCTGAGCGGCACAGAGCTGTTTATCTATGCCGGTTTCACTTATGTCTTCTTCAGCATGGCCTATACAGTTGTGGACGTCCCCCTGTGGGCCTCCCCGAACGTACTTACCGCGGACAATATAGTCGTCACAACCGTTGTTTCCAGGGTGCAGCTGTTTTCCTCCATCGGATCGATAGTCGCCACGGTCCTGACCATGGTCCTGGTGGGCCTGCTCGGGGGAGGCGATTTCCAGATCGGTTTCCGGAACACCGCCGCTTTATACGGTATCTTCGCCCTGGCGGTAACCGTCGCCGCGGGAGCCATGGTCCGCGAAAGGGTGAAACCGGAGGACACCGAAGAGCGGGTCACCGTGAAGAAGGCTGCCCGGATCGTTCTCCAGAACAGGTATTTGATCATCGCCATGACCTCATCGATCCTTGTTTTGATGACCCTGACCCTGAAATCAATTGCTGTACCTTTCTATGCCACTCACAACCTGGGAGATGTGGACCTCGTGCCGATGATCATGATCGTAGTGGCAATACCGGGCATGATCGGCTTCATCATCGCCCCACTGCTGGTAAAGATGTTCGGCAAAAGGAATCCGACCCTGCTTTCGTTGACGGTGGCCGTGGTTTTCAGCGTCATCGCCTATTTCGCCGGGTACCGTCACCTGGAAACGATCCTGGTCCTGCAGGCGATCATCTCCTTCTTCATGTTTATCGCCATGGTGATCATGACCACCATGTTCGCGGACAGCGTGGTCTACGCCGATTCCCGCTTCGGGATCAGAACCGAGGGAATCATTTTTTCTTTCAGGACCCTGAGCGGAAAGATTGCCGCAGCACTGGCCACCTTTTTATCGGGTATTATCCTGACGGTGATAGGCTATGCTGCCGACAGCGTTCAGACCCAGGCTTCGCTAAACGGGCTGCATGCCATTGTAACAATATACTCCGGGGCGATCATGGCCCTGTGCATCATTCCCCTGTTGTACTATAACCTGACCCAGGCAAAAATTGCCGAGATGACGGCAGCAAGAATCACCCGGGTTTAAGGAGGAATTGGACAGTGAAAAGTTGTGGACCAGGCGCGCTGCTCTTCGGAGACGAAGAGAGAAAAGAGCTGATGGATGTCATGGAAAGCGGGTTCCTCTATCGCTACGGAGAGGAAGATGATCCCGACTTCAAGCAGAAGGTGTATGCCCTCGAGCAGGAGCTGGCCCGGCGCGTCGGGGTGAGCTACAGTGTGGCGGTAAACAGCGGCACGAGCGCCCTGCTCTCGGCCCTCTCCGCCGCAGGCATCGGCCCGGGAGACGAGGTCATCGTCCCTGGGTACACCTTTATCGCCTCCATTTCCAGCATCGTCTATGCCCGGGCCAGGCCCGTCCTGGCCGAGGTGGACGACTCGCTGACGCTGGATCCCGGCGACATCGAGCAGAGGATTACCGGCCGGACCAGGGCAATCATGCCCGTCCATATGATCGGCAACCCATGCGACATGGATGGGATTAAGGCCATCGCCAAAAAACATGATCTCCTGATCATCGAGGACGCCTGCCAGGCCTTCGGCGGATCATACAGGGGGACGGCCCTCGGCAACCTGGGAGACATCGGCTGCTTTTCCTTCAACCGTTTCAAGACCATCAACGCGGGCGACGGCGGGGCGCTGGTCACCGACGACAAACGCTATTATGAAAGGGCCTTCGCTTTCCACGACCAGGGGCACCTGCCGCACCGGAAGGGCGCCGAGATGGGAAACCGGGCGATCATGGGCCTGAATTTCCGGATGAACGAACTGACCGCCGCAGTAGTGCTGGCCCAGCTGCGCAAGGCCGGCTACATCGTGGAGCAGCTACGGAAGAATAAAAGGATTTTGAAAGAAATGCTCGGCCGGGTGGAGGGTTTGAAATTCAGAAGGATCAACGATCCTGAAGGCGAGATCGCCACCATCCTGACGCTGCAGTTCGACGACGACGACGCCGCGGAAGGCTTTTCCCGGGAAATAAACGCGCAGCCCGTTTTCTACTCAGGCTGGCACGTCTACACCCACATGGAGCAGCTGCTGGGACAGAAGATGCCCCCGCAGATCAACTGCCCCTTCACCTGCCCCCACTTCGCAGAGCAGGTGGAATACCTGCGGGGGATGCTCCCGCGAACAGAGGAACTCCTAAAAAGATCGGTTTCCATCGGCATCGGCGTCATCGACAAGGGCAACGGAGCCGCCTTCGGCATCAACATTCTCTCCACGGAGGATGAAATACTGGAGACAGGGGAAAAGCTTACCGCTATCCTGAAAAAATATATCTAAACAGGGCAACCCTATGCTGAAGCAGCGCCCGGATGGGTTCAAAGCCGATCAGGCCCCTGTACCATGTAATGCTGGATCAGGAAACCTATGCCCAGGGCAAGCGCGATATCCCCGATGCTGATGATCCACATCCTTTTCCCAGCACTGGTGATCTATCTCTGCTACCGCTTTCCGCTGGTCAACACCATCGGAGCCGTCATCCTCTGCTACCTTGCCGGCATGCTTGCCGGTAACTTTTTTACCTTTTCCGCAGCGATGGCGGGTGTGCAGGATCTGCTCAGTTCGGGGGCGGTGGCCCTGGCGCTGCCGTTGCTGCTCTTCTCCATGGATGTGAAAGCCTGGTCGCGCCTGGCCGGCAAGGCCACCCTCTGCATGCTGCTGGCGACGATCGCCATTGTCGCCGTGGCCCTGGGCGGTTTCATGCTCATCCGGGACAAGGCCCCGTACGCCTGGCAATTGGGCGGCATGGCCGTGGGGCTCTATACAGGGGGCACCCCCAACCTGGCTGCAATCAAGACGGCGCTGCATGTGAGCACGGACGTCTATATCACCATGCACACCTATGACACCGTGATCTCTCTCATCTACATCCTTTTCTTCTGCTCGGTGGCCCAGCGGCTGTTCAATCTTTTCCTGCCCAAATTTAGAAGCCTGCGCGGCGCTGCAGCCCTGGACAACAGCGCCGAGACGGAGGCCATCGACTCGTACAGGGACATGTTCGGCCGGAAGACCTGGCCGCCGCTGCTCGGGGCGCTCGGGATAGCAATGCTAATTCTAGGCGCCTCCGTGGGCCTGGCCGAACTGTTCCCCACCGAGCACGGCGACGCCGTAACCATCCTGGCCATCACCACCCTGGGGATCGCCTGCTCTTTCATCCCCGGGGTACGTCAGATCAAGAAAACTTTTCAGGCGGGCATGTAACTGATCTATATTTTCTGTCTCGTGGTGGGCTCGATGGCCAATCTGAGGGAGCTTTTTACGCAGGTGAACTGGCAGATCCTGGGTTTTGTGACCCTGTGCATCTTCGGATCGCTGCTGCTGCACACGCTGCTCTGCCGGATCTTCAATATCGACACCGACACCATGATCATCACCTCGACCTCGGCGATCTGCTCGCCGCCCTTTGTCCCCGTGGTGGCCAATGCTTTGAAGAACAGAGAAATTATTTTGTCGGGGCTCTACACCGGGATTATCGGCTACGCCATCGGCAACTACCTGGGGATAACGTTCTCCTATCTCCTGAAATCATTATTCTAGGCACATGCCGGAGGAGGGGCTTGACATGGATCACAGCGGTAACATGAGCATACCGGTAAAGGGACTGGCCACAGCGAGGTCCTGGAGATGCTGCACAGCTTTAAGGAGGGCGACGCCAAATACAGGGATTCGAAGACCTGGAGCCTGGTCTACTATCTCGGGGAGGAGCACCCGTTTTCTCATCGATGCCTTCGCGACCTTCTTCTCGGAGAACGCGCTCAACCCCACGGCTTTCAGGAGCCTGAAGCGCTTTGAGCAATTTATTCTTACCTATGCGAAAGGTTGTTTTCAAAGAACGTCATGGAGCAAAGGTCAGAAAACGCTATGATATTGCGCGGACACCGTTTCAACGATTGCTCGAAAAAGATGTGTTGAATGACGACTTAAAGTCCGATTTGCTGGAGCAGCACCAGAACCTTAATCCCCTGGCCCTGCATCGCAAACTTGAAGATCTCTTGGCTAGAGGGCCAGTTGCTGCTGCGAGTAAACAGGGAGAAGAACCTTCTCCAAACCTTTCCGAAAAGGAGGAAACTCTGTGCTATTAATTTGTTGCACCCCACCCCCAGGGGGTGGGGTTACCTTGGGCGGCACCTGGTCCCAGGGTAAGATTCTTATATGAGTGAGCTACACTCATTGGGTAAGATTTTTATATGGGTTGATACGTATACCAATTGCACAAATTAACAAATTAACAATCCCCCAGAAAACGACTAAATCTTGAAGCTCCTAACTTTTTAAACTAGCCCATTACTATATCTACCGATATTTTCTGTTCTTTTATTTTAAACGCGATTCCCAGTATGTCGGATATCGTTTCGTGTGGGCAATCGCTACAATAATAATTCGCTCATCCGTCTGATAGTATATGACGTTGTAGGGATAATGATTAAGGATATAACGTCTGCATCCGGCATAAGTTGGAGGAAACCGTTCCGGGGTGGCGCCGATCTTTTCAACAGCCACATCTATCTCGGAAGCAAATCCGACAGCTGCTCGAACGCTTCTCTCTGCATACCAATCGAAAGCTTCATCGAATTCAGACCGGGCAGACGTCCCAAGCTCAACGTATATTGCCATAACCAATGCGCTTCAAAGCTTCGGCGCGAACGAGTTCCCAAGGGACCGTTTCCTCACTCCCTTTTTCTATCGCGGCAATCCGACGTTCCAGTTCGGGGGCCCAATCTTCATGTAAAGGTAGCTGCGCATCAGGCGGAATCAAATCCCATAAAGCATCAATCAGACGTAACCTTTCCTGGTGAGAAAGTTGCCGTGCTTCTTCGAGTACCGAATTAAAATCAGCCATTCACTTCCCCTCCCTAACAACATTTTTACCGATAAAATCACGGTGGATAAGGGTCAACTAACTTCTTTACCAAACCGTTGGTCTTGTTGATTCATTATTTTTTGAACATGGGCGTTCAATTTGCCGACGAGAATATCATTTTTCATAGACTGTAACCCCCGTCCGGGCAATCTCACGCTCCACCCGCGAACCCTTTTCAATGTGCGTAACATCCAGCAGATCAACATCGCCCCCCACGGTCCTGCGGACATCCTCAATTAACCCAACGAATCGAAGGCCACGCAATCGACTGTCCACCAATAGGTCAATGTCGCTACTTTCAGTAGCAATCCCCCGACCATATGAACCAAACAACACGGCTTTACGAACACCATATCGGTTGAAAACGGGTTCCAGCACCTCGGAAAGCTCCGAAACTGAATAAACCTTGCCCACTTCGGCACACCTCCCGCGCGGTTTGCAAATTTAATATATCTGACTTCTATTTGGCACCCCCTTTCTAGACCATTCTATACGTGTGTATTCATAATAGCAACATTTCCAGACACAAATAAAAGGGGTTGTAATCCCCGAGTCCTTTGGCTTTTTTATGTTAATCTTGTTAAGAAGAAAATCCCTGAAATAACGCTAATTCATAATTAAATATAGTCGTTCAGACGACTATATTTAAACTGCCGGACCAGACGAAAGAGGCGGTTTAATGCAGAATATATCTCCCCCGCAGAGGCTGCTGAAAAGTGGGGCGTTCCCACCCGGCGGGTGCAGCACCTTTTAGGAGATCACCGGATTCACGGTGCAAAAAAGCTTGGCTGGACGCGGCTGATCCCATTGCTAGCGGGAAAGCCTCCGCCCGGCGCCGGGAAAGGAAAGGGCCTGGCCAAACGCATCCCCGGGCAATTTAATATTTCCTGCGGACGGCTCAAAAACATTATGCTGGATATTTACAGCAAATTGTTTATCCCAGGACGGAATGAACCGGCTCAACATGTCCTGTTTTTAAAGAGTAAATCTGTTTGAATAAGGTAAAAAACGTGACTTTTTAGGGTAGGAAAGTCACTTACGCGGACAAAGATTTAACCCTATGATCAAGATAATGAACATAGGATTTTTATTTTCCTCAAAAGATTGCAGTGAAAAAACGAAAGGAAGTATAAAAGGTGAAAAAGTGCTGGTTTTTAAGCATCCTGCTTGCGCCGGCGTTATTGTGTTTATTGCTGGCCACGCCCGCCCAAACGGCCAGTAGTATCTGGAGGGGCGGCGCAGATCAGCCTCCGGGGGTAGGCACCTCCCAGTCCCCTTACAGGATCAGCACGGGCGAGCATCTGAAGTGGTTTGCCGACAAAGTGAATAGCGGCAGCGGGAGCGGCCATGCCCAATTGACCGACATTATGCTCAATGGAATCGGCAACTGGGAAATTTGGGCGTCAACCCCTCCGACCAACCACTGGACATCCATCGGCAACTTTCCAAACCGCTTTACAGGAGTTTTTGACGGCCAAGGTCATCAGGTAAACGGTATTTACATCAACAGCACCGGTTCATACCAGGGCCTGTTCGGCTGTATCGGCAGAAACGGGCAGGTGAAAAATGTTCAAGTCGCGAGCTCCTATATAAAAGGAGACAGTTACGTGGGCGGCATAGGCGGCTATCTGGATTTTTTTGGTGAGATCAGTGGCTGCACAAGCGGCGCAACCATCGTCGGGGTTGGCGACTATACGGGCGGTGTGGTCGGATCCGCCGTCACCAATACAAAGCTGCAGAACTGTTCGAATACGGGCGACGTGACGGGTGGAAATCGTACCGGTGGCCTTACGGGCAGCAGCAACGGCACCGTGACCGGCGCGGCATCTGCGGAAGATTATTGACCTTATGCCAGATCGATGGCTGCCGGAGTGCTGCCATAGTCGGCGGAGTGAAACATGTGGGCGGGATTTGCGGCGACCTCGGCGTCGCCGGCGCCCAGATTATAAATTGCCGGAATGACGGCGTGGTACGGGGAACCGCTAATGTGGGCGGGATCTGTGGGGTCAACAGCGGTGTTCTCCGTGGCTGCCGTAATGGCGGCGCAGTGATGGGCAGCGCCAACAGCAGCAGGATCGGCGGCCTCTGCGGTATAAGTTACAGCGAGATCGCCGACGGGTATAATACAGCCGCCGTTTCCGGCAGGAGCAATACCGGCGGCCTCTGCGGCGTGATCAGCGGCATGGTGTCCAAATATGCAACCCTGAACGGTGTATATAACCCGGGTGCGATTACCGGCATGTCCAACTGCGCAGCCATTTGCGGCGTCACCAACGCCTATTGCCAGCTCTCGGACTGTTACTATCTTGATACCTGCTCGTCAGTCGGGATCGGCTACAATCAAGGCGCCTACATTACGACAGGTAAGTCCTCCGCCCAGTTTGCCTCCGGAGAGGTGGCCTATTTGCTGGGCGCCGCCTTCGGCCAGACTCTGGGTGCGATGCCTGAACCCGCGCCTGGGTTCCGCACGACAGTTCCAGACAATACGGTCTACCGGCTCACCTACTTTAACGGCGCGGCGATCTTCGCTACTCAATACTACAATTGCGGGGACGCCGTAACCGACCCCGTAACAGCAGGGGAGATCCCGCCGCCCACTGATGAGAGCGGCTACTTTGCGGGCTGGACCGACCTGCCCCCCACAATGCCCGCCTACGACATAGAAGTAACGGCGCTTTTTGCTCAGCTCCCCGGCGCCCCAGGTGGCCTTACGGCAATTCCGGGCGACGGGCAAGTCGAACTGACCTGGTCGGCGCCTGCCGACAACGGCGGTAGCGCTGTTTTAGGCTACAATATCTACCGCGAGGGCGAAAAAGTCAATGCCGGGTTGATCACGGCTCTATTCTACACAGACAGCGGTCTGACCAACGGCGTTACTTACAGCTACGAGGTAGCGGCTGTCAACGCGGCGGGCGAAGGGGAAAGGGCGAAACTGGAGACCACGCCGGCCTATTCCTATCAGCAAAGATCCCTTACCGATTCAGACTCGAGCATATCCGTTTCCGGCATTATCCGCAGGGATTCTGTGCTTAAGGCAGGCGATCTCAAGCTCCATGACAAAGGTGAATGCGCTGCCTGCGATGAAATACGGAAACATCAAAATGACGATGATTATGTTTTCATCCTCGCCAAGGAGATCAACCTAAGCCACGGTTTTACCGGCACACTGACCATTACCATTGAAGTGGGGTCGCGCTATAACGGCCAGGAGGTAACCATCCTGCACTGCGCCGGCGGAGAGTTAAAAACCTATTCCGCTACGGCTAGCGGGGCAAAGTCACCTTCACGGTGACCGAACTGTCGCCCGTTGCCCTGTTTGTCGAGACCCCCCCTGCTCCCAGGCCTTTGCCTAAGACTATCTTCGGCGGACCCGTCCTGCTGTGGTGGGCGCTGAGCGCCGCTGCCGCCGGCCTGGCAGTTTTCTTCCTGCTCTACCGGAGAAGAAGGCTGCAGAAATAGTCACTAGTCACTGAAGCCGGATCCTATGTCTAGAATATCTTCGAGCCGGGGGAGAATCCCCCGGCCCGAAGACGTGATAAAAGACCGTGAGTTTCCTCATATTAGCTTTAGACATGATCACCAGGATGCATGGGTATTGTTAAAGGAATAAATCGCTTTTCCCCTTTGAAACGCTTGCCCCCGGATAGTGGGATAAGCCACCTGTCCCCCTTGTCCCACTTTAGCTGAGGATTCCCCAGACTATGGAAACGATCCCTAAAATAAGATACATATAACCGGGGTACATAAGTCAAGCGGGCTAAAGAATAGAGCTGATAACAAGGTATCGGTGCAGGCAAGATAGAAACGTGTATCCAGCGGACGATGCCGCAGCAATTGATCCTTTGTCCATAATCACAATCGCGGTATCGAGTATAATGGCATTTACAGTATCTTGGGGGATAGTGATTTTATGCTGGAACAGGCCAGGGCATTATTGCAAAAGAATTTCGGCTACGGTTCTTTCAAACCGGGACAGGCCCGGGTTATCGACAGCCTCTTAAAGGGTGTAGATACTGTGGCGATTATGCCTACCGGAGCGGGAAAATCCATCTGCTACCAGGTCCCTGCACTGATTTTCCCGGGAGTAACGCTGGTCATCTCCCCGTTAATTGCCCTGATGAAGGACCAGGTTGACGGTATGGTCACCTCGGGCATTCCGGCCACCTTTATAAACAGCTCTATCAAAGGCGCCGAGGTTTCACGCCGGTTGGCACAGGCCAAGCGGGGGCATTTCAAGCTGGTTTACGTGGCCCCGGAACGCCTGGAAATCCCTGAATTTCAGCAGCTTACAGGCACCCTGCATGTTTCCTTTGTGGCCATAGACGAGGCTCACTGTGTTTCCCAGTGGGGTCACGACTTCAGGCCGAGCTATAGAAAGATCGCACGTTTTATGGACTCCCTGGGGCAAAAGCCGGTAATAGGGGCCTTTACAGCCACAGCCACCGGAGAGATCCGCAAGGACATTGTCAGCTTCCTGAACCTGCGGCAGCCGCAGATTTTCGTAAGCGGGTATGACCGGGAAAACCTCTATTTCGAAGTGGCCCGCGGAGTCAACAAAAGGGATTTCATGCTGAACTACTTGAGAGACAACAAGGAAAAACCGGGCATTATTTATGCGGCCACCCGCCGTAAGGTGGATACACTCCACGAGCTTTTGCTTGAAAAGGGTTATCTTTGCGGTCGCTACCATGCCGGGATGAACGCTCTGGAGCGAGAAGAGAGTCAGGAGTCCTTTATTCACGATCGTATCACGGTGATGGTGGCCACTAACGCCTTCGGCATGGGCATCGACAAATCCAACGTCCGCTACGTGCTCCACTACAACATGCCCAGGAACATGGAAGCATATTACCAGGAAGCTGGCCGGGCCGGGCGGGACGGCGACCCTGGTGAGTGTATCCTGCTTTATGGCGCCCAGGATATTCTCCTGCAGAAGTTCATGATCAATGAATCGGTTTACAACCCCTCCCGCAAAGCCAATGAATACCGCAAGCTGCAACAGGTTATCGATTACTGCCATACCACCCGCTGCCTGCGCCGCTACATTCTGGAATATTTCGGGGAAGGGGAGACGCCTGAACGATGCGAACGCTGCGGCAACTGCAGCGACGAATGCGAACTTATCGACATTACCTTGGAAACGCAGAAAATCCTTTCCTGCGTGGTGCGCATGAAGGAGCGCTACGGCGCCGGGTTGATTGCCGAGGTGTTAAAGGGCTCCGGCAATAAAAGAGTGCTGCAGCTGCGCCTGGACAGGCTTTCCACCCACGGGTTGCTGGCCGGATATACGCTGCAGCAGATCAAAGACCTGATCAACCTGCTGGCGGCCGAGGGCTACCTGGTCCTGACCGGAGGAGATTACCCGGTGGTAAAGCTGGGGCCCGGGGCGGCGGCGGTGTTAAAAAGCAGCGAGAAGGTGTGGCAGCGGCGCCATAAGAAAAAAGCCGTAGTAGTCGATGACACACTGTTTGAGAAGCTGCGGCAGCTGCGCAAAGGGATCGCCGGGCGTGAGAATGTGCCGCCTTACATCGTCTTTGCAGACAGCACCCTGCGCGATATGAGCCGGCAGCTTCCATTGGACAGAGAAGCGATGCTTAAAGTCAAGGGCGTGGGCCAATACAAGATGGAAAAGTACGGTGATGAATTCTTAAAATTGATCAACAGGCACCTCAGCAGGCATCTAGCAAGAGAAAGTCTTGACATTGGACAGGATAAGACTTATAGCTGAAAAAAAGACCCCAGGTTCAACCTATCCGGAACAGGCTGGCTTCGCTGATGGTAATAGATGGAATAGAATTAGATGTAGAGAATTACCATAAAAGGTTCGCTGAACTAATTTAAAAAGGTAGTGCCTTTCTTGAACAGTCGGAAGGTAACACCGTGCGTTTTGGTTATTTTTCTATGTATTTTTGCCTTGGCTTCAACAACAGCAGCTGCTGCTGACCCTATTTATGGTAGTAGTAGATTTGACCCTTTAACTGCGATTGTTCAATTTGTCAACCTGGTCTTTGTGATAGGGCTAGTGATAGGGTTAATTTACCTTGATTAATTTCGCTCATCCGTCGATGATATATGACGTTGTATGGATAACGATTAAGAATATAACGTCTGCAACCAGCATAAGTCGGAGAAAACCGTTCCGGGGTGGCGCCGATCTTTTCAACAGCGTTTTCAACAGCGCTGTTTACTATTACCATATTTATGCTATTACCATATTTATGCTTGTTAGCAAAAAACAGTTATGATATAATTTGCTTAACATAAAAGAGTTGGGGG
>CAYTXG010000018.1:0-33905 GCA_964441025.1 uncultured Syntrophomonadaceae bacterium
GAACCCGCTGGACCTTCCTTACCCTATTCAACTTTCAAAGAACAGCTTCGCCCGCCAACGGGCGCGAAATTTATAATAACATGGAGACGGCACTTTGTCAAACATATTATTGCAGATGATAGTGTCAAAACACTATCGGGGGCATGGCTGCTTCTTGTGCTTTAATCGGCATTGGGATATAATGGCTATACCGAAAAGGGCAGAGTACCGTTTGGGCGATGAAAGGAGGAGCATTGTGCAAGTAAAGAAAGGGCATCTTATTTTTTTAAGCGTTCTCCTCATCCTGGCCCTGGCAGGCTGTCAAGCATCGCCCCAAGGTGCAGGCAATGGTGAAGCGGTGGAGCCGGAAAATGGAGCAACGGAGGAGGAGCAGGGCAGGGTCATCACGGTGGGGCAAAGCCAGGAGAAAGACGGCATTACCGTTAAACTGGAAAAGATAATATTATCAAAAGACCCGGGCCTCTTTGATCCCCCTCCGGAGGATCATGTCTTTCTGTATCCGGTATTTACCATCACCAACCTTCATCAATCAGAACACCCATTATACTTTATGTCCGGCAGCGCCTGTATCGCTTATGTTGACGGTGAAGAATTCAAACGGAGCATGGATGGGCTGTACTCTTACGGGGGGGATATTGAACAACTAGATATCTACGTGGACTATAACACCACAGCTCAGGCTATGACCGCCTTTATCATCCCTGAAGACTGGAAAGAACTTGAGCTGGTGGTGAACCAGGGGTTTGATCCACTGATCGATCCGATCAACTTGAGCTTTAAAATAGAGAACAGATAGGCGTCTGGCGATTCTTTTAAGCTATCACCGATTTCCGGATACATGGTCAAAAAAGGTTCGCCCTCTAGGAAAAGGCCGTTTAAAGCCGCTTGAAACGGCCGGTAAAGAAGCGCAGCACCGGCGGCTCGTAGACCCACTGCAATCCCTTGATTTCCTTTCGCCGCTCCAATACCCCGGAAATGGCCGTGGCAGCATATTCCAGATGAGCAGCGGTGTAGACCCGCCGCGGGATGGTTAGCCGGACCAGCTCCAATTTAGGGTAGTAATCCCGGCCCTCTTTATCCCGGCCGGCTGAAACAATTCCCCTTTCCATGCTGCGCACACCCGCGTGCTCGTAGATCGCCGCCGCCAGGGCCTGCGCCGGCAGCTTATCCTGTGAGAGATGCGGCAGGAAGGCCTTTACATCAAGAAAAACGGCATGCCCGCCTACCGGCTTGACGATCGGGACACCTAACTCGCTCAGTCTGGCCCCGAAAGAGACGACCTGCTCCACCCGATGGCGGATGTAGGCGTAATCCATGGCCTCGCGCAGTCCCCGCGCAAATGCTTCCATATCCCGCCCGGTCATGCCGCCGTAACTGGGCATCCCCTCAAAGACGACCACCATGGCTGCAGCCTGCCGGTAGAGTTCCTCATCGTTAACCGCCAGGAAACCGCCCATGTTGACAATGCCGTCCTTTTTGCCGCTCATGGTGCAGCCGTCGGCATAGCTGAACATCTCTTTGACAATTTTAGCAATGCTTTTGTCGTAATAGCCTGCTTCTCTCTCCTTGATAAAATAGGCATTTTCAACGCAGCGGGTGGCATCGAAAATCACCCTGATGCCATGCTTATCAGAAAATTTTTTGACCTCACGCAGGTTTTGCATGCTCACCGGCTGGCCACCGGCCATGTTCACAGTTACAGCCACGGAAATGTAGGGAATCTTATCCGCTCCTACCCGCTCGATCAACGCCTCATACTTGCCCAGATCGATATCGCCCTTGAAGGGAATGTTATCCCTTTGGGGATCATGCGCCTCGTCAATGATCACATCGACAAATGTACCCCCGTTCATCTCCTGGTGCGTCCGGGTGGTAGTAAAGTACATATTGCCCGGGACATACATCCCCGACCTGATCAGCATCCTCGAGATCAAATTCTCGGCGCCGCGGCCTTGATGGGTTGGAACAACATATTGAAACCCAAAAAGTTCCCGCACCGTTTCCTCAAGATGGAGCCAGTTGGCGCTCCCTGCATAAGCCTCGTCTCCGACCATCAACCCGGCCCATTGGTTGTCGCTCATGGCGTTGGTTCCGCTGTCGGTAAGCAAATCAATATAAACATCCTGCGATTTCAAAAGAAAGGTATTGTAACCGGCCTCCTCAATTCGCCGGGCCCGCTCAGCAGGCGGCAGCAAGTTGATCGCCTCCACCACTTTAATTTTGTACGGCTCCGGCAAAATATGATTCAAATTAATAGCGCCTCCTTATAAAGGTAGTTTTGTGCAAACCGCCATACCCGCAGCACCTGTCAACACAGGTGGCGGGGATAAAAAAGAGGCAGAACGGGCTTTGGCTGTTTGAAGCTGGCCTTTGCATGAATCTACCCCCATTATGTGCCCGCAAAGAAAATGGGCGGTTGACCTTGGCCGCTCACAGGGTCATGCCCTTATTATGCCATAGAAGATCTCCCCACCCAAGACTAATTCAGAAAATCTGTTAAATTTTTTATACCTGACCTGCCTCAAAAAAAGCGAAGCCCTTAGCGCGGCTTCAATGTAGGAAAGAGGATCACATCGCGGATGGAGGGACTGTCAGTTAAAATCATCACTATCCGGTCAATCCCGATACCCAAACCGCCTGCAGGGGGCATCCCGTACTCCAGGGCGGTCACGAAGTCTTCATCCATCATATGAGCCTCCTCGTCACCCGCTTCCCGGCGGGACAACTGCCGCTCAAATCTCTCCCGCTGATCAATGGGATCGTTCAGTTCGGTAAAAGCGTTGGCTACCTCTTTACCGGCGATAAAACCTTCAAAGCGGTAGGTCAGGCGCGGATCAGATGGCAGTTTTTTTGACAGCGGCGAAACATCGATGGGGTAATCCAGTATAAAAGTAGGCCTGCGGAGCTGTTCTTCACAGAAGTTCTCAAAGAAAAGGTTCAAGATTTCGCCCCAGGTGATTTCACCCTCCAGTTCCAACCCCGCTTCGCGGGCCGCTTCCCGCGCGCCGGCATCATCGCTGATCTTTTCAAAGTCTACACCGGCGTACTTGCGCACAATGCCTATCATTGTCTCCCGGGGCCAAGGCGGGGTAAGATCGAAGGTTTCGCCCTGAAAGGTGGCCTCGCTCCTGTTGAAGACCCGCCTGGAGCACTGATAGATCAGATTTTCTGTAATTGACATCATATCTTCCAGGTCGGCATAATTCTGGTAGATCTCAACGGTAGTGAATTCGGGATTATGAAAAGGAGAGATCCCCTCATTGCGGAAGATCCGCCCGATCTCGTAGACCTTGTCCAACCCACCGACAAGAAGACGCTTCAGGTGAAGTTCGGTAGCTATACGCAAATAAAGCTTTATATCAAGGGCATTGTGGTATGTAATAAAGGGCCGGGCCAGGGCGCCGCCGGCAATGGTTTGCATAATCGGCGTCTCCATCTCCAGGAAATCCCATTCGTGCAGCACATCCCGCATTGTCTGGATGATTTTGCTGCGATTGATAAATGTTTGCCTCACCTTCTCATTGACGATGAGGTCAACGTAGCGCTGGCGGTAACGGAGCTCCACATCTTTTAATCCATGCCATTTTTCAGGAAGCGGCCGCAGCGATTTTGTCAAAAAGCGGCAATCATGCACCGCCACCGTTATTTCACCCTTTTTGGTTTTGAATACCGGCCCCTGGACAGCAATAAAATCGCCGATATCAAAAAGGTTGATGAGACTGTACTTCTCCTCGCCCAGCTGATCAAGGCGAAAATAAATCTGTATTTTCCCCTTGTAATCCTGCAAATCAGCAAAAGAAGCCTTGCCGTGTGTGCGGATACCGGTTAATCTGCCACACAGGGATACCTCCTGGTCGCCCAGTGTTTCATATTGTTCAACAACATCTGCTGAGTAATGGCTGGAAACAAACTTGCTGCCAAAGGGCTCAACACCTCTCTCGCTCAGCTGAACCATCTTCTGGCGCCGGGCCTTCATCAGTTCGTTTAGCTGATCCTGCTCCATTTTACTACCTCCAAATAAATCAACTTATTTCCAGGATCCTGTACTTAAGCGATCCGGCAGGCACCTTTACCTCAACCTCTTCGCCGATTGTCAACCCCAGTATAGCTCTGCCGACTGGAGATTCATTTGAAATTTTGCTATCACCGGGATCAGCCTCGGCTGTGCCGACAATAGTATAAATATATTCCCGGTTCATCTCCACATCTTCAAGCTTTACAGTTGAGCCAATGGTCACATAGCTGTTATTGCCGGCGTCTTTTTCCAAAATCCGCGCCCGGCGCAATATTTTTTCCAGGGTGATTATCCTGCCTTCGACAAAAGCCTGCTCATTCTTGGCATCCTCATATTCCGAGTTGTCTGTGATATCGCCATAGGTTATTGCTTCCTTGATGCGGGCGGCAATATCCTTACGTTTAACTGATTTCAGGAAAAACAACTCCTTCTCCAGCTTCTCCAGGCCATCCCTGGTTAAAAGGACTTCTTCGTCGGCCATGTAATGATTCTCCCCTTTAAAGAATATTTACCCGAAAGAACATTACAGTACTATGAATTTTACCCGGAGCATATGCGTTTAGGCGAAAAATAAAAAAAGGACCGCTTGAGAACCTATAAATTGAGTGCCAGACCCAACTTGACACCTCGCGCATTGCTCTGAGCTATTTCATAACCATGATCACGAATTTTAAAGGTATTATAAATGGCGTTACAGCAATTGTCAAGGGGAGTTAAAGGCTTTGACCGGACAGTGACAGACGCTAGTCGACAAAGTAAATGCAACCGAAGTTACTCTCGCCCGGCGCCGGGCGAGAGTGTAACTTGAACATTACCGGCAACCCCCCGCGATCTTTTTACGACCTCCACAATCATTTCAGCCCGCCCATGGGATTGCCGGTATTGCCGTGGGCTCACTATAGAGGTGCAGCCTCAAAGTAAATAAAATACCCGTTACTCAAAAACATTGTACTCCCGGAAGGGATAAAACCAGCAGTCTACAGCAGGCCTGCTTCAGCAAACTGCCGGCAGGTTGTTTTTAATTTCTTTAACAGAGGCAAAACTGAGGTAACGGTTTGCCGCCGCAAACCCCGAAATGGTGAAACCGTGCTTTACTGCGAGATGCCTGAGATCCGTTACCTTTTCAAGGCGCATTTCCCGCCCCAGAAAATACCTGTCATATCTCCGCTCCAGGGCCAATAAGATTGCTTCGGCCATCCATGCATGAACGCATGCCTGGGGAAGGCCCAGATCACAGCCCAGTACCGCTTCACCGGGCAGCCGGACCACGGCTTCATCGAAACAGATCACATCAGGGCGCTCATTAATAATGTTCAGAGAAAACTCCTCCCCCGCACCAATATTGCAGACTACGGATCCACTCTTCAGATCGCGTGGAGAAAGCATCCCGACCGCCGGCCCGCCGGCCAGGACAAGCAGATCTGCTTCCGCCGCCGCCCTGCTTGCCTGCATGCTGACCCGGCAGGCAACCCCGCAGTTATAAAGCACCCGCCGCGACAAAAGATCGAGCCGGATGTTGTCGCCGTCTACCAGCGTGATGTAGTTAGCGCCGTCATGCGCCAAAATTTGTGTAATCACAGTCCCAAAGGGTTCGGTCGCCCCCAGAATCAGCACCGCCGCCCTCTCCATATGTATGCCCATAAGTGCAGCTGCTGTTTGCAAACCCTCGATTGCGGCAACGGCAGAATACCCGAAGCCGCCCGTTACAGTCAGGCCAAGGCTCCGGGCAAGCACCGCCGCCTTATCACCCAGGAATGCCGACACGGAAGGGGCGAGACCGATGATGCGGGCACCCAGGCGGGAAGCCTTCCTGCCGGCCCGAATAAGGCCTTTAAACAAATGGCTCCGCTTAAGCTGGAGATTATGGTCGTTTAAAAAGAGGATATGACCCGCAGTCCGGCCCGCATGTGAGCCCACTCCGGTCAAAGCCGCTGTCCTGATGGGGGCAAAGCGGTACCACAGGGATGCCGGAAGGAGCGGCAGCCGGGCTTCCCGGCCCGGCTGTGAAAAACTATGTATTATGACAAAATAATCCACTATGGGACCCCCGTCCGCCCTGCCGCGAAAAAAGTTATTGCAGCTCTTCGATACGGGGCGTGATCTTCAGATCTTCCAACATCCGGTCATATTGATCTTCAGAGAGCTCCCTGTCGCTGCCGGCCAGCGAAACCAGGATTGCCTCAAGCATATTTGTTCCAAAGGAGCGTCCCTCCATCTCCGGAGTGGTGGCCACCAGGGTCTTCACTCCCCGCTCTTTCAGATAGCGCACGTCATCACTGGTCACAGTGTTGGTAATCACAACCTTGCCGGGTAGCTCGGGCGGCATATAGCGGTGTATGAAATGAAAATCCCCGGCTATGATTTCATTTTCCAGAAAGTACTTGATCTGCCGCGGCTTGTTCTCCCCCTGCTGTTCCCCGGTGGGATAGATCATGGAAAAGGGCAGCCGGACCACGATGGGCGCAACAACACGGGCCAAACGGGCCAGGCTTTTCAAAGACTTAAGCGGCAGCGGCACATTGAGAACGAAGAGGAAATCGCCCAGGGTTACATCGCATCCCGCATCGAAGAGCGCCTGGGCCATCCCCAGGCGGTCCATGGCGCTGGTAATAAGCACCTTGCGTCGCTCCCTGAAGATTTCGGTATTGGCTGCAAGATATTCGATCACCCGCCTTTCGAGGACGTGCTTCAACCCCGAACCATCAACAATGGGCGTCTGCTGCGCCGCCTGCACGATTTTCCGGGCGTCACGCAGCGTGTAGCGCTTATCCACGGCGGAAATATAGATGTCAATCCCTCCAAGGCCAAAGGCATCTACCTTTCCATCATATTCTCTGATCAAGCTGATCATTCTTCCCATATCCCCATCTGTCCCGAAACGCTCAACCTTGCATTTTTCCCCCATCATTTCCACAGTAACCGCATGGTCTCTTTGTGACGACCCCAGGCTTATACCGACCACATGTTTCATCTTAATCCTGCTCCTTTCTTCCGCGTTCCTTCAACACCTGCTCAATTAAATTGCCAAACCGGTCCGGATCAACCCGCCTGTCTTCATGAACCGGCGTTGATCCCAGATCCAAAAATATAATCTGGCAGTCCAGCAGCGCTTCGGCAAGACGGTACCATTTTTTTGAGGTAGCCATCACCAGAATTTCATAATCCCTTAAGCGAGTAATAAGATTCAAAACCTGATTTAGAAAATCAAGTGCTTTTTTATCGTCGACCAGTTCCCAGCGCTCCCGGTTTGTCATGAGCCAAAAAAATTCTAGCCCCAGATCCTGACAGATGTTTACCAGCTCTTCTTTGTTTTCGATGGGAAAACCGATCACCGCTATCCTTTTCCCCTTGCGAATCTCACCGATAGTCTCCAGCCGGGAAATAAAGCTGCGATCCAGTGAAAGACGCCGGGCCACCTCCTGCTGCGACAACCCCGTTGCCCGCAGCTCCAGGACCCGTTCCAGCAGCCGCCCGGCGCGATCCACACTGACCAGTTTCTCACCGATCCGCAAAATGTTCTCAAAGCGCACTTTCCAACCACCCCTGTGCACATTTCTGTTAACAACATTATCCTACCACCCCGTCCTTTAAAAAGCAAGTAAAATCTATTGAATAATTCCGGCTGAACAGGCCGGGAAAATTACCCGCTCTAAAAAAGGCTGCTCCAAAAGGAGCAGCCCCTGATCTTCAGCCAGCCCTGGAACAGGCCCGCCTGTTACTCTTCCAGCAGGATACGGTGATCCATCAGTTGAAGCTCTTTAAATTTCGCCTTGATCTTTTTCCTTTCACCCAACATGCCCACCAGCAGAATCTCATCGCCCTGCGGAGTGATCACGCTAACATCCTCCATCAACATCTCTTCCCGTCCATCCTTGACCATGTAAACCGTTGACTGGCACATACTTATCCGCCTCCTGATTTAATTATCCCCTGCAATGATATATTCTTGCAAAACCCTTCTCATCTCTTCCACCGTGGACACACCGCCAAGGCTTCGCCTGGCCTGCGCCGCTTTGGGAAAATCTCTGAGGTACCATCCGGCCATACGGCGCATTTCATGCAGCGCCCCTTCACCTACCATAAACCTGCATAGCAGATCAAGGTGCCGCAGTGCTGTTTCAACCCGCTCCCGAGGCCCGGGCCCTTCTGCCGCCGGGCCGTCTTCAAGCCGGGCTTTAACCTGTTTAAATATCCAGGGGTTGCCCAGCGCGGCCCGCCCGATCATTACACCGTCGCAGCCGCTGTAATGAAGCGCCGCCTCAGCATCGCCGGCGGAACGGATATCACCGTTGCCGAACACGGGAATGTCTACGGCTTGCTTGACTGCCCTTACAATCCCCCAATCCGCTTTCCCTCTGAAGCCCTGGGCAACAGTCCGGCCGTGGACGGTAACAGCCTGGACTCCAGCCTCTGCAGCGCGTAAAGCAATCTCCAGGGCGTTAACCTGCCGCTCATCCCAACCCTTCCGCATCTTCACTGTCACCGGAAGAGAAACCGCCCGGGTCACTGCTTTAAAAATAGCGCTGCAGAGCCGCGGCTGCCGCATCAGCGCACCGCCTTCTCCGTTGTGCACGATTCGCGGTGCGGGGCACCCAAGATTCAGATCAACCAGATCCGCATCCAGCGCCTCAGCCTTTTGAGCCGCTTTGGCAAGCAACGCCGGCTCAGAGCCAAAAATCTGAAAACCTACCGGACGCTCCACTTCTTCAAAATAGGTCATCCGGCGGCTGTAGCTGCATTCCTGCAGCAGCGCCCGGGCGTGGATCATCTCCGAAAAAACGAGCCCGCACCCGCATTCCCTGGCCAGGATTCTGAAGGGATGGCTGGTGATGCCGGCCATTGGAGCCAGGGCCAGAGCAGGTTCAACACAGACCCGCCCAATGTTAACAGACAGAGGCCCCACCGTGCATCTTTTTAACTTTCGCTGCTTCTTCACGCTCCCTGATCAGAAATAGCTCTTCTCCCGGCACATCCAGCTGCCTGGCTATCCTTTCCAACAGCTGCGGGGAGGGGTCTTTCCGGCCCCTTTCGATATAACTGAGCGTGGTAACGGAGATTTTAATCATAGAGGCCAACTCCTGCTGAGTCACTCGTTTCAGGCGCCGCAGCGCCCTGATCCTGAGTCCGAGTCCCTGGTGCATCCGGACCGCCTCCTTTTGTCAATGAGAATTCGACAAAATATATTCTATTCCTGCAAATTGCGGCAGAAGGCGGCCTCCCTCCCGAAATCCGGCAAATCAACCCAGGTAACGCCGGGCCAGTTCCGTCAGAAAGTCTGTTTTCATGCGCAGGCTTTTCACGTCAATACGTTCGTTCCGGCCGTGCATGGTCAACGAGATATCAGGGTCATATTCCGCATCCATATGCCCTATACCATATGCGGGAATGCCCAGGCTCCGCAGGTATTTCGAATCGGTGGAGCCGGTGGAAATGACGGGCAGACAGACAGCTTTCGGGCCGGCCAGCTCTTCAGTGAGCTGCTTTACCAACCGGTACGGCGCCAGCTGGGAAGATGTAAATGTCGGCTCGCGGTACTCGGTCAAAGCGAGTTCCATCTCCGGGCCGACGAGACTGTGGATTTCCCCCATTACATAGTCTGCATTTTGCCCCGGGAGGGTGCGGATGTCGAGATCACATTCGCAGGAATCGGGGACTATGTTTGTTTTTGATCCGCCCCGGATCACATTCGGGGAGACGGTCATCCTGGTCATAGCCCGCAGCATCTCGGTAAAGGTGCCGTCAATATTCAGCTTCTCAAGCATCTCATCAACATTCTCCGCCACCGGCGTCATATTCAGACCCCGGATTCGGGCCAGTTCCGTCAGCAGCGCAGTGAGCTCAGGAACCAGGATTATCTCCTGCCTGTACCCGGCCAGCGCACTCACCGCGCGGGCCATCTTCACCACCGCATTTTCGCCAAGGGTGGGCAGAGAACCGTGGCAGGAGATCCCCCGGGCCTTGATCCTGTTCCAGGCCGTCCCCTTTTCCCCCACCTGGATGAAATAGACCATCTTTCCATCAACATCCAGGGGGAAAGGCGCTCCCTCGTTTATCGCAAAATCCGCCATGATCCTTTCGGGACAGTTCGATGCAATATAATCCGCACCATGTTTACCCCCCTGCTCTTCATCGGCAGTTGCAGCGACAATAAGCTCACCATTCAGGGCAGCACCTTCCCGGGCCAACTGCAGCATGGCGCAGACCCCGGCCGCAGTCAGATCCTTGCAGTCAATTGCGCCGCGCCCGAGAACCAGCCCCTCCCTGATTTCGCCGGAAAAGGGTTCGAAATCCCAGCCGCCGCCAGCCGGAACCACGTCAAGATGAGACATGTAAAGCAGTTTTTTTGGACCGGAGCCAAAACGGGCAATGAGACTGCCTCTACCTTCAACAGCCTCGATTATCTCGCAGGCCACGCCCGCCTCCTGCAGCAATCCCGACAGGTAACGCGCCGCTGCCGTTTCGTTACCCGGTGGATTGGTTGTATTGATCTTGATCAGTTCGCTGAGCACATTTTCAGGGTTCAACCTGGATCGCTCCTTTTCAATTTGTTGTTGCCTAATCTAATAATATAACAGGTTGACCCCCGCCGGAAGAATAAAAGCATCTACCTGCAGCCGGGCGGTATGTATGAAAGCTTGTTTTGTGGGCGTGCTAACAAAGGTAGCTTTTCAGGGCCTCCATTGTTGTGGAATCCATCGTTTCTTGCAGCAGTTCTATGGACTGGTGCGCTTTTGCAAAACAGTTGTCGATAATCTGTTCCGTGTAAAGCCAGGGATTTACCCGCTCAACCTCCTGAAGCAGAATCTCAAACTCCCCATCCGACAGGGATCCATTCAGCATTAGCGCCAACTTTTTACGGAGGGGGCTTTCGCTCAGGGTATAGATAAGAGGCAAACTGCAGCGAAGAAAAGGCCTTTTCTCACGCAGACTGAGCCGGCAATTTTCCAATTCACCTTTGAGCTGCAGGCTGATCCCAAGATAAAGGCCGTAAAAGGAAAGGGCCTCGTTACAGCTAGGCCTTAAACCGCCGAAGGAGGCTCCAAGGCTACAGGAAAGGGCAAATATTGAAGCGCTGGCGTCGCAGATCCTTTGCAGATGCTCCCTGGACCCGCCGGCATCTGCCGGCTGCGCAGGCATATTGATCACGCCGCCGGTAAAACGGGTGATCACCTCGGACATCCCCTGGATAAAAATTGGTTGGTTCCCCGCCAGGGTCAAAGCCAGTCCGAAAAAGAAATCCCCGCAAAGTATTGCTTCTTTGGGGGATATATCTCCGCCGGCGATATCGCGGTGAGTCTCCAGGGCAAGGTGCAGGGCCTCCAGGGAGGCGGCCAGCCGGTACCTCGACGCAGTTTCGCCTCGCCCTGATGATGTTATCAGGAGAAAGAGAGCAGGGCAGATCCGCTCTCCCCTTCGGGCAGTAGCAAGAAGCTGCTCACGAAGCACTGCCGGGGTTCCCGCGGAGGCCCGCCAGAGAATCCGGTCCACCTCCTGCAGCGGCGCTGTAAGCAAAGAGCCCGCCCTACCTCCGGGCTTTCCGGCATCCGGGCAAACTTCGGAGCCGCCCCGCTCCTTCAGCGGAATAACTTTCCCCTTCACTGTATAACTCCCTCAGTTGACTTTAAAATTATTATACGGCAGCAGTAGCCTTTTCATACTGCATCAAAAAAAGCAGGCACGCCGGGGTAAAACCGCCAAAAATCCAGCCTGAAAAGCCCTCTTACACTGAGGCGGGCAGAAATATTTTTCGGGAGCGAGCCAATCGCCGGTCTAGATTTCAAGCGAATCACCGGGCCGCACAGCGCACCGGCGAGCTGTCAATGAACAGAGCCAGGCAAGAGAATGTCCTTCCGACATGCGTGCCGGGCTTGCGTGCCTGTACTGTATTGTTATTTGGGGGGTGCTGTGCTATAATCAATCTGCCTTTGGCGGGGCGTAGCGCAGCTTGGTAGCGCGCTTGGTTCGGGACCAAGAGGCCGCGGGTTCAAATCCCGCCGCTCCGACCAGATGAGGTGTCCTTACCGGGCGTGGGGAGCCCTGCAAGGACACCTTCATTTTATCCGGATATTTCCGTGCGCGGCGGGCGAGCAAAAGAGAATCTACTCCATCCCTCCAGCTGCTTCGCCCAGGCGCAGTATTTTATCCAGCAGCGCGACATCCTCAATAAAACAATCCGCCAGTTTGATCTGGAGCATATCCGGGGAGCTGTGGATGAACAGGGTATATTTTGTGGGCCACTCCTTTAAGAGCGGCCCAATCCTTTTCAATACAGTTTTGCCTTCGCCGCTCTTTTTTTCGAATATGATAAATGATGTCGCCTCTCCCGCCACCTCCAACGGTTTAACATTTGAGGCCTCCAAACGCAACCCGGTTTCATAGCTGAGTCTGTCGAGGGCCGCCCGTTTCAGTAAATCGGGGAGGGCCGCCCAATTCCCGGCCAGGACAGTCCCCAAAGCGTAGGTCGGCCGGTTGCTGTCGCCAACGGCGGCGGACCAGATCGTTTCTTTAGCCCATGAATCGGTTTCAGAACCTGAATCATAGTGGTGCAAAGACATTGTGCTAGAGAAAGAAAAGGTCTCACTTTTAATAAGGTACTCCCTTTTTGAAGGCTCTCTAATTTTAGAAAAAGTGTAACCGTGATCCCGGCAATATTCGGCCAGTCTCTTCTCCCGTTCTTTCTTTTTTGCCCCGACCAGATAAAATATGGCCACTACAAGCACCCCTGTGCCCAAAATCACCAGAACTGAAATCAACAGGTCAGACATTTCGCCCTCCTTTTATCTTGCAACCAGATTGTCGTGCCCGGTGCGAACCATGTCAAGGCCCATATCCGCAGCCTTTTTTGGATCTGCAAGTGCTAAATCCTTGTCGGGCTCGTCTTCGGTATAACACTTTTTTAGTTTTTCACCCCTATCTAATCTTGATAGTAATAATCTATCAAAATCTTCCGGCCTCGATCATGGGTGGTAATAGAAATAAAGGGCCAGGGGGGCCCCCAGCCAGATCCTTTTCGCCAGGGCCGCCCCTGCCTCCCTGACCGGTTGGCCCCCGCTTCTTCTTCTCTCCAGCCCCGCCTCTGCCACCCCTTCCCCCTCTTGTAGCGCCGCCTAAGCTGCACCTTTATTTGTGCCCAGACATTTTGAATCCGCCGCCGCATGGTTATCAACCGGTTATGAATAGAACACCACAACGAGGGCCCAGGGCCATGCCGATAATCCATCCCATACCAACCTGCCCCCTAATATTTCCTTAGTGGATATTCCTTCTGCCTTTAGCCGAAAACATCAGTCTCCCGACAGATGTCCTGTTCTTTTCCGGATATATTGTTCAACGGAGGCATAATTATCCCCGGTGCAAAAGAGGCCGATATTTTCTGTCAGGCCGGCCCGCAGTAGAATGGTGCGGGTGCGGGGCTTGTAGGTCACCCTGGTCAGCTGTTTCCAGCTGAGAAACACATTCTGCCTGGAGCCGGCGAGTATCCCCGCCCCGGCTGTCGCCAGACTGCCCGAAAGGAGTCCCATGATCACGGTCAGAAAATTGATCGACCTGTTTTTTTTAGCCTGCCCGGCTTCGGTCCGGTAGAGCGCTCCCTTTTCATCAAGCAAAAATTCCGCATCATATTTCCCTCTGTAGACGATCTTTATAAAAAGCCAGGTTAAAAATAGGAGGGCGCCAATCAGGCCCGCTCCATAGAAACCATAGGGCTCCCCGCCTGCAGAGACCAATAAAAATATTACCAGCAGACCGAAGGGGATACCGATCACCAGCCCCAGCTGTCTAAAAACTTCACCCCGGAAAATGGGAATGGCCATGCTCCAACTGATGCTTCCCGGTGGACTTACCCCCGGCCCCCCCTGTGCCTGTGTCCCGGATTGTGCTTGAGGACAGATCTGCCCTGCCGGCGGTGGGGAGGGGACTGCAGGTTGCACCTTTGCAACTTTGACTCCGCAAGAAGGGCAAAATGTTGATTCAGGGGTAAGTTGGGAGCCACAGTTTGGACAATACATGACTTCTCTCTCCCTCATCAGGATGTTGGAGGGGCCGTTCCCGCCGCTTTTCATAACCCGCCAGGACCGTCAAGACGTGGACAACAACCTGAGTTGTCATTTATATATATATATAACATTCGCCGGGAATCATCGTTCATCCTTTTGGATTTGAGGTTCTTAAACCATCGTAACTTCTTCCATGTTTTTCACCCGTCGCCGATACCAAAATTGTCTCCTAAAATACTTATGCAAAGCACCTGTTCCACGCCCCGTGGTCGGAGGATTTTTACGCTATTGACATGAATGAAGCCACGCGGCAGCTGGAGCAATCCGATCTGCTGGAAACACAGCACCTTTCACCGCGGGAAAAAGAGGTGGCGGCGCTGCTTTTAAATGGAAAGGCGGCCAAGGAGATCGCGTGGGAGCTAAAAATTTCCGTCCATACCGCCAATTTTCATATTAAAAATCTCTATAAAAAACTGAATATAAGCAGCCGCTCCGAGCTCTTTGCTCTATTCAGCTCCACAATCTCATCCCTCAACCCCTGAAAATGGAATTAACCCCATCACCACCGTCTATAACCTCCCCTCGCAGCTGCCAAAACTGAAGAGAACAACAACCCTGGCCCCAGTAGAGGAGGGGGAAAGCGGATGGATCATCGAAAATGAATCTATCATACCCACGGCGACATATGCCGGTGATAATGTAAAAAACAAGATGGTACGGGGCTTTGTCAGCATAGATATCAGCGAGATGGCCGGCAAAACGGTAGGGAAAGCTGTGCTGCGCATGAAGCTAAGGCCTGATAAAGAATTTGGGAATCCCTCCGCAATTGGAGGCCTGAGGTTGGTCGCGTCACGCTGGGGGCCTCGTAAACTCATTTTAGATGATTACAATTGTCCCGGGTCGGTTTTTTATGACGCTCCGATCTATAACATTAACATTAGCAGCGGACCGGATAGTGAAGGCATGGACCGCCTGCTGGCTAAGGAGCTGCAAAGCTGCATAGATGATGGCTTGAATCGTTTTCAATTTCGGTTGCTGTTTGCCAAGAATGTGTCCAACAATAACAATAAACCCGATGGCGTTCAATACGAGTTTGAAGATATTACCCTCTATGTAGAGTACTACTAGGAACACCTGTTGCCGGAAAAATGGTGCCCGGGGAGCGATGTTTTATCTGTTCCCGCCCCCGGGCAATCTTTACTGAAATCGCCATCAGATCATGCAGTGAGTTTCTTATTATCAATACCAATTATTGGGCCGACCTACCACAATTGGCAGCTATCCAAAGGGGTATCCCCTCCCTTACCATCGGATCAAAGAGGGGGCTGCCATGAAAAGCAGTAAAGCGCTTGATCCCGCCAAGGCCTTGACCCGCCGGGATGGGGGGTTTTCCGCCTGCTTCTCCGGGGGATGAAGGCCAAAGAGATCGCCGGCGAACTCTCCATCAGCACCTCGGGAGTAAATTACTTTTTTAAAGGATCTACTGGAAGCTGCACGTCAGGAGCAGGGTCGAACTGATCATAAGATATTTTGATCACCGGCAACCTCAAGATTAAGCGGGGGATAAAAGATACCCTGGAGAGAAAGAGCCTCTTCAGGCTATTTTATGACATGCAACATAATGGCGATTGACCTTATTTCAACGCCGGTTTAAAAAACCCTTTTTCGTGATGGAAGTTCCCAATATAGAAACTTTGCTGCTTGCAGTCAATTCAGGCCGGTATTGCGGGGTAGCAAATAATTATACATCAACTACCTCTACGGGGTCCTTCACTTTCACGCGGCCGCTTTCGATCACTTTCCCAAATAGTCCCCGCTCCGCCAGCAGGCTGTAACCACGATATGAATAAGTATGCTGCTCAGCAGCGTCTTTTCCGATGGAGGTTATTTCAATTATAGCTTCACCTGCCCTGACCAGTGTCCCCACGCTCAGAACATTTTCCGGCAATCCGCTGACCAGCAGGTTCTCCGCAAAGCTGCCCGGCGCCGGTTTTTCACCCAGCTTTTCTATCAGCGGTTCTACAAATTGATCCAGTAAAATGCTCACCTGCTTATCACTCCTGCCGGCATGAGCATCGCCTACCAGGCCGAAACCTTCCTTCAAATAGCCCCGGCCCACGTTGCGCTTGGGAACACCGCGCTCATCAGAAAGACATACTGCAAAAATCCGCCCGCTACGCATTTGCCAGCCCCCCAGTACACATATAAAAATGAAGACAGCTGCCGGTTAGACCTATTATACCAGCACCGCCTTCATTTTCAGCGCTCCTGCAGGAGGAATATATGCTAATCATCGCCGCCCGGGCGGTCAATCTCGCTCAATCTTTCTTCGATAAGGCAAACCTGCTCCCGCAACAGCTCTGCTCGATGTTTAAGAACTGTTTGCTCGTCAGCCGGACTCCCCCGGTAAAAGCGGGGTTGCCGGAAACCATAAGCTCCAAACCTGCGCCCCGAAAAAACATTCTCGTATCCGGGCCGGCTGTATCCCATACAGTAGCCGGCGCCTCTCCCGCTGCGCGGTCCCCTACCCATGGGGCCGGTTCCATCGCCACCAGGCATTTTACTCCGCCTCCCTTCGGTTAAGTAATGACACTATAAACAGCAGTTACCACCATCTACAGCGGCGGCCGCGGCCCCGGCCAAAGCCAAAACCGAAGCGAGGCCGTCCGGCTCGCAGGGATCCCCGGCGCCCGACTGCCGGAGGATAACCTTCTCTTTCAGAGAGCGGCAAAGCGCAATAACCGCGTCCCCCTCCGGTCATCGGTCCGTCTCCCCTGGGCCCGGATCCATCAAAACCTGGCATTGAAGACACCCCTTTCGTCTGGAGTTAACAATGTTAGGCTCACCTAACACCTTATGATCATACTTTACCCCAGGTGAAACCTTTTGTCAACACACACCGCGGCACTTATTTGCAGCACCTGTCGTGATCACATGCCGCCAATCCATCCTGATTCATCAAGCGGTTTGGCCTGAGCCCGCCTCTTATCGCGGCGCTGCAGCATCAAATCTACAAAAGCCTCCAACCTGGTTTCCGCACCGGTGCGGCCCGTCTGCTCGTCAATGAACAGGGTGAGCACTGGAATATCGTACTCCCTGCTTAAATGAGGCACCAGACTTTTAGCCACAATCTCCGGAATGCAGGTAAAGGGAGCCAGCTGGACCACCCCGTCATACCCCTTCCGGGAATAGCGAATCACATCGCCAACGCTGTTCTGGCCGTGGCCCCCGATGAGCTGGGGCAGATAGGGCCGGGCCAAATTTTTGCTGCGTAAATCACCCCTGGTAGATAGAACATCATGCTTTGTGTAGTTGGTCAGGTAGATGCTCCGCCGCACCTTTGCGCCCATCTCCCCCAGGGTTTCCTCAACATAAAGGTTGGCAAAAGGCTCCAGCTGCACGTAGATCTCCCCAACTATGCCCACCTTCAGGGGATCTGCCCCCCTGTCCAGGGGAACTCTGTTCAGCTCTTGCAGCGCAGCTTCCCGGGCCTCTGAAATTTCCGGTAAACCCCTGGCGCTGTCCAGGTAAGCCGCCCCCCTGTCAAAGGCCCGGGAGGTATCCCCCTTATGCAGCTCGCGGGGCCGGGTATCCTGCGCCAGCTGCTCCAGCTCATCAAGGGCTGCAAGTTTGGCCCAGGCCCTCCTGATGATCCCAAACAGATCAAACCAGGAGCTGGGCCCTTTTAGCAGCTTCAGTTTCCGGATAAAGTCTGCAGGTTTTTTCAGCGGGGGCCAGAAAAAGATCAATCGGGGATCATAACCCAGATCATTTAAAATTCGGCGGTGGAGCTCTCCGTAAAAACCGGCGCGGCACGGCCCGTAGCCGCCACCGCTGACAATGGTGTCGGCTCCCCGGTCCAGCCCCTCCAGGTATGTGCCCAGGCAGATCTTGAAGGGAATGCAGGCGAATTCGGGGGAGTGCCTCGCTCCCAGGGCCAGGGTCCGGCGGGTCGGGCGGTGCGGGATCACCGGTTCCTGCCCCATCTCTGCGATCAGCTGCGCAGCCACCATGGTCAGTGTTCCCATATGGGGGTAGGTAATCTGCATCATGCTCTGCCTTTCACCTCAGCTTGCGGAAAAGAATGCGTTTCGCGGGGGGGAGCCTCCTCCTCCAGGTTGTCCCATTTTCCGCAGCGGCTGCCCCATCTGGCCAGCAGTTTACCCTCCAGGGAGATATTAACAATCTCGCAGATATTTGGACAGCCCCGGCATTCAAAACTGCTGGTCTCATAATTGGACTTGCTCAGGGCAAAGCCCCGGAAATTCGTTCCCTGTTTTTTCATGGCCGCCTGTTTTGAAATCAAGGCCGCCCCCAACGCGCCCATCACGGCATAGTGGGAGGGGACTATCACTTCCTGCTGCAAAGCTTTTTCAAAGGAGGCCTTGATTCCCACATTGGCGGCCACACCGCCCTGAAAGACAATGGGGGGCTGGATATCCTTCCCCTTCCCCACATTGTTCAGATAATTCCGGACCAGGGCATCGCAGAGCCCGGCGATAATATCTTCAGTGGAATGGCCAACCTGCTGCTTGTGCACCATATCCGATTCGGCAAATACGGAGCAGCGCCCGGCTATATGGACCGGATGTCTGCTTTTCAGAGCCAGTTCGCCAAACTTCTCGATGGGTATGTTCAGCCTTGCCGCCTGGTGATCCAGAAAGGAGCCGGTCCCGGCGGCACATACGGTATTCATTGCAAAATCTGCCACAACGCCGTGCCTCAATATAATGATCTTGGAGTCCTGCCCCCCCAGCTCCAGCACAGTCTGCACTCCCGGCGCCACCAGATTCGCGGCTACGGCATGCGCAGTGATCTCATTTTTAACCACATCCGCCCCCACCACCACCCCGGTCAGATGTCGGGCGCTGCCGGTGGTGCCCACGCCCCGGATCTGCACCGGGAAACCGTTCAGCTTCTCCCCGATCTCCCTGAGCCCCTCCTGAACCACCCGAATCGGCTCACCGCGGGTCCGCAGGTACAATGATACGACAATTTCATTTTTCGCATTGATCAGGACCAGGTTGGTGCTGACCGATCCCACATCTATACCCAGATAACCCTCCATCGGCTTAATCCGTCCCCTTCCCCAAATACTCTCTTTTAGCCAGCAGCATATCCACAAAAGCCTCCAGACGGGTGTGCATCCCGCCCTCACCGGTATGCTCATCTATGGTCAGGGTTAAAAATGGAACTTTTCTTTGTTTGGCCTCAAGCTCCACAAATTTATCGACCATGGCATCGGGGCCGCAGCCAAAAGCGGTCACGTGAATGATCCCGTCAACCCTCCCGGGTTTCCCCAGATAGTACAGGCTGCTCCAGGCCACCCTGTTGCTGTAGTGCCAGAAGAAGTTTTGCGGCAGCACCTTCGACATACCGCGGAGCTGCCGGTGGGGGACCCTTTCCGGCGTAACCGGTTCCACCCCCATATCCTCCAGCCTCCGGCAGAGATCTGAGCTGACAAAGGGATCATAGAGAACATAGGGATAACCGAGCAGCGCTACGCGCAGCCCCTTGCCCGGGCTGTCCCCGGCCTGTGTGGCATCATCGGGAAGACCCGCGGCGGCGCCCTGTTTTTCCTCCAGGCGCTGCATGGCCGCTAGCGGGGGCATCCCTGCAAACAGCAGTCGCTCATAGCTTCGCTGTCTTTGGCAGGCCCGGTAAGCCGCAGCGGGCAAGCTGAACTCCGGTTTGATCTGCAGCTGGCGGGCCACGTCTTTAAAAAACGGAAGAACCCAGTTACGAAACCGCGTCGCTTCGACCCGGGCATCGATCACCGGGGGCAGCTTGGCCCCCGAAAAACGGACCATATCGGGCAAACCCAAAAATTTAGGGCAAAAAACGGCCCTGCCGTCAACGCTGACCATCCGGGGAATAAACAGGAAGTCAACGCGATCTTTCAAGTCGCTGACATGGCCGTGCAGGATCTTGATGGGGATGCAGGCATCGGTCACGGTATCCCTGACCCCCCATTCAAGGATCTCCCTGTTGGTGGGGCGGGAGAGAAGCGTCTTCACACCCAGTTCTTCCAGGAAGGTTTTCCACAGGGGGTAGTACGTGTGAAAAGCCAAGGTTTTCGGAATGCCCACAATCACAAGAGGTTCACCTTGCATCGCAGAGTAATTAGGGAGATATTCCAGATGTCGAAAATACCCCTCGATGGTAATTCTACATTTTATATGAAAACCCTTCATCAGCAGGCGAGGATAAGATGAGCCCGAAAGGCAGACTCGTGGGTTCGGGGCTGTCTGATGCCCGCCGGCATGAGCGGCAGGGGGGCGCCCTGCACCCCGGGGATCTTTTTCACCGCAGCATCATCAAAGGCGCCTACGGCAACAGCGGCCGGCTGCAGCGTGAACCGCCCCCGCCCGCTTTGTGGGTCAATTTAACCGCTCTTTCTTTTGAAATCCACAAATTCCTCCACCGTCAAAAAGGTACGATCATACCCCAGTTTTGCACACAGCTGGGTAACATGGGGTGTATCCAGCCCTGCGGCTGTCAGCAGCTCTTTTTGCGCAAACACTTCCCTGGTGCTGCCGTCAAGTACGACCTGTCCCTCATTAAAGACGACGGCCCGTTCAAAGGTCTCCGCCACAAAATCCATATCATGCATGATGGTCAACACAAGTTTGCCTTTTCCAACCAGTTCCTTCATTATGCATTTGATCATCTCTTTACCCCGGTGATCCTGGGCAATAGTCGGCTCATCAAATATGACAATCTCTGTTTCCATGGCCAGGATCGATGCAATGGCAATGAGTTTACGATCGGACAGGGGCAGATCATAGGGGTTTTCCTCCAGTTTGCTCTCCAGTCCAACGGTTTTCAGGGCGCTCAGCGCGTGGTCCCTGGCCCTTTCTTTCTCTTTCATGATATTAAGCGGTCCGAACATTACCTCATCCAGCACATTGCTTTTAAAAATCTGATCGTTCGGGTTCTGGAAAATCAACCCGATATGGCGGGAGAGCTCTGCTGCCGTGGTGTCCCTGGTATTGATCCCCTTGATATAAATCTCCCCGATGCCAGGCTTAAGAAGCCCTTTCAACAGCTTGACAAATGTGGTTTTGCCGGCACCGTTTTGCCCAATTATCGCCGTTGACCGCCCGTCAAAGTCAAGACTAATCCCCCTCAGCACTTCTTCCTCTTCATTATAAGCAAAATGCAAGTCCTGCACCGATATGCTAGCGCCCAAGGTTTGCCACCGCCGCGAAGGCTTCATCCAATGTCACAGGATAGAGCCCGGTACTTTTATCTCTAATGTTCAGCTCTTTGCAGATCCTGGTAAAGGCCGGCGCAGCTACACCGTACTGCTCCAGATCAGGCCTGGAAAATATCCTGTTCGGAATGTCAAAATCCACCAGCTCCCCGCTGCTGAGAAGCGCTACCCTGTCGGCATAACCTGCAACTTTTTCGATTTTCTGCTCCACCATCAGCAGGGTCATGCCCTCGTTTCTCAGGTTCTCCACAGCCCTGAACACCTCTTCCGAACCCCGGGGATCCAGCTGGGAGGTGGGCTCGTCGAGCACTATTATCCGCGGTTTCATGGCAATGATGCTCGCAATGGCCAGCCTCTGCATCTGACCGCCTGAAAGATCAAAGGGATTTCTGTCCCTGTACTTGTAGATATCCAAGAGATTCAACGAGTAGTCGATCCTGTCGATCATCTCGCCGCGCTCAAGTCCCATATTTTCAAGCCCGAAGGCAATTTCATCGTAGACCGTGAGTTTGGAGCCTGTGATCTGGGTAAAGGGATTTTGAAAGACAATCCCCACTTTAAGCGCCAGTTCGCTGATCTCGCCCGTTAAAACCTCCTGCCCATCAACAACAACCCTGCCGCCGTAGGCGCCCTGGTATAAATGGGGTACAAGCCCGACCATGGCCTGGCACAGCGTTGACTTCCCGGCGCCGTTTGGACCGATCACGCCGACAAATTCGCCCTCTTCCACTTCAAAGGAAATACCCTTCAAAGCCAGTTCTTCCGCAGCCGGATACCTGTATTTCAAGTTTTCGACAATGATTTTCTTCATACTGCCAACCTCAACACCAGGGCCAAAACCATTAAAACAACCAGCCCCCACTGGATAAATTTATGATAAGGCTTTCTAATCTCCTCACTGAGAAAGCTCTTTTTCACCCTGGCGCTGAAGCCCCTTACCTCCAGCGCCATCGACCTCTCCCTGGTCTGGCTCAGCGAGCTCATCACAACAGGCCCGATGAGCGGGAAAAAAGCTTTCACCCGCACCGCCAGGCTGCCCTCTGTCTCCAATCCCCTGGATCTCTGGGCATCAGTAATGGTGCCCACAGTGTTTTGCATCTGGGGGATTATCTGCAAAACAGAGCTCAACACGTAACCTATCCTAGGCGAAAGCCCTCTTCGGACCAGGGTTTCAAACAAATCCGAGGCTTTTGTAGTCAGGATCAGAATAGCAAAGGCCAGCATGATGTTGATCACCCTGAGGCTGACCCCCAAAGCGTAATAAAAGCCTTCCTTGTAAAAAATCAGCGAGCCCAACCCGAACAGGGGCGTCACATTGCCCGCCTTGAACAAACCCTGAATAACCAGAATGGTAAGAAGGACAAATACAATGACGCTGATCAAGGGTATTACTTTCTTGAGAATCCTGCCCAGCAAAAGCACCACTATGCTCGCCAGCAGGACCATTAGCGCTGTTGTCAAAACGGGCAGAATAATTGGGATGGCTACAGCTGCAAGGATGTACAGCAGTTTGCTGATGGGATCAACCCTGTGCACCAGAGAATCATGCTCCACATAAAGGCTCAACGTTTCCAATTTGCCCTGTCCCCTAAAGAGGGAGACCGCCCGGCGGCCTCCCCTTTTAGTAATAATACTACAGTTTTTCGATCTCTTTTTCACCGCCAAAGAGGCTGATCAGTCCTTTGGGCAAGCCTTTAAAAATTGCAAAGGCGACAACTATGGTGGCAACCTTGTCGGGTATGTCCACCACTATTTCGTCAAGGAAAGAGGCCAGCCAAACCGGATAGCTGTGCGCCAGCAGGTAGGCGTACAGCGCATCACCCCATACGTTTCCTGTTTGCCCGCCCCAGAAGCCGATATTGATTGGCGTTGATACCACGGCAGCCACCAGGCCTACCACCAGGCCCATGACAATAGCCTTCCACAGGCTTGAAATCCAGCCCTTGTAGGCCATAATGCCCACCGTTAAACCTATGGCCACACTTGTAATGGCATAGACAAAAGATATTGGCGATACTGTTAACCCATAAATGATATTATTGATTGCTCCTGACAGCGCACCCACGATCGGGCCTGCCAACATGCTTGCCAATGCTGTTCCGATAGAATCAAGCCACAGCGGCAACCGCAACAGCTCGGCAAAAAATTTCCCAATATAGTTGATGCCGATGGCCACGGGGATAAGAACCAGTGAAGCAGTTGATAACTTTAACGACCACATGCCCTGTTTTTTCATCTTTTTTCTCCTTTCTCAAATACTTACCCGCTCCCGCTTGCATCAGTTTTCTACCCCCTTGCTCACCCCCCCCATTACCGGATTCACAGAGCCGCCTTCATGCCTTATTATCTTTTAATTCGATAATCGCTTCAAGAGCTATTTGGATCCCTTTTCTTTCGCCCGCCATCAGACGGTTGTCTTCCGATGCGTAATCGCTGATCCCCGCCTCCACCTCCCCGCCTGATCCCACCACTACATTTAGAATCGATCCGGCTTTTATACCTCTCAGGCTGCTCACAACGAACAGTGCAGCTGTTTCCATGTCCGCACCGATAATTCCTTTTCCCGCCCAGTAATCACCAATGAGCCTCTCCTCACCGGTATAGAAGCTATCATGGCTTCTGATAATCCCATGAAAGCGCCTGTATCCCAATTTGCCGGCCGCCCTGATCAGAGCATGGAATACCGCCGGATCGGGCACCGCGGGAAAGCCCATTTTTACATAGGCGGCTGAAGCGCCGTCATCTCTGACCGCAGCGGAGGCGATGATAAGATCCCCGGGTCTGATCCGCTCCTGCAGCGTCCCACAGCTGCCCGTTCTGATCAGATGCCTGACGCCGATCCTCCCCAGCTCCTCCACGGCTATGCCCGTGGAGGAGCCGCCGATCCCGGTGGAAGTTGCCAGCACCTTGACCCCTTTATAGTAGCCGCTGACGGTTCTAAATTCCCTGTTGCAGGCAACCTCTTCAGCATGTTCAAAAAAGCCTTTGATCCGCTCGACCCTTTGGGGATCACCGGGCAGAAGGGCAAAATCCGCCCTGTCTTTTGAACTCAATCTAATATGCGGCTGAATCTGTACTTCCAGGATGACCTCCCCCAGTTCGGGTGAATTTATATCCGCGATCAATAGCAAAACAGCTATTAAAAGAACCGCCGCCCTGCCCTTTTTATACCAAATGCTTCTGAAAAAATGAGACTACTTTACCCGCTGCGTCCCCTTCATGGCCATGCCAGAAATGATCGGCTCCTTGATCACCTCTACAGCCCCGTCGACATCAGAGTGGGTGAGGATGGCACAGCACTACCCCGGCTCCCGCCTCCTGGTGCAGGGGGGTCGCCAGGCGCCCCTCCAGCTTCAGAGCGCCGCTCAGGAAAAAAAGCTGTTCGCTATTCATCGGACCCTATCAAATCATTTATCATTAAGCCGGGAGCTTTCCCGGCTTTCACACATCACAGTTGGTTTTACCCTGATATAGTTATACCACTTTTATCCCAAATCACCAATTGCCCCTTTTCCCGGCGGCGATCTATTTATTCCGCCGGCCGGGCAGCACCCTGGTCCGCTGGCTGCCATGAAAACAATTGTGCCTGAAACGCTCTGCAGGGCCGGCAGAAATATGGAGGCGCACCGTCTCCAGAGCCGCCGATTCGTCTTCAGTCCAGGTCCCCCAGGCATCCTTGTACAGCTCCTTCAGCGAAAGGCCGGCAGACATCCGGTAAAAACTTCCCTCGATTACAGCCAGCTCCGTGATGTTCAACAGCAGGAAAACCCGCCTTTGTCTCCGCCGGGTACACCTGCCGGTCAGGCACCAGTTGTTCAGGCGGCATAAAAGGCCATGGGGCTCTACCACCCGTTCGGTAACAGCGCCGTCATAGGTGGCAGATAGCTGAGGCGCACCCTTTTTCTCTCCCGGATAGCCCGTACAATCTCCCTGATCAAGGGCGGCGGTCATTTATTTCCGCATAAGCGTCCTGCAACTCCTCCAGGGTAGTTCCCCCTGCAGGGGTTTTTTCAATGATGGCAATCAAAATCTTGACCAGTGTCTCGGGCTGGGCAGCGGTGCGGGGGTAGCGGATCACCATTCTATACCGCCTTTCATCCATAGCACTTCTACCACCGGTACGGCACAAGTAAAAGAGCTACTTTATAAATCTATTTTGATTACTTCGACAAATACACGGCTCTTCCTCCCTGATCCGCCGGAAGCCGGGGCCACGCCGGCTGGGCCTGCCTTTTAAGCAGGATAATAATCACATCAGGAGAAGTTTTTAACCAATGGACAGGGGAGCCCGGGCCGGTTATGGAGCCCTTGGGGCGGGCCTTCCCCTTAAGAGGACCGGGATTATGCATAAAGGAGGCATGAATTCAGTGTGGAAATATATGCGCGAGCACGAGACATTTCTCGCCGCCGCCCTGGATTCCGGCGAGGAGATAAACTATGCGCAGCTCAGGGATTACCACCGGACACGGATTGAATTTGCGCAGCACGAGAGGTTGATCCATCTTCTGGTAACAGCAGCATTTGCCCTCTTTTTCCTCCTCTCGGTATTCTTCGCCGTGCTGGTAGAAAAACCGGGAGCCCTGCTGCTCAGCCTTCTGTTTCTGGCGCTGCTGGTTCCATATATCATTTATTATTACCGGCTGGAGAATAGCGTGCAAAAATGGTACATCATGTACAATCAAATTGAAGAGAGGCTCCGGTAGAACCCCCGGAGCCCCCCTTTGCCCCGGCTGCAACTGCAGCCGCCGCATTAATTGCCCTTCTCGGGGTCGTACCGTTTTAACAGAAGCGAATTCGTCACAACGGAGACCGAGCTCAGGGCCATGGCCGCCCCCCCTATTACAGGCGTAAAAACGCCGAAAATGGCCAGGGGAACAGTAATCATGTTGTAGAAAAAAGCCCAGAACAGGTTTTGCCTGATTTTGCGCAGCGTCCGCCGGGAGAGGCGTATGGCAGAGGCGATCTTGTTCAGGTCACCCTGCATCAGCGTAATCGAGGCGCTCTCCATGGCCACGTCGGTCCCGGTGCCGATGGCCATGCCCACATCAGCCGTAGCCAGGGCCGGGGCGTCATTGATCCCGTCGCCGACCATGGCCACAACACGGCCGGCATCTTTCAGCTTTTGCACCTCCGCCGCTTTATGCTGCGGTAAAACACCGGAAATTACATTGGTGATGCCCACCTGCTTTGCAATGGCCCACGCAGTTTTCTCCTGGTCCCCGGTGAGCATATACAGATCAAGGCCCATCTGCTGCAGCTCCATGACAGCCCGGACGGCGCCCTCTTTGGGCGTATCGGCCAGCGCCGCCATGCCGGCCAGGGCGCTTCCTCTCATAGCCAGCATCACCGTCTTGCCCTCTTCTTCCCAGAGGCTCTTTTGCATCAGCAAAGGCCCGGCATCAATACCGACCAGATCGGCCAGCTTCTCATTGCCCACGGCCCAGCTCTCACCCGCCAGCTCAAAGGTGATCCCCCGCCCGGGCAGTGCTTCGAATCCGTAGGTTTCCCCCAGCGCCAGGCCCCGCTCTCTCGCTTCCTCCACCAGGGCCCGGCCCAGGGGATGTTCCGATTTGCTCTCGCCCGAGGCGACTGCGGCCAGCAGCTCTTTCTCGTCAAAGGGCTCCAGCGCAAAAATATCGGTCACCGCCGGGCTCCCCCGGGTGATGGTGCCTGTTTTGTCAAGAACCACGGCGTCGATTTTCTCCGCCCGCTCCAGATGTTCTCCGCCCTTGATCAGGATCCCCTTCCCGGCCCCCACCCCTGTTCCCACCATGATCGCCGTGGGCGTAGCCAGACCCAGAGCACAGGGGCAGGCAACAACAAGAACTGTTACCATGTGCATCAGCGAATCTTCAAAGCCCGCCCCGCTGATGAACCAGCCACCGAAAGTGAGCAGGGCAATTGCGATTATTGTGGGCACAAAAATATTGGACACCCGGTCCGCCAGCCGCTGTATGGGAGCCTTGGAGCCCTGCGCCTCCTCCACCAGGCGGATGATCTGGGCCAGAACAGTATCCTGCCCAACCTTGGCCGCCCGGAAAGTAAAGCTGCCATATTTATTGATGGAGGCTCCCACCACCTCATCGCCGGCCTTCTTCTCCACCGGCATGCTCTCACCGGTAAGGTGCGATTCGTCTATGCTTGAATTTCCCTCCTCGATCACCCCATCCACCGGCACTCTCTCCCCGGGACGCACCACAACCAGATCGCCCACCATCACTTCATCGGCGGGGATATCCACCTCCGCCCCCTGCCGGAGGACCCGGGCAGTTTTGGCCTGCAGCTCCATCAGCTTTTCAATGGCTTCGGAGGTTCTGCCCCTGGCCACAGCCTCCAGCAACCTGCCCAGCAGGATAATGGTCATGAGCACCGCCGCAGACTCAAAATAATAGTGCCCCCACCGGGCGACAAGAGAGATCAGGCTGTAGAAATAGGCCACCGAGGTGCCCAGCGCCACCAGCACATCCATGTTGGCGCCGCCCGTTTTCAGCGAGCGGTAGGCTCCGCGGTAGAAGGGCCAGCCGGCATAAAGTTGAACAGGTGTGGCCAGAGCGAGCTGCAACCAGGGATTGATCTCCAGATGAAACCCTGTATGAGAAAAGATCATCAACAGGAACAGGGGAAAGCTGAAGACAGCCGCAACAATAAAACGGGCCAGCTGCCGGTTCTTCTCCCTGCGCCTCTCTCTTGCCGCTTCATTAAAAGAAAGACCCCGTGCCAGGATCGCATCATAGCCCAGCTCACGCACGGCATTTTCAATCTCTGAAAGGATAATCATACCGGGAATGTATCTGACCACAGCCTTGTTCGTAGCCAGGTTTACGGCCGCCTCCTGCACTCCGGGCAGCGTATTCAGCCTTTGCTCCACCCTGGCTGAACAGGCAGCACAGGACATCCCGGAAATTAGAAACTCCTGCTGCTCTGCGGAAACCCCGAATCCCAGTTCGGCAATGCGCTCCACCATCTGCCCGGGCTCCACCACGGCAGGATCATAGCTGACCGTTCCCTTTCCCATCACCAGGTTGACATTTGCAGATAATACTCCGGGAAGAGACTGTAAACCCTTCTCCACCCTGGCGGCGCAGGCAGCACAGTTCATCCCGGAAATAGGGATAGTTATTGCCGCCTCTTTCCCAGCCCTTTCTTCGGTTTCAGACATCACCGGCACCCCCTCGTGCATTCATCACTACCTGATTATCTTGGAGATTGTCTTCAGCAGTTCGTCAACAACCTGCTCATCGCCCTCAAACAACTGCTCCCTGACGCAGGACTTCATATGTTTTTCCAGCAGCAGCCTGGTTACACCATTGATTGCGGACTGAACGGAGCCGATCTGGTTTAAAACATCGTCGCAGTAGACCTCCTCCGCAATCATCCTTTTGATTCCCCGCACCTGCCCCTCAATGCGGTTCAGCCGCACCACAAGCTGCCGCACTGTTTTATCGTCGTGCCAGCTTCTCTTTTTGGGGCCTTTCTCACACTCGGGGCAGCCGCCATCTGCTCTATCCATAGCGCATCACCTCTATAGATATACTATACCCCCCTACCCTATTATACAACTTATTTGGCCCGCACCGATATCAATTCGCACTTCGGGCCGGGAAGGGATCGGCTGGGATATGGGGAAATCATAATTTGTATAATCTGATGCAAGCCATGATGGCAAATGGCGGAAGGGGAAAATAGAAAATTCAATACCAGTGAAAAGGAGGCATTTCAATAATGATCGTCGGGCATATAGATTCATGCAAATTATGCCCCGTCCATTTTGAAGGGGCAACCGGCATAACCAGGCAGGTGCCCATCTCTCATGCTGAGGGGTGGAAGGACTACGTGATGCGGGTCTTCACTCTGGAGGCCGGCTGCAGTTCGCCGCGGCACCGCCATCCCTGGCCGCATATCAACTGGATCGTCAGCGGAAAAGGGGTCATCCATCTTGATGGCACCGATCATGCAGTGCGCGAGGGCTCCTATGCGTACATCCCCGGCGGGGCGCTGCACCAGTTTAGCAATACCGGCAGCGAGCCTTTCATCTTCATCTGCATCGTGCCTCCCGAGGGCGACTAGTAGCGGAGCCCGCGGCTAAAATAAGCAGCCGTTACACCTCGTTTTTGGAAAGGATGATCCCCTTTACATCCTCCAGGTCTTTTGCATCTGCAAAAGGGGGGTAAGCATACCGGAAACTGATCAGGCCTTCCGCAGTCTGAATAAACAACCAGCGCATGCCGCCGAGCAGCAAAGACAGACCCCCCTACAGTCTTTTTGGCTGCTTAACGTGCGCCTCCACCTCCGCCGCCACCGCCTCCACCGCCGCCGCCGGAGAAACCGCCACCGCCACCTGAACCGGAAGAGGAGGTACTCATGGCAGTTAGGAAAGATTGCTGCATCGTCGAGGAAAGCCTATCAAAGGAGGTGGGATTATTCATGGCCATGAAGAACCAGGGGGAAACAGGCATGTGAGCCTGGTCTTGAATCTGCGGATAAACCACTTGTAGCTGCTTGATCACCTCTTTGGCCACGCCCAGGGCCACAGCATATACCAGATAATGTTCCCAGATCTGCAACGAGGGGATGGTGGAGCGCTCAAGCTCGGAAAAGTGGAGCAGGAACCTTCTAAAAGCTTTCCACCTGGCGTAATGATCCGCTCCAGTAGGAGTGAGACTTTTTAGCCCCGCCGATAAAATCATCAATAATGCCCCTGCAGTTACGGTCAGCGCCCCGGTAATTGTAAATGTCTGGGTCAAAGCGGCAATAAAACCGGCCGCAGCGAGAACTAGCCCCGCTATGATGCCGCCCCAGGCCCTGGGGCCGAAGAAACCCAGTTTCTGAACCTGGGGCTTGATAATGCTGCTCCAGGCCTGGTAAAATAATGCGGTGCTCTCTCTCCTGCTCCTGGCATATTTTTCAATTCCCCTGAATGAGGTCACACCCCCGGAGAGGCGGGATGCCTCCCCAAAAATAAAACGAAGCAACTTAGATTCATGAGCCGCCAGGGCATCACGGCCCCCGCCGGCGGTAATCCGGTAATCGGTAAAGGAGCGTTTGACAACAAGACCTTTTTCGCCCTGCGTCTCTTCCAGGATCAGATGAGCCCGCCGGGTCAGATCCATTATTGTTGCCGTGATATCTTCAGGAGCGGTCCGGCCAAGGCGAAAGAAATGGCCGGCCTCGGCAGGGGAATAATCCCCCGGCAGCTCCCTGTAGTAGTCACCCCGGTATGCCTGGGGATGGCTGAAAGCCCTGCGCCGCATCAAAATATAAGCTGCCGCCGCTCCGAGAAGGACGGGGATACCGCCGAAAAGGTCAAACTTTGCCAGCCGGCGCCGCCTGTTGGCCCGATCGGCCTGTTCTTCCTCTTCGGCCAGGATTCCGGGTAAACCCTCCCGGCCCGAGCTATTGGCGGCCGCCGGGACCAGCTGCACCGGAAATGTAACCCTTCCTTCGAAATAAGTGCGCCGGGGCAGTTTTCCTACCTCCCAGACCACCCCGGTGTCCCCCTCTTTGTAAACCTTGCCATGCAGGGGCCCGTGCCCCCACACCAACAACTCCTCTCCGGCGGCCCCCGGCAGAGTTAAGGCCACCCGGACATAATCGGTGCGCTCATCCCATTCGTCGCCGATGAACTGGTAATAGAGTTCGGCCACATCCTGATGTATCAGCACCGCGTTCTCCACCGTATAGTAAATGGTAAAGGTGCGCTGTTCGCTATATGCTTCAAAACTCCAGTCAATATGGACGCGGTCGGGGTACTCCTCCACGTAATAAATGCCAGGTATATCCTGCGTCCCTGGAGGCATCTGACTGTAGGCCTTATCCCCTTCACTGATCTGAACATCTTTGATCGACTGGCCATTCTTCAAATAGATGTACTCCCAGGCGCCCCTGTATTTACCGCTGAAGCTGTACGTGCGGTTCTCCACAACACTCATAGATCCGTCAGGATACAGCTCCGCCTCGATCTCCACCCTGGGGAAATAGTAGGAGCGATCATCGTCCGCGCGAACGGGTGTTGCAAACTGCACCAGGGCAAACACAATAATCCCCAAACAAACCGGGATCAGAAAAAAGGGCCTGCAGCTGCTGCATTTTTTGCGGTATTTATCTTTTTCCATGGCGCCCCCTAGAACTCAACCCTCACCGACTGACGCGCTTCCTGCTCTTCATCCAGGTTGAAGTAAATTTCCTGATGAAAACCGAACATGCCTGCCACCAGAACAGCGGGAAAGCGTTGGATGGCCGTGTTGTACTTAAGCACGGTGTCATTGTAGAACTGGCGGGAAAAAGCAATCTTGCCCTCTGTGTTCGTCAGCTCTTCCTGAAGCTGCATAAAATTGGTGTTTGCCTTGAGCTCAGGATAATTTTCAGCCAGGGCAAAGAGCTGCCGCAGCGCACCGGTGAGCATATTCTCAGCCCCGGCCTGCTCCTGGACACCTGCCGCTCCCATGGCCGAGTTCCGGGCCTGGATCACCCGTTCAAATGTCTCCTTCTCATGCGCAGCATAGCCTTTCACTGTTGATACCAGATTCGGAATCAGGTCATAGCGCCTTTTTAGCTGCACTTCGATCTGTGCCCAGGCATTCTTGATCCGCTGCCGCAGGGTCACCAGATTGTTGTAAAGACCTATCAGCGCCAACGCAAGCAGAAGCACAATTCCACCAATAATCCATGGCATTACCTCACGCCTCCTTTAGTATTCAAATTAAGTATTCCAACACAATTTATTCGCAATGATTTAGATATATCCTGCTTTCAAGAAACCACTTGGCTAACTATTCTAATACATGCCAGACCGGGGCCCTGCCGGGCCATAAATATGGCTGCAGCCACCGCCTGGGCCCCCTTGATCAAACTCATAAACAGATCCGATAATATTCCCGGCAATTGCGCCGATCATCTAGCTGACATCCCCCTTTCCAGTTACCCCAATATTTGATATCTCCACCCACCCTTTGCTGCAGGCGTACTTCTCCAACTCCGGAATGGTCAACTCAATAGCGCTGTTTGCGCTTCCGCAGGCGGGAAATATCGTATCAAAGCGCTTCAGCGACTGATCCAGGTAGACTTCCACGCCCTCATTTACGGCAAAGGGGCAGATGCCGCCTACATCGTACCCTACCAAAGGCCCTGTTTCCTCCGGGGACAGCATCTTCGCCTTCATCCCGAATTGCTCTTTGTATTTTTTGTTGTCTATCCTGGCGTCGCCGGCTAAAACAACCAAAACCACCCTATCCCCCACATGAAAAGATAATGTTTTGGCAATGCGGCAGGGCTCACAGTTTAACGCCTTTGCCGCCAGTTCCACCGTGGCGCTGGAAGCGTCAAATTCAAGAACCCTCTCCCCTATCCCTTCACTTCTAAAATATGCCCTTGCTTTTTCAATAGACATGTCCAATTCCCTCGCTTTTCAACCGGCCTTTTTGCAGTTACCGCTTGCGCTGTCCTACCGGCGCTGAACCCGGTTTGCTGCCGTACCGGACCTCCGGAAATTCATCGTATAGTTCTTTTCCGTACCATAAATCATTTCAAATTCAAACCCTGCGCCATGTGTGACTTTTTTGATTTCACCTGTTGACACTCTATCTGCGTCACCGGCCTGCTCCGATATGGAAAGGAGCCCACCCGGACGCAGAAGCCTGAAGCATTCGCCCAGATATTGCCCCTTATTTTCAATCTCACCCAGTACAGTCACCATAAAAATGACGTCAAAACCGCTGCCCTCGAAAGGAAAATCAATGCCGTTACAAAGATGATACTCTACATTGCCAATCCCCTTCCTGGTCAGTCTTTTCTCGGCAAGATCAAGCATCTCCTGCTGGATATCGGCCAACACCAGCACACCCCGGGGTATGGCCCTGGCCACTTTTGAACTGAAGTACCCGGGGCCTGGCCCTATTTCAAGGACATTGTAATCTTCCTTTAGCTCAAGGCGCTGAATAAGGGTTTTCGGAGATAAGAATATGTTCCTCAGCGGAATGAGAAGTGTAAAGGCCAACTGGTAAGGGAAGACCCCACCTTTTCCCGCAAAGTTACGAAATATTTCTATCCAGCTCTTCCCTGTTCCCCGTCTCATTACACTGCCTGTAACTCCCATGCTGTTCTATGAAACTATGGTAACTCTGCGCATTTAGTGTTACATTACCATCTTTATTTCAGGTATCGTTTTCCCCATAATCAAAGAGCCAACCCGGAATTTCCAGATGGGGGTTTAGCAACAGTGAAAATGCTACTTCGCTCCCTTCGACCCGGCTGACGATCCTTTCAATTGCTCCCGCCTCAACGCCATATACCGACAAGGCTGTACGGCACAGTTTATAGCCAAGATCTGTCCTTCCCTGCAGGATAAAATAGCAACCGCAGGCAAAGAGATCCCCTAGGGCCACGGGTACTGGTCCATACCCTGCACTTACCAGCTTTTTTTGGAGCCTGTGTAGGTCCAATTCTCCAATTATTTTTTTGATTTCTTCATTGTGCATCAGCAAATATCCTTTCGTGTAGAGTGCCCCAAACCGGGCTGCACAGACGGAATACGGTGCATCCGTTCATGTCTAGCATTTTCCCCCGGCATCAGCAATACAACATCATCCTGAGCTGTTCAAGGATTCGGAAATACAGGGATGCCTGACGAGCGCAGCGCTGCAGCAAGGCGGCTGTCCCAACAGCCAGCAATAAGAGCATCCCG
>CAYTXG010000019.1:0-31677 GCA_964441025.1 uncultured Syntrophomonadaceae bacterium
CACCAGCGCGGCCAAAGAGGAGCAGCAGGTGGCGGTAATCGATGAAACAGGAGAGATCTTTCCCTACCTGGAATCCTACCTGACCGGCTCACCGGTGACGGTAACCCTGCAAAACAGCGCCGGGCTGAAATCACTTCACCGGCAGGTCGAAAGCGGAGAGCTGAACGGCTACCTGAATCTCAACTCCGAAAACCTGCAGGATGGAATGATCAATTACTATGTCCGCGATGCCAAAGAGATGAACACCATGGTCCTCGACGGTGCCCTCAGGGCGGCGCTGACGCGATACCGCATGGAAAAGATCGGACTCACCGCCGATGAAATTTTCCGGATCACGGCACCGGTGGAGTTGAAGGTGCGCAGCGTGAGCGGCGAGGAGGCCTCCATCGCCTCCATGATTGCTCCCTTTTTCTTCAGCATTATCCTCGTTGTCGCCGTGATGATCTCGGGTCAGGTACTCATGTACGGGGTGCTCAAGGAGAAGCGCAACCGCATCGTGGAGATCCTGCTCTCCTCGGTCACGGCGCTCGAGCTGCTGCTGGGCAAGATCCTGGGGTTCGGACTGCTCGGACTGCTGCAGATTGCAATCTGGATGACAGTGGGCCTGGCTGCAGCCAGCCGCTTCATCAACCTGGGCGAAATGGGGCTGACCCTGGAGATGCTCGCCCCCCTGGTGCTCTTCTTCATCGGCGGCTACCTCATGTTCGCCGCCCTCTTCGCCGCCATGGGGGCGACAATGAAAGATGCCGAGGGGGGCAGCCAGACTCAGGGCATGGTCGTGCTCATCCCCATGATTCCCATGTTCGCCTCGAGCGCAATCCTGATGTCGCCCAATGCCGCCTGGGTGCGCATTTTCAGCTACATTCCCATCTTCACCCCGACGACCATGCTCATGCGCATTGCTTCCACCACCATACCCTGGTGGGAGCTGGCCTCCACCTTCGCCGTCATGGTCCTGGGAATAGCCTTCTTTATCTACCTCGGGGCGCGCATCTTCAGCCGCGGCCTGCTGCAGTTCGACCGGACTATCTCGCTTAAAGAGATGGGGAAAATGATGCGCAAGAGATATTGAGCCGCCTGCAAATATAGCACAGCACCCAAAAAAGGAACGCGCCGCGCGTTCCTTTTACTAGCCGCCCGCTGTCCCGGGAAGACTTTTATGTTTCCTGCTGCGCCTTATCAAGGTAATAGCGCAGCGCCCGCGGGGTGATTCTGAGCAGCTCCGCCGCCTTGACCTGGTTTCCAAAAGTGATCTCCAGGGCCAGCTCAATGAGCCGGCCGGCAACCCTGTCCCGCCACAGCTTCAGATCCTCCTGGAAACTGTTGAAATCAAAACCCTCTTTCAAATCGAGCTCCTCAGTAAGCATATCCTCAAAGCGGCCCAGCAGGCGGTAGAGCCCCTCCCCCTGTGGATGCATCAGGAAAAGTGTCCCCTCCTCCGCAGCGGCGCCGGTTTCGGCAAGGGCTCCGCCCTGCCCCGCCGCCCTGTCGCCCGGGCTTATCCGCGCCGGAAGATCTTCGGCCCCGATAAGCTGCCCCTTGCTCAGCAGGACCGCCTGGGCCACGGTATTGGCCAGCTCCCGGACATTGCCCGGCCAGGCATGCTTCTGCAGCAGCTCCATGGCCTCAGCGGAAAATTTCTTCGGCGGCGCCCCTTTCTCCACCGTCTCTTTCTCCAAAAAATAGCTGATGAAAATAGGGATGTCTCCAGCCCGGTCGCGCAGAGGCGGAATGTACAGCGAAGCCACATCAAGCCTGTAAAAAAGGTCTTCGCGAAACCTGTTCTGCTCTACCCGCGCAGCCAGATCGGCATTTGTTGCAGCGATGACGCGCACATCCACCTTGCACAGCTCTTCGCCCCCCACCCGCAAAAACTCGCCCGTCTCCAGGATGCGGAGCAGCTTGATCTGAATAGCCGGACTGGCCGAGTCAATTTCATCAAGAAAAAGAGTCCCTTTATGGGCCATCTCAAAAATGCCCTTTTTCCTGCCGGTGGCTCCGGTAAAAGAGCCCTTCTCATGGCCGAAAAGCTCGCTTTCCAGCAGCGTCTCGGTAAAAGCCCCGCAATTGAAGGCCATGAAGGGGCGTTCGCTGCGGTGGCTGACTGAGTGAATATAGCGGGCCAGGATCTCCTTCCCTGTCCCCGTCTCCCCCTGGATCAGCACCGTGATATTCTTTTTGGCGATTTTCTGCGAGGCTGAGATAAGGCTGAGCATCTTTTTATCCTTACCCACGACAAAACCGAGCTCTTTGTGGGACAGGGAAAGGCGCTCCATCTCGGCGCGCACATCCAAGGCCCTTTCCAGCAGCTTCTCCATCTCGTTGATATCGCCGAAAGGCTTCTCCACGTAATCAAAGGCGCCGGACTGGATCGCCTCCACCGCCGACTTAACCGTGGAGTAGCCGGTGATGATAATCACCTCGCAGGCGGGCTGCACCTTTTTTATTTCGCGGAGAATCTCTATGCCGTTGAGATCGGGCAGCTTCAGATCAACAAGAGCCACGTTGAAACGGTGCTCCTTGAGACGCTCCAGCGCCTCATGGCCGCTGTTCGCAGCGAGCACCCCGTATCCCTTTTTTTTCAGCAGATAGGAGAAAAAATTGCAGACCTCCTGCTCATCGTCCACCACAAGGAAACAGGGTTCCGTCGTCAACTCACCGGCCTCCTTCCCCACCGGGAGATTCGGCGGCGGCAACAGCAGAGCCCTTGCCGCTGCTGTAAGCCTTATCCAAAGGCAGGATCAAGCTGAAAGTGCTCCCCTCGCCGACAATGCTCTCCACGTCGATGACCCCTCCGTGCGACTGGGCAATTCCCAGGCTCACCGACAGGCCCAGCCCGGTACCCCTGCCCACGCGCTTTGTTGTGAAAAAGGGATTGAATACATGGGGCAGGTCAACATCGTCGATCCCGTTGCCGTTGTCGCTTACATTCACCGCAACAACCTTGTCCGAAGCGCAGGTTTCAATAGTAATCTTCCCCTTTTTCCCGTTCGCTTCGACGAGCGCCTTGCTTTCAATGGCATCCTTGGCATTGAGCAGCAGGTTGATCACGATCTGCTCCAGGCCGTGTTCGTTACCAAGCAGAAGGGGCAGCTCCGGCGCAAGCTTCTTCACCAGCTCCATATTGCTTTTTTCGATCTGGTATGAAAGCAGGCCCAGGGCGCTCTCCACCACCTCGTTCATATTGATCTCTTCAAAAGTATATTCTTCCTGGCGGGAAAAAGTGAGCAGGTTCTGGATAATCCGCTGGCAGCGCGTACCGCTGTTCTTGATATCCTTGATCAACTGGTAATGCGGGCTCGAGGGGTCGGTCTCCCGGAGCAGCAGCTGGGAATTGCCCACAATGGCCGTGAGCGGGCTGTTCAGCTCATGAGCCACCCCGGCGGACATCTCGCCCATGGAGACAAACTTGATGGAATCGACAAAGCGGGTCACATCCTTGGCATAGTAGGTCACGCCGTAAGGTTCGTTGTCCCCTGTATAAGCCGGGTAGGCGAAAATATCAAGCACCCGGTTGTACCTGGTCCGCGACTGCAGATAGGCCGTTCTCTGGGTGCGGATGACCTGGTCGGCCAGGCAGGGGTTGCATTTTGATTCACGCCCGTAAAAAAGGCGGTAGCACCTCTGGCCCAGGATATCCTCCTCGGGCATGGTGAAGAAATCCATTACCGCCTGGTTGACCCTCTGGATGCGGCAGTCGCGATTGATAAAAAGAAGCAGATCCGTCACCGCGGAAAATGTGATCTCCCACTCCTGCTTGTGCTGCCAGACCTCATTGTAAAGGCGGGCATTTTCCAGGCCCACCGCCAGCTGATCGGCAACCTGCTCCAGGAAGAGAAGATCGCTCTCATCAAAACCCTCATCGCAGATCACCTCGAGCACCCCGATTACCTTCTCCTTGACCAGAAGGGGAATCAGGGTCGCCGCGGAGCTCCTGCCGCCCGGAGACTCCGGTTTTTCGGCGCCCTCTCCATCGATGAGGACTGTTTTCTTTTCGCTCAGAACCTGCCAGAAGGCCTCGGTGGCCCTCTCATCCTTTCGCTCACCTTCACCGCTATCGCTTTCCTCCCCAACAGCGGCGCCGTTTTTGTGGTTGGAGACAAAAACAGTGCGGTTCACCATGGTCCCCTTGTCGATCACATAAAGGCTGAGCGTATCAAAGGAGACCACCGCCTGCAATTTGGGAATAACATTTTCGATGATCTCCTGGAAGGACATCTCGATGCCGATTCCCTTGGCCAGCTGGTTGATGATCTCAAGCTGGATATTGCGCCTGGTAGTCTCGTATATCTTCTTCTTCAGCTCGACATAGTAGGATTTTTTCGAACTGTGGATCCCCGTCAGCTTCTCAATAAGCTCTTTTTTGTTTTTAATGACCATCATGCTCACCCTTGTTCATGTCAAAGTGCAGATCTGAAAATTTCAATGATATCGGCCACATCGGCATCCCGCGGGTTGGTAATAAAGCAGGCATCCTTGATCGCATTATCGCTTAGCTCGGGCAGCACATCCTCAGGCAGCCCCAGCTCGGCAAGGCCCGAGGGGATGCCCACATCCTGGGCCAGCTCCCAGACCATGGCAATGGCCTTTTCGGCCGCCTCCCGCGGCGTCATCTGCTCCACCCGCGCCCCCATGGTGGCGGCAATCCGCACATACTTGTCAATGGATGAGAGCAGGTTGAAACGCATCACATGGGGTAAGATGATAGCGCTGATCTCCCCGATGGGCAGATCCAGCCGCCCTCCCACCTGGTGGGTCATGGCGTGGGCCAGCCCGAGAACGGCATTGGAAAAAGCAATCCCTGCGTGCAGGCTCGCTTTGCCCATGGCCACCTTGGCCTCTTCATTAACCTGGCTGGCCACGGAGGCGCGCAGGTTGTGCGAGATCAGGTCAATGGCGTGCAGCGCATGGATATCGGTCATATCGGTGGCCGCCAGGGAGAGGTAGGCTTCAATGGCATGGCTCAAAGCCTCCATTCCCGTCTGGGCAGTCACCCGGCTGTCCACGGTGGAGAGTATGAGCGGATCGGTGATGGAGATATCGGGCATCAGCGATTTGGAGATGATGGTCATCTTGATCCTGCGTTCGCTGTCGGCGATAATGGAAAACTGCGAAACCTCCGAACCTGAACCCGAGGTGGAAGGAACCACGATCAAGGGCGGCAGCGGATTTTCAAGGTTGTCGATCCCTTCGTACTGCTGGATCCGACCTTTGTTCGTGGAGAGGGTGGCCACCGCCTTGGCGGCATCAAGGGTGCTGCCGCCGCCGATGGCCAGCACCGCATCGCAGCCTGTTTCGGCATAAAGCTGCGCTCCCTCCTCCACCTCATAATCGCGTGGGTTGGCGGAAAATTCGGACCAGATCTGGTAATCCAGCCCCGCCTCTTCCAGGAAGGGCAGCACTTTGTCAACCCATCCGTGCCGGATGATCCCCCTGTCGGCAACAAGAAATACCCTGGAGGAACCCAGGCGGCTGCAGCATTCGCCAACCTGGTTCAGGGAACCCTTGCCGAATATTATTTCCGGGGCCATAAATTTACTGATGTACACCGCTGTTTCTTTCCTTACAGGCTATTTAGTCAGAAGAGAGGACAAAGCACCTTCCTCACTCCAACATTCTGATCTTTCTGCGAAGGCAAGTAAAAATCCTTTTTTTTTAAAAAAGGGCCCGGCATCTTGTGCCGGAGCCCCATCATATGTCAAAGCGCCGCGTGTAAAGGTTTACAGTTCAGAAGCAGCTTTTTCTCTCTGGGAGGCGGCCTTTTCCTCAATATCAGCTATATCGGGGACCAGGCCGTAACCCAGGTTGCTCTCCATGATCTTTTTGCAGGCGGCTCTCTGTTCGACGGTGCAGCCGCACTGTGCGGCTTCTTTGCTGCTCAATTTTTTCGCAAAAGCGCCGGCGCTGCAGAACATAACCCATCCATTCATACCCTGGTATTCTTTCCAGTGCGGACATTGAACCAATTTTTCCACTGTATGTCACCCCTTTCTACTGTGAATCAAACTGCCCCTGAAAGCTGAACTTTTACTTCTGTTCCTACATCTTGCCGTTGGCGGCAAAATCCTTCTTCGGCAGCAGCGGGCGCAGATAAGCCCCCCAGTATATAGCGGCCACGAATCCGGCCCCACCGATAATATTGCCGACAGTCACGGGGATAAGATTGTTCAGGAAAAATGCCTTCATTGTCAAGCCCTGAATAACTGCGGGATCAAGCAGGGCGGAGAGGGCCGGCTGATTTGCCAGCGCCAGGCCCATGGGAATGAAATACATATTGGCCACGCTATGCTCAAACCCGGCGGCAACAAAAGCGGCAATGGGAATCATAATCGCCAAAATCTTGCCGATAACATCGCGCCCGGCGCTGGCCAGCCACACCGCCAGGCAGACCAACCAGTTGCAGAAAATTCCTCTGAAAAGAGCCTCCACCCAGGGCAGCGATGCTTTGGCCGCGGCGATATTCACCGCGCGGGCGCCGATAGCTCCGCCGTTGGCTTTCCAGATTCCCGAGTAGAAGAAAAGGAACACCACCAGCAACGATCCGACAAAGTTGAAGAGGTAAACCCAGAACCAGTTGTTCAGAAGCTGTTTGCCGCTTACTTTCTTCTCCAGGTAACCGGTCATGATCATGTTGTTCCCGGTAAAAAGCTCAGCGCCGCCGAGAACAACCAGGATCAGGCCCAGGGAGAAGGAGATGCCGCCGATGAGGCGAGTCAGCCCATCGCCGATAAAGCCGGCCAGATCATTGGTGATGATGGTGAACATGATCGCGCCGAGAGCGATATAGGCGCCGGCAAGGATGCCCAGCGGGATGAGGGAGCCCATCTTGGTTGTAGCCTTCTTCTCGGCCACACCGACAAATGATTTGGCTATCTCCGGCGGCGGGCAAAACGAGCCCACAGCGGTGACCGCCGGTTCAGGCGCCGGCATGGGTGCAGGCACCGACCCCGCCCCGATATTCAACTCCATGCTTCCGAGGCACTCCTTCCTTTTTGCCTCGGTGCACCCAATTTTCAACAGAAAATCGGAGCTGACGGGCCGGTTGAAAGCAGCCAGTTCACAATAAGAAACGGGACCTCCTACAGAATCGTAATCCTTCCAGAATTCACACTTGTTAGCCACTTCCCATACCTCCTTCACTATTCTTTTTCTTTTACATAATACAAGTGCAAGGTCCGTGCCAAGAGGTTCAAGAAGGCAAAACAAAAAAAACCGCCCTTGAAGCGGTTGCCAGAGGCGGAGTTCACCTCACTTATGCAGATTGCCGGGGTAAAGTCGGATTGCAGGGGGACCCCCCTGCCTGAAAGGGTGATATAAGTGACGCGAATGCGTAATATTAGTTACCGCATGCGTAATGAGTCAGGGGGACGGTGACTTTGACTCATTCCCTTTGAGTCAGGGGGACGGTGACTTTGACTCATTCCCTTTGCCAGTATGGGTTGTCTGGGGGATCCCGCGGCGGCAGCCAGGGGCGGAATAGCTGCGCAGGAGGTATCACCCTTCGGGTTACCCACCTCCACCTACTCTTTGGGCAGAAGCTGCTCGATGAGATTAAGTATGGAAAAATGGCCCCCCGTCAGCGGTTCCAGCTTTGTTTCGCGGCCAAAAATACGATCCCGAATTTCGGGCGCCCCCAGCGATTGGCCGGCCAGCCGGACCACATTGCTGCGCAGCCCCTGCAGGTACTCCAGAAAGGCACTGATTGCTTTTCTGCCCTCAGTCAAAACACCGCCCGCCCCGGTATAGATGATCAGCTCATCCGCCGGCAGGCGCAGCAGTTTCTCCAGCGAGGCGGTGATGCCGTCGATATCCTCATCGGCGCGGAGCATCTTCAGCTTCTCCGATATAAAGAGATCCCCGGTAAAACACCAGCCCCTCTTCCTTTCAAAAAGTGAAATATGGTCGGGAGAATGCCCGGGCGTCTCGATAACCTCAAATGTATGACCTGATGCGCCAATTGTTTCCGGTACAGGCTCCACCTCTGCCGGATCCGGATATCCCCAAACCACCTCCTGGTATTCCCGCAGCGGCAGGCGACCGGCTATCAGCGGAACGGCCAGGGGGTGGGCGTAAGCTTTCGGTCCGAACCGCTTCTGGAGCAGTGAGTTCGCACCTACATGATCCTCGTGATGGTGTGTGTTCACCACCTGCTTCACTTCTTCACCCTCCAGAAATTGAGCCAACTCTTCCGCTGTATACGCACAGCCGGTATCAATAAGCAGCCCCCCAACCAGGTAGGCGGCAGTCCAGTAGAGCACCGCCCCCCCCATCTCACGCCCCATGATCAACTGGACAACCTCTCCCAAACGGTTAACTTTTAGCACGCAATACCTCCAGTTTCAATTCTAGGCCAACTCTTTCTGGACCAGGGGTAAATCGCGCATGGTGATAATCCCCAGAAGAGGCTCTTTTGCACTGCCGCCATGGGTGATCAGGACAGCATCTAGCTTTTTGCCGCACTGGTAAAAGCGGTAGAAAAGATCCTGGATTTCAAACAGTGTTGTCTTTGCGCCGACGAGCCTGAAATTGTCGCCATGCTCCGTATATTCCAGGACCTCGGCCACGGCGGCATCTTCCAGGGGTTCCTTGTTTTCCATGGTCTTCCCCAGCCATCGGCTGATGGTGTTCACCGTCAGGAGAGCCACGATAGCATCCTCCTCGGTAACAGGCAACTGGGAGTAAGAATGGCTGTACAACAGTTTCACAGCTTTGCTGAGGGGGTCTCTATCCTTCACCGTGACGACCTTTTTTTTGAAAAGCGGCAGCACCCGGGGCGGTTCCAACAGATGTGCGGCAATTCTCTCGATTGTAGCCACCGCCTCGTCATCAGGCTCGGCAATAATCCGCCCGTCGGTGCGATTGTGAACAATGGCGTTGCGCAGTTCGCCCAGTTCCAGCAGATCGACGCGGTACTGTTTCACCAGCGGTTCGATCCGGCAGGCTAATTTTACCAGCTCATAAAATTTTAAAAAACGATCCGGAGCCACTATTTTGCGCAGAGCCTGCTCTATGCGGCAGTAAGCATCCAAGAACCGGTCAGCATTGTTTTTCAAATCGATCATCCCACAAACAGGCTGTCTTTTGCCCTGCTTTATGTGACTGTTTCGACAAAAACAGCCTCACTCCTGCACGACCGGCGAGCAGCCCGGGAACAAATACCCGGGCTGCTTTCTGGATGCGGTGAAAAATCCATTTTTCATTTCGGGGGATATCCTGCCCACTGCACCGTCAGTGCTTGAGCAGATCCGGCAGACGAATATGACCCATAAGGTGCAATACGACGACCAGCCCGAGATGCAGAGCCAGCGCCAGAAAAGCACTATCAAGAAGGGTCCAGTCTCGAAATATTAGCATACCGTTGAGGATAAAGAGGTGCTGAAAAATAACCACCGCTGCACCGATAATGAACCAGAGCAAAAATCTTGATTCGGGCCGGCGCAGTTCCACCAGGTAGTGGGCAAAAAGGACCTCCACAGGCAGCCAGGTGAAAGCGATAGACAGCGGTATACCCCTTGCCGTCAGAAAATCAATCTGCCGGAATTCCCAGTAACCCAGCAGCTCTTGCATCACCGCAATAAGCACCACACCCAACCCTGCGCCAAAGACAATCCCGAAGGGCAGCAGCCGGCGGATTCTCTCCCGCGGCATCAGCAGAAAAAGCGCCGCTGCAGCCGCACTCAAAAGAATCGGCCCCACCAGGTTGCGAAAATACAGCGTAATACCCCCCGTCACCCTGCTGTGTTTGTAATAATATCCCCCCCACAAAACCTCCTATTCCCACGTATACCACGGGGACGGTTCTCCTGATATATATAACGGGTCCCATGCTGCCCCTTCGCTTCCCGTCCTGCGGCTTCGCGCCTGCCCGGGAGCAAAACGGGGCAACTGCAAGAGCTGCTCCGGCAAGTCCCGGTTACGGGCTAAAGCTCGGCCCGGCGGAATGACAGCACTGCTGCTGTCAGAACGGCGGCGGCCACAATGAAAGCCGCTGCCAGCGCCGGTAAAAAATCTGCAGGTCCGGCGTTTCCCTTAAGCAAGCCGGCAACAAGCGAGCTGAGACGATAGGGCATGTACTTACCCGCACTTGTCTGATCGAGAAAGAGCTGCGGCAGCCAGAGCAGCATCAAGAAGGCGAAAGCGGCTCCACCCGCCGCAATCTGGCCTCGCAGCAGCGCCGAGGCGCTGAGCGTGATGGCCAGAATAAGTTCCAGATAGATTACCATAAAAATCGAGCCCCAGACCGTCAGGCATACCGGCGGAGCGCCCATGAGAGACGCGGTATATAGCGATGCCAGCAGCGTTCCCAGGCCCACAGTGAACACGATCCCGACGGAATAAACGACAAATTTGGACCAGAAATAGGGCAACCGCCCCACCGGCCGGGTGAGCACCCAGGCGCTGATCCCCCGCTCCCGTTCATTGGCCACGGCGCCCATCGCCGTCACAATAATAATAAAAGCCCCCAGTTGGGCGAGGTTGCCGAAAAAACTGATCAGCGCATCGGCGGGGAACATCTCCGGCATGATGATGGCGATCCCTTCCGAACCGCTCATCAACCTCTCCATGATCTGCGGCATATATTTTGCCCCCAGGGGATCCAAAATGGCAAAGAAGAGCCCGGCAAGCAGCAGCGCCGGCAGCCGGAAGGTGCGCCAGAGCTGCCGCATATCCTTAATGAGGAGCGTTTTCACCGGTACCCCCCCCTTCATTTGCCTGGTAGCCCGCTTTGCGGAGCAATTTCAAAAATATCATCTCGAGGTCTTCATGTTCCCGCTCGTACGAGGTAACCACCGCGCCGCAACCCGCCAGCAGGGGCAGCAGCTCTTCCTCCATCTGCGCCAGGTCTTCAGCTGCCGCCTCAACGGCGAGGCCGTCGGGAACAACCTCCACTTTTTGAGCCCACCGTTGGTGGCGCAACTCTTCGGCCAGGCCCCCGGGCGCCGCTTCGCGGAAGCTGATCCTGTAGCGGGGCAGCCGGTACTGTTCCAGCAGGCGCTGCAGTGATGACTGCAGCAGCAGTTTTCCCCGGTAAAGCACGGCCACGCCATCGCAAACCCTCTCCACATCGGCAAGGACATGGCTGGAAAAAAAGACGGTGGCCCTGCCGCGCAGTGAAGCAAGCAGCTCCAGAATCTCCAGCCTCCCCACAGGATCCAGGGCGGAAACCGGTTCATCGAGGATATAGAGTTCGGGCTCGGGCAGCAGCACACAGGCCAGGCCCAGGCGCTGCTTCATACCGCGGGAATAGCCCGCCACGCGGCGTCTCGCTGCTGCAGCCAGGTCGAATCGCTTCAGAATCTGATCAATCCGGGCCCGCCCCTCTTCGGGCGGGATCCTGTTTGCCCCCTGCACGAACTCGAGCACCTCACGGCCGGTAAGAGCCTCGGGAAAAGCAGGCTCTTCGGGCAGGTAGCCGATCTTTCCCTTCAGCTCCGGGGATAAGCCGGGGCGCACCTTATCGCCCAGCAGGGAGGCACTCCCGCCTGCAGGATTAAGCAGCCCCATCAGGATCTTGATCGCCGTTGTCTTGCCGGCGCCGTTGGGCCCCAGGAAACCATAGACCTCCCCCGGGCGAACTTCCAGAGTGATCCCCCGCAGGGCCGGGTGCCCCTGAAAACTCTTGCTCAGATCGCGGATCCCGATGGCCTTCACTGCTCCGCCCTCCCGAACAGGAAATAAGCCAGAGGCCCGAAAAAGTTTACCAGTATTATGAGCACGATCCAGATCGGCATAGAAAGGGTACGCGTACTGTGACGACGCAGCAGATCAACAAGCGCCCAGATCATCAAGCCAAACTGCAGCAGCAGCAAAGGCCACAGTTTCAGCAGCAGTTCCACTATTTCTCCAAAATTCATCCAGACAATCCTCCTTCCCACAATGACCGGAAAGTTACTACCCCCAGGTTCCTGGCACCAGGAGGGACAATTAGTAGCCCGGGGTGCCTGGCACCGGGGGGGAGTAACTTTGTCCGGCTATACCTTACCTTTTTTGCGCCTGCGCACACATTCCGTTAATAGATATTCGATCTGCCCGTTTATGGAGCGAAAATCATCCTCCGCCCAGGCCGCCAGCTCTCTCCAAAGGGATGCTGATATCCTCAGCAGTAACTGTTTTTTTTCACTATCCATGTTTGCCATTTTATCAAGATCCCTTTTCTATCCTGCAAATATCAATAGAGTGAGCCGCTGTTGACCACGGGCTGGGCATCCCTGTTTCCGCAGAGGATGACCAGCAGGTTGCTGACCATAGCCGCCTTGCGCTCTTCGTCCAGCTCTACAATTTCGTTTTCATTGAGCTTGTTGAGCGCCATCTCCACCATGCTTACCGCTCCCTCAACAATCATCTGCCGGGCGTCGATGATCGCCGAAGCCTGCTGCCGCTGCAGCATGGCGGCGGCAATTTCGGGAGCATAGGAGAGATGGGTGATCCGCGCCTCCATGATCTCCAACCCGGCCAGATCCACCTTTGACTGGATCTCCTCTCTCAGTTTCTCCGCCACCTCCTGGCTGCTGCCGCGCAGCGATTTTTCATTGTTTTCATCGGAGATGTCGGAGACATCGTAGGGGTAGAGGCGCACGATATTGCGCAGCGCCGAATCGCACTGGATGGATAAATATTCCGTGTAGTTGTCCACGTTGAAAACCGCTTTGGCCGTGTTCACAACTTTCCAGATCACCACTATCCCGATGACAATGGGATTTCCCAGGCGATCATTGATTTTCTGTTTCTCATTGTTCAGAGTCATCGCCTTGAGCGATATCTTTTTGTTGGGGTAAGCGATATTGGCACCCTGGGATTTCTCTCTGTCGGCAGGCGGTGTTATGGAGATAATCCCTGAAGATGTGGCTGCAGAGGCGGGATTGACCGCCGCGGTAAAAGGATGGACAAAGTAGAAGCCCTCACCTTTGAGCGTACCGTAATATCTGCCGAAGAGGGTCAGGACCAGCGCCTCGTTGGGCTTCAGCACCTTTAAACCCGCAAAAAGGATGGGCCCGATGATGAAAAAATACACCGAACCGACAACAATCATGATCACTCCGCTACTGATGACCCTTCCCGCTGAAACCAGGTTGACTCCCCAAATGAACAGAAGTACTGCAGCAACGATCAGGACAATGTTCATCAGTAAAACAGGCATGCCCCCCGTATATTTCGGCGCAATTTCCAGATCATGCCTCTTCCCGTCATCCGGTTTTATTTCCCTTGCCATTTGATCATCTCCTCACCATAAAATTATGATATCATTTTAATATCATTACCATACTACCCCTGCTCCTGCCGGATGTCAACACTTATTGTAATTTTTACAGCTGCTTCACCGATCAAAAGGATATGGAAGAAACAAGGATCGTCAGATGTACGGGATAGACGGACAGGGGACCATCCCTTTGCGCGATGAAGGGCGCCCCCGCGGTAAACCCGTCGGGGGCGCCTTGAATAATTGCAGACATCCGGCCCGCTTAGCCGGACTTTCTCACATTTATGGCGCAGACCTTGTATTCGGGAATACCTGCCACCGGACAGAGCGCATCGTTCGTCAGCAGGTTGGCCGCCGCTTCATGGTAGTGGAAAGTCATGAAGACATGGCCGGGCCTGACCCTGTCAGTCAGGGTAACCCTGGCGGTAATCTCACCGCGCCGCGAGTTCAGCCGGGCCAGATCACCCTCTGCCAGCCCCAGTCGGGCGGCATCATCGGGATGGATCTCCACAAATTCCTCCGGACGGTGCTGCTCCAGGGGCGCCGAACGGCGGGACATAGTCCCGGTATGGTAGTGGAACATGTGCCGCCCCGTGGAGAAGACAAAGGGATATTCCTCATCGGGCAGCTCCGCCGGCGGCTTGTAGGCAACAGCAGTGAATTGCCCCAGTCCGCGCGAGAATTTGCCCACATGCAGGTACGGGGTCCCCGGATGTTCGCTGTCGGGGCAGGGCCACTGCAGTGATCTCTCTTCAACCAACCGGGCGTAACCCATCCCGGCATAGCTGGGAGTCAGTGAGGCCATCTCGTCAAAGATCTCTTCGGCGCCGCTGTAGCTCCAGCTAAAACCGAATCTGTTGGCCAGATCGGTGAGAATTTCCCAATCGGCGCGCGCCTCGCCCGGCGGCGGCACCGCCGGACAGCTCAGCTGCACCCGCCGCTCCGTATTTGTATAGGTGCCCAGCTGCTCGGCATAAGCGGCTGCCGGCAGGATCACATCGGCATAGGAGGCCGTCTCGGTCATGAAGATATCCTGCACTACCAGGAGCTCCAAATTATCCAGCGCCTGGCTGGCATGATTGGCATTGGGATCGCTCAAGATGGGGTTCTCGCCCATGATCAGCATACCCCTTATTTTACCTTCCAGAGCAGCATCCATCGCCTTTGTCACCGCCATACCGGGCTTGTCGCTCAGCGGCAGCCCCCAGGCCTTCTCAAATTTTTCCCGGATCTGCGGATCAACCACTCTCTGATAGGCGGGGAAAAAGACAGGCAGCGCACCCATATCGCAGGCTCCCTGTACATTGTTCTGGCCGCGTAGCGGGTTCACCCCTGTCGAGGGCTTGCCCATGTTGCCGGTGAGCATGGCCAGGTTGGCTACGGAGAGTACATTGTCGGTCCCGGTGGTGTGCTGCGTAATCCCCATGGTGTAAAGGATGGAGCCGCGTTCCGCCGTGGCGTAGGCCCGCGCGGCGGCGCGCAGGTCGCTTACCCCTACCCCGGTAATCTCAGAAACATACCCGGGCGTGTACCCGGCAACCATCTCTTTCAGCTTCTCAAAACCCTCGGTGCGCTTATCCACAAAATCAACATCCAGCAGATCTTCGGTAATGATAATGTGCATAAGCCCGTTGAGCAGGGCAACGTCCGTGCCCGGTCTCAGCCGCAGGTGATAGTCGGCCAGCTTTGCCATCTCGGTGATCCGGGGATCGGCCACGATCAGGGCAGCCCCCTTGCTCACCGCTTCACGGACCCGGTAGCCAATAACAGGATGGGTCTCTGAAGTATTGGAGCCTATAATAAGAATTGCACTTGCTTCAGCAATTTCACCGATACTGTTCGTCATTGCGCCGCTTCCAAACGCCGTGGCCAGACCGGCCACAGTAGGAGAGTGTCAGAGACGGGCGCAGTGATCGATATTGTTCGTGCCCAGACTGCGCATCAGTTTCTGGAAGAGGTAATTGTCTTCATTGCTCGTTTTGGCCGAGCTCAAGCCCATCAGGCTATCGGCGCCGTGGCGGTTGATCAGATCGCGTGTCCTTTCAACGACCAGGCTGAGCGCTTCATCCCATGAGGCCTCTACAAAAACGCCCTCTTTCTTGATCAGCGGCCTGGTGAGCCGCTCTGCGCTCTGCACGAAATCCCAGCCGAAGCGCCCCTTGGAGCAGAGGTGCCCCCGGTTGGCCGGCCCCTCGAAGTCGGGAGAAGCCCCGATTATGCGGCCCTCTTTTACATGCAGGTACACGCTGCACCCGGTGCCGCAGTAGGGGCAGATCGTCTTAACTTTCTCCACCTCCCAGGGACGGCCCTTGCCCAGGCCGGCCCTGGGCGTCAGCGCCCCCACGGGGCAAACATCCACGCACATGCCGCAGAATACACAGCTCGATTCCTCGATGGGCACACCGAAAGCAGGCCCCACAATGGTGTTAAAGCCGCGGCCGATGAAATCGATGGCCCCGGCCCCGTTGATCTCCTGGCAGCGGCCCACGCAGCGGCCGCAGAGGATGCACTTGTTCATGTCCCGGATATAGAAGGGATTGGTATCATCCAGGGGCAGCGCCTTGGACTCACCGTCAAAGTCGCTTGAAGCGATCCCGTAGCGGTAGCAATAATCCTGCAGCTTGCACTCCCCTGTCTTCTCACAGGTGATACACTCCAGGGGATGATTGGCCAGGATCAGGCGCAGGATGGCGGTCCTCGCCTTCACCACCCGCTCGGACTCCGTAAGCACAACCATATCCGGAGCCGCCGGCGCACAGCACGAAGCTACCAGCGTCCGCGCCCGCTCCACCTCCACCACACAGATGCGGCAGGCGCCGGCTGGAACAAGTTCGGGATCATGGCAAAAGGTGGGGATGTCGATCCCCAGCTGCCGTGCCGCTTCAAGGATTGTCGTCCCCGGTTCCACCTCCGCGGGGCGGCCGTCTATGGTTAATTTAAAGGTTGACATCGGCTTCCCTCCTTACACGAGTAACCTTGATGCTCCCCCGGCGGCACCGCTCCACGCAGCTGCCGCAGCGGGTGCAGACGGCGGGATCAATGACATGGACTTCCTTGCGCTCACCGCTGATGGCGTTCACCGGACAGACCCGGGCGCAGCGGGTGCAGCCGTCACAAGTCTCAGGATCAATGGCATATTCAAAGAGCGCTTTGCAGACCCCGGCGCGGCAGAATCTTTCATTGATATGCTCCTCATATTCATGACGGAAGTAGCGGATGGTACTCAGAACCGGGTTGGGACAGGTCTGGCCCAGCCCGCAGAGCGCGCTGTCGCTGATGGTAAAGGCCAGTTCATGCAGCCGGTCCAGATCGCCAAGCGTGCCTCTCCCCCCGGTGATTCCCTCCAGTATCTCCAGCATCCGCTTCGTCCCCTCGCGGCAGGGAATGCATTTACCGCACGATTCTTTCTGGGTGAAACTCAAGAAATAGCGGGCCAGGTCCACCATGCAGGTGCCCTCATCCATGACCACCAGCCCGCCCGAGCCCATGATTGCGCCGGCCTTTGTCAGCGAATCGTAATCCACCGGCAGGTCCAGCTGCTCGGCGGGAATACAGCCCCCCGAGGGCCCGCCCACCTGGACAGCCTTGAATTCCCGACCGCCCTTGATCCCGCCGCCGATGTCAAACATGATCTCGCGCAGCGAAATCCCCATGGGCACCTCGCAGAGACCGGTGTTGCGAATTTTACCGGCCAGGGCGAAAACTTTGGTCCCCTTGCTGCTCTCGGTGCCAATGCGAATATATTCCTCCAGCCCTCCTTCCCGGACAATGAGAGGAATGTTGGCAAAACTCTCGACATTGTTGATGCAGGTGGGCTTACCCCAGAGACCCGCGTTTGCCGGAAAGGGCGGCCTGGGCCGGGGCATCCCCCGTTTTCCTTCCAGGGAAGCGAGCAGCGCCGTCTCTTCGCCGCAGACAAAAGCCCCTGCCCCCTCCTTTATATTGAACTTGAAATTAAAACCGTAACCGAGAATATTCTCCCCCACAAACCCATATTCCTCAGCCTGGGCGATGGCCAGCTTCAATCTTTTAATGGCCAGGGGATATTCGGCGCGGCAATAGATATAACCCTCATCGCTGCCGACGGTCCAGGCGGCAATGAGCATCCCTTCGAGAAGGGCATGGGGATCGCCTTCAAGAATGCTGCGATCCATGAAAGCCCCGGGATCGCCCTCATCGGCATTGCAGACAATATACTTTTTATCACCCGCAGCCCGGTAAGTGAATTCCCACTTCATCCCCGTGGGAAAACCTGCGCCGCCGCGGCCGCGAAGGCCCGATCTCTTGACTTCATCGATTATCTCTGTGGGCTCCATCTTCAGGGCACGCGTAAAAGCTCTGTAACCACCCCGCATAATATACTCATCAATATTCTCGGGATCGATAATCCCGCTGTTGCGTAAAACATTGAATACCTGCTTCTGATAAAAGGGTATTGTCTCGTAAAATCGCGCCGGCGCCTCCATGTCTGGCCCTTTGTACAGGAGCCGTTCAACTATCTCACCGCCGATGAGATGTTTCTCCACCAGCTCGGGAATATCTTCAGGCGTCAGGTGGCAGTAGAATACTTCGTCCGGGTAGACCACGAGAATGGGGCCAACTTCGCAAAAACCCGGGCAGCCGGACATGACCAGGCGGCATTTCTCTTTCAAGCCGCACCGGGCCAGCTCTTCTTCAAGAACCTGCTGCACTTTCGCCGAGCCCGAGGAGAGGCACCCGGTGGCCCCACAGATCATGAGGTGTTTCTCATACAAAATCCTCCAACCTCCCTCTTTCCTTGCTATAGTCGCGCATTAGGCAATGACAAAGTGCTCATTTAAAGCTACATTTTCGATAATCGCCTTTCTCTTGGCCGCACAGGCGGCATCCTCGTGGCAGATGGGGCCTTTGATACAGCATTCCACAAAATCCTTGCACGGTGTTTCTTTGCTGTGGGTACATTTATCACAACAGGGGTCAATAAAGCGCTTCACCTTAGCACCTCCAGCTGGGCTATTCGTAACTGTCGAGAATTTTCTTGATCCGGTCCGGGGTCAGGCGGCCGTGCGGCTGATCATTGATCGTCATTACCGGCGCCAGGGCACAGGCCCCGATGCAGGCCACCTCTTCAAGGGTAAATCTCAAGTCGGGCGTTGTCTCGCCCCCCCCGATCCCCAGGATCTCCTCCACCCTTTCGGCAACCTTGGGGCTGCCCTGGATATGGCAGGCCGTCCCCTTGCAAACCCTGATGATATTCCGGCCCCGGGGGGTCATCTTGAACTGAGCATAAAAAGTAGCCACACCGTAAAGCCTGCTCAGCGGAACCTTGATCCGCGCCGCGGTATACTCCAGGGCGGGGCGGGGCAGGTATCCGAAATGCTCCTGCAGGCTTTGCAGAACCGGGATAGCCGTTCCCTGCTTTCCCAAATAAGGCTCCAGCAGGTCATCGATCACGCTCAAGTCGATCTCCGGCTGCTGAACTGCAGTTGCGCCCTCGCTGCTCAATCTGGCTAACCTCCTTACCTTAATTTGCATGATGCACAATAATCAGATATTCTCTTTTAAGAAGAAATAATCCTGCCAAAAACCGCTGCTGCAGGTTAAAAAGCAGAGGATGTGAACTTTGACGGGTTTATATCCCCTTTCCTATAAAAACAGCCGGCGGTTCGAAGCGGAAAGGATATAATATATTCAAAATGGAAGGAGACAACTTTTGATGATTCCCATCAAGGACACAGAACCGCGCCGCTGCTTTCCCGCAGTCAACATCGCTTTCATTTTACTTAATACAGCCGTTTTTATCTACCAGCAGATGCTGCCGCCGGAGCAGCTTTATGACTTTATCTTCAAATATGGCACCGTTCCCGAAAAACTTACAACCGGCCTCTCCGGACTGATGCAATCCGGCTTCTCTTCCGCCCCGCTCCTGGCGGCCGCTTTGCCCCTCATCACCGCCAATTTTTTGCACGGCGGCTGGCTCCACCTCATCGGCAACATGCTCTACCTCTGGATTTTCGGGGATAACATTGAATGCCGCTTCGGCCACCTGAAATACCTGCTGCTCTACCTTTTCATGGGCGCCGCCGGGCAGCTCTTCCACGTTTTGAGCAACCCCTTATCGACGACCCCCCTTGTCGGCGCCAGCGGCGCCATCGCCGGCGTTCTGGGGGCTTATTTCATTCTATTCCCCCGCTCCCGCATACTCACCCTTTTGCCCCTGGGTATTTTCATCACCTTTGTTCATCTGCCGGCCGTGGTCTTCCTGGGGTTCTGGTTCATTCTGCAGCTGCTGAATGCCTCGCTGCAGGGAGCGGTGGCAGGCGTGGAGTCCATCGCCTGGTGGGCCCACATCGGCGGCTTTATCGTGGGCTTGAGCATGGGAATTGCAGCCAAAAAAAGAAGGAGTCCGGAGTACCGCTATTAGGGGATCACTGCCACGGGAGCAAAGCCCACACCGTCGGAGGCAACAAAGCGGTAAGTTACACCCGCGCGCTCGCCCTGAAAAAGCTTCTGCCGCCCCTCATCATGGATATGGCCGTAAACACAATATCTCACCCCGCAGCGCTCCAGCAGCCCGGTAAAGCCGCTGGGGCTGCCCTGCCTGTTGAAGGGCGGGTAATGCAGCGCGGCGACGATGGAGCTTTGCCCCGCACCGAGCGCGCTCTCCAGGGATAACTGCAACCGCCCCACCTCGCGCAGGTATATTTTCTCGTCATGCTCGCTGTCGAAACCTTCTTCACCGGGACAGAGCCAGCCCCTGGTGCCGCAAACAGCCCAGCCCTCATGGGTGAAATGATCATTTTGCAGGGCGCTCATCCCCGGCGGAAGCGCCGCCCGCACTTTGCTGATGGATGACCACCAGTAATCGTGATTCCCCCTGAGCAGCAGCTTCCGCCCAGGAAGCGCGGCGATCCAGTTCAGATCGGGCGCCGCGCCGGGCAGCTGCATTGCCCATGAGATATCGCCCGCCACGATGACCAGATCATCCTCACCGACAGATCGCCTCCAATTGGCGGCGATCTTTTCGGCATGATCTTCCCAGGCAGGCCCAAAAATATCCATCGGCTTGGGCTGATCATGCGACAGGTGCAAATCGGCTATCGCCCAGATAGCCATCAATTCACCTCCCTTTTACCATTTTCTATCATACTACTATTATCCCATCATTACAAAATAAAACTATTTTTAGTTTGCAATTTTGAAATAATATGATACAATATCTGCATCTATATAAGAAGATGTTACTTTAAAACTGTACCGGGAGGGTTTAGCATGAGCAAAGGAGCCAAGAAAGCTCCGCCGGCCAGGCGCCCGCGCCGCTACTTGCGCAGCCGGATCACACGCAATCTAATTCTTGAAACCGCCGAGAAAGTTTTCATTAAAAAGGGTTACGCCAAAACCACCATCGCCAGGATCAGCGAGGTGGCCAATGTGGGCTACGGGACAGTGTACAGCCATTTCAAAGGGAAGGACGACATCCTCAGCCGGGTGGTTGATAATGTCCTTGATGACTTCTACACCCTGCTGGATATCGAATTTGCCCCCTCCTCCCTGAAAGAAGCGGAGAAAATTTTCTACAATCTCATGCTGACAGCATTCAACCTGGCCGAGCAGAACCGTCCCATCATGAAAGTTTACCAGCAGGCGCTCCGCTTATCGGAAACCATAGTGGAGCACTGGCAAGGGGTCAAAAACCATTTCCAAAAAGTGGCCATGAAATCGATCATCTATGCCCAGGAAAAAGGATTCGCCAAGCAATTCAACCCGCAGATCGGGGCAAAGGGTTACGTGCTCCTCGTGGACCGTTTTATCTGGGAAGTAGTCGAAGAGCGTGAACCCGATGTGGAGCGGCTCTGCACGATCCTGACCGACATGGTTCTCCAGGGTTTCTTTAATCCTCCCGAGAATGAACAATCATAATACATAATACATAAACACAAAGCATTGCTCATCAGGCGGGCTGCACCGGCTAAAGGGTCAGCCCGCCGTCCGGATTACCCGCTTCTCTGTTACCAGCCAGTCCATGCGCCGGTCCCAGGGCTCCACCGGAACCTGCTCCACCAGCTGCAGCTCAAAAGTCAGCGCCACCAGGGGCACACCCGGGCGCAGCCGCTCAAAGAAACGATCATAATAGCCGCCCCCATAGCCCAGGCGGTTGCCCTGCAGATCAAAGGCCACCCCCGGCACTATGAGCAGGTCGATTTCACCGGGATCAACGGGACGCAGCGCCCCGGCCTGCGGTTCGGGTATGCCGTAATAACCCGGGGCAAGATCCTTTTCATAATTGAAAAGCTCCGAGGGAATGAGTTCGCGCCCTTCGTGCACGGCCTTGGGGACGAACACCCGCCTGCCCCGGGCGAGGTTATCCCTGACCATCCCCGCCGTATCCACCTCACTGCGAAAAGAGAGAAAAAACATGATCGCCTGCGCCTCCGGGTAAAACGGCAGCTGCTCCAGCCGCCTCCCTATGGCGCCGCTTTTGGCTGAAATCTCCCCGGCGGAAAGGCTGTCCCGCAGGGCAAAAATATGCTTGCGCAGAGCACGTTTAGGCATTGTCATCTCCTTTGAGGGCGCACATTTTCGGGTCGTCAGCCGCCCTCTTTCCTGTCCCTTTGCCGACCGGCAGCAACGAGCTTATAGCGGCGGCTGCCCAGTCCCATCTCCTCGGCATAAGCCAGCTGCACCCGGTAATCGGTTTTCGGATGAAGCGCGCAGAACTTGTCCCCGCCGGGCTCAAGGGCGCCGGGCAGCGCCGAAAGGGCGATTCCGGCCCGGGCATTGACCAGATCCACCGACGCCTGGTCTGCGGCGACGGGATCTGTTGTCGCCAGAATGCCGATATCAGGGACAATGGGCAGATCGCTCCAGGAATTGCAGTCGCAGTCGGGAGTCACGTCGAGCAGAAAATTAAAAAAGAGGGCTGCATCCTTCTTCCCCTCCATGGCGCCGCAGGCAAATTCAACCATCCGCTCAGCCATCTCCGGCAGGGCCGTGCCCCACTGCACCTTGACCGCCTGATGAGCACAAGAGATGATACATTCGCCGCAGCCTGTGCATTTCTCAGGGTCGATCCGGGCCCCCCCCTCCTCCCGCAGCGTGATGGCCCCGGCGGCGCACCACTTCATGCAGGTGCCGCAGCTGCGGCACCGGTTATCCTTTATCACAGGCTTCACTGCCGAATGCATCCGCTGCTTCCCGGCGCGGCTGCTGCAGCCCATGCTCAGGTTCTTGATGGCGCCTCCGAACCCCGTCATCATATGCCCCTTTACATGGGAGAGCACAATGAGGACATCGGCCTCCACCACTGCCGCCCCAATCTGCACGCTGCTAAAATGCTTCCCCTTTACACCCACATCCCGGTAGCCGCGGCCGCGCAGCCCGTCCATGATGATAAGCGGCGCCTCCACGGTGGCGTAGCTGAAACCGTGCTGCAGCGCTGTCTCAAGATGATCCGCCGCATTGGAACGACCGCCGGTATAAAGGGTGTTACTGTCGCATAAAAAAGGTTTACCGCCCGCCTTTTTCACTTTTTGAACAAGCTCCCGCACCAGCACCGGGTTGATAAAAGCAGATGAGCCCCTTTCGCCGAAGTGAAGCTTGATCGCCACCATGTCGCCCGGACTGATCATCTTCGCCGCGCCAAGGCGATCAAAAAGAAGCCCCACCTTCTTGACCAGGCTCTCATGGTGAGACTGCGCCCGCCGGTCTGCAAAATATACTTCTGAAACAGAGATGGTCACCCCTCCCCCCGGATATATTCAAAATATTACCCGCCCGCCGCCCTCTTCCCCCCTTGCCAAGCCGTCCTTACCCGCCCCCTGTCAAAGGACCCGGGGCCGGCTTTAGCCGCACCGGTCAGCCGCCCTAGTAAGCCCTGGCGAAATAGACCACCTCGGCTGCCTTGCGCCCGCAAACAATGCAGTTCTCATGCTCCCTTTCCCTTTCAAAGGGAATGCAGCGGATGGTGGCCTTGCTCTCTTCCTTTGCCTTGAGTTCGCATTCCTCGCGGCCGCACCACGAAGCCGTGAAAAAGCCGCGCTCGCGCTCCATTACCTGCAGAAACTCGCGGTAGTCGCTGCCGCTGCGCGTGTGCTCCTGCATAAACTGCAGCGCCCGCCGGTAAAGATCACCCTGCAGCTCTTCCAACAGAAGCGGCAGCCTGCCGGGCAGCTCCGCCCAGGAGACGGTCTCCTTTGCTCCACTGTCGCGGCGCACCAGGACAACCTGCTCCGCAGCCAGATCGCGGGGCCCCAGCTCTATGCGCAGCGGCACCCCCTTCATCTCCCACTCGTTGAACTTCCAGCCCGGCGTATAGCCCTCGCGGTCGTCGAGCTGAAGGCGGATGCCCGCTTTCTGCAGCGCCCCTGCCAGGTTGCGGGCCGCCCCAAGCACCTCGCCGCGGGCCTTCCTGGAGATGATGGGCACCATCACCGCCTGCAGCGGCGCCACCCGCGGCGGCAGTATCAGGCCACGGTCATCGCCGTGCACCATGATCAGCGCGCCGATCAGGCGCGTGGAGACCCCCCAGGAAGTCTGCCACACATGCTTCAGCGAGTCATCTTGATCCAGGTAGGTGATATCGAAGACCCGGGCAAAATGCTGCCCCAGGTTATGCGAGGTGCCCGCCTGCAGCGCCCGGCCATCGCGCATCAAGGCTTCAACCGTATAAGTGCGCAGGGCGCCGGCAAATCTCTCCCGCTCCGACTTGCGACCGGCAATCACCGGGATCGCCATTTCGTTTTCCAAAAAATCCTGGTAAACGCCGAGCATCTTCAGCGTCTCGGCCTCCGCCTCCTCCTCGGTGCGATGGCAGGTATGACCCTCCTGCCACAGGAACTCGGAGGTGCGCAGGAAAGGCCGGGTTACCTTCTCCCAGCGAACCACATTGCACCACTGGTTGATCAGCAGCGGCAGATCGCGCCATGACTGGATCCAGCGGGAGTAGAAATCGCAGATGATCGCCTCAGAGGTGGGCCGCACCACCAGCGGCTCGCTGAGCTTCTCACCGCCGCCCTGCGTTACCAGGGCCACCTCGGGGGCAAAGCCCTCCACATGCTCCGCCTCTTTTTGCAGCAGCTCCTGTGGAATGAAGAGAGGGAAATAGGCATTCTGATGGCCCGTCTCCTTGAACCGACCGTCCAGAAGCTCCTGCATCTTCTCCCAGATGGCGTACCCGTAAGGGCGTATCGCCATGCACCCCTTCACCGGCGCATAGTCCATCAGCTCGGTCTTCAAGACCACATCAATATACCACTGCGAATAATCCACCGCCTGCGGGGTGATCTCCTTGACGTATTCTTTTTCCCCGCCCCGCCCTTTTTGGGTGGAACTGTCCTTCTGCTCCATCAAAACCCATCCTTTCATGCAAGAATCTCGTTGCCTCATTTTAGCATAGATCAATTTTCCATCCAACAACCTGTACATGCGCCCCTGCTCCTCCGCACATAAGCGCCGGCTGAATCACGGCTTTCAAATAAGCCGCACCCATCCCGGATGCAGCGAAGAATCCCGCTTTTTACCCGGAACTATCGCCGGAGATGCGCAACTCATGTTAAGATTACTGTGCTGGAGGCGATCAATTGTATTTCAAATACGGGGAAGAAGAAGTAACATTCCTGAAAAAAAGAGATAAACTTCTCGGCGCAGCCATTGACCGGATCGGTCGGATCTACCGGGCTACGGAGAACGATCTTTTCTGCTCCGTTGTCCGCCACATCATCGGGCAGCAGATCTCCACCCGGGCGCAGGAGACCGTCTGGCAAAGACTGGGCGAAAGAACCGGCCTGGTTAATGCTGAAACGATATGCTCCCTTGATCTGGCAGCGCTGCAGGGGCTGGGCATGACCTTTCGAAAAGCCGGGTACATCAAAGACTTTGCCGAAAAGGTCAGAGACAGGGAGCTCGACATCCAGGCGCTCCACCATCTGCCTGACGCTGAAGTCATAAAAAAGCTTTCATCCTTAAAGGGAGTAGGCCCGTGGACAGCCGAAATGGTCATGATCTTCTGCATGCAGCGGCCCGACATCGTCAGTTATGGCGACCTGGCCATACACCGCGGCATGCGAATGCTCTATCATCATAGAAACATAGACCGGAAAAGGTTTGCGAAATACGCCCGGCGCTATTCGCCCCATGGAACGGTAGCCAGCCTCTACCTCTGGGCCGTTGCCGGCGGCGCCATCCCGGAAATGCGGGACTATGCCCCCGAGAAAACAGGCAAAAAGTGACGGGGGGGAACAGACCTCTCCCCGGGAAAACAATTTCATTTTGCACAGCCGGGCTCATCCCCAACCCGCTCTGCCTGCCGCCGGCCCTGGATCACGCTAAACTGCGACAGCTTTTTTACATCACCGGCATTCCCATGTAAATGTCCGGTTTCCCCGGGCCGCTGGCATTGGGCATTACCCCGATAATCTCAAAGCCAACCTCTTGATAAAATTCAAAAGGCGGCTCATGCAAACCCTGAACATCCTTCAGGTGATCAATTACCCCCGGGAAGAGTTCCACTCCGCCCAAAGTGGTACCGGCGGCTTTGCCGCCTGTACTCAACCAGATAGTTAGCCCGCCGCGTGCTTTCAACTGCCCTACCAGATCCTCAACCAGCGCCCTGCCGACACCTTGCCGGCGAAAAGCCCTGTCCACCACCATTGGATGGAGTTCCCAGACATATCCGCTGTTCCGGCTTGCCGCAGCAACCCAACCTCTCAGTTCACCATTCGGCAGCACGGCCACCCGGCTGATCCGCCCCTCCTCCAGCGAAGCGCGCACCTCCCCCATTGCGTTCGCCTGGCTGGGGTAGATACCGGGCCAATATTCCCTAAACCCCTCGAACAACATCAGCGATGTCGCTTTCAAACGCTCCGCGTTTTGCGGCACCAGATCGCAGATGCAAAGCTCTGTTTTTGATTTTACTACAGGCACAGGACAACCCTCCCCGATGATCTGTTATTGTTATTTTCCCTTCACCTTCCCAAAAATACTCTCCATGGTCTCCCAGTCTCTGCTCCCTGCCTGAAGCTTCCTTGCCCCTTTATATCGAAATTATCCTGCCTGTTCTTAAAAAGGTTTTCCAGGCGACGGCGAAGAACTAGAAAACAGCGGTGAAAAGCAACCCCGATGGTTCAGCTCCAGTCTTTCAACAATTTATGGAGGCAGGATATGTCGATTTGGATGCCCTATCTATGTTTAGGCATAGGAATAGCCGCAGGCTTGAACAGACTGCCGGAGAAATTCCTGAACGCACTGGAATCCTTGATCAACCTGGCCCTTGTAATTTTGATGCTAACCGTCGGAGCAACCCTGGGGGCCAGCGACTCTGTTCTGGCCAATCTGGGTTCAATAGGGCTGAACTGCCTGATCATTACCCTGTGCACCATTGCATGCAGTATCCTATGTACACTGGCCGTGGAAAAAACACTGCTGCCGCTGGATGAAATCAGTAAGGAAATATTTTTAAAAGAGAGCAGCATTAAACAGAAGGTGGAAACGCCGGCTAAAAAGGGGCTTTCGCCGTTAATCTGGATCATGCCCCTGAGCATAATAGCCGGAATAACCGCAGGTTACCTGACAGACCTGGGCGGCATGGAATCTTTTCTGGATTATTTACTCACCGGCTCCCTGGCGCTCCTCTATATCTGTGCCGGTATCACCATGGGTGCAAACCGCGATGTCTTCACATACTTGAAAGCGGTGGGGTTCAAGGTTGTCTATCTCTCATGCGCCATCCTTGCCGGGAGCATTATCGGGGGGATTATCTCGGGATTCCTGTTAAAACTGCCCCTGCACCTATCGGTCATCTCCGCCGGCGGAATGAGTTTTTACAGCCTTACCGGCGCCTTCATGACGCGGATGTACGGCGTGGAGACGGGAACATACGGCTTTATCGTGAACATGATGCGTGAATTTTTCACCATTCTCTTCCTGCCTCTGCTGGTAAGGATCAGCAAAGGCAGCCCCATCGCCGTAGGCGGCGCTGCCGACATGGATACTGCACTGGTCCCCATAACCAGGGTGATCGGCTCTGAGCTGGGCCTGGTCACACTGATCACGGGAACAATCTTGACCATAGCAGTACCGCTCCTGCTGCCTTTTTTGCACAGTCTTTTGGGTTAACTCGAACATTTTGCAGGAATGAAAGGACTAGTAAGTGATCAATGAATAAAACCTTGCCGGGTATGGCTCTGGTGGCTCTGGCTTTGATTGTAATAGCATTTTTGCAGGGGGGCATCACGCTGGTCGGCCAGGGCTTCGCTGCCGGCGGAAAAACACTTGTCGAGGTTTTCCCCCTCATAATTGTGGCCTTTATCGTGGCCGGTTCAGTTTCCTCGCTCGTTTCAAAAGACATTGTGACCCGGTGGCTGGGAGAAGGGGCTGGCTGGAAAGGACCGCTGTTGGGAACGCTGATGGGGGCGCTGGTCCCCGGAGGACCTTTTTTTTTCTACCCCTTGATGGCCACACTCATTATTTCGGGCGCAAATATTGGCACCATGATCAGTTTTGTGGCCGCCAAAACACTCTGGTACGTGGGCCGCATCCCTATTGAAATAGCCTTTGCAGGCGTGAAAATAACTGTCGTCCGCGTATTGATTACCTTTGCCGTACCCATACTGGCAGGGGCGGCTGTAAATACCTTTTTACCCGGTTATGCGGAAAAGATCCGGGAGCAGGTGGCGCAGCTGCAGAATAAAAGCAAACAAGTGCGGGATCGGGGTGCAGAGCATTGACCGGGGCAATTATTGTTCTGTCACTGATGGCCGCAATATTATTGTTCGCCTCCTACCGCCAGGGCAAACATCTGGAGAGTTTAAAGGAAGCAAAAAAGCTGTTCCTTACCGTGCTGCCGCTTCTCCTGTGCGCATTTGTGGTTGTCGGTTTCATGAATGTGCTGATACCGAAGGAAACCCTGCTATCCTGGCTGGGAACGGAATCAGGCTGGAAAGGGCTGATCATCGGGCCCCTGATCGGCGCACTCATCCAGGGCGGGCCCTACGCCTTTTTCCCCATGTTTGGCGCTTTATTCCGGGAAAGCATCTCCATCGGACCGGCGGTGGCGATGATTACAGCCTGGGGTATGATCAACGTGGGGCACCTGCCCTATGAGTTCACTTTTCTGGGGTCCCGCTTTGTGATCCTCAAATATGCCATCTACCTGGCAGTCCCCACCCTGGTCGGCCTGCTGGCCAATCTCTTATTCGGCTGATTGCCCTTTAAAGCCCCTGGTTACCCGAAAAAGATCAGGAGCGGCGAATATCACACTACTGGATAGGCTCAAGCCAGTTATCAGCATCGGCAGAGCCACGGTCCGCTCTACCCTTCATCACGGAGGCAGCGACGCCTTTGCCGGCATACAGGGGGAGTCGGGCGACCTGCAGGAGCCCAGCGACTGTGAGGACCTCAAGGCGCTTCTGGAGAACGGATCATATCAGCAGGAGGCTTTTGCCCCTTACCCCAGGCTGGGATCGGGTAGGAGGCTGCCCATTATTTGGGCAGCCGACCTCCCTGTCGAGTAGCCAAGGGGAGTTTCACCCCAAGGCTCTCACAGAACCGTACGTGAACCTCTCGGTTCATACGGCTCCTATCATTCAATCATACTATGATTTCCCACAGAGAGCCCAGTGTGCAAACATGTTGGGTTCTCTGCTTCTAACTTGACATAGCCACTCTTCGGCTTTCCGTCGGTGTCCGCGAAATCTCTTGTATTTGTACATTGCCCACTTAATCAGACGCCTTTGCACACAGTCCAGCGCACGTTTCATTGCACTGCGATTGAATTTGCCAAAATAGTTCATCCATCCCCGTAGAACGGGGTTTAGCATCTCGGCTATGATTTCAATCTTGCTCCCTGTTTTTTTGTGTATTTCCAAGGCTTTCACCTTGTCCTTCAGCGTCTGTTCTGCCTTCTGACTTACTGATGCAAGGAAATTCATTTGTAGTCTGCCAAGACGGTCTTTTATCCACACCTTCCGAAAGGTGTATCCGAGAAAGTCAAACTCTGTATCGGGATATTCTTTCTTTCTATCCCTGTCCTGACAATAGACAATCTTAGTCTTGGCTGGGTGCAGTTCTAGTTTGCATTCCTTTAACCTCGCATCAACATCTGCAAGTAATCGCTTTGCTTCCCATTCTGTCCTACAGTGCACTACCGTATCATCCGCATATCTTTCAAACGGATTGTGCTTATGGTTTCTTACCATCCATAGATCAAATGCGTAATGCATGAACAGGTTCGCAAGTATTGGGCTAATGACTCCTCCCTGCGGCGTGCCGGCTGTTCTGGGTATTATCTCTCCCGTTTCTGTTTGAAATGGTGCCTTTAACCACCTTTCAACATATAGCAGAATCCACTTTTCTTTCACATGTTTTCGTACGGCTTTTATCAACAGTTCATGGTCGATGTTATCAAACATACCCTTGATATCCAGGTCAATAACATAGTCGTATTTCCAGCACCTCATTCTTGCTGTTCCTACCGCATCTATTGCTGATTTGTTTGGCCTGTATCCGTACGAATCTTCATGGAAAAATGGCTCCAGTATAGGTTCGACCAGTAGTTTAGCAGTCATCTGTGCGATTCTGTCATCGATGGTGGGAATCCCCAATCTTCTGGTTCCACCATTTTTCTTTGGAATCTCCACCGCTTTTACCGCCTTAGGAAAGTAGCTTCCAGAACTCATTCGGTTCCACAGTTTGTACAGGTTATCTTTGAGATTTTCCTCATATTCCCCAAAATTCATCCCGTCAATGCCTGCACTGCCTTTGTTCGCTTTCACCTTTTTGTAGGCTATCCACACAGCCTGTTTAGAAATCTTGTATGGTTTGCTGTTTTCCATGTGTTCCTCCTGTTCCCGCAGTTGACATATGTCTCAGCTGAATGATGACGCTCCTTCGCTCCATTTCCATTACAGAAATCTCATTACTACTACGAGCATCTCCGCCCCTGTATACTGCATCTCTACTTTCAGCCTTGTCTTTCTGTGACTTGAGTCTTTTCGATTTCCATCAGTAGACAGGTTCCTGCGTTCCACATCGAAGCCTGTTCTATGCTCATGCCGCCTTTATGCCGGATGCCAAACAGACGGTTTCAGGATTTACCTCTGCTTTTTATCCCTATCAAGTGGTGGATGACAGGTTTTGACATCACTTTACGCTATCGACACCTCGTCAGCGGTTCACTTGCGTTCATCTTCATAGAACTTACATGCCCATTCCATATGGGCTTTTCCTTCGTTGCTCACTACCATAGCTTTTGACTACAGCAGCAGAAGGTTGTTTGACAGGTCTGCCTGACCAGTCCCTGCCGGAGGGCCTACCTCCATCTCCGATGCAGCTTTCGCAGCACACCACCACCGTACGTACCGTTCGGTATACGGCGGTTCCAAAGTTTACACGTTACCTTGCAGAGTAGCATTCTACCAGACTGAGATATCCGGCGCGTTTAACCCTCTTCTTGGATAGGGACATTAACAGGATTGGGCTATGGGCGGTTCGCCAGTAGCCCTTTCTTGTATTTGCCCACATCCACGCCTGTTCTACATCGATTCCCAGGCGTTTAAGGTTTTCAAAGCGCGTGCGGACCTTTTTCCACCTTTTCCAGGTGACCATCCGGATGCGGCTTCTAATCCATTTATCAAGCCTTCGAATCAGGCCCTTGGCATCCGCCAGCTTGAAATAGTTCATCCATCCACGAATTAACCGGTTCAGGCGGTTCTTCCTGAACTCAATGCCCATCCCGTTGCTGCGCCCGGTAATTTCCCGGACTTTGTCCTTGAAGCTGCGGACGCTTTTGGGATGTATCCTGAGCCGCCCCTCACCTTTGTAGATGTAGAAACTATACCCCAAGTATTTAACCCTGTTTATGTGTGCCGTCTGGGTTTTCTCCCGGTTCACCCTTAGGAATAGCTTCCTTTCGATGTACGGGAGAATGTGCTCTAAGGTGCGGTTCGCGGCTTTCCTGCTTTTGCAGAAGACCAGCAGGTCGTCCGCATAGCGCACAAAGCGGTGACCGCGTCTGACCAGTTCTCGGTCCAGTTCATTTAGCATGATGTTGCCAAGTAACGGACTGAGCGGCCCGCCCTGGGGCACCCCTTCGGGGCTGTCTTCAAACATTCCGCCCACCATGACCCCTGCTTTCAGGAATTTATGGATGAGCGAGATCACTCGTCCATCTTTGATCGTTTCGGAAAGCACCTGGATGAGTTTGCTCTGGTTAACCGTGTCGAAGTACTTCTCGAAGTCCATGTCCACCACATATCTGTAGCCTTCTGTGATGTTTGCCTGGCATCTTCTGAGCGCATCGTGAGCGCTCCTTTTCGGCCGGAATCCAAAGCTGTTGTCTGAAAACTGCTTCTCGAAGATTGGGGTTAAACGCTGACAGATGGCCTGTTGGATAAGTCTGTCCACCACAGTAGGTATCCCCAGCTTTCTGGTTTTCCCGTTATCTTTGGGTATTTCTACCCTGCGAACGGGCTGTGGACGGTACTTTCCGTCCAGAAGTGACTGCA
>CAYTXG010000020.1:0-31198 GCA_964441025.1 uncultured Syntrophomonadaceae bacterium
ATATCCTTGAGTTCAAACTCAACTACAGCGCCCTGCTGCGGGCTTTCACCTCGCCTTATGTGAGCAAAAAGATCCTCTAGCCGGCAACAGGGACAGGGACTTTGCGAGGTGCCATCAGACCAGGGTGACGGTTCTTTCTTGCGGTTATTCATCACGTGTCTATGAAGCTGCCGTCAGGATCGCTCAAAATTTTGGTGTAAGTCAAACTATCGATCCATTTCTTTCTTACTTCGATCAATGAGAAGCCATTTTACTCCAGTACTCTTTGAGATGCAACATTCTCTGTTGATGTACCTGCGATGATATTTTCGAGATTATGCTTTTTAGCTCCCAGTTTCAGCGAAATCCGAACAGCCTCTGTAGCTATGCCTTTTTCGCCGTCATCTTTCTCTATCCTGTACCCCAACTTTGCACATCTGGCTGCGCCACCCTGTACCGAAAAGAGGTTGACATTGCCGACCGCATCTATCCCCAAAAATCACCCCCAGGGTGATTTATACTTGGGTAGATTTGACAATATAGGTAGATTTGAGTATGATTATTCACAGGGAGTATTACTAAAAATCGAGGTGAGCGAAAAGATGAAAAGAGTGTTGGTTGTTGTGGCCGCCCTGCTCCTGCTGCTGCCCCTGACCGGTTGCGGCATCATCAAGAAGAAGGTAGCCGAAAAGATCACGGATAAAATCAGTGAGGGCATTATGGAGAAGGTAATTGGAGAGGACGTAGATGTTGATATTGAAGACGGCAAGATCACGGTCACGGGCGATGACGGCGCGAAATGGACCACGGGCGGCGTCGAGTGGCCTGAAGAGGGGGCGGCGTCCCGGATCCCGCGGTTCGATGGGGGCAGGCTCGAGACATCAATGAATGCGGAGGATAACTGCTGGCTGCACTTGGAAGATGTGGAAGAAGATGATTACCGGCAATATGTTGAGGTGCTGAAAGATGCGGGCTTTGTCTTGCAAGCAGGGGAGTATACGGACGCAGATTCTCTGGGCTACAACGCTGGCAAGGACGGTGAGCTGCTGGTGATGACGAGCTACGACCGCAACAATGGTGAATTGGGCATACAGGTGATAGTGACAGGAGAATAGTGTACTCCGGTGCAGCCCGGGCAGCAGGACGGAGCGGCACCGGCATCTACCGGCAGAAGACTCTCCGGGTAGGGTTTTCTGCCATTATATTTCCGGGAGAGGATTTTGCACCTCTTTGCAGAAAACAGAATTAAGGAGAACCGAAATATTTGCTGCGGGGGGGATATTCTATGTTTGTCCAGGATTATATGTCTGTAAATCCCATAACGGTGGCTCCTGAAAGTACATTGGGTGATGCTCTCAATTTGATGAAAGAGCACTCCATCCGCCGGCTACCGGTGGTTTCCAAAGGGGATCTCGTGGGGTTGGTTACCGAGCAGGATCTGATGAAGGCCTCACCATCCCCTGCAACCAGTCTTTCGATATGGGAGGTAAATTATCTTTTCCCCAAAATAAAGATCAAGGATATAATGACAAAAGAGGTGTTTACAGTCACACCCGGGACGATCCTCGAGGAGGCGGCGCTGATCATGCAGGAGAAGAAGATCGGCACCCTGCCGGTACTCGGGGATAACCAGCTGGTGGGGCTCATTACCGAAAGCGATATCTTCAAGGCCTTTATTGATGTGCTCGCTTTGAAGCACCCCAGTGTGCGGGTGACGCTGCCGGTGGAGGATCAGGTGGGTGTGCTGAAACATGTTGCGGAAGTGGTGGGCGCAGCGGGGATCAATATTATTTCCACCATTGTACAGCGTTTTGCCGACAACCGGGTTTACCTTATTCTGCGTCTTGATACAGTAGACGTTGACGGTGTGGCCGCAATCTTCAAAAAAGCCGAAATGCAGGTGGTGCATATCTGTTAGCGCTCCCGGCCGGCATCCCGGACGGCAGGCTTCAGAAAGTACGCGGCGGGTTATGGACCGTCCAACCGCAAGAACCGGGGGAATGTATAGGCTACAGGTCCTTTTCCCCTGCCATGACGCTTTGGGCAAGCCAGATGCTGAATACAGCGCCCCTTCCCGGCTTGCTGTGCGCCGAAACCCTGCCGCCGTGCAGCTCAACGATCTGCTTGACAATGGCCAGACCCAGGCCTGTTCCGGCATCAATGCGGGTCCGCGCCTTATCCACCTTGTAAAAACGGTTCCAGATCAGGGGCAGCTCCGCTTCAGCGATGCCGGGCCCTTCATCGGCAACTTTGAGCAGCGCTCCCTTTCCTGCCCCCTGCAGGGTAAGCGTTATTTCGGAGCCTGAAGGGCTGCAGCGGATTGCGTTTTCCACCAGGTTAACCAGGACCTGGTGGAGCCGCATCTCATCGCCATCGATATCAGGCACCTCCTCCTCTACATGCAGGGTAAGCGTGATGTTTTTGGCGGTAGCGGCATAATGCAGGTGCTGCAGGGAGCGCTGTACCGCTCTCTCAGGTTGAAGCCTTCTTTTTTCAAGGGTGATGCCCCGGGATTCCAGGTTGGTAAGATCCAGCAGATCCTTGACCAGACGGCCGAGAAATATAGTATCCTTGTGCATGATTTCCAAAAAAGCGGCTGTTTCTTCAGCGGTGCAGCTGCCCTCCCTGAGCAGCTCCAGAAAACCCTGCAGCGAGGTCAGGGGAGCCCGCAGTTCATGCGAGATGTCGGATATAAATTCCTGCTGCAGCCTGACCAACCGGTGCTGCTGTTCAATAGTTGCCCCCACCTGCTCAATCGCAAAATTCAGCGTATCGGCCAGCCGGCCAAGCTCGTCGTCGGAGTGGTAGCTGATCCGGTTCTGATAGTCGCCCCTGGAGACGGCCAGGGCGACGCGACTCATGTCCTCAAGGGGCTGTGCTATCTTTCGGGAAAGGGTGTAACCCAGTAAAAGAGCAAGAAAAGTAGCGCCGACGGCGGCATAGAGAACCAGCCTTTTTAAACCGGCAATAGTCACAGTGACGGGCCAGAGGGGGTGGCTTATGGCCAGTGCGCCCACCACCGGCCCTCTATCTTTCTCCTGCTCGCCCCCCATATTACCCTCATCACTGCCCGGGGAATTCTCGTAAAGGGGGGTCATATGGATTAGGCTATTGTAATCGGGACCGGTGATCTGCTTGGTGATGTAATTGCCCGCCAGAACATGGGCAATATCTGTCTGTTCAACTTGAAGGCCAAGCTTTTGCGGATTGTCACCGGCTACGGTGAGAATAGAGCCCCTGTCGTCTATGACCCAAAGATAGACATCATAGGTGAATGCAATTGTGCCGGCAAGATGGGTCAGCGAGGGCAGATCGTTTTCCAAAAGGGGTTTTTCCAGAAGGGAGGCTGCTTTTTCACCCTGGCTTTCCAGCTGAAAACCCTCGACGCTAAAAAAATATTTCTGCATGAGGGTGACAAAAACAATTGTGATCACGCTCATTACAGCCAGGGTGACGACCAGATAACTGATCAGCAGCCTGGTGAAAATTCTTTTAGGCGAAAGCAGCCTCATCGAATCCCATCCTGATGTTCGAATTTGTAGCCGACACCCCATACCGTATGGATATACTGCTCCGCCGCGCCGCCTTCCTTCAGTTTTTGCCGCAGATTCTTGATATGCTCATCAACAGTGCGGCTGGCGCCGGTGTAATCATAACCCCAGACCAGCTGCATCAACTCTTCCCGGCTGTAGATGCGGCCGGGGCGGCAGGCCAGCAGGTAGAGCAGGTCAAACTCTTTTGGCGTAAGTATTACATTCCCCCTGCCGCTTATGTCCACCCTCCTGTTTTCGAGGTTGATCTCTATACCCGGGGCCTGCAAAAAAGGGCGCTTTTCTGTGGCGCTCCTGCTTACCCTGCGCAGTATTGCCTCCACCCGCGCTGTTAGCTCCCGCAGGCTGAAGGGTTTGACCACGTAATCGTCGGCGCCAAGTTTAAGCCCCAGCACCCTGTCAATTTCATCGCTCCGGGCTGTGAGAATGAGAATAGGCGTACCTGTGCCGGCAGCGTTAAGCTCGCGGCAGATCTCGAAGCCGTCTTTTCCAGGCAGCATCAGATCCAGGATAATCAGATCGAATGTTCCCTTAAGGGCGCGGGAGAGCCCGTTTAAACCGTTTTCCTCCACGGTTACATTGTAACCCTCCCGGGTCAGGCAGGTTCTAAGAAGCGCGAGAATATGGCGGTCATCTTCGATTACCAGGATTTCAGTCATACAGGGCACCTCGGTCGCATTCCTTTTAAATAATATTAACAGATTACCGGGGCCTTTGCCTTATATTTATCTGATCCGATCCGGCGAGGCGCTCAGGGGGATGCCGGAGGAACGCCTTCTGTATGAGCCCATGCAGCACAGCTCGCAGTGGTTCAGCGCCCTGGAGTGCCGGGTGGACATCCAGCTGCTGTTGGCGGGGGTGAAAAGGGCGCAAAAAATGATCAGCAGCCAGGTCATGCAGAAGAGAGGATACAATGGGTAGAATATAAAGGGTTTCCGCGGCAGACTATCAAGGGCCATGGTCAGGAGGGGCAGGAGGTAGGGAACGGCCACGAGTCCGGCGCCTGCATATGGATAGTGGGCGCTCAGGTAGGCGCAGGGCGAACCGGCGCCTATTTCCGGAAAGAGCACGCCCAGCAGCCCCAGCAGGGCCCCGGCAGCGATGACAAAAAGCTGCATCAGGCGGAGACCGCCCTCAATTTGGGCAACACTGCCACTGCACAGCCCTGTGCCCAGGAGTTTTGGCGCGTAGCGAAGGGCGACATTGATCTGCCCCCTGGCCCAGCGCAGCCGCTGGCGGCAGGAGAGAAGAAAGTGAAGCGGTTTTTCATCGTAAACCCGGGTTTCCAGGGCAAATGAGGTCCGGTATCCCCTCAGCAGCGCCTGCATGGAGTATTCCAGATCCTCCGTCAGGGTGGCGGTTGACCAGCCGATTTCACGGAGTACCTCTCCAGAGATGCACACTCCCGTGCCGGCCAGGGCGGCGCTCAAACCCAGGTTGTAGCGGGCCAGGAGCAAAAACCGGTTGTTGTACCAGAAAGTAAGGCTGTAGGCGGCGGTGACCCAGTTATCGTTTGGGTTTTTGGAATCGATAAAACACTGGATCAGTTTCTCCCCATTGAGGAGACGATTGTTCATGACTCTGAGGAAATTAGAATCCACCAGGTTGTCGGCATCAAAAAATACAGCGGCGTCATAACGGGCGCTGCCTTTCACGCCTGTTAGCCCCATACGCTTCAGGGCGTCTTCAAGGGCAAAACCTTTTCCCCTTCGGCTGCGGCTGAAGCGCTCCCATACCGCAACTCCGAAGCTCCGAGCCAACAGGGCGGTATGATCGCTGCAATTATCGGCAATGATAAAGATGTCGTACAGTTCCCGGGGATAGTCAAGTTCCAGGAGGTTGTCTATCAATCTGCCGAGCACCGGCGTTTCATTATGTGCCGGAACGATTATTGCGAAACGGCATCGTGGGGGATGACATTTGACGGGGCGCCTGCTAAAGAGGCCGGCAAGCGCCAGCAGCAGATAATAGACCGCAAAAGCAAAAACAATATACTGCACGGCACAGATGATGGGGCTGAACATAGAATCCTCCGCTGGGTTGCTTATTTTATCCCAGTAAATCATATAAATGCAAAATTAATGTCAAATATATGTAAATACATTGTAAAAATTATTACTTACGGTGAAGAAGGAATAATTAGCCCGGATCAAGAATACAGGGAAGACCTTTTTTATCCTGAAGTATGAATTTCTTGGGGGTTAGGCATGGCGGTCCTGATGAAAGGCAAGGATATCCTATCGATCAATGAGCTGGCCCGGGAAGAGGTCCGGCAAATCCTGGATACGGCGAAGATTTTCAAGATGAAGAATCAGGTGGGAGAGATCTTTCAACCGCTCAGGGGAAAAACCCTGGGGATGATCTTTCAGAAGTCTTCCACCCGTACAAGGATCTCTTTTGAGGTAGCCATGTGGCAGCTGGGCGGTTATGCCCTCTTTCTCAGCGCCGTCGATCTCCAGCTGAAGCGCGGCGAGACCATACCCGACACCGCCAGGGTGTTGAGCCGTTACCTTGACGCGCTGATGATCCGCACGTATGACCACCAGGATGTGGTTGATCTGGCCGCTTACAGCGACATACCCATCATCAACGGGCTTACCGATCTGCTGCATCCCTGCCAGGTCCTGGCCGACCTGCTGACCATTGAAGAGAAAAAGGGCGCCCTGGCCGGCCTGAAGCTGGCTTATGTCGGCGACGGCAACAATATGGCCCATTCACTCATGTACGGCGGGGCCAAAGTGGGGATGGATGTGACCATCTGCTGCCCGCCGGGTTATACACCCGATCCCGAAGTGACCGTTCTGGCTGAAGCGGATGCTGCGGAAAGCGGTGCAGCCATTGAGATAAATCATGATCCCGCAGCGGCTGTACAGAACGCCGATATTATCTATACAGATGTCTGGGCCAGCATGGGCCAGGAAGAGGAGCATGCCGAACGGGTAAAGATCTTCGCCCCGTACCAGGTTAACAGGGCGCTTCTGGATAAAGCCAAAACCGATACCCTGGTTATGCACTGCCTGCCCGCTCACCGGGGTGAAGAAATAACCGATGAAGTGATTGAGGACCGACGATCCATCGTCTTTGATGAAGCCGAAAACCGCCTTCATGTGCAGAAGGCAATTCTGGCGCTGGTTATCTAAAAAAACCAAAAATCAAAGGAGTGCCGACGATGGATCGGGATATTAATGTGATCATTATGGGCGCCGCCGGGCGCGATTTTCATAATTACAACCTGTTTTTCAGGAACAATCCCCATTACCGTGTGATCGCTTTCACCGCTGCCCAGATTCCAGATATTGCAGGGAGGCTCTATCCTGCCTCCCTTGCAGGTTCGCTTTACCCCGAAGGAATCCCCATCTACCCGGAAGATGATCTGATCAGGCTGATCAAGGACAACGGGGTCAGAGAGGTTTTATTTGCTTACAGCGATGTGACCCACAACTATGTTATGTCCAAGGCTTCAGAGGTGATGGCGGCCGGGGCGGACTTCAAACTGCTCGGGCCGGACTCAACAATGCTCAAATCTTGCAAGCCTGTTGTCGCCGTGACCGCAGTCCGCACCGGAGTGGGGAAGAGCCAGACCACGCGGCGGATATGTGAACTATTGAAAGAAAAGGGGAGAAAGGTGGTCGTGGTGCGCCATCCCATGCCCTACGGGGATCTGGCCGCGCAGGCCTGCCAGCGCTACGGCAGCTATGAGGATCTGGACAGCCACAAGTGCACCATCGAGGAGCGAGAAGAGTACGAACCCCATATTGACTGCGGGGTGGTGGTCTACGCCGGGGTGGACTACGGCCGGATCCTGGAGCAGGCGGAGCAGGAGGCCGATGTGATTGTCTGGGATGGGGGAAACAACGATTTCTCCTTTTACCGGGCCGATCTTTACATCACCCTGGTGGATCCGCACCGTCCAGGCCATGAACTGACCTACCACCCGGGCGAGACAAATCTGCGCCTTGCCGATGTTGTTGTGATCAACAAGGAGGAGACCGCCAGCTTTCACGATATCGGTACAGTCCTGGAAAACATACAGCGGGTCAACAGCAAGGCTGTGATTATCGAAGCCGCCTCACCCATTTTCATTGAAGGTAAAAACGGGATCAGGGGAAAGCGTGTCCTAGTTGTTGAAGACGGGCCCACGCTGACACACGGGGAGATGTCCTACGGCGCCGGAGTAATTGCAGCCAAGAAATTCGGCGCCGCCGAACTGGTGGACCCGCGGCCCTTCGCAGTGGGCACGATAAAAGAGGTATTTGAAAACTACCCGCATATAGGAACCTATTTGCCGGCCATGGGTTACGGAGAGCAGCAGGTGCGCGATCTGGGGCTGACCATCAATCGCTCCGGCGCCGAACTGGTGGTCATCGCCACCCCCATTGACCTGCGCCGGATAATAGATATTGGAAAGCCGGCCCTGCGGGTAAAATATGAGCTGCAGGAGCTGGGCCGGCCTACCCTCTCCGATCTGCTCTCCCGGTTTTAAGGCAGCGAAGAAGCCCCCCAAAAGGAGGGCTTCTTTTTACAGCGCCCCTTGCCGTGTGCCGGCCGGGCGCGGCGGCCTGTTTGTTTTGAGACACTGTGGTAAAATAAGAGCAAACTGTTAGCGGAGGCTGAACCATGATTGATCTGCGGAGCGATACGATAACGCAACCCACTGAAGAGATGCGAAGGGCAATGGCGGAGGCGGAGCTGGGCGACGATGTGTACGGTGAGGACCCCACCGTTAACCGGCTGCAGGAGCTGGCTGCTGAAATGCTGGGGAAAGAAGAGGCTCTCCTGGTGACAAGCGGCACCCAGGGGAACCAGGTTTCCATACTTGCCCACTGTCCCCCGGGCAGCGAGGTGATCATCGAGGAGGAGGCGCATATATTTTACTACGAGGCGGGAGCGGCGGCGGCGCTGGCCGGCGTGCAATTTCGCACCCTCAGCGGTGAAAGAGGTGCTCCTGACGCTGCCGGGGTCAGAGATGCGATTCGCGATGAGGATATCCATTTTCCACCTACATCCCTGATCTGCCTGGAAAACACGCACAACCGCGCCGGAGGGGCGGTCATACCCCTGGAAAAAATGGAAAGAATATATGAGGTGGCACGAGAGCGCGCCATTCCGGTGCATCTCGACGGGGCGCGCCTGTTCAATGCCGCAGTTGCTGCGGGATTGCCGGCGCGCAAGTTTGCCTCCTGCGCAGATACTGTCCAGATCTGCCTTTCCAAAGGGTTGGCCGCTCCCGTGGGTTCACTTATCGCCGGGCCGCGCCGATGGATCGCACGGGTACGCCGCTGGCGCAAACGCCTTGGCGGCGGGATGCGCCAGGCCGGGATCATAGCCGCCCCGGGGATTGTTGCGCTGCAGAAAATGGTGGATCGCCTTGTCGAAGACCACGCCAATGCCAGGTATTTGGCTGAAGGGCTGGCGGCGATGCCGGGAATAGAGTTGAACCCCGGGCTTGTTGATACAAATATTGTTGTAGCGGTGTTGAAAAAAATGAAGGCGGCGGAGTTAAGCGCCGCCCTGCAGGAAAGAGGCATTCTGGCCGGCTCCTTCGGCAGCCGCCAGATTCGCTTTGTCACCCATAAAGATGTTTCGCGTGCCCAGGTGGAGAAGGCCCTGCCGGTAATCAACGCTGTTTTAAAGGGAGAGGGATAGTCCGGGGGCAGGATTTGCAAGGGGAGCCATGACAATATTCATCGGCCAGTTTTTGGTTACCGCCGGCCTGCTGAACAGGCTGGCGGCTCCTTTGATCAAAGAGCGCTACCGCTTCATCAAGGAGATTTCCTTCCGGATTGTGGACAGCCATATCGTGGTCTGGACGGCCGGACGGCGCAGTCTCATTCGCTTCAGGGGATTTGCCGCTGCGCGCCTGGTGGAGTTTGTTTTTGAACCCTCCGCCCACCGGGCCGGTATCAGGCTTAACCTGGAGATGCAGCCCCGCCTTCTCAGCCCCCTTTTTAACCGCCTGCTTAAAAAAGAGCTTACCAGCCGCCCGGGGGTGAGCTGGTCGGGGGACCGTTTACAGCTGGAGCTTGACGAGATGCCCTCTTTTACAGCGATTATCAGGGGGACGCCCGGGAACAGTTTTTTTTCGCAAATTGAGATCGCCCGTGAAAAGCAGGGGACAAAGGGGGGGCTCCTGTTTAACCTTTATCTGCATGAGTGCGGGGAAAGTGATAATGGGGGCTGTAAGGGAGAGAATAAAACATCTGGATAATAACATTGGCTGATGTCCGCGGAGAATTCACAGATGAACAGGCTCTTTCTGCTTATAGCCCTGCTCCCCCTGGCCGAGCTGTGGCTTCTCATCGAGACCGGCAAGATAATCGGCAGCGGTCCCACGGTTCTGCTTGTTCTGGGCACCGGTTTACTGGGCGTCTTGCTGGTACGCTCCCAGGGGCTCCACCTGTTTTCCCGGATCCGCGCGGACATCGGCCAGGGCATCATCCCGGGCGAGAAGCTTTTTGATGCTTTTTGCGTGCTGCTGGGAGGAATCTTTTTCATCATCCCGGGCCTGATTACCGATCTGGGAGGCCTGCTCCTGCTCGTTCCCTACACCAGGCGCCTCTTTAAAGCCGCGCTCCGCCGCTTTCTGAAGAGAGCAATCAGTAGAGGGATCTTTTTGCCAAAAAGGATATGGTGAAAACGGGCGCTACTCTGCCCGCCGCTGCGGCGGCCGACGATTTGCCCGGCACTACCTCGATTAATTCTCCGGGGGGGCGGCCCCCAGTTGGACTATCCCGGCCGCATCCAGGGTGATTATCCCGCCGTCCCCTGCCTGTTGAAAGCGGATTTTACCCGGGGCGCTCTGCAGCCCGGCGATCACCCCGGTGAGGGTATGGCGGCTGCTGCTGTCGATGTACTCCGCCTTCAGGAGCAGGCCCGAGCGCATGGATTGCTCCGCGAGACGCTGAAACTGCTCCTGCTGCTGCTCGTCAAAGGAGGGGCGGCGGCGCGCCGCCCCTGATGCCCTCTTCCGGCGGCGGCGCTCCAGCCGGGTCCGGTGCTCGGGCAGCATCAGGCAACTGCAGGCAAATTGGTGATAAAGTTTTTTCTTCAACTCTGGTGTCCCCCGATCATGCCGGCGCGGGTGAAGAGCTGTCCTCCCGCAGTCAGCGAGACTGCCTTGAAAAGGGCGGTGGAGCCGAAGCGCTCCCTGATCTTATCCGCCGCAGCGCTGAGCGAATCAGCGACCCGGAGGTCGTTGAAAAGGGAGAGCTGGCAAGCGCAGTTGTCCGTCAGTCCGCCGAGGCTGATGCCCAGCGCCCGCACCGGACGCCCGTCCCAGTGGCGCTGAAAGAGCAGCCGGGCTGCGGGATAGATCCCCGCTGCGGCGGCAGCCGGTTCGGGCAGCTTTTTCTGTCGGGAGAAGCCCGAGGGGCGATCAAAATCGGCGCCGCGGCAATAGACATGGACTGTCGTTCCCATCTTTCCCAGGGTGCGGGCCCGGAAGCAGACCTCTTCGGTGAGCTCCAGCAGGACTGTCTCGATCTCCCGGCTTGCAGCGTAATCCCTGGGCAGGGTGGCGCAGTGGCCGATTCCTTTCCGGGCCGCCGGTGTGTCCGGCTGCAAGGTGGAGTAGTCGATGCCCCGGGCGTTCAGCCAGAGCAGCAGGCCGTTAATGCCCCAGCGCCGGGTAGGAATCTCGCGGGGCAGCCGGGCCAGGTGCCCGATGGTGCGAACGGCCATGCGGTGCAGGTGCTCCTCCATGCGCATGCCCACGCCGAAAAGATCGCCGATGGGCAGAGACCAGACATGGACCGCATAGTTGGCGCTGTTCAACTCAAAAAAAGCATCCGCCCTCCTTTTGGCAAAACGGTCGCAGGCCATTTTCGCCTGGAGCGGGTTTTCGCCCAGGCCGACGCGGCAGCGGATCCCTGTTTCCTCCCAAACCTGCCGGAGAATGAGGCGGGCCGCTTCGCGAGGATCGCCCCAAAGGCGCTCACAGCCGCTCAGATCGAGAAATTGCTCGTCAATGGAATAGGGAACCACGCGATCCGTGAACTGCTCAAAAATCCGGGTCATCTGCAGAGAGTACTCGAGGTATCTCTTCATGTGAGGCCGGACAAAGATCACCTCGGGACAGTAGCGCCGGCATTCCCAGGCCGGCTGTCCGGCTTTGACCCCGCAGGCCTTTGCCTCCCTGCTGGCGGCAAGGACGATTCCATGTCTCAGGGCGGGATCGCCGCAGACGGCAACAGGCTTGCCGCGCAGAGAGGGGTTTCGGACCGTCTCCACGCTGGCATAGAAGGATTCGGCATCGGCGAGAAGAATTGCTTTTTGCCCGGTCACTGCACCGTCCTCCCTCCGGCGAACATATGTTCCCTTTACATTATACAATAATAAAGGGAAAATAGTAGAGGTAATATTTGTCGCCCCTCCCTTGACGCCCTTGCCTGGAGCCGGCAGGAAAGGCGCCGGGACAGCAGGATTAAACGGCTGAAAGGTGAATCGGCCGGGGCAATTAACTTCAAGGAGGAAGCACAGTGAAGGAAAAAATATTTTACTGCATCAATGTAGAACAGTTTGATCGCAAATTTTTGGAGGAAATCTGCGATCTGGCCGACAGGATCAGAGAGATCTCCCGGACCAAGGCCGGCATGGAGTACCTTGCCTCAACCCTTAACCACAAGCGGGCCATGCTTTACTTTGTGCAATCCTCAACCAGGACCTTTCTTTCCTTTTACAGTGCCTGCCAGATGCTGGGGATAAAGTGCGCCGAGGTGCGCGATCCGAAGACCTCCTCAGAAATAAAAGGAGAATCGGAAGAAGATACGGTGCGCATATTCTCGCTTTATTTCGATCTCATTATCATGCGCCACCCGCAGGCGAATTTTGCCGAAAAAATTGCCTACCTGCTCAACAAAACAGATCACCCCGTGCCGGTGATCAATGCCGGTTCAGGGAAAGACCAGCACCCGACGCAGGCGCTGCTCGATATCTATACCCTGCGACGCAGCTTTACGCACCGCGGCGGAATCGACGGGAAGAAGATCGCCTTTGCCGGTGATCTGCGCCGCGGCAGGACCGTCCGCTCGCTGGCCAAACTGCTCACGCACTTCCAGGAGATGAAGCTCTATTTTGTGGCTCCGCCCGAATACCAGATTGGCGAGGATATTATCGCTATTCTAGAACAGCAGAAAACAGCGTACGAGATTACGGATGATTTCGAGAAGGTCGTTCCCGAGGTGGATGCAATTTACATGACCCGCCTGCAGGATGAGTGGGACCAGGAGGAGGGGGGCCATGTGGATATCGACATCAATCGCTACTCCTTCAAGGAGCGCCATCTTGACCTGCTGAAATCGGACGGAATTATCATGCACCCGCTGCCCCGTCGCCAGGAGATTGCAACGGAGGTGGACAGCGATCCCCGTGCGGCATACTGGAGACAGGTGAGAAACGGCATGTATATCCGGGTGGCCCTCATTGCAAGCATATTCCACCGCGACAGGAATATACGGGAATACTACCTCAGCAACAACCTGTAAAAGATGCTGCTGCAGCGAACTGATGAAAAAAAATGCCTGCGCCTGCGGGCGGGCAGTGCTTTCCGCCCGCGCGATGACGGGGCAAAGGGAGGGAAAAAGGATGGGAACGGAGCCACTTCTTTATCCATGTGCGGGCCTGCTGGGCCTGCTGTTCGGAAGCTTTTATAATGTGGTGATCTACCGCTATCAAAAGGGAATCTCCATTATCAGCCCGCGCTCATACTGCCCTAATTGCAAAACCCCTCTGCAGGCTGCCGATCTTATCCCGGTTTTCAGCTATATACTTTTGCGGGGTCGCTGCCGCCACTGCGGAACCAAAATCTCATTTCGCTACACGGCTGTGGAGCTTTTAAGCGCCCTGCTGTTCACCGCCGCTCTCTGGCGCTTCGGCCTATCCCTGGAACTTTTAATATATATTCCGCTGTTCTCCGCCCTTCTAATCGTCTCGGCCATTGATCTGGAGATCAAGAAAATCCCCAATGCTTTTGTCGGCGCCATTTTTATCTGGGCCCTGCTCCGGCAGATAGCCGTCCCCGCCCTTAGCTGGACCGATGCCGCCCTGGGCCTGCTGGCCGGGGGCGGTGTTACCCTGCTCATCGCACTGGCGAGCCGGGGAGGCATGGGGGGGGGCGATGTGAAGCTTCTGGCTGTTCTCGGATTCCTGGCCGGATGGCTCGACCTGATCCTGATATTTATTCTGGCGGTCTTCATCGGAGCGGCGGCAGGCATTGCGCTTATTTTCTTCAGAAAAAAGAATGGCAAAACAGCTTTGCCCTTCGGGCCCTTTATATTTCTCTCCTACATTATTGTTGTTTTCTGGGGTTCCCAGATCTGGGGCTTTTACTTTTCACTCTTTTGAAGTATAATCAATCCTTAAAAGGATCTTTTTTGCCCGGTTATAATTACGCTTTTTTGTGGAACCTTTAAACGGCCTCTGTTGTATACATATAGGAAATAAAGAAGATGGGGCAATATTCATTGTACCAGTGCAAGATACATGTTAAAAACATGATCAAGATAAAGGGTGTGTTGAAATGATTGAAAACAGAACACTGCAGCAGTGGATCGCCGAAATGGCCGAGCTTTGCCGGCCGGACAGCATTGTCTGGATTGACGGGTCCGATGGGCAGAAAAAGGCACTTGAAAGGGAGGCTGCGGCAACGGGCGAGATGATTGCCCTGGATGAAAAGAAATGGCCCGGCTGCCTCTATCACCGCACTGCAAAAAATGATGTGGCCCGGACAGAGAATCTGACGTACATATGTACCTCAAAAAAGGAAGACGCCGGCCCGACCAACAACTGGATGGACCCGGCGGAGGCCTACCGCAAAGCGGGAACGTATTTCAAGGGATCAATGAAGGGCAGAACCATGTATGTGATCCCCTTTGCCATGGGGCCGCTGGGTTCCCCCTTTACAAAAATAGGCATAGAGCTGACGGACAGTATCTATGTAGTCCTGAATATGCTGATCATGACCAGGGCCGGGAGCGATGTTCTGGAGCAGTTGGGAGAGAGTGATGATTTTACCAGGGGACTGCACAGCAAAGCCGATCTGAGCCTGGATAGAAGGCTTATCTTGCAATTTCCCGAGGATAACACCATCTGGAGTGTAAATTCCGGGTACGGCGGAAATGTGCTGCTTGGTAAAAAATGCCTGGCCCTGCGCATTGCCAGCTGGTTCGGGCGCAATGAGGGATGGTTGGCCGAGCACATGCTGATCATGGGGATAGAGGATCCCCGGGGCAGGATCGATTACATCGCCGCCGCCTTTCCCAGCGCCTGCGGCAAGACCAACCTGGCCATGCTCATACCGCCGGAACATTTCCGGAAGCAGGGCTACAAGGTGTGGACTGTCGGTGACGATATCGCGTGGATCCGGACCGGCGAGGACGGCCGTCTCTGGGCGGTCAACCCGGAAACAGGATTTTTTGGCGTTGCCCCCGGGACGAACGCGAGCTCCAATCCCAATGCCCTGGCCATGGTCCGGCGGAATACTATCTTTACCAATGTTCTGCAAACAGCGGATGGAGATGTCTGGTGGGAACATGGGGAAGGGGAGCCGCCTGCCCGGGGAACTGCCTGGGACGGCCGTCCCTGGAAACCGGGTCTGGTTGATGAATCAGGGGAACCTGTTCCGGGCTCCCATCCCAACTCGCGTTTCACGGCCCCCGCCTCCCAATGCCCCACAATTTCACCGGAATGGAGCAATCCACGGGGCGTACCGCTTACGGCTATCGTTTTCGGCGGCCGGAGGTCCCGTCTTGCACCGCTGGTCTACGAAACCTTCAACTGGCGCCACGGGGTCTATACTGGAGCCACGATGGCTTCAGAGATCACCGCGGCACAGTACGGCAAGCAGGGTAAGGTGCGCCGTGATCCCATGGCCATGCTGCCCTTCTGCGGCTACAATATGGCCGATTATTTCCGGCACTGGCTTGATTTTGAAGAAAACATGGAAAAACCGCCGGGTATATTCCATGTAAACTGGTTTAGAAAAGATAAAAAAGGTAGCTATATATGGCCGGGATTCGGTGAAAACTTAAGGGTTTTGAACTGGATCATCGAGCGATCCCACGGCCGGGCTTCCGCGGTGGAGACCCCGATCGGCTTTATACCGGCCGGGGAAGAGCTGGATCTCACCGGCCTGGAGATCTCCCCGGAGGCTGTTAAGATGCTTTTCCATATTGATCCCGTCGATTGGCTGGAGGAGCTGGCCGGCCACCGCAGGTTCTTTGAGCAATTTGGGGAGAGGCTTCCCGCCGGAATCCTGGAAGAATACCGGGCTTTTTCGAAGAGGCTCTCCGTGGAGAGGGTGGGGACGCGCAGCTAGCTCCCCGGTGCGGTATTTATTTGGATATTTTGTGAAGGGGAAACGCAAGCCCCTTCTTTTTTTGCAGGAAAAAGGGCAATGACGAAGAATTTAATATAAAGTGATTGGCAAGGGGGAATATTCAATGTTATCTTGGGATCTGCCGGACCCGCCGGACTGGCTGCTTCAGAAAGCGGCGGCGGAGCGCTATACAACCAACACTGCTGATTGGCGCTATCACGGTCCTGCGCCCGAACCCCGGGATGAGGTGATCTGCACCCACCGGGGCTTGAGTGAAGCCGGCCCGGTCTCCTTGAAGCGCATTGAAGGGCCCTCGGGAGAGTTTTACGGCATCGGCAGATGCGAGATCTGCGGTATGGTCCACTGGCTTTCTCCGGAGAAGTAGCATGAAAAGTTGGCCCCGACCGGGCAGGCTAATTTTGGGCCGTCTCTTTGAATATATCCGCCAGCCCCAGAATCACGTGGGCCAGCCCGAAGCCCATCAACCCGGCGCCCAGGTTGCCGCCCACCGCTTTGCCCATTCCGGTAAACACCAGGCCCAATCCGGCCATGCCCCAGCTTGTTTTGCTGCCCTTCTGCATGATTTCATCAATCGCAAGTTTCATCTGTATTACCTCCTCAATATATTCTGTCTCTCCGGGACATTTTTAACTATAGCATAATCTGGCAGGAACCCGGGGCTGCCGGACACGCTCCCCCACAGCCTGTCTTGCCCCGGTAAAGGATGTCGCCCGCTGCGTAAAGGAATAGAATGCGCTGCCCGCTACTTTAGTGCTGCTTTGAACCGCTCCGGCGGAAATAAAGAAATATTAGCCATATTGTGTTAATATGGTGCCAGTAGAAAAAGCAAAGGGGAGAAAGCGATGTTTGACTATATGCTTACAGAGGAGCAGCTAAGGTTAAGAGAAGAGGTTCGCGAACTGGTCAAATGGGTGCCCCGCGAGATGATCCTGGAAATGGATCGCGATGAGATCAAATTCCCCAAGGAATTTTTGAAAGAAGCCGGCAGGCGTTCGCTTTTTGGCATTCGCTACCCCGGGAAGTGGGGCGGCCGGGACATGGACTGGGTTACCACCTGCATGGCCCTGGAAGAGGTAGGTACGCTGGGATACGAATTTGCCTGCGTATTCGGAGTGGGGGCCGAACTGGTCTGCGATGCCATTATTCTACACGGTACGGATGAGCAGAAAGAGAAATATGTGCGTCCGCTGCTCAAGGGCGAGCTTTTTGCTGCCGAATGTCTCACCGAGCCCACGGGCGGATCCGACTTCTTCGGCTCCAGGAGCCGGGCGGAGGATAAAGGGAACTACTTTTTACTTAACGGCAACAAGCGCTTTATCGTCGGCGGTGAGGGAGCGGATTTTTTCCTCGTCTATGCGGTAACAAACCCCGATGTGAGGCCCCAGGAGGGGATCACCGCATTTATCGTGGAGCGGGGGCAGGGAGTGGAAACGAAATATCTCTATGGATTGATGGGTTGCCGCGGCGGGGGGACAGCCCGCCTCATGTTCAGGGATGTGCAGGTGCCCCGGGAAAATATAGTCGGCAAGGTTAACGGGGCTTATGATGTTTTCAATACCATGATGATTCCCGAACGCCTGGGCACCGCGGCGATGACCATCGGGGCGGCGCGGCCGGCGCTGGAGATTGCTACCTCCTATACATCGCGGCGCAAGGCCTTTGGCCAGGTGATCAACCGCTTCCAGGGCGTCAGCTTCCAGATTGCCGAAGCGGCCATGCTGCTCGATGCCGCGCGGGCCCTGGTCTATGCCACCGCCCGCGCCGTTGATGCAAAGCTGGATTACCGCCGCATCAGGCGGATGGTTTCGGAGACGAAGAAATTTGTCACCGAGTCCTGTCAGAAGGTGGTCCACAACTCCATGCAGGTGCTCGGCGGCATCGGCTACACTAACATCCTGCCGGTGGAGCGCATCAGCCGCGACATTCGCCTGGCATCCATCTGGACCGGCAGCAATGAAGTGATGTCCATGATCGTGGCACACGAATGGTACCGGGAATTCCTTAAGCATAAGAAGGCCCGCCAGGCGCGCAACTTTATCGCAGACGCCGAAGAAGCCTTTGCCGAAGACGAGATCATCTACGAATAATCCCTCCGTGAAATCGTGCTCATAAATATCAGGTGGGTGCTTGAGATATATATTCAGGCTCTCAGACAGTAGCACCTGACTTTTAATCAGGGTGTCGCAGATTCTGTAACGGCCCGAATTATAGATTATAAATGCGCTGGCCATTTACGATTCTGACTACAGTTTCTTTGCTGTATTTCAGATCAGCCCTGATCCCTGTCATGTCCCGGGTTAGTTTGTCCACCTGGGATTTACTTAGTATTGGTGGGATAACAATAATGTTCATCAAGCATCCCCGGTGGGTGAAGTTTGTTTCTAATAAATAATGGTTGAGGCGAGGCTGTTTACAACATTTCATGGCTTTTGATGACCAGGTACATGGATATGTTGATGTTGCCAATATGAGTTAGAAGATGGAGAGGACCCCGGAAAAACTGGATGTTCCGGGGTCCTCTACTGGTGAGCCATGCAGGAGTCGAACCTGCGACACCCTGATTAAAAGTCAGGTGCTCTACCGACTGAGCTAATGGCTCATGTGGTGGAGAGGGCTGGATTTGAACCAGCGAAGGCAATGCCAGCAGATTTACAGTCTGCCCCCTTTGGCCGACTTGGGTACCTCTCCATATTTAAAGATGGAGCCGACGACCAGATTTGAACTGGTAACCTGCTGATTACAAATCAGCTGCTCTGCCGTTGAGCTACGTCGGCCGAATAACGGCCGCCCCGCAGGGCAATTAATAGTATAAACTAATTTAAAATCCCCGTCAACCCATTGATATCGTTACTTTACAGGGTCCGGTGCCGCGCCGGCGGACCCGTTGGGCAGTCCGGGGATCAATCATACAGGGGGTTGGATATGTTCGCCACTTTTACCGCAGTCTTTGAAGCACTTGAGGCCATTGAAAAAGAACTGGGTGAGCCCATCAGCATGGCTAAGCGCGATAAACTGATGGAGACGCTTCTTTCCCTGCGCAAGACCATGGATCAGTGTGTTCAGTACTGGCTGAAATTCGAAGAGCGGGTCAAGGAAATTGAGGAGCGTTTTGAGCTGTCCTTACCCGACACCCTGCCGCCGGGTTTTCTGGAGGATCTTGACGAACTGAGCAGCGAAGCAAGTGTGGAAAGCGCTGTTCCGGCGCTGCTCACAGGAAAAGAGGGGCCGCCCGCCCTTTCTGCGAAGAAGGAGCAAAAAGAGGTCCCAATCAGTGAAATCGCGGTAAGCGCTTTCCGGCGAGGTCTCGGTTTCTGGGAGCTTGCTATGCTGAAGGAGGCGGTGGAGGAATTTAGAAAGGTGGTGGAGGACGATCCCAACCTGATCATGGGGCATATCTGCCTCGGACTCTCCAGCGCACAGCTTGGCAAGGTCGAGGAGGCCTTCCGGGAGCTGAAACTTGTCCTGGCGCTGGATCAGAACAGCAATATCCGCGCCCTGGCTCTGAATACACTGGGGATTATTCTCACGCAGAAAGAGGATTACCGCCAGGCCGAACATTATTTCAGGAAATCCGTTGAAGAGGATCCCGAGCTCAAGGAAGGCTGGTTCAATCTGGCGGCAACATGTTATAACCTGAAGCGATACGGGGAGGCGGTCGCCGCCTTTGAAAAAGCATCCGCCCTGGCGGGGGAGGATTGGGAGATAGAGCTGTATTTGGGCCGTTCGCACAGTTATCTGGGGCAGCATAAAGAGGCGGTGAGGGCGCTGCAAAGAGCCTTCCGTAGCAATCCTCATGAACCGCTTATTGCTTTTGAGCTGGGCATTGTGTACCGCCTGCTGGGCCAGGACAGCCGCGCTTTGTGTTACTTCCACAGCACCCGCAAGTTGATGGAACCGAAATAGAAATGCATGCTCTCGCGCAGCGCCGGGGCAGGAATTGGCAGAGCGGTTCACGAAAACAAATAGGGATGAAAAACCTGGTGACGGTTCCAGCATTGGGAGGTTGATCGGTTGTCGAAACTGAAGATTGCCATTATCGGGGGAACAGGTGTTTATGAAAACCCTTATCTGGAAGAGCCTGAAGAGATTGTTGTCCAAACAGGTTATGGCGAGATCCGGTTGTGCCGCGGAAGCTGCAGGGGGCGGGAGCTCTATTTTCTGAACCGCCACGGTTCCGGTCACACACTTCCGCCTCACCTGGTCAACTACAGGGCCAATATAGCGGCGCTCAAGGAGCTGGGCGTTGACGCGGTAATCTCCACTGCTGCGACAGGCTCCATGCGCCTGGAGATGCCTCCGGGCAGCCGGGTGGTTATAGACCAGGTTATAGATTTCACCAGGGGAAGACCCTCGACGTTCTATACCGGGGGGAGTCAGGGGGTTGTCCATGCTGATCTCACAGTAGCCTACTGTCCCCGGATCCGCCGGGCTATTCTGAAGGCCGCCAGGGAGCTGGGCGAGCCGCTTATTGACGGAGGCTGCTACGTCTGTACGGAGGGGCCTCGTTTTGAGACCCCGGCGGAAATTAAGCTCTTTGCGCACTGGGGCGCTGATCTGGTGGGAATGACCAATATGCCCGAGGTGGCCCTGGCGCGGGAGGCGGGGCTGTGCTACGCTACTATCGCGCTCGTTACAAATTTTGCAGCGGGCGTTACGGATACGCCGCTGAGCCACCAGGAGGTTCTTGACGAGATGGCGCGGGGCAAGGACTCCATGGACAGGCTGCTCATGGAGGCGGCGGCTGGCCTGGAGATGGAAAAATCCTGCGCCTGCCCTTCCGCCGCCGGTTCCTGGCCTCCTGAGCAGCCGGATGGTTGATCAGTTTCACCTGCCCTGTTCAGGCAGGCCTGGCGGGAACGATCAGGGGCGGCTGACGCCGCAGCGGCTCCTTTCACCGCCGTTCGTCACAATACCATGGCCAGGGGGGAAGTGACATGGGAAGCATACTTTTTACCGGGGCACGCATTATCACAATGGATGAAGAGAGAGCAGGGGGCTTTACCGGTGATCTGCTGATCAAAGGCGACCGCATCGTCGCGGTGAGCGAGAGGCTGGGGGATGCCGAAAGAGATGGGGCGGAGCGGATTATCCAGGGGAACGATCTTCTGCTCTTGCCCGGGTTGATCAACACGCACGGCCACGCAGCAATGACGCTGCTGCGGGGATATGCCGATGACCTGCCCCTGCAGCAGTGGCTTGAAGAGAAGATCTGGCCTGTGGAAGAGAGCCTTACCGGGGAAGACATCTACTGGGGCACTTTGCTGGCCATTGCCGAGATGCTCAAAGGCGGCACCACTACATTCACCGATATGTATTTTTTCATGGACCGGGCTGCCGAGGCGGTACAGGAGAGCGGAATGCGCGCTGTGCTTTCGCGTGGCCTTATCGGGCTTGACCACGGGGGAGAGGGCGCTCTGGCGGAAGCGTCCGCCTTTCAGCGCAGGTGGCATGGAGGCGCCGCCGGGCGCATCAGCGCCGCCTACGGACCCCATGCTCCCTACACCTGCCCTCCCGATTTTCTGCACCGGGTCATGGATGAGGCGGACAAGACGGGAAGCGCGCTGCAAATACATATTGCCGAAACCGCGCAAGAGGTGGCGGACTGCCGGCGTGATTACGGCTTCACACCGGTGCAGCATCTTCACCGCCTGGGCCTTTTTGAGCGACGCGTCATTGCCGCTCACTGCGTGCACCTGGATGAAGAGGATATCGAAATTCTGGCTGAAAAGGGCGTGGGGGTGTCCCACAATCCAGGGAGCAATCTTAAACTGGGCAGCGGAATTGCCCCTGCGGCAAAGCTGCTGGAAGCGGGGGTTACAGTCGGGCTGGGCACCGACGGCGCATCGAGCAACAACAACCTCGATCTTCTTGAAGAGATGCGCCTGGCGGCTTTGCTGGCCAAGGGGAGCGCCGCATCGCCCACATTGATCCCCGCGAAAGAGGCGCTGCAGATGGCCACCATAAACGGGGCGGCCCTGCTCGGGCTGAGTGATCTGGGTGCCCTGAAAGAAGGGTTTAAGGCAGACCTCATTGCCATAAATGTGAAAGCGCCGCAGGCGACGCCGCTGTTTGATCCGCAGGCACACGTGGTCTACGCGGCAGCGGCGGCAGATACACGTTTTGTGATCGTTGACGGCGAGATCCTTCTTGAAGAGGGTTGCCTGACAGGGCTAGATGAAGAGAAAATTATCGCAGAATGCGCCGGCCGGGCCGGTAGGCTTACCGGTAGGGGCACGCAGAGAGGGCTGTAATGTCGATAAAGACCCTGGTTACCAATGATGACGGTATTTATGCAGAGGGGATCCAGCGGCTGAGCCAGGCGCTTTTTGAAAGCGGCGGCTACTGCCTGACGATTATCGCCCCGGATCACGAGCGCAGCGCTGTTGGCCATGCCATAACCATGCACCGGCCGCTGCGGGTGGAGCCGGCGCACTTTCTGCATAATCCCGCCCTCACCGGCTGGGCGGTAAACGGCACTCCTTCCGACTGCGTCAAGCTCGCGGTGGAGGCGCTCCTGGAGGAAAAGCCGGACATAATTATATCGGGAATCAACCGCGGCAGCAACCTGGGTACCGATGTCCTCTACTCCGGCACCGTATCCGCCGCTGTGGAAGGAATAATTCTGGGTATCCCCTCGGTGGCGGTTTCCCTCATCGGGGAAGGATGCAGCGAAGATTTTTTATTTGCCGCTGAATTTATCCGCGATTTCGTACCGCATCTCATGGAAGAAGGACTTCCCGCAGGAACGCTGCTGAATGTAAACGTTCCTGCAGGGTGCGGCGCGGTAAAGGGAACCAGGGCCACCCGGTTGGGTACCAGGCGCTACCGGAACAGTTTCGACCGGCGCACCGATCCGCGGGGCATGACCTACTACTGGCTGGCCGGCGAGCTAATAAAGGGGGAAGAAGAGGAGAACAGCGATGTGCAGGCGGTCCGCGACGGTTTTATCTCCATCACTCCCGTGCATTTTGATCTGACCAATGATGCAATCATTCCCAAACTCAACAAAATGATAGAACGGTTTGAAAAAAATAATAGATAGAGCGCCGCACCCCGGACCGGCAGATCCCGAGGCTGCAAACAGCGGCATGAGGTGGTGATTCAATGTCTATTTTGGAGCAGGAGAGCGCCAACTGCTACCGCATCCGCCGGCGGGGCGGAATGAGGGTGGACGCAGTTGTCTATTTGAACAGGACGCTGAAAGGCTCTTTTGATGAGGATGAGGCGCTGAAGCAGCTGGCTGACGCCGCCTCCCTGCCCGGTGTGGTGGAGCCGGTGGTGGGGATGCCCGATATCCACACCGGTTTCGGGCTGCCCATCGGAGGCGTCATGGCCATGGATGCTTCGGAGGGCCTTGTCTCAGCCGGCGCCGTGGGCATGGATATCAACTGCGGGGTGCGCCTTTTGCGCACCAGCCTGGGAGCTGGGCTGCTGGAGAAGCCTTTGCTGCGCAAACTGGTAAATGCTATTGTGGCGCGGGTGCCGACAGGGGTGGGTAAAATGAGCCGCCGCCCTGATCTGGTGAAAAAATATTTTAACAGTTACCTTGTTGAAGGGGTTCCTTTTATGATCAAACAGGGTTTAGGACGCCCCGAGGACCGGGAATATATTGAAGAGGGGGGCGTCATGGCCGGAGCCGACCCGGCGGCGGTCAGCACCAGGGCGATTTCGCGGGGCGGGCAGCTATCAACTATCGGCGGGGGCAACCATTTCATCGAACTGGGCTTTGTCGATGAGCTTTTTGACGATGCGGCAGCGGCAAAGCTGGGCCTGGTCCGGGGGCGGTTGACAGTGCTGATTCATACCGGCAGCCGTGGTTTCGGACACCAGATCTGCAGCGATTACACGGCTCAGATGTTGAAAGAGGCAGCCGGGATGAAGCTGAAAATTCCGGCAAAGGGGCTGGCGGCAGTACCGATCAATTCCAGGGAGGGGAGGCGCTACCTGGCGGCCATGGCATGCGCCGTCAATTTTGCTTTCTGCAACCGGCAGTGGATCACTCATGATGTCAGAGAAGCTTTCAGCGAGGTGCTGGGCGGCCATGACCGGGACTATGATCTGGGCCTGGTGTACGATGTTGCTCACAACATTGCCAAGTTTGAAGAGGTGAAGGGCAGGCGCCTGCTTATTCACCGCAAGGGGGCCACCAGGGCGCTACCTCCCGGTCATCCCGTCAATCCGCCCCTGTACCGAGAGCTGGGCCACCCGGCCCTGGTTCCCGGCAGTATGGGGACGGCCTCCTATGTGATCGCGGCGCAGCCGGAGGTGGAGCGCACCTTCTATTCAGTGAACCACGGCGCAGGACGCATCCTTTCCCGGGGAGCGGCGCGGCGCGAGATTGAAGTGGAGGAGCTGCGAAAATCACTGGGCGAAATCATGGTTCTCAGCCGCAACTACGGAGACTATCTTGACGAGGCGCCGCAGGCATACAAGGATATTGAAGCGGTAATCGATACATTTACCGAAATAGGGTTCACCCGCAGAGTGGCCCGGCTGAAGCCTCTTGCTGTGATCAAAGGGCCCGGGCGTTAATGCAGCCCTTTCCATCATAGGTTGCCCCTTTCATACATATACATAGAAGGGATATTTCAAGGAAGGGGCGGGTCGGAACATGAGCAGGGCAGCACGGGCAAAGAGGCAGGCCGGAATAGCGGCGGCATGCGCCGTGCTGACAGCGCTCCTCCTGGTCCCGGTTATCCTTGGCCTGCCGGCGAAAAGATCCAGCGGAGCGAGACTGATGGATCGGGCGCTTGCCGGGATGGAGCAGATGGAGAACTACGATCTGACCATCATTGAAAAGGCGCCGAAGTACGAACTCTTATTTCAAGGGCGAGTACAGGAGAGCAATGCGCTGAGCGGCATTCTGCCCGACTATGATCTTGAGATATTATTGAAGGAGGAGGGGCTCCTTCTCATGAAGCAGGGGGAAGCCCAGGAGTGGAATCAGGCCGAAGAGCTGGGGCTGCAGGGGTTGACCGGTTTCCTGGTTACCCCCCTGGATCTGCTGAGGGATCAGAAAAAAAGCTTTGACGGCGCCATTTTGGGAGAGGAGGTCAGCATCGGGGGGATCGTCTGTCAGACCGCCTATTTCCCGCTATCGGAACCGGAAAAAGTTGTGCATCGCCTGTTCCCGCAAATTGACAGCAGGGCAGTTGCCGGGGTGATCGTCGGGGCGGCTCTGGCCGGGGAGAAGATCAAGCAGTTGCGCATCCTCGTTGAATTCGGCGGAGCCCAAAATGAAAAGATCGAAAGATGCTGCTACATTGAACAGTAGCGGAGCAGGCCGGTGAGCCTGAAAAGCCGCGCCTGCAAAGTCCGTTCAGCGCTGCGCTTCCGCGGAAGCAGCTCTGTTTCAGCTTTCAGGCCCTGTTTGGGCTTTCTCTTTTAGCGATCCTGGATATCTTCACAATGAGAACAATTATAAGCAGCAGCAGTATAACCATCAGCGGAACAGCCACGGAGAGAAACCCCAAAAACCAGCTCCACAGTGTTTCCAGCAAGGAGACAGCGGGGTTGGCGACGCCGCCAGAAGTAGTTGTTGAGCCGGCGTGGACAGCGGCGCTGGCGGTTTTTCCGACGGCGGCGGAGCCGCCCCCGGCAATAACTGCCGCCGCCCAGCTGAAGTATGGCCCCGCCTCGTAGAAGACAGCAGCGGTAATCACGGCGCCGGCAATGATGGCCGCCGGTGTGCTGACAAGGGAGAGAAGGTTGTCCACATAAGGGAAAAAATAGGCGATGATCTCGAGCAGGGTGGCTGTTGCAAAGGCGATCAAGGCCGGATAGGAAGAAATCCAGGAAAAAGAAGGCGCCAGCTCCAGGTGGCCCGTTAGCGAGGCGGCGCTGACAATCAAAAAGGGGACAAAGACCCTGAAGCCGCACGTTGCGCTGAGCCCGATGCCGATAAGGAGACTGAGCGCTATTTCCATGCAATAACCCCTCCCTTACCACTATGGCTGTATTTTACCATGTTTCGGCAAGGCAGGCCATTGCTCTGGATAGAGAGGCAAAAGCGCAATATGCAGGTGCAGGCCGCCGGGATAAAAAATGTATTGCAGGATATAAAAAAAGGATTGATAAATTTTTCTGTAGCAGTAACCATACAAGATGGCGTCACACTAAATCTCAATGCCTCAGGATCCCGGGCGGGCAAAAGGCGGGAGGAGCTGATCATGCCGGGCGTAGAAGCTGTTTCTCCGGATTTACGCCGGACATGACCTTTTACCGGCGCGATTTTCCCGACCAGGGTGGGTCCCATTGTGAAAGCATGTTCCGGCCTGTACCGGCATCTGCAAAAAGGCTTTAGTTTTAAAAATGAGCCAAATAATGTTATAATATTTATAATTCAGCCACATTCCATTAACTGCGGGAATTTAACTCTATGCAGGAGCGGGTACTGGACCCTGAAGGCCGGTTCGGGTGGGCTTTGTTGCAGGCGCTAGAGAAGGGAGGAGGCCGGGAGGTCCGGAAGCGGTTGTGCATTCCCAAACAGGGTTGATGCAGTGGATGGCCAGTTTTAGTTGGGCCGGGGATATATATTTTAGAAAGAGGGAGGCAGTGTCACATTGAGCTATACCTATGGAACGGCGGAGTGGGAGCAGGCTTATCTTGAAATGGTGGAGAAGCGCCTGGCGGAGTCGGAGAAGCCCTATATTATGGGAACTCCTGAATGGGCGGCGGCCTATGAAAAACTGATCCAGGAGGATGAAGCGTACAAGAAGTTTGCAAGGACCTGGGAGGGCTCGGTGGTAATACATATTCTGCCCAGGCGGGAGCGGGGGCTGGAGAAGGGCATCTACCTCTTCATGGACCTGTGGCATGGGGATTGCCGTTTTGTCCGCCTTGTCCCCCCGGCTGAAGGCGAAAAGGCCAATTTTGTTCTTAACGGGGAGCTGGAGCGCTGGGAGGCGGTCATGTCCGGAGAACTGGGCACGATCAAGGCGATGATGCAGGGCAAGATCAAGCTGAAGGGGCATTTACCCACCATTGTGCGGGCGGTAAAAGCGGCGACGCGCCTTGTCGAACTCTCAAATGCCATTGATACCAAATATATCTCCCAGTTGAACGAAGAGGAGCAGGACAGGCTAAAAGAGCTGTTCAACCAAATGGAGGTGCAGTTTGGCATCTAGCAGGCCCCTGAAGCAGGGCCTGCTGAAAGGAGTGTACGAGAAATGAGTTATGATCGCGACCTCTCCTTCATTTATTACAATCCGACAAAAATAATTTACGGTGAAAAGAGCGTCAAGGAGGTGGCCCTTGAAGTTGAAGCGCTGGGCGGATCAAGGGCGGTGCTCGTAACCGACAGCGGAATAGTCAAGGCAGGACTGGCGGGACAGGTTGAAGAGGCGCTGGGCAGTAAACATGCCGCTACTTTTGACGGTGTAATCCAGGATTCAGGTTTTCACATTGTGAATGAAGGGGCTGAATTTGCCCGCGATGCCGCCGCCGATATCATCATCAGCGTGGGCGGGGGCAGCGTTATCGACACAGCCAAGGGGATGAGCATTCTGTTAAAGGAAGGCGGTAGCCTGATGGACTACAGCGGATTCCAGATGCTCACCCGGCCGCAGACGCCGCATATTGTTATCCCTACCACCGCGGGGACGGGCAGCGAGGTCACCTATGCTGCGGTGATCAAAAACTGGGAAACAAACGAAAAAATCCTCTTCTGCGATCATCACATTATACCCGGTGCTGCGATCCTCGATCCTTTGATGACTGAGGGTCTGCCGCCGCACCTGACCGCTTCAACAGGGATGGATGCGCTGACGCACGCTATAGAAGCTCTGCATGCGCTGCAGCGCGAGCCCATAGCCGACGGCATGGCCCTCCATGCCATCCGCCTGATCACCAGATACCTGCCCCGCTGCGTTGAGCAGGGGGATGATCTGGCGGCCCGGGGCCAACAGCAGATTGCCGCCTTGATGGGCGGCGTGGCTTTTGGCAATGCCCAGATCGGCCTGGTCCATGCCATGGCTCATTCAGTGGGGGCTCTTTTTGAAGTGCCCCACGGGCTTGCCAACAGCATCCTGCTGCCCCATGTCATGCTATTCAACCTGGAGGACTGTGCAGACCGCTATGCCCTGGTGGCGGAGGCCATGGGTCTTGATACCGCAAAGCTCGATGATGAAGCCGCCGCCCGCGCAGCGGCCGATGCAATTTGGAAACTGACCCGGCAAATAGGCCTGCCGCAGCGACTTCGCGAGGCAGGCGTCCCCGAGGAGGGCCTGGCGGAGGCGGCCGAGCTCTCCCTGTCGGATGGTTCAATAGTGTACAATCCCCGGCCTGTTTTTGAGCCCGAAGAGGTGCTCGCCCTGTACCGCGAGGCATGGTAACTTGCGGCGGGCGCAAGGAAGGAGGCGGTAAAGTTGCCGACAATATTCTTTTACGGACCCCGGCTGGATCGGGAGAAAAAGAGGGAGCTGATCCGTGATTTTACAAAAGCCGCCAGCAGCGCCACCGGCATCCGCGAAGAGGCTTTTGTGGTTTACCTTCAGGAAACGGCGCCGGACCAGGTCGGTGTGGGCGGAAAACTGCTTCAGGATCGCCCGGGCAAGGACTGACCGGCGGCCCGTTATATCGGTTGCAGCAGGTTGAGTCCTTCCTGCAGCAGCAGGCTCAAACAGAGCCGCAAAAAGCTGCGGTAACTGCCCGTGCCCGAAGGCAGCTTTAAAAATTCTCCGGCCAGTTCGGGGCGGCGCAGCAGCAGGCGATGGTAAAAGGGGGCGTTCCGGTAAAAGAGGCGTCCCAGGCGCCAGGCTGCCGCCAGCTCGGGCCCGATTTCAGTCCCGATGAGTTTGCTGTACCCCCCGAGACGTGGGCAGGGTTTTCTGATTTCCTCCGCGATGATACCCGCCGCAAGGCGGGCGCTTTTCAGGGCGTAAAGGATACCCTCGCCGGAAAAAGAGTCCACAAGGCCGGCGGCGTCGCCCAGGAGCAGCGCAGCGGAGCTGTGGAGGCGCTGCGGGAAGGGGTTGAGCGGCAGAATCCAGCCCCGTTTCTGAACAGGCTTGATTTGCTCTTTCAGCTGCAGAGACGCCATCATTTTAACCAAAGCCGGCTGCAGTGCTCCCTTTACCGGCCCGTGCAGCATTCCTGCGCCTATGGAAAGGCTGTCCTTCTTGGGAAACACCCAGGTATAGCCTTTGTACTTAAAGCCGTAATCAACGCGGATGGTCTCACGCAGCGCGGGCGGAACCCCCGAGGGGGGGCAGAGGTGGCAGTCCAGGGTCAGGCCGCAGAATTTCCGGCAATTCAACCCCAGGGCGCGAGCCACATTGCTGTTGGCGCCGTCCGCCCCGGCCAGGATTTTGCAGCGGTATGTATTTCCACCTGCGGTGACGCGGCAGCCTACGCCGTCATTTTCGACCCCTTGTACCCGGATTCCCTTTATGATCCCGGCGCCGGCGGAAGCTGCTTTGTCCAGGAGAAAGGCATCGAATTTTTCCCGGCGGACAGTGTAGACTGCCGGCTCTGCTGTGACGGTCTCCACCGGGTCGGAGAGCCGGCAGCTAAAAATAAACCTGCTGATTTCCTCCTCGATGACGGGAGCCGGATAAAAGGGCAACTCACACAAGGCCCTCCGGGAAACCCCGCCGGCACAGGGCTTTGGACGGGGCGGGCTGCCCTTCTCAAGGAGCAGGACATCAAGGCCTTCCCGGGCCAGGCGGTAAGCCAGGCAAGCTCCCGCAGGCCCGCCGCCTGCGATAATGACATCCTTGAACACAGCGTTCTCCACGTTTCTTTCTCCCTCCGGAAACAAATAGAGCTCTTGCCGGCGGCTATTATGTTCCTTACTTTTGCCATCTCCATTACCCATGGGTAGAGGGGCAAACTGTACTGAAAGGCGTCTTCGGGCAGGCTGCGGCTTAAGGTCCATCCGCCAGTAGATGTCCAGGGAATTCCGGTGCTTGCGGGCAGGCTGAGCTCCTGCAAGGCTTTCTATATTATTTCACTGTCCGGGCGATATATTTATAAGCCGCCGCCCGGCGGGAAAAGCAGGAACTTAGCGTAGGAGCAGAGAAAAATTATGCTATAGACAATTTTTGCCTCAAAGGAGCTGAAATGCAGATGACGCCTTTACAGGGCGCCCCTCTGCTGCAAGGACTCAGGGTGTTGGATCTGACCAGGCTGCTGCCGGGTCCGCTTTGCACTATGATCATGGGCGACTACGGCGCTGAAGTGTTGAAAATAGAGGATACCGCGGCGGGCGATCCCACCAGGATGGTGGGTGAAATTATCGACGGCATGGGAAGTTTTTTTTGGCATCTGAACCGCAACAAGAAAAGTATCTCCGTGGATTTGAAAAACCGGCACGGCCTTGAGATCGTACGCCGGCTGGCCGCAGGCAGCGACATCCTTGTGGAGGGCTTCAGGCCGGGGGTGATGGAGCGGCTGGGGCTGGATTACTGTTCGCTAAGCGCCGCCAACCAGGGGCTCATCTATGCCTCCATCTCCGGCTACGGACAGGCAGGCAGTTACCGGGAAAGGGCGGGGCATGATCTGAATTACACCGCCCTTGCCGGGCTACTGGATCTGAGCGCGGCGCCGGGCCGGGCCCCGGTGATGCCGGCGGTGCAGATTGCAGACATTGCCGGGGGAACACTGATGGCGCTCTCCGGGGTATTCATGGCGCTGTACGCGCGCGGAAAAAGCGGTAAGGGACGCCATGTAGATGTTTCCATGGCCCGGGGGCTTCTGCCCTGGCTGGTTTACGCCGCCGCTTCGCCCGCTGTAGAAGCTGATCTGCCGCGGAGAGGCTGCGGACATATTACCGGCGCTTTTGCCTGCTACAACATTTATGAAACCGCCGACGGCAGCTATATGAGCCTGGGGGCTCTGGAGCCCCTCTTCTGGAGAAATTTCTGTCTTGCCGTGAACAGGCCGGACTGGGTGGAGCGGCAGTTTGATTCCGCAGGCCGGGAGGGGCTGATGCGCGAACTGCAGGCGCTCTTCCTGGAGAAGACGCAGCAGGAGTGGACTGAGCTCTTCATGCAGCACGATGCCTGCTGTGAACCTGTTCTAGATCTTAACGCCGCTGCCGCGCATCCGCCGGCGCGCGAGCAGCCCTTCCGGGTCAATGTATCCCGCCCCGGGGGCGGCTCCCAGGAGCAGCCCGGTTTTCCGCTGCTCTTCTCCGGAGCAGGGGGCGAGGTGCGGCTGCCGCCGCCCCGCCTGGGTGAGCATACAGCAGAGATCCTGGAATTGCTGGGGTATTCACCGGAGGAAACAGCGGCACTTCTGGCGGAAGGTGCTCTCCGGGCCGGTTAACAGGTTCTTCCCCGTGTCAACCCATATAAAAATCTTACCCAATAAGTGTAGCTCACTCATATAAGGA
>CAYTXG010000021.1:0-28215 GCA_964441025.1 uncultured Syntrophomonadaceae bacterium
GATGCCGTAAGGGGTTTGGATTTAAATATTTTGTTAAGCTGTCAAACTAACGGGGAGTCCGGCAGATCCCATCCCCTCGCGCTCCGGACTTCCCAGGTAAAGCGTATAGTCCCCGCTGAAACGGCCCAGCAGCTGCTGCAGATGGCTGCGCATGCCCCCGGACGCAGGACGGGCGAGGTAAAATAGTTTTTTCTTTTTGCCAAATACGTCTGAACTGCCGCCGCTCATCTGCAACAGCCCTCGCCTTGTGCTTGGATTTAATATTATATATTGCCCTTTCGCCCGTTGATCAATGAGGACTGCTGTGTAATAAAACGGATTGTCATTCTCCCGGCGAGGCATGCCCCGGCCCTGCCAGCGCCGGATAACAAAAGTTAGTAGCTGCCGGTGCCTGGCACCAGCAGCTACTAAAGTGAGTCAAAGTCACCGTCCCCGTGACTCGTCCCCGTGACTCGTCCCCGTGACTTGTGGCTCACGTGGCTCTTGTTGACTTCGCCGGGCTGAGGTGGTATGATTTTCACTGCAGAACAGTAGAGCCCGTGCGCCCGTGGTGAAAGGGATATCACGCAGGCCTCCGGAGCCTGAAGTCGGGGTTCGAATCCCTGCGGGCGCACCAGGCAACCCCGTTTCCGGGGTTGCCCGTTTTTATTTTTTAATGGTTTAGCTATTGCCAAGGGCGAATAGAGATAATATGATCATAGAACCGGTAGAGAGACAACAGCGGCATGAGAAGGGAGGTGGGGCTGTGGAAGCGGAGGATGTTCCTATCCCTAGTTACATTCAACTCAGTGGCTTATGTTTTGAGAAAACGCTGCTTACCAGGCCCTGCAAAGGAGGTTTCTTCTCATGCCTGTACAGGATGTCACTCTCATTGAACAGGTCTGCGCCCAGCTGGGTATCCGCAAATCACTAACCGCCCTGCGCGAACTAGTAGCTGACCTGCAGCCGTACGACCTCTCGCTTCTTTTAGGCGATCTGGAATACGAACAGCAGCTCCTTTTCCTCGCCGCCCTGCCGCCCGAAACAGCTGCGGAGACACTGGAGCATTTTGAACCTGTCGAACAGTACCACTTTCTTGATCATCTGGAGCAGGAAACCACGGCGGAAATATTGAACCTCATGTCCAGCGACGCTGTGGTTGAACTCTTCACGGCGCTCCATCCACGACAGAGCGAGCAGCTCTTTGCGCTGCTGCGGGAGCCCTTCCACAAGCAGATCCGCGATCAGATGTCCTGTCCCGAAAACAGCGCCGGCAGCCTTGCGTCGGTGGACTATATTGCAGCCCGCCGCTGGTGGACCGCGGAGCAGACCCTTTCGCATCTGCGCAAGGTAGGTTCAACAGCCGAACTGTACAACTATATCTATATTCTCGGGCCCCTGGGCGAACTTGTCGGCGTTCTCTCGCTGCGCCAGCTCATTCTTGCCGATCCGGAGACGCGCCTGGAGGAGATCGCGGTACAGAAGCTCATTACCGTGCCGGCAGAGCTTGACCAGGAGCAGGCGGCCCAGATAGTCGCCCGCTATGACCTCATCGCCCTGCCGGTGATCAGTAAAGACGGCAAAATGGTGGGCGTGATCACCGTGGATGACGTCATCGACGTGATCGAGGAGGAAGCAACGGAGGATATCCACCTGCTCGGCGGGAGCGAGCCAGTGGAGACCCCCTATTTCAAAACAGGACTGGGCACCTTTTTTCGCAAGCGGATTGTCTGGCTGCTGGTGCTATTTGTCGCCGAAGCCTTTACCGGAAATATACTCCGCTATTACGAAGGTTTTCTGACGCAGGTGGTGGCCCTTTCTTTTTTCATTCCCCTGCTTGTCGACACCGCCGGCAATGCCGGCACCCAGACTTCAACGCTGGTGATCAGGGCCATGGCTATGGGAGAGATCCGAGGCGGGGACTTCTTGAAAGTAATCTGGCGGGAGTCGCGGCTGGGGCTGTACCTGGCTCTGCCCATGGCCGGGATTACTTTCCTGCGGGCGGCAATGCTGGGCAGCCCCACCAATCTGGGTTTAACCGTTGCCGCTACGATCCTGGTGATTGTCACGGTAAGTTCCACCCTGGGTGCGATCATGCCCCTTGTGGGGAAAAAGTTGGGGATGGATCCGGCGGTTTTCTCCTCACCCCTGATCACCACCCTGGCCGATGCAACAGGCCTTTTGATCTACTTCCAGCTTGCCAGGCTGCTGATGGGGCTCTAGAAACACCGCCCTGCCGGGCGGCGGAGGTCTCCTCCTCCCCGTCAGGGCTCATTTACAGGCAGGGCGCTAAAAAATATTTCTTATGGTCGGCGTCTCCGTGTCCTTAATCCTTTTGGCCATGCGCCTGGCCAGGGCCAGCTCGATCAACAGCTCATCCCTGCTGCACAGCTCCGTCAGCTTCATCACCCTGGTCAGCGATTCATCCAGCCGGTCCACCTGGCGGTGATCCATAATCGGGGTCCAGGAGGCGTCGGTCCGGGCCCATATTTTTTGGAGCTGCTCCGTCTCCCGGCGGACCTCATCCCAGTTCTCTTCCTCCGCAGCCTGGTGAATCCGGTGCAGATTATCCTGAAGCTCGTTATGCAGAGCTGTTGTGTAAATGTACAGGACAGCGGATCCGACCAGGACGGCAAGAAAGAGGACAACGGCAATCCATATTGTTTTCATATTTTTTTTGGATCCTCCTTTCGCTGCACATAAAGGCCCCCCTCCGTGTCTAGACTGGCAAAGAGAACGTCGGTGAATTTTTGGATCCCCAGTTTCTTCATCTCATTTTGCAGCCAGAGCAGGTCCACACTTGCCTTGCCCAGGTTTTCATGGTTCACGTTGCCGTCGACAATCAGGGGATGGGGCACGCCCTCGTAGCTGGTCTCTATCTGCAGATCGCGCGGCTGCAGCGGGCGGCACTGCGATTTGGGGATAACGCTCAGGTCACCGTTCGTTTCAAAAATGGCAAACTCCACATCTGTTATATTATGGTAACCGCAGATGCGTAGCTGCTCGAGCAGGTCATTTATATTCAGATGCATTTCGCGCAGCTCCGATTCAATGATCCTGCCGTTCTGGATGATGATGCTCGGCCGTCCGCAGACCACCGAGCGCACTTTCTCGCTTCTCTGGGCGGCGTAGGAGGTCACCACCTGGAAAACCACAAGCAGGATAATGGGGATAATGCTGTTGAAAAGGGGAATAGCAATATCCTCCATGGGGATGGCCGCCAGCGCTGAAACCATGATTAAAACCGCCAGCTCATAGGGCTGCAGCTGGCCGATCTGCCGCTTTCCCATGATCCGCATGGAGATGATCACCAGGCCGAAAAGGATGAGCGTCCGGAACATGACCACAAACATTCTTCTCAACTTCACTCCTTTAAGATAACGGGGCGTAAACCGCATAACCGCCTCCCCTATAGCATAAGGAAAAAGGAGATGTTCATGCACCCGGCGGGTAAAGCCGCCGGTAAAAACTTTCTTTTTAATTAACAATGCCTCGCCTGCAGCAGGTAGGATCCAGCCCTTCATTTTAGAACTTGTACACATACTTTCTTTCCTGAGAGAAGCTACCGGCAAGGAGCGCAGCGATGTACATCTCAAACAATATCGAAACCCACCTGGTCTGGGCTATTCTCGCCACAATATTCTGCTGTCAACACCTGGGCATAGTGGCTATTGCCTATGCCGCCCAGGCAAGCGCCCATCTTGCATCAGGCAACTATGAGCAGGCGCTACAGGCTTCAGCCGGCTCCCATTGACAGGTGAAGCAACCCCCGCTGCCGCCCCTCTCATTTCCTACAATCAATAACTAAAACTTCTAAAAATCAGGCAGGACAAATATATTTTATCAAGAATAATGTTGAATGTTGAATTGTCAGGAGGTAGAAATATGTCAACTGGTGAAACAAGAACATGCACTGTCTGCGGACAGGGGATCTCCCCCCAGGACAACCTGGTCCTCTGCAGCAGCTGCGGAAAACCCTACCACGCGCACTGCTGGACGCAGTCGGGCCGCTGCCAGACCTACGGCTGCGAGGGAACGCCTGTATATCAGCCTGTTGGTGAAGCTGCCGCCCCGCCGCCGTACCAGTACCAGGCCGCCCCTGCCCCTTCGGGAGCGGTGCCGAACCACCTGGTCTGGGCTATTCTCGCCACCCTATTCTGCTGCCTGCCCTTCGGAGTCGTAGCTATTGTCTACTCCTCGCAGATAAGCAGCCACCTGAATGCGGGCAACTTTGACGCAGCCATGCAGTCATCCAACAAGGCGCGCAACTGGTGCCTGGCGGCGACAATAACCGGTGCGGTGGTCTTCCTGATCAGTATTCTGGCAGGGGCAATTCCCTTTATCCTGTCCATAATGTCGTATACCGGAGACTTCTACTAGGGTTGGACCTGGAGATCCCCCAACTGCGCTGTTACCGGCGAAAGTCCCGCCGGGGAAAGGATTTGCCTCATTGAAGCTCTTCACACTGCAGCCGCCATCCAGCGCCGGCCGCGGCGAAAGGCTGCAGGCACTGCTCCTGGTCTCGCTGGCGGCGGCAGGGTTGGCCTATTTTTTTACTTATGATCCGGCGGCGCCGCTCATTCAAACGCCTCCCTGTCTTTTCCGGACCCTGACGGGGCTGTATTGCCCGGGATGCGGCAGCCGCAGCGCCCTGATCCAGCTTGCCCGGGGCAATCTCTATGCGGCCTGGCGGTTGAACCCGCTGATGATCCTTTTTTTGCCGGCGGCGGCCCTTTTTCTGATCTCCCAGGCGAAGCTCCTTTTTACCGGCCGCTCCCTGCCCCGCCTCCACCTGCATCCCGCCCTGGTTTGGGCTATTTTCTATCTCATCCTGGCCTACTGGGTCCTGCGCAACATTCCCCTGTACCCCTTTACCCTGCTGCAGCCGGTGATTGTAAATTGACCGCCTGAAGAAGTGATGCTAAGATAGATTCAAGATCTTACAAACATATTTGGAAAAGAGGTTAGATCTTGAATACTGTCGCTCTGGCCTGTGAAACGATTATTGACGAGATCAAGCGATCAGCCGAAGAGATCGACTCGCGAATCCCCATCCGCTGGATCGAATCGGGGATGCACAACTCCCCCGAAAAGCTGCGCAGCTTCCTGCAAGATGAGATCAATTCCCTGGAGAGCAGCGACCTGTACAATATTCTTCTGCTCTTCGGGTACTGCGGCAATGCCCTGCTGGGCTTGACCTCCTCCAGTTGCCGCCTGGTCATTCCCCGCGTTGACGACTGCATTTCCCTGCTCCTGGGCGGTAACAAAATACGCAATGCGCTGAGCGAAAAGGCGATGGCCTACTACTTGACCAGGGGATGGCTGCGCCATGACAACAACCTTTGGAACGAGTACCACTACTGCCTGCGCAAGTACGGACCGCAGCGGACAGAAGAGATTTACCGGATTATGCTTGGCAACTACAAAAACCTCAATGTAATAGAGACGGGCGCCTACAATCTTGCCGATATATTGCCGCAGACGGAAGAACTGGCCGGAGCCCTGGGGCTGGAGCATGAAATTGTGGGCGGTTCTCTCCATATTATTCATAAGGCTCTGCTCGGCAAATGGGATGATGATTTTGCCATCATCGAGCCGGGCAGAGCCGTCGACCTGGAGGCGCTGCGCCTTCTTCCCTCATCCCTTCCCCGGGCAGGAACCGGTGGCTGACGGCCGAAAACCCCCTTCCTTTCTTCCCCGGAGAAAAGGGCAAAGCAAGAGAAAACAACATTAATGGAGCTGTGGCCTAATGAAAACCAGGATCAAATTTGTAACATCAACAGGCCGGGTAACAGAAGTGCTGGTGGATCAGGGGACAAGCCTGCTCGAGGCTGCCTCCCTGGCCGGAGTGGCGGTGGAGGGAAACTGCGGCGGCAAAGGCAGCTGCGGAAAATGCAAGGTGAGGCTCGCAGATGCCGGAGCGGCGGCGCCCACCGATACAGAAAGGAAATTTCTGGCGGACAGGGAGCTGGAGAACGGATGGGTTCTCGCCTGCCAGAGAAAGGCTGCGGAGAATACCCTGGTGGAGGTGCCGGAGCAGAGCGACGCCTTCAGCCGAAAAATTTCGCTCACAGAAGATGAAGGAGAGCTGGAGGCTGAGCCCTCCGTTAAGATGATTGAGCTCACCCTGGAGCGCCCCACGGTAGAGGATCAGACCCCGGACCTGGAAAGGCTGCTGGACCGCCTGCCCGGCGATGAGATCCGCCTTTCGCGACGCCTGCTCCCCGATCTGCCGCAGAAGCTGCGCCGGGAGCGCTTCGGTGTTACCGCGGTGCTGGCCGGGAACAAACTTATTGCTGTTGAACCGGGCCACAGGGCCCACCGCCTGTTCGGAATCGCTTTTGATATCGGCACCACCACCATCATGGGCTCGCTGCATGATCTGAACAGCGGAAAAGCACTGGCCGTGGGGGCGGCCACAAACCCCCAGAATATTTACGGAGCCGATGTTATTTCAAGGATTACTTATGCCTCAAGCAATGAGCAGGGGTTGGAAAAGCTGCAGCTCAAGGTGATGGAAGCACTCAACGGGATTGTGACAAACCTGGCCCGGGAGGCGGGCATTGAGCCCCACGAAATCTACGAGGCTACCGCCGTGGGCAATACCACCATGAGCCATCTTTTTCTCGGCGTTGATCCCACCTACCTGGCGCCGGCTCCCTTTATTCCGGCGTACCGCCGCCCCCCCGCCGTGGAGGCGGCAGAAATAGGGCTGGCCATTAATCCCAGGGCGCAGGTCGTGGTGCTGCCCAATATCGCCGGCTATGTCGGCTCCGACACGGTGGGAGTCATGCTTGCCGCCGGGCTGGAACAGCGCGGCGATTGCTGCGTCGTCATCGACATCGGGACAAATGGTGAACTGGCCCTGGCCACCGGGGCGCGGCTCCTGACCTGTTCAACGGCTGCGGGTCCGGCTTTCGAAGGCGCCCAGATCAAATACGGCATGCGGGCCGCCGATGGAGCCATCGAAGCAGTCCGGATAGATGGCGGGGAGGTTGTTCTGGAGGTGATCGGAGGCGCCGCCCCGCGGGGCATCTGCGGCTCGGGCCTCATCGACGCCGCCGCCGCCCTGCTGGACGCGGGTGTTATCGAACCCGGCGGCCGCCTTGTTGATCCTGAGAATGCGGGCGCCCAACTGCCGCCACAGCTGAGATCAAGGCTGCGCCGCGGAAAAGGCGGCTTTGAGTTTGTGCTGACGGGAAAGGGAGAGAAGGAGATCCCCCTTACGCAGCCCGATCTGCGCGAGCTGCAGCTGGCCAAGGGGGCCATTTACGCCGGGCTGCAGATCCTCCTTTTTGAGTCGGGCTTGACGGTGAAAGATCTTGATGAGGTGCTGCTGGCCGGCGCTTTCGGCAACTATATCCGCAAAGAAAGCGCCCGGGCTATCGGGCTGCTGCCGTCCATACCCCTGGAGAAGATCACCCCCATCGGCAATGCCGCCGGCCGGGGCGCCAGGATGGCCCTTGTATCGAGAAGGGAAAGGGCGCGGGCCTTTGCCCTGCCAGGCCTGGTCGAGCATGTGGAGCTTTCCGCCAGGCCCGACTTCCAGGATGCCTTTATCAAGGCCCTCTCCTTTACCAGACAATGAGTCAAGGGGACGGTGACTTTGACTCACTTTAGTAGCTGTTGGTGCCTGGCACCGGCGGCTACTTCTTAGCACTGCCAGGCGTCTTCGAACATGTGCAGATGCGTCGGTGAGAGCACCTTAAAAGCTTCGGCCATTTCAAAGCCTTTGCCGGCGGCATGTTCGCGCGACTTCGCTGCGAGGTAGGCGACGATCATCTCCAGGCTTTCCGGGGTGAACTGGCTTTCATGCTTTTTCAAAGCCTCCATTTTTAGCGGCCAGGTTGCAGTAACATCAATAAAGGTGTTGGGACGCGAGGTGCTGTAAAAAGCAACCGCCACCGGCGCGTGCGGCGCCGGGCCTTCGCCGGAACGCTGCGGCGAAATATGGGGGAAACCGCTCAGCAGGGCGGCCTCCGCTGCAGCCAGGCCGGTGGTGCGGTGATCGGAATGGGCCTCGTAGGGCAGCCAGGGATCCATCACCATCAGCGCATCTGGACGGACCTGCCGCACCGCTCCGATAATCTTGTCGCGCACCGCGGGCAGCTCCAGACATCCGCCGTCGGGAAAATCGAGCCAGATCATCTGCGTCACCCCCAGCAGCCGGGCAGCCTCCTCTCCCTCGCGGCGGCGAAGGGCCGCCAGTTCAGCGGGGGCAACAGCCGCATCGATTGTGCCGGCGCCGCCGTCGGTCACCGTGAGGTAAACCACCTCCGCGCCGGCCCGGACCAGGCCGGCCACCGTGGCCCCGGCCCCTATCTCGCAGTCATCGGGATGAGCCTGCACGCAGAGAACGCGGCGCATGGAAAGAAGCTCCGGAATGGGCAGCAGATCTTTTACCTTAATATCCGTCATCATCCAACACGCTCCTTTTATAGTCAGTTTATGTTACTCGCCGGAAAGTACAAAGTGCTGCTCATCAAATTGAGGTTGATCATCGTAGCGCGCAGCCAGGGATGTTCTGTACTGCACATAGCTGTTAAAATCAGCCTTTATCCCATGCTCGTTCAGGATGCGGACAATATCCTCCGTGCGGGGCGGGCACCCCTTTATCGGCACCGCTTCATTGATGGCGGCATTACCGCGATTGGCTCGGATGATGCAGTTGCCAAAGAGAAAGGTCTTTGCGAATCCGCCCTGTGAGCGGGCTACCTTGCCGTTGAGGAATTCGATGTTGTCAAAGGGCTCCCCGGTGTAGGAGCCGAGAAGAAGAATCAGGAGCATGTTGTTCAGGAAGGAGCATCCCGAGCAGAGGGTGTCGTCATACTTGGGATAGTGAATCCCCTGAAGCCCCATTCTTCCGAAAGCGGTGGGCCCCGAATTATCCTCCAGCCAGCCCCAGTCCCACTTCAGCTTCATGGCATGATTGGACAGCCTTTCGCCTGCGATCTCAATATCGCCTGGATCAAGGGGCAGGTTGTGCCGGCGGGCATACCCGGCCAGGTGGCCGATTTCGGCGGGATCCATCCCCAGGAGCGCCGTCCCGACAACATCGGCGGCAAACATGCTCCGCGAAGCGATGAGGATATCGGCGCGGTGGGCTGTTCCATTCAGCGCCGGGCCGCGATCCAGTGCATAGATGCCGTCGATAAGAGTAAGCGCCGGAGCGAGCTTCTCGCCCAGATTCTGGATAAACCTGTCAAGCGGGATTTCGGGATGATGGCAGAATATCTTGGAGCGGCGGGCCAGGCACCCTTTCAGGTTTTTAAAACCCAGGCTGACCCGCGTGGAATTGTGCGTTTTCAGAACCGGCAGGTTGATCATGAATTCCGTTTCCAGGACGGGCAGGGCGATGTCAAGGGAAAACCCGTCAAATTCAACCTTTTCAAAGGGGCCCCGGTTAAGATCGATTAGCTTTACCCCATATTTCTGCTCCAGAAGCGTGTAGTTCATCCCCCGGTAAGCGGTCAGGGTTCCCGAGCCGATCTCCTTGTCCTCCGTTGTCGCCTCGGCGATGGTTATGTCGCTGCAGCCATGCTCTTTCAGCAGCCTGACTACCTCTTCAACAACGAGCGCCGTGGTGATAACCCCGAACTTGGGAAAGGGAAGGAGTTCATCCCACATGACCAGGTTTGGCTTGATCAACACCTTTTTCGCCGGAGTCAGATCCTTCAGGCCCGCGCACATCTCTACAGTTTTACGGATATTGGACCTCCGGTCATCAAATTTTACCAGGCTTACTTTATCCAATCCCACTGCCCTCTCCCCTTTTCAAAATATTTGGAAATGTCCCTGGTTGAATTTTAACAGTTTCACCGGAGTTGTTCAACGATGAAGGATACTGCATCTTCAGGCCGGAGCCGGGCGTAATAACACTTAACGCCGGACCGGCTGACTCCGTTTATTTTCTATTAAAAAAGCGCAAGCTAAAAGAGGTCAAACAACGATAGAGAAAGGAGGTGCACAGACATTGACTAATGTGACCAACAAAGAGTTGAATTACATAAAGGATTACCTCTCATGGGAGCTCTACATGGCCAAGATCTGCCATCAGCATGCCGGACAGATGAGCGACGAGGGTTTCGCCCGGATTGTTGATGACGTTGGACGCGTTCACCAGCAAAATTTCGACGACATCTTTACCTATCTCGAAGGTATATAAAGGGAGGCTTAACAGAAATGCCTGTTGACACCAATGCAACGATTACCACCAAGTCGGGCGTCAAACAAGTGGGCAAGCCCAAATCAGGAGTAATGACTGTCCCCAAAGACAGCAGTATCAATGATCGCGATCGCCTCGCGGGGCTGCTGCTGATGGAGAAACATCTTCTTGCGGGCTATACCACCGGCCTGTCGGAGACCTTTGAAAGCGGGCTTTACAATAGTATCAAGAATGTCCGCTCCCGCAACGAAGAGAATCATTCCCAGATCCTGGAATCACTCTTCAACACGGGGGAATACACCGCCGATGTTGCCTCACCGGAGCAGAAAACCGATACCCGCGATGTCTTCTCAGGCTATCGCAGCCAGCTGCCCTACTAGGGCATATATCATGGGGACGGTTCTCTTGATATACAGGCGGGGCAAGAGCGTTTGCTCCGTTCCCGACGGGGAGCCCCTTCCGCCCCTGCAGCCGGTCGGGGCAGGCCTGTTCTACCGCTCCGCGGTTTCCAGGAGCGCCAAAAGCTGAATCCCGAAAGTTAATGGGGGGGCCGTCCCGAAGGGTGGCCCCCCACCGCTGTCTGCCATGCGGCCGACTCTCCTCAACGGGCGATCATGGGTGGATGAAGCTGAATGTGTCGACATCAAAGAGGCCGCGGTCGGTTATCTTCAAATGGGGAATTACGGGCAGAGCCAGAAAAGAGAGTGTCAGAAAGGGATTCTGCGGCATCGCCCCCAGGGAACGAGCTGCAGAGGTAACCTTCTCAAGGGCTGACGCTACTTTTTCCGCAGGTTCCGTGGAGATGAGTCCCGCCACCGGCAGCGGCAGCAGCGACAGCACTCTGGAATTGCCGTCAACAGCGACGAAACCGCCGCCGGCCCGGGCCAGCTCATTTACCGCCGCCGCCATGGCCGCCTCCTCCACCCCGGCCACGATAATGTTGTGCGAGTCATGAGCCACGCTGGAAGCAACAGCCCCGCGGTGCAGCCCCAACCCCTTAACCAGGCCCACGGCTATCCGCCCGCTGCGCCGGTGCCTCTCCACAACGGCGAGCTTGATGATGTCGCGGCCGGGATCGGCCCGCACGGCGCCTTCAACGGAGCGCAGAGGCTCAAGGGCCAACTTTTCAGTAATGATCTGATCGGGAACCACACCGATCACCGGCACGGTTCCGGGACCGGCCTTGATCTCGAAGTCGGCCGCCTGCAGGGGCCCCGGCAGGCGGACTGTACCCAGAACGCTCTCATCAACGGGATGAGGGGACATTTCAGCCACCACCCTGCCCTCCCGGGCGACGATCCGCCCATCCTTGATCATCAGCCTGACATTGAAATCCTCAAGATTATCGATAACCGCCAGATCGGCCCGGTAGCCCGGCGCCACCGCCCCGCGGCGGCAGAGCCCGTAGTGCTGCGCCGGATTCAGGGTAGCCATTTCCACCGCATCCAGCGGATCGTAGCCCAGCGCCACCGCCCGGCGCAGGATCTCGTCCATATGCCCCGCCGAAAGAATTTCCGCCGCCTCCTTGTCATCGGAGCAAAGCATGAAGTTTCGGCTGCCGGCGGCTTTCACCGCAGGCAACAGCCCGGCCAGATTGCGGGCGGCGGAGCCCTCGCGGATGATCACCTTCATCCCCAGGCCCACCTTCTCCAGGGCTTCGGCGACGCTGACACATTCATGATCCGTGGAGATACCGGCCCCGGCATAGGCCTGCAGCTCCCTGCCGCCAATGCCCGGCAGGTGACCGTCAACAGGCAGATTGCGCCGGTGCGCCGCGGCGATCTTCAACGCCACCGCCGCATCACCATTGATCACGCCGGGAAAATTCATCATCTCGGCCAGGCCCAGCACACGCGGATGATCCAGCAGCCGCTCCACCTGCTCAGGTGCAAGCTCACCCCCCGCCGTCTCCATGGACGTCGCCGGCACGCAGGAGGACGCCATAAAAAAGATATCAAGGGGCAGATTATCGGCAGCCCTGAGGAAGAAGGCAACACCGGCCTCACCGAGGACATTGGCAATCTCATGGGGATCGGCGATAACCGCCGCAGTCCCGTGCGGCAGCACAGCAGCGGCAAAATGCGCCGGCAGAAGCAGGGTGCTCTCTATATGGATATGCGCATCCACCAGGCCCGGGATGATCAGCCCCCCCGCGAGATCGATCACCTCATCACCCCGTGAGTAGCCGGACCCCACTCCCGCAATTGTAGAGCCCAGGACAGCCACCGGGGCCTCTTTAATTTCCCGGGTAAAGAGGTCGAGCACCCGGCCTCCTTTGAGCAGAAGCTGCGCAGGCCTTGCACCGCGGGCAACCTCGCTTCTCGCTTTCATCTCTTCAGCAAACAGAACCAACACCCGCTTTCCAATATATTTCCGTTATCCCGGCCCCCTGGTTTCCCACAAAGCAGGAACCTCCGCCCGGTTTGGCGAATAGATGTTGCATTAACCGTAAAAGCATTGCTAAGGAGGCGAGACTTCTTGACACTAACCGCCAGGGATATCATGACTGCTGATGTAATCAGTATCACCGGTGACAAAACCCTCCAGGAGGCCGTTGATGTGATGGCAAAATATAATATCAGCGGGCTCCCCGTTACCGATGAGAATAATTTGCTTACCGGCGTTATTTCAAATACGGATATCCTCAATTACTCGCAGAAGGTGAATGTGGTCCCGCTGTTCGATCCTGCGGGCTGGATCTCACCCCACGCGGACATCAGCGACCTTTCCTCCCTGCGCCGGGGCATTGACCTGCTGGCCAGAACCAGGGTCAGCGCTCTGATGAAGAAAAAGGTCCACACCGCCGGCGAGGAGAGCACCCTCATTGAGATAGCCGCCTTGATGAGCCGGCGCCAGATCAACCGCATCCCCATCCTGGACCGCCAGGGCCGGTTGACCGGTATCGTCACCCGCGCAGATATGGTTAAGAGCATCGCCAACCCGGGCAACTCCATCTAATCATAAGCTGGGCATATGAATGAGTCAAGGGGACTGAGTCAAGGGGACGGTGACTTTGACTCACCACTTTGACTCACCGCCGCGAATAAAACAGCTGCCCCATAAATCATGCGTTTGTTATCCGCCGCGGGCGGGGGTAGAACCCCGCAAGACGCAGCGGTTTTTTTTGGTCTGTATGGCATAGGATAGTAACAGCGGACCCGGCAATTTATCCCGGGCCGGTGTGAAGGGAAGGATTGGTTTTTTATCGTGGCGAAATATAGAGCAGTTGTTTAAATTTTAAGCGAGGGGCTTTGTAAATTGGCAGCATCTGAACGCCCCGCCCCGGGCTGCGCTGCCCGGGCGGGACTGCAGAATTTGGGCGCCCTGTGCCTGGGCAAAATACTCATCGGCGCCGCCCGCCTGCTCAGGCGCGGCGGAACCACCCTGCCCGGACGGGCCGCTCTTAAAGTATCGCCGCAGCTGATCCCGTTTATGGTCAAACAGCTGCCGTCGGGAGCTGTCGCTGTGACTGGAACAAACGGCAAAACCACCACTGCGGCGCTGCTGGCGGCCGTCTTCAAACAGGGTGGACTCCAGTATATCCATAACAGCGCCGGCGCCAACCTGGCCTGGGGGGTGGCGACCGCCTTTATCGAGGCCGCCACCTGGAAAGCCGGCCTGCCCTCCGGGATCGCCCTGCTGGAGATCGACGAGGGCGCCTTTCCGGCCCTGGCTGAAAAGCTGCAGCCGCGCCTGGCTCTGGTCACCAATATCTTTCGGGATCAGTTGGACCGCTTCGGTGGGATGCAGCGGGTGCAGGAAGCGATCCAAAAAGGCCTGCAGGCAATGGATCCGCACGGCGCCGCCATCCTAAACGCCGATGATCCCCTTGTCGCCGCCATGGAAAGCGGCGGCAGAAAAACAGTGTATTACGGTTTTGATCTCCCCCCCGGCAGCACCGGCAGCGCGGCCCCCGAATATGATCTGCCCTGCCCCCGCTGCGGCGGGAAGCTGATCTATGCAGAAATATACTACGCCCACCTGGGCCGCTACCGCTGCTCCTCCTGCGCTTTTCACCGGCCCGAACCGGAGATGAAGCTGCGCCATTTCGAGAGCGCCGCGGGCGGCGGCGCCCTGCTGAAAATGAGCCTGCGCGGCCGGATGCTCCAGGCGACGCTGCCCCTTCCCGGTATTTACAACCTTTACAATGCCCTCGCCGCAGCAGCCGCCGCCTCGGTATTGGAGCTGCCGGATGGCGCCATCAGGAAGGGCTTTGCCGGCGCCTCCCCTCCCTCGGGCAGGATGGAACACCGCAGCTACGGTTCAAAAAGCATTCTCATGGCCCTGATCAAAAACCCCGCCGGCGCCGATGAAGTGCTACGCACCCTGCTCAGAGACGCAGGCGGCGGCACCAGGATCCATTTTTTAATCGCCATCAACGACAACATTGCCGATGGAACCGATATCTCGTGGCTGGAGGAAACCGACTTTGAACAGCTGGCCGCAATGAAGCCGCAAACAGGCGGCGCCGTCTTCTCGGGAACACGGGCCCGCGAGGCAAAAACGCGCCTGGAAAGAGCAGGCTTTGCTGCGGCGGCGATGACGGTGGAACCTTCCTTCAGAAAGGCGCTCCGGCAGGCCCTTGCCGCAGCAGCGCCGGGCGAAAAAGTGATCATTCTGGCCAACTATACGGCCATGATGCAGCTGCGGCGCCAGCTGGATCATGGATTGAAAATTGAAGGCCGGAGGGGATAGAGCCGGCCAAAATGCGAGATGGTGAAGAAGAATATTTAGACCGGATTTTTAGACCGGTAGAATAAAGATCAGCAAGGAGGTTTTAGCCGGGGATGCCCTTAACTGAAGAGAAGATTGCCCTTTTGAAGGAGAAAGCCTGGCTGGCCAGGCGGAATACAATTCAGAGTGAGTCAGGGGGACGGTGACTTTGACTCACCTCGAATATGCACGGCCCCGTCAAGGGTGGGGCATGCATTGCCCGGACAGCCATGATGCCGCGGCGGCCCGGTAAATCAGGGCGGGCACAAGGCCCGCCCCTGAAGGTAATTGCACATCTAAAGTTGGCTTGCTCTTACTTATTCTTGCTGTCGCGGTAATCGATGAGCGCCTCTTCTTTCAGGCGCAAGATGAGCTCCTGGATCAATTGGGGAATTTTCTCATCCCTCATCGTCTCGTTTACTTCGTCGGCCACCTCACCATAGTCAACCTCCCGGCCGTCTTTATGCTCAAGCCGCTCAATTACATGATAGCCATGGTAAGTTTTCACCGGGCCGCTCCGCTCGCCGTCCGCCAGCTCAAAAGCCGCATCTTCGAATTCCCTGACCATTTTGCCCCGGGTGAAAAAGCCGAGGTCGCCGCCCTCCTCCTTTGAACCGGGATCCTGGGAATTTTCCTTGGCCAGCTCGGCAAAATCCTCGCCTTTCTCCAGGAGCGAGATCATCTCAAGGGCCTCCTCCTCCGTCTCAACAAGAATATGGCGCGCCCTGACCTCTTCGGGGATATTGAAATATTCCCGGTTCTCCTCAAAATATTCGCGGGCTTCCTTATCGGTTATTTCCAGATCGGCAAGAACGATCCCTTGGGCCACGAGGTTAATCATGAGTTCGTGACGAATGGTGTCCATGGTGACACCCTGGGTATCCAGGTACAAGGTGAATTGATCCTCGCTCCCCATAAAATGCTGTTCGATGATCTCCTCTATCTCCGCATCAACATCCGCTTCGCTCACAGAGATGCCGCTTTTTTTGCCCTCCTGCAGAATCAGCCTTTCTATAATCAGGCTTTCCAGAAGATCCTTTCCGCTCTGCCGGTACATGAGCTCGTAAAGATCGCTTCGCTTGATCTTCTCCCCGTTTACCAGCGCTACAGCAGGGTCATACTGCGTGAAAATAATCAGCGCCACCGCCCCTATAATCACCAGGGCCAATGCCAGTAGAATAACCTTTTGCGGTTTCATAAAAATGCTTGTCTCTTTTTGCTCTTCCGTGCTACTCACTCGCGAACCCCCTTTTTTTCTCTTGATCCGGCAGTGTTTACTCGATCAAGCTGTCCACTAAATTATAACACTACCACATATACCGTCAACCTGCAGATAATCCCTGCAGAGGCATTGAATCATTAAATCACGCAAAGCCGGCCCGTCAGGGGATAATCTTGTTCAGGGGAAATTCGACAATCCCCTCCGCCCCCGCTTCTTTCAGCTCACAGATGAGCTTGCAGACGATCTTCTCTTCAATGACGCTCTCCACCGCCACCCAGTTATCCTCGCTAAGCGCGGAGATCGTGGGCTTGCGCAGCGCAGGCAGAAATGCAATGACCTTTTCCAGATTGTCGCGGTGCACATTCATCTTCAGCATCACCTTCTGCTCCGCCAGCAGCGCCCCCTTCAGCAGGGTGACCATATTCTCCACCTTTTTCTTCTTCCAGGCATCGCTGAAGCTCACCGGGTTCATGATCACCCGCGGCGTGGAGAGGAGGATCGTCTCGATCTCGCGCAGATTATTTGCCCTCAGGGAGCGGCCTGTCTCGGTGAGCTCGGCAATGGCGTCGGCCAGGAGAGGAGGCTTCACCTCGGTGGCGCCCCAGGAAAAGATCACCGTGGCGGCAACACCCTTGCTTTCCAGGTAGCGCCTGGTGGTTTCAACAAGCTCGGTGGCAATCCGCTTCCCCTGCAGGTCGGAAACTCCATTGATCGATGAATCCCGGGGCACCGCCAGAACAAGGCGCACCGGGCGCAGGCCCCGTTTCGAAAAGGGCAGCTCGGCGATCTCCTCCACCAGGGCCCCTGTTTCAACAATCCAGTCCTTCCCCGTGAGCCCCACATCAAGGACCTGCTCGGCCACATACTTGGGAATCTCCTGAGCCCTGATCAGTACACATTCGATCTCTTCGTCATCTATATGCGGATAATATGAGCGCTCGCCAATGCTGATATTGTAACCGGCCTTCCTGAAAATCTCCATCGTAGATTCCTGCAGGCTTCCGGCGGGCAGCCCCAGCTTCAGCCTCTTCAAAACGACTCTTCCCTTCTGTTTGATCTTGGAAATATCGAATTCAGGCTATCATTTTTAAAGGCCGCAGTCAACACTAACCGCGCCGGCTTGCAACCGGGCCGGCGGGACGGCGCCGGGTGCGCCGCCCCGGCCTTCCCCCTGCGCAGCACCGCCCGGGTCAATCATGATCTCCTGATGGCTTCACTCAAGCCGCTGATGCACTCAGCAAGATGCTCCAGCTTTCCCTCGATGCGAACAAGCAGGTAGATGCTCACCGCAATGGGAAAACACCAGTTGCCCACTATGCTGACCACTTCATACACCAGGCTCTACCCCCCTTCCGTAATGAGATCAAGATCCGATCCGCCCTCCGAGAGAGTATCCCTGAGCAGCTGCGCACACCTGTCGCAAAGCTCCATTTCACCGGCAACCTCTTCGCCCACACTGAGCAGAAGCAGGTAAGCCAGGGCCAGACGCTGCCGGCAGAGCCCGCAGCGTTCACGGCGGGGTTCCCGATAAGGCAAAAAACTTACCCTGGTCATCTGAAAACCGCCCCCCTCCCTTTGATTTGTCCCTCCCATTCCAGACACCGCCCTAAGCATAAGACGGCAGGAGCGGATCCACAAATACCCGCCGGCGGCGCTTCGCCGTTCTTTTACAGCAGGCGCCGCCCTGCTTCATGGCGAACAGTTACCCTTCTCCGGCGGAGAGGCGCTCCCCGCCTCTCCGACAGGCGCTGCACCCCACCCTGCACTCAAGAAAGTGCGGGGCAACAGCCTGTACAAAACCCCGCCTGCGCCCCCGGGCTGTAGATAAAGCCGGAAGCAGGACAGCAGGCTTCAGCCCCCGCCACTTTAGCGCAGACAGGCCCGACCCGGAGGCACCCTTTCAGCACTCTATTCAAGAATGCAGGAACTGTCACGTCAGGGGGAGAACTATTTAAAATGTATGGAATCTTCTGCCCGGCAAAGGAGGTCCCTTTATGTCCAGCGAAATGAGGCGAGCCAAACGCCACCTGGAAACAACCCGCAGGATGAAAGATATGCTGCCGAGGTTTTTCATGCGCACACTGGAAAGGCGCTTCAGCAATGAGCCGTTGGCCTGGTGCATGGTTGGGGTATCGCCCGAACTGCTGAAGGCCTTTGACCTGCTCTGGGAATGGCCCGAAAACTTCGGCACCATCTGCGCCAGCCGCCTTGTCGCCCCCGAATTTATAAAAACAGCCGAAGGAGACGGCTATTCGCCCGAACTCTGCACCTACGTCACCAACACCATGGGCTACTGCAAGCTCTGGATGGAATCGGGCGAACCGCCCGAGGCGTCACCCATACCGGGCGGGATGGGCAATCCGTCCATGCTCCTGGGATCGGGTTTTCTCTGCGAGCCGCGCTACAAGTGGTTCCAGGCCATCGCCACCCGCTTTCTCGATGTGCCCGTATACAGCAGCGACCCCCTGGCTCCGCCCTGGGATGTAGACCCCCACAACCCCCGCATCGCCGCCCATTACAAAGATCTGCTGCGCGAGGATCTGCAGAGCCAGGTGGGGTTCCTGGAGCGGCACACGGGCAAAAAGCTGGATCCGGGCCTGCTCCGCGAGATCCTGGCCCTTTCACACAAGGCCCTGGCCTACTGGAGAGACGCACTGGCCCTGCGCAAAGCCGTGCCCTGCCCCATGGGCTCCACCGACTACTTTTCGGCCATCATCCCCCAGATGTACATGGTGGGCGAAGAGGAGGCCATCGATTTTTACCGCGAGATCTACCGCGAGATCAAGGACCGCGTTGAGCGGGGCATAGGCATCATTGAGCAGGAAAAATACCGCCTGATCTGGTTCGGGCTGCCGCCCTGGTTCAACTTGGGCTTCTTCAACTACCTGGAGTCGCTGGGCGCAGTCATGGTCTACGAGTCCACCTACAATGTGGGCGATTGGTTCGATGTCGATCTTGAGGACCCGCTGGAGGCCATCGTGGAGCGCACCTGGCGCCGCGCGGTGAAGATGCATGAATACGGCACCGAGGCCATGCCGGAGCTGTGCAACCCCGCCGTCTTCGGCGGTTTCGTCGGCAGCCGCATGCTGGAAGAGGTCGTTAAGGAGTACCACCTTGACGGGGCGGTGATGCACCTGACGCGCTCCTGCCGCGCCGTATCCTTCGGAGAGGTCCACACCAGGAACCGCCTGGCGGAGATGGGGATCCCCTCGCTTATATTTGAGAGCGACATGGCCGATCCCCGCCTCTGGTCCGATGCCCAGATCAAAACCAGGGTGCACGCCTTCATGGAGACCCTGGCCGGCCGGGGTGGGAAAAGCGGCGGCTGAAAAACCGCTCCGCCCGCCCGGGCAATTTCAGAAAGGAGAGATCTAGATGAAAGATATGCCCGCACTGGTCCGCGCAGCGGAAATGAACCTGCAGAAAGAGGCCCGGGTGCGCAATATGCGGCAAGAGAGCGGCCGTCCGGTCATCGGCTATCTCTGCTGTTTCGCCCCGCCCGAAATGATCAGCGCCGCCGGAGCGATCCCCTACCAGATTACCGGCCGCCCCGGCGATCCCACCTCCGAAGCCGACGCCTGCATAGAGCCGTACGGCTGTACCTATGTGCGCAATGTCTTCACCCAGGCTTTGAAGGAGCGCCTTGATTTTCTCGACGGCCTGGTGATCTCGCACAGCTGCGACATGGTGCAGCGCCTGTATGGGATCTGGACCTACTACCGCCCCCTCTCCTACTCCCGGCTTTTCAATGTCCCCCACCAGGTCACCCCCCAGGCGCAGCGCTTCTTCAAGCGCGAGCTCAATTTCTTCCGGGAAAGCCTGGAGCATTTTACCGGCTGCGAGATCACCGTGGAGCGGCTGGCCAAAGAGATAGAGCTGAGCAATCGCAACCGGGCCCTGATCCGGAAACTGTACCTGCTCCGGCAGGAAAATCCCCCCTTGATCAAGGGCAGCGAAATGCTTGAGCTGCTGCTGGCGGGCAAATGGATGCCCACAGAGGAGTTCCACCGCCTGCTGACCGAAGCGCTGGCGGAGGTCAAGAAAAGGGCGCCGCTGGGAGCGGCCCGCCCCCGTCTCCTGGTCTGGGGCAGCCTCCTGGACAATGCCGCCTTTTACCGCATGATCGAGGATGCGGGCGGCGAAGTAACCGCCGACGACACCTGCATCGGTTTCCGCCTTTTCGAAAAGGATATCCCTCTAACAGATGATCCCTATGAGGCGCTCAAGGAGCACTATTTTATGAATTTCCAGTGCCCCCGCACCGACCGCGGCCCGGGCAAAGCCCGCTTCGACTACATCCTGGATAGGGCGCATGAATACAATGTTGACGGGATCATCGCCTATATTATCTCTTTCTGCGATCCCCACAAGTTTGACTATCCCGATTTGCGGGATTACCTCAAGGAGGCCGGTTTCCCCATGCTGCTCATCGACGACAACTACAGCTTCGCGCCGGCGGGAGCAATGCATACACGTCTGCAGGCCTTTATTGAAATGATCTCGTAAGGGCGGCCCGTGGGCCGCCCCAAAAATTGTCACAAAGCCGGTGCGCACAAGAGGGATTATACCCTCCCGGTCGGAGCATTGCTTGTCCCCGACCGGCAACGAACACATCTATCTATATACGGCAGCTATCTACCTCACAACAGTGAGTCAAAGTGACCGTCCCCTTGACTCATGACTTTATTCGCGCCGTTTCATCCTCAGGCGGGGAGATAACCCCGCCCGCAATTTAAGCGCCACCGGCAAGGCCCCGCAGTCCGCGTGCAGGCAGGCGCCGGGGCCTTGCCACGGAACAGCACTTATGAGAAAATAGATTCGTTAAGCCGGAAACAGCAGCAGCTTTCAAGCAAAGGTGTGATTACATATGGCACTTATCGTTCAAAAATTCGGAGGAAGCTCCCTGGCGTCGCCGGATCATATCCGCCGTGTGGCCGGAATTATCGCACAGACAAAAAATAGCGGCAACAACGTTGTTGTCGTGGTTTCGGCCATGGGAGGCGAGACAGACCGCCTGCTCCGGCTGGCCGCCGATGTTTCCCCCTCGGGGCATGAGCGCGAGCTAGACGCCCTTGTCGCCACCGGCGAGCAGGTCTGCGCGGCCCTGGTGGCGATGGCCCTGCAAGAAATGGACATCCCGGCCCGCTCTTACCTGGGCCTGCAGCTTCCGCTGCTCACAGATGAGCAGCATACGCGGGCGCGCATCGTGAGCCTTTCAACAGAACTGCTCAACAAAACCCTGGAGCAGGGCGCTGTCCCGGTGGTGGCCGGATTCCAGGGAGTCAACTCCGGCGGCGATATCACCACCCTGGGCCGCGGCGGCTCCGACACCTCCGCGGTGGCCCTGGCCGCGGTGCTCAAAGCAGAGCGCTGTGAAATCCACAGCGATGTCGACGGAGTGTACACCGCAGACCCGGCCATCTGCCCCCGGGCTCGCCACCTGCGCAGGATCACCTACGGCGAGATGCTGGAGATGGCCGACATGGGCGCGAAGATACTGCAGATCCGCTCCATGGAGCTGGCCCGGAAATTCAAGGTCCCCTTGCTGATCAAATCATCTTTCGGAAGCGACAAGTGCACCTGGATCGTCGAGGAGGAGATAAACATGGAAAGCGCTGTTATCAGCGGAATCATTCTCAGCCGCAACGAGGCCAAGCTGTCGGTGATCCGGGTCCCGGACCGCCCCGGCGTGGCCTACCGCATCCTGGCTCCCCTTGCGGAAGCGCGCATCAATGTGGATATGATCATCCAGAATGCGAGTATCGACGGATACACCGATTTTACCTTTACGGTGCCGCGAACAGACCTGGCCAAAACCAGGGAGCTGGTGGAGCGGGTTATGCCGGAGATCGGCGCCCGCGAGCTCTGCACCGACGACGGCATTGCCAAGGTGTCGGCCGTGGGGCTGGGCATCAAGAACCAACCCGGCGTGGCCGAGCATATGTTCAGGGCGCTGGCCGGGGAGGGAATCAACATCCAGATGATCAGCACCTCCGATGTCCGCATCTCCTGCGTTATCGAGGCCAAGTACGGGGAGCTGGCGGTGCGGGTGCTGCACGACGCCTTTGGTCTGGAGATAAACAACGCGAACAAACACACAAAATAACGGCATCCTGCGGCTAAAAGGACCGCAGAGGCCGGATGCGGACAAAACGCCGGCACACCGCCACAGGCGGGGCCCGGCTCTCCGCGCTGCTATTCCACCGCCAGGGGCCGCCCGTCGTCAATGACGGTACGGTTCTCTGCGAGCGCCTGCCGGATATTTTTCGGCAGGCGAAACATGCCTTCGTGCGTCTCCCCGCTGTAGAACTTGAGCTGCCCCGCCACTCCGCCCAGGCGCCGGTCCACCTCCGCCGCATCCAGCGCCAGGGGGTCATGGAGATCGGAAGCGATAATAAAACCCCAGGAGCTGTCGAATGAGGGAATATAGGTATGGTAAGAGCGCAGCCCGGAAAAAACGCATCGCAGGGTATTGCGCAGGGCGCCGTGGATGTTCATGTAATCGGGGCTCAATCCGCCGGCCTGAAGGGCCAGGGCGCCGCCGGGGAGCAGCCGCTTTTTCACGATTTTGTAAAACTGGCGGGTAAAAAGCAGGTATGAGGGGCCGGATGCGGCTGGCTCCGTCAGATCGCTGATGATGATATCGAACTGTTCCGTCCTCTCCGCGAGACAGCGCCGCGCATCCATGAAACAAAGCTCCACTCGCGCATCATCAAAGGAGCCCCGGTGCCAATCCCCCAGGTGCTCGCGGCAGAGCCGCACCACCTGCTCATCTATATCCACCATCACCACCCGCTCCACCTGCGGATAGCGCAGGATCTCACGCAGCACCGCCCCTTCGCCGCCCCCGATAACCAGGAGCCGCCGCGCTCCGGGGTGAAGTGTCATCACCGGGTGGACCAGGGCTTCGTGGTAAATATACTCGTCAAAAGCCGACGACTGGATCTTCCCGTCCAGGATGAGGACACGTCCGTATGTTACCGAATCCGCTATCTCCATTCGCTGGTAAGCGGTCTCGCCGCTGAACAGATAGCGTTCGATAGCAAAGAAGCAGCCCGAACTGGAATCTACAAATTCAATGTACCAATTTGTTTTTCCCGGCGTGGCCGCCGCCTCCTTCTAAAGTTTAATGCAGCGGGATGGGGGGGCTCCAGGCCCCGGCCGGGGCAAAAAGCGCCTCCCCGTTTTCCTATTTCTTTCCGCAGGGGGGTAATACCTTTATTTAAGAGGCTTATCCCGGCAGGGGCGAGGCACGCCCCGCCCGGTTAAGCCCGGGAATAGTGGATGGCGCCTGTTGCGGGAATAGTATTGGTTAAATCAAGACATTTCTAACGGTAAACAAGACAGATTTGGGCGAGGCGCACCTCGCCCCTGCAAGCTCGAACAGTCTATCGCAACATCTGCAGTGAGTCAAAGTGACCGTCCCCTTGACTCAGCAGCTGCAATCGCCGCAGCATTCGGTCCCGGGAACAGCCGGGGTCACGGAAAATCCCCTGCGGAACCCGGTATGGTAGTCGACGACCTTTCCATTTACATAAAGGGAAATAGCCTTCTCATAAACAAATTTTAAACCCGCCGCCTCTTCAATGCAGTCCTTCTCTTCATCGATTGACTCTACCAGAGTCAGCCCGAAACGGGGACCGCCTCACCCCACACCGCTGACATAAAGGCGGATGGCGGCATCTTCTGTATGCTCACGCTTCATAATCTCCTTTAACTGCTCCGCTGCTTTCCCGGTAACTGTAAGCATTGCCCTGCTCCCTCCTCCTGCAAATTAAGATTTATATTCGGCCAATTAACGGCAATTCCTCTCCCCATCACCGCCCTATCAGATCATCTCCCACATATTATCACAAAGGCTGTTAAATATCATGCCTCAACGCAGCATATAAATAACTGGTGCTCCGGAAGCGAAGCGCGCATCCCCCCCCCGACCCCCCTTCCCGGGAGAGGTTAGCCCTTTGCCATCAATATTTTTAAGGAGGTCTGCTGCAGCTTGGCGCGATACCGGAAAGTTAAGGTGATCGTCTTTCCCCCCTCCGCCTGGCCGCTCCTGACCCTGCCGGCGCTGTGCATACTGGTTGCGGCCCTGGCCTTCGCCCCCTTCACAAACCCGGTCTCGCTCTACTACGGGAGCCCCCTGAAAGGGATCACCGTGGCCCTGGATCCCGGCCACGGCGGCATCGATTCGGGAACCCACTTTGAGTCTGTCATGCTGGAGAAGGAGATCGTCCTCGAAATAGGCCTGGAGCTGCGCCGGCTGCTGGAGCAGGCCGGGGCCGGGGTGATGATTACCCGGGAAATAGATGAAGAGCTGAGCCGCCATTGCCCCGATGAGGGCCTGGCCCGCCACCGCCGCGATGTGCGGGGCCGGGTCGTGCTGATCAATGCATCGCAGGCTGATCTCGCCGTCAGCCTGCACATCAACTCCATCTATGACAGCAGCGTCGGGGGGCCCATCGCCTTCTACGCCGGGGGAAACCCGGAGAACAAGCGCCTGGCCGAGGCTGTCCAGGGCGGCATCAATCCCCTTTTCAGCGCCAGGCCCGGCCGGCTGCTGCACCGCCATCCGCAGGAAAGCAATGCCTACTACATTCTCAATGAGAGCGCCACGCCATCCATTATCCTGGAGGTGGCCTTCATGACCAGCCCCGAGGATCGTGAGCTGCTCAAGAGCAAGGCCTTTCGCAAAAAAATTGCCCGGGCTGTTTTCCTGGGCATTGTTGATTACATCTATGGAAAAGGGGACAGCGAAGAGCCGGCCCCGGAAACTCCCTAGGTCTTCGCGCCATCTACTGCTTCTGCTCCAGGAACACGCAAAGCGGCTGCCCCGCAGCCTTCCACTCCTTTGCCGCCTCCACCCCGATGTAGCGGTAATGCCAGGGTTCGTACTTGTAGCCCGTAATTTCCTGGGCCCCTTCAGGATAGCTCATGGCAAAACCGTAAATCTGGGCCTTTTGCGCCAGCCAGGCATGCTGCTCCGCGCCCTCCGTAAGGCTGATGTTGAAATCAAGGGTTGTCCCCAGCTGGTGTTCAGACTGCCCCGGCCGGGCGCTGTAGGTGTTGGCCCTGGCCTCACCGTCTATTGAAACCCAGTAGTTAAAGGTGTCAACCTGTGTATCGTAGCTGCGGTAGGCGGAGGTCACCGTCAGCTGCACACCCTCCCCGGCGGCTGCCGCCCACATCTGCTGCAGGTGTTCCAGGGGCTCGCGGCGCAGATAGTACTCCCCTCCTCGCCGGTCGGGGTGCACGATCTCCGCCGGGATCAATACAAGGTCGCCGGGTGCGTAGCGGCCCAGGGTAGTCTGCTTCGTGACCCGGGCGAAAAGGCTGTTGCCGTCAACAAGTTCTAATGAATCTTTTTTCACAGGCGGCTCCTCCGGCATGGGCGCATCAAGCTGCGGATGCCCATCCTCCGGCTCCGGGGCGTCAAGCTGGGGGGAGCCCTCAGGATCCGGCGTCTCCGGTCCGGGGGAGGCATCCGGGAGCCCCTCCTCCGGTCCGGCCCCTACCAGGCCCATGGCGGCAAAGAGATCGGGCCGGTAGTGATAGGTTAATATCGCTGCAGCCAGGGCGGTGCACAGTATCAGGATACCCTGGCGTTTTATTTTTTGAATTCGCGTCAGTTTACGTTTACGCCTGCCCATATCTCTCCGCCTTCTTTCGGACAATTGCCCCGCCCCCTATATTTCGACACCCACTTTTTTTATCCCTTTACTGCGCCACATTATTTCTCTCCCTATCATAGACCGCCCCCGGCCGGGCTATACGCATAAGGAAGGGGCGGCTTATCGCCGCCCCCTTATTTGCAGCAGATAATACGGAGTTTTCAAGCGGAAGCGCTGCGGCCGGCGGAGGCTTTCGCCTTTCCGGAACGGCCGATGAGGATGCCCACAACGAGGAGGATGATCATGGTGACGGCCCAGATGCCCAGGAGCAGCAGGCTGACCTTGGTAAAGCCGGGCTGCAGCTCATCGGTAATGCCTGAGCCCATCTTCTCCAGGCCGGGTATGATCTTCTCGGTGATGCCGCCCTTGAGCTCGTCGATGCCGCCGAGAACATCGGTGCGGATGCCGCCGACGACCAGTCCCAGTCCGTCGCTGACACCGGGATCACCGCCGGGGTTGGGGCTGAACTCGGGGTTGGCCAGGCCGTGGCTGATCTTGGTCAGCCCTTCGATAACGCCCGATTCACCGGTGGCGGCTTCGGTCCTGTTGAAGCCGGCAAGCAATTTGTCCAGACCGGGGATCATCTGACCGTCCATGCCGCCCTTCATTTCCTTGAGGCCGGGGACAACCTGTCCTTTAAGGCCGTCACGAATGGCCGCAAGGCCGGGGACCATCAAGCCGTCAATAGCACCTTTCATCGCTTTCAAGCCCGGGATCATGTCATCGTTGACATCACCCAGAATAAGGCCAAGACCGGGAGCCAGCTGGATATCGATGGCGCCTTTTGCTGTAGCAAGTCTTTCGCTGACAACCACCAATTTTCCTTGTGAAACCGTGAGTCCCTTTATGATATCTTCTTTATTCTGGTCATCAGACAGCTTATTTGCAGCCTGAAGGGCAAAGGCGATGTCATTTTGGATTGATGTGAAGTCTGCACTTTCGGGATTTTTTTCGGGCTGTTCCGGTGTGCCCGGTATTTCCCCAATGGTGCCGATGGCATTGCCCAGGCCGGGGCTGATCAAAAACACAAGACCATTGTAAATGCCGGTCAAGCCTTCCACAGCACCCTTCTCGCCATCTTCTGCCTCGGTCCTGGTTAGCTTAAAGAGCATTAAACCCAGCCCCGGGCTGATCTGACCTTTAAGACCATCATGAATATCAGTCAATCCGGGAATCATCTGGCCATCAATAGCGGTGATCATCTGGCCCAACCCCGGGCTCATCTTATCGTTGAGCCCGGCGCGGATGTCGCGCAGGCCGGGGACAACCTGGCCGGAGATGCCGCCGAGGATGCTGCCCAGGCCGGGCAGGATCTGGCCGTCGATACCGCTCTTCATCGTCTGCAGGTTGCCGGCGATATCATCGTCCAGGGCGGCGCCCAGGGTACTGAGGCCGTCAACAAGGAGCTGGTTGCCGTCCAGCAGTTCGCCCACTCCGCCGCCGATCTGATCTGTGCCGTCGTAGAGCTGGCTCAGGCCGAAGAGGACAAAGCCCTTTTTGGGGCTTCCGTCTTCCGCGGCGCCCACGGTGGCAAAGAGGACCAGGCTGAGGATGAGAGCTGCGGCGGCAATTTTGCGAACCACGTCTTTATTAAGTTTCAATTATTTCCCCCCTTATCTTTAATCGCACACAGATTCGCCATTGAACCGGAACGCTGTGCAGGTGATATGCCCCTCCTTTCCCGTGGTTTGTCCCGGTTTATAGAATAAAGATAATTCTATTTGATTCATATTCGACGCACCATTAAAAAACCCTTCTTAATATTCTGTATTGATCTACCATTTATTTTTGCCATATGCAGGGGTGTGCGTAACAGATCTGGGCGGCCACAAGGGCCGCCCCTACAGCTGATGCAGTGCGTATTATGTACATCCGGGCGGGGAGGAAACCCCGGTTCCCAGGGTCAAGGGGCGGGAGGGGGATTCAACCGGAACTCCCAGGCGCAGTAGTACTCCTCGGGATGGGGATCGGGGGGGCAGGCCAGGCACCTGGTCTCGATACGGGGATCGATGGTCCGGGCAAAGCCGCTGTATTCGACGAGCCCCACCGGTTTGCAGGGGAAATCAGGCATGTTCTTTCTTTTGCGGGCCGACTGGACGCGGCAGTCATTCATCCTGAATATGAGCAGGCCCTCCGCAGGCTCGATGATCTCCTGCACATTGACAAAGCTGTAGAGCCTGCAGCCCAGCGCCTTTTTCAGGGAAGACAGGCCGCCGCCCTGTTCCAGTCCGAGGAAGTTCATGATCCGCTTTGCCTCCAGGACGGTGAACCTTTCCCAGGCGGCGGCGTCCAGCCTGATGGCCTCCTCCATGCCGTGGGCCCTTTCAACGGCCTGGAACCAGAGTCCGTCGTGGGCCAGCCAGCGTTTGGCAAAATCGATGAGCAGTTCGTGGAGCTGTTCGTTCGTCAGCCGGGATTTATCCATTCATTGTTCCTCCTTTCGCGGGCGGGGGTGGAACCCCGGCCAT
>CAYTXG010000022.1:0-28184 GCA_964441025.1 uncultured Syntrophomonadaceae bacterium
CCGAAAACGGCAACTCTAAAACACCAACTATTGCTACAAGGCAAAAACACAAAGCCCGAAAGCGACTTATTTCAAGCACTTTCGGGCAAACAAAAAACCACCTGCTGACAAAATTCCTTTTATCAATAGATGGTATTTGATTTGGTGCGAGCGAGAGGACTTGAACCTCCACGGGCCTGCACCCACTAGGTCCTGAACCTAGCGCGTCTGCCATTCCGCCACGCTCGCGCGTTTTGTGGTGCACACATATTATACATGGCCCGTTGGGGTAGATCAAGTGGAAATGCGTTCATCGAAAATCCTTTGAACCCGGCCAGCCCTTTGAAAAAGCCCTTTACATAGGCAGCATAACCGGGTAATTTCTGATCCCCGGCCCTGGGATTAACGATAAATGCTGTTTGAAAAGGGAGCAATTTTTGTACCCCCTTTCCTAATATATAGCCGTCTCCGCAGAGACGGCTATATATTTACACAGGATATTGTCTTACTCTTCTTCTTTGGGTGTGTCTTTAAGCCCCGGTAAAATGTGATGCAGCTCCATCGGCAGCGGAAAAGCAATAATAGAACCAGGCTGGCTGACCACCTCGGGAATAGCTCTCAGCAGCCTGACAAAAAAGCCGCCATCCTGGCTGCTCAAGATCTGCGCCGCTTCGGAAAGCTTCTCGGCGGCCTCTTTTTCACCTTCGGCCTGGACCACAATGGCGCGGCGCTCTCGCTCCGCCGTGGCCTGCCGCGAGATGGCTTTCTGCAAAATCTCGGGTATGCCCACATCCTTGATCTCAACGGCGGTCACCTTGATCCCCCATGGATCGGTGGCCTCATCAAGTATTTTCTGGATCAACTGGTTCAGCTTATCCCTCTCGGACAGCAGTTCATCCAGCTCCGCCTGACCGGTAACGCTGCGCAGCGTGGTCTGGGCCAGCTGGGCGGTGGCAAAACGAAAGTCCTCAACATTGACAATGGCGCGGTTCGGATCGACAACCCGGTAGTAGACCACCGCGTTTACATTGGTGGTGACATTATCCCGGGTGATCACCTCCTGTGAGGGCACATCCATGGTCACCACGCGCATAGAGATCTTTATGGTCCTGTCAATGAGCGGGATCACCAGGATCAGGCCCGGCCCTTTCTCTCCGATAAGGCGTCCAAGGCGGAAAACCACGATCCGTTCATATTCGCGCACCACCTTTATTGACGAAAGAAAGAACAGCAGGACTACAACAATAATCGGAATTATAAAATGTTCCAACTCTACACCTCCTCATCGATTTTTTTCAAATCTGTTGCGCTCTCCAGCGGGCGGACCCAGAGGTACAGCGTCTCCGCGCGGACGATCTCCACCCCTGTCCCCGCTTCAATCCTGGAGCCGTCGTCACTGCGGGCAAGCCAGAGTTCGCCCCTGGCTTTAATCTGCCCCTCGGGGGCAAGATCCGATACGGCGATGCCCCGCTGCGGCGGGTTGAAGTAGCTTCCACCGTCTTTCCAGCGGCGGCGGCTGTAAATTACAGCAGCGGTCAGCGCTGCAGCCAGCAGAATTACAGCCAGGACAATACCTATGGCCGTAAGGCGAAATGATCCGTACCAATCGGCAGACATCAAGGGCTCAAAGGGCAGCAGCACCGCCCCGGCCATGAGGGAAAGGGCGCCGCCGAGGCCGAGAACTCCAAAGCCGGGTGTAAATATTTCGGCGATGATCAGTCCCACCCCCAGTAGCAGCAGAACGATGCCCGTGGTATTGGTATCAAACAAACCGATCCCATAAATTCCCATAATCAGCAGAATGCCGCCGAGGACCTCCGGGACAAAGGTGCCCGGGTTGGAGAAGCCGAAATAAAGCCCCAACAGTCCCACCATGAGCAGAAGAAAAGCTACCTGTGGATCGCTCAACAGGTTTTGCATTTTTTCACTGAGAGTCATACCGGGATAGCGCAGCGGCGCGGCCGGTGTGTTCAGGTGATACTCCAGCCCTTCTTTCTCCACCGTGGTTCCATCAAGGCTGCTCAGAAGATCGGTCAAGCCCGAGGCAAGCATGTCAATAATGCCGGCTTCTTCGGCATCCCAGGCACTCAGGCTCAGATTCTCGGTGACAAATTTTTCAGCCACATCCGCCGGCCGTCCCTTTGCTTTTGCCAGGCTGCGCAGATGTTCCGCCAGAAATGCAGTCGTCTTCTCATCTGCCGGAGCTGAGCCCTCGGGGGTAAGCTCCACGGGGTGCGCCGCACCAATGGTGGTTCCGGGAGCCATTGCGGCGATATCGGCAGAGAGAACAATAAAAGAGCCCGCCGAGGCGGCAATTGCGCCAGAGGGTGCCACGAGCACAGCCACAGGCAGGGCTGCGCTCATAATCGCCTGGTTGATTTTAATGGTGGCGTCTACGAGCCCTCCCGGTGTGTCCAAAATGATGACCAGGAGCTGGGCCCCTTTCGCTTCCGCGTCTGCAACCTGCCTGATGATAAAATTTTGCTGTCCCGTCGTGATCATCCCTTCCACTTCGATAACCACAACGGGATCCGGGTTCTCCGGAAGGGCGAAGGCCAAAGAGGGTACGGCCGCAGTCAACAACAAAGCAGAGACAAGGAATATGACAATGACAGCAGCGTTTACACATGACTTGCCCGATTCGTTTATCACTCGCGCTCACCTCCTGCTGTAGCGGTCTTCTTTGATAGCTCTATTATAATGGTAACAGGCTGAAAATTAAAGGGGCACAGCCCTGCTGCGCCCTTTAAGGTATTATTTATCTCCGCTTTTCCCCGCTATTCTTTGGCGCCGTAAATCCAGCCTGCGGAGGCATCGCGGTAACTGCATATCTCTTCATCTGTAAAGAAAAGGTCTATCTCCCGCCGGGCGCTCCCCAGCGAATCAGAGCCGTGGATGAGGTTGTTCCCGGTAAAAAGAGCCAGGTCACCCCTGATCGTGCCCGGCGCGGCTTCCTGCGGGTTGGTAGCCCCGATAAGGGTCCGTGCCGCAGCAACAGCGTTGTCCCCCTCCCAGATCATGGCCACCACCGGCCCTGAAGTGATAAAGGAGATCAGGCTTTCATAAAATGGTTTTCCCTTATGCTCACCGTAATGACGCGCCGCCAGCTCCCTTTCTATTAGCATCATTTTTACGCCCACCAGTTTCAGGCCTTTTTTCTCCAGGCGGCCGATGACCTCGCCGATAAATTTACGCTGCACACCATCGGGTTTGATCATAACAAAGGTACGTTCTGCGCTGTTGATTTGACATCATCCTTTAACTTTTGATCACCGCCGGCGTACTTCCGGCGCACTTTGCCCCGGCCGCAGCGAGTAGCCCTTTTAATATGTGGTCAGCAGTTGCTCATCATCGATAATTTCGGATCCGGCTTCCCGCACCTTGCGGACATCCTTCGGTATGCAGAACATGCCACGGTGCGTCTCCTCATCATAGTAACGCAACTGCAGCCCCCGTTCTTCAATACGGCTGTTGATCAGCCCCTCTGCAGCTGCGCCGGGATCCAGGTCGCGAGCTGCAATAATATAGGCCCACTCCGTGTTGAATGAAGGCACAAAGGCATGATAGGAGCTGACATGGGGAAATACCTGCCGGGCAGTATGATAGATTGCGCAATGCGCCTCCAAAAAGGCGGTGCTGAAATCGGCGGCCTGCAGAACAACCAGGCCACCTGGGGCCAGGCGTTTCTCAAGAAGGGCGTAGTACTGCCGCGTAAAGAGCTTGAGCGCCGGGCTTCCCTCAACGGGTTCTGGGATATCGACGATGATCACATCGAAGACTTCTGCGCTCCCTTCAAGAAAGCTGCGGGCATCGGCAATTACGAGGTCAAGACGGGGGTCGTCAAAGCATCCACGGTGCCACTGATCCAGGTGCTTGCGGCAGATTTCAACTACCTGATCATCGATATCGACCATTACCGCCCGCTCCACCTGGTGATGGCGGAACACTTCGCGCAGGGTCGCCCCTTCACCCCCGCCGGCAACAAAAATGCGGCGGGGGGATTCATGAAGCACCATCGCCGGCTGGACCAGCGCTTCGTGATAGATGTACTCGTCAAAGGCGGCTGATTGAATCTTGCCGTCAAGTATCAACATGCGCCCGTAAAGTTCGTTGTCAACAATCTCCACTTTCTGGTACGGTGTAGCCCTGCAGGCAACAAAGCGTTCCAGGCCAAACATGTGCGCCGTTGAGGGCGTGGTCTGCTCGATATACCATTTATGTTCTGCAGAAGGCAATGACAGTTCCTCCTCTAGTAGTTCACCACAGTCTTATGCTGCAGGGGAACATCAAAGATGCCGCGCTTGATCTCCCTGGCGGTCATGTTCTGAGCCGAAAGCTTCTGTTTCAAGTAATCGCACGATACCCACGGGTCAACTGTTTGACCGCAGGTAAATATATCCACGGCGGCATAACCGAACTCGGGCCAGGTGTGAATGGCCAGATGTGATTCGGAAATAACGACTACGCCGCTGACTCCCTGGGGGCTGAACTGGTGGAAGACAGTCTCTCTGATCTCAGCTCCCGCTTCAAGAGCCGCCGCCACCATCTCTTGCTTGATCTGAACGGTATCGTTCAGTTTTTCAGGTGGACAGCCGTAAAACTCAGCCAGAATATGACGGCCTAAAGCGCTCATCTCCAATACCTCCTTGTAATTTTTTATGGGCAAGGCGATCAGCTAACATTTTAACAAACTTCGTCAAAAAGTCAATAAAGGCGTTTATTTGCCGTCATCGATTTTATCGTTTTTATCGATGGTTTGCGCGGCCTCCCGCGGGGGTTTGGCGCATTGCAAAGAGCCGGAAACTCTGATCCGGGAAAAATCAACTCGTGTGCAGACAGCGGCTGGGAAGAGCGGTGATTTTAGGATAACCGGAGGCATCCCCCCGCCAATCATGCACGGCGCTTGTTGCTATCTCAGCACGGCTCCCTCTGCGGCGGAGCCGACAAGTTTTTGGTAGCGAGCGAGCAGACCGCCGGGCAGCGGGCGCTGCGGTGGCGCCGGTTTGCGGCGGGCCAGCTCCTCCGGCTCTACATTCAGCTCCAGTTTCCTGCCCGGCACATCTATCAGCAAGGGGTCACCATCCCGCGCCAGGGCAATCGGTCCGCCGCGGGCGGCCTCGGGGGAAACGTGGCCCACGCAGAGACCGCGTGTTGAACCGGAGAAACGGCCGTCGGTGATCACTGCGCAGCCAGCTTCCATGCCCGCAAGAATAGCGCTAAGCAGGTGCATCTCACGCATGCCGGGTCCGCCGGCAGGGCCTTCATAGCGCAATACTAGCATGTCGTCGGATTCGATTCTTCCAGAGACAGCAGCTTCCACCGCCGCTTCCATGGAATCAAAGGTGCGGGCAAAGCCTTTAAAAAACAGCCTCTGCGGATCCACGGCTGCGGTCTTGACCACAGCGCCTTCAGGGGCCAGCGATCCGGAAAGCACTGCCAGTCCGCCGTAGGGCTGCACCGGCTCCGCAAAGGGATGGATCGCTTTTCCCACTGCACCCTGAAAGCCCTGTTCCCGCCACCTGCAGATGAGCCGGGCAACGGTATCCCCGCTGACGGTCAGGGCTTCGGTATGAAGACAGGCTTCCAGCTCTGCCATAAGCGCCGGCACACCGCCCGCCCGGTAAAATTCAATCATGGGATAGACGCCGCCGGGCAGCAGGTTGCACAGATGTGGTACTGCACTGGAAAGGCGATCAAAATCGACAAGTTTCAACTCCAATGCAGCCTCCCGGGCCAGAGCCAGCAGATGCAGGATGCTGTTGGTAGAGCCCCCCAGCGCCATATCCACGATCACGGCATTGAGCAGGGCTTTTCTGGTGACAATGCGCCTCGGCGGCAGCCCCTCTCGAACCAGTTCTACGATCCTCTCCCCGGAAGAGCGCGCCAGTCGCAGCTTGTCAGCTGTTGCCGCCGGGGCGGCACCCATTCCCGGCAGGGAGAGGCCCATGGCTTCGCCGAGCAGGGCCATGGTATTGGCGGTGCCCAGCATGGCGCAGCTGCCCGCACCGGGAACAGCAGCCTCCTCGATAGCCGCCAGTTCCCCAGGTGTCATTTTCCCCGCCTTTACCGCGCCTATATACTCCCGCATTGAGCTCAGGGTGATGACGCGGCGCTCGCCCTGGACCCCTGGAAGCATGCATCCTCCGGTCACCAGTATTGAGGGCAGATCCATCCGCAGAGCGCCCATGAGCTGGCCGGGGACTACCTTGTCACAGGAGCAGAGAAGAACCAGGCCGTCAAGACAGTGGGCGCGGGCCATTATCTCCACCGTATCTGCGATGTTTTCCCTGCTGGGCAATGAATAGCTCATACCGCAGTGGCCCTGCGCCAGGCCGTCGCAGACGGCACAGGTGTGGAACTCAAAGGGAATCCCTCCGGCGGAACAGATCCCCTGGCGCAGAGCATTTGCAATATCTTTCAGATGAAGATGACCCGGTACGATATCTGTCCAGGAGTTGGCAATACCGATAAGCGGTTTGCCAAGATCCTGCCTGCGCAGGCCAAGCCCGAATAAAAGAGCCCGCTGGGCCGCCCTCTCCGTCCCTCCGGTCATTCGGGCGCTGAGCAACCTTTTATTGTTCATGCGGCACCCTTCCCCGGCAAAGGGGCTGGGGCAGTACAACCTGCTCCTGCCTGTCAGCCGAATCCCTGGCGGCCAGGGTGAATTCCAGCACTTCGCGGCCGGCTGCCCCTGAAAGAAGCGGCTGCCGGCCTTCCTCCAGGGCGGCGTAAAAGTCCCGCGTGGCCAGGTAAAAACTATAATCCCATTCCGCCGGGATATGCTCAAAAGCGGTGGTTACACCATTGCGGTAAAGCTCGACAGCGGGCCTGTTCTGCAGACTGCCGGTACAGCGGTTTACAAATATTACGCCCCGGGTGCCGGTGATCTCCAGCCTGCTCTCATCAGCATAATACCTGGTTTTAATATGGAGCTCCGGCGCCTGGATCACCTCCATGATCCCGTAAACCCCTCCCCTGCGGTATTTCCACATCACTGTTGCAGGTGTGTTAACGTAGATGCCGCTGTCTGGAACAATCTCCGTCCGATCCATCCAGGCGGCAACCTTCTCCACCGAACCAAGCAGGTAAACAGCCAGTGAATGATTATGGTAGTTATGGTCGAACATCACGGGACAACCGCCGCCTGTTTCCGGGTTTAGCCTCCATGCCCAGGCTTCCAGCGGCACATCCCATTGACCCTTTCCCGTGCCGCACCTCACCCGCAGGTTGAATGTAAGGGGTTCACCGATCTCCCCTGCTTCGATAAGCTCTTTTGCTTTTACATAGGGTGGGTAGTAGACAAAGTTTTCATAGATGCGCAGTATTACCCCGGCCCTTTCGGCAGCATCAATCATCTCATCGGCCTGTTCAAGGCTCAAAGCCATCGGTTTTTGTACTGAAATATGCTTTCCTGCCCGGGCCGCCTCCTTCGTCATGGAACAATGCAGATGATGGGGAGTTAGAATTTCCACTATATGCACCGCGGGATCGGATAAAACCTCCTCATATTCCCTGTAGACTCTGGATACCCCCCACTCCCTGCCCTTTTTTTCCGCCTTCTCCTGATCCACATCGTAGAGCCCGTAAATCCGGGCTCCGTTCAACTCTTTGTAGCCGAGAGCATGCAGGTCCGATATGCGGCCGCACCCGGCAAACACAACATTGTACAATTCAATCCACCTCCCGCTGTCTCAAACTCATCTTTTGCGCTTCCCTGGTGAACACTCCGATCTATGCGGGCAATTCGCGTTTAATCTCTTCGTGAGCGGCCCGGTTCACCGGGTAACGCCAGAGCAAAACAGAACCTGCGATGAGTAGCAAAACCGGCAACAGGCCGATGCTGCTGCGTATGCCCAGCAGCGCGAGGGCAGACTGTGCACCTTCCGCCCCATATCCGCAGCGACCCAGCAGGGCTCCCAGTATGGCCAGGCCGATAGCTATGGCGGTTTTCTGTGTAAGCAGCCATAAACCGGAAAATATACCCGCCCGCCTCTCCCCGGTGGTGCACTGATCGTACTCCACCACGTCAGGCAATATTGACCAGGAGCAGAGGTAATGCGGTGTCGTGCCCACACCGGCCAGCACTGCCAGCAGGTAGACCGGCAGGGGGTGACCCGGAGCGAGAAGGGCCAACCCGATCAAAGCCGGCACCTGGATCCAGATGCCCAGAGCCCAGGTCTTGGCCTTGCCCAGCTTGTTGCTGACCTTGATCCAGAGGGGTAAAAACAGAATAGCGGTAAGCATAAAAGTAAGAACTATATAAGAGCTGTGTTCTTCAATCTGAACAGCATATACAAGGTAGTACATGAGCGCCGCCAGAATAATATTCAGCGCCACCTGGATCAGAAAAAATATGATCACCGCCAGGCGAAAAGGTATGCACTGAAAAGCGAAAACAACACCGCGCCAGAAGGGAAGCGTATCGTCATCAGAACCGGCTTGCGTTTTTTCCGATGTGGCAAAGAAGGTAATAAGGGAAACAGCTGCAATAAATATACCAAAAATCAGGCCCATGAGAGCATAGCCTTCCCGGGGTGTGGGGCGCATTGCGACGATGATCAGGGCCAGACCTGCTGCAATCAGGTAGCCCAGCATGGAAAAAAACATCCGGAAACCGCTCAGGCTGGTGCGTTCATCATAATCAGTGGTCAGATCGGCGGAGAGAGCGCTGTAGGGGACATTGTACACGGTGAAAGCCGTGTTCATCAACAGGAAGGCACCCAGAACGTACCAGAACATCGTTCCCATCGGTAAAGAGGGGCCGTAGAAGAGCAAAGCAAAACTGAATCCAAAAGGCAGGGCTGCAGCGATCAGGTAAGGACGCCTGCGCCCCAGGCGGGTTCGAGTGTGGTCGGAAAAATAACCCATAAGGGGATCGGTCACGGCATCGTAGAGTTTTCCGATCATCAATGCCAGGCCGGCCAGCTCCGGCCTGAACCCGAGGACATCGGTTAAGTAAAACAAAAGATAAAGGCTGACACATTGAAGCATGATTCCTGCACCGCTGTCGGCAATGCCGTAGCCCAGCTTGACTGTCATTTTAAGCCTGTTGGGGTTAGGATTCATCAGTTTTTGACCTCCTCCGGGTCTTTATTGGTCAATCTGAAACGATAAGAATCACTACAGCCTGCAGCCGAGCAGTGCACCGGTGCGCTTTCACCGATATCCGCGCTGACCTTGACCATGCCGGGAGCCCGCTCCCCGTCAATATAGATGATCCGCCGGTCCGATATTACGGCCAGATGAGATGAAAAACCGGTCTGCTCCGCAAGCCGTGCAAGCTGCCCGCGCGCATATTTTTTTATATCGAGGCGGTCGATGATCACCCTGGCCAGTTCGGCTATTTTTACAGTAGGGTGATAGCGACCGTCCCCGGTGCGCAACAGGTACCCCTCCGCTTCCAGGGTAGCCAGAAAACGAAGGGCGGTGCTGCGGTTAACCCCCATATGACCGGCCATTTCACTCTGGGTGATGCCCCCGGGCCGGCTGCAGACTTCTTCCAGCACTCGCAAGCCGCGGCTGAAAGTTTTGACCGGAGCGGCGCTAGAGATGCTCTTCCTTGCGGGCTTTTTCATAGGCCTTTCTTCTTTCTTTCAGATATGGGGGAACAGGCACATCCCACCAGCCGGCGGCGGTTCCCCCGGAATAAGGGTGTCTCATGTTCACCTGCACCTCCACCAAACGGGGGCCTCCGGCATCAAGAGCGCGCCTGAGCGCCGGCCCCACTTCACCCGGCCGTGATACAGACTCCGCTTCAAAGCCGAAAGAACGGGCCAGGCTCACAAAATCCGGGGTGACAGATTCACCCGCGGCAGCGGTAAACTCGGTGGCATAAACCCTGTCTGGGCCGTACACATCTATCTGCAGGTCGCGGATGGAAAGGAAACCCCTGTTGTTCAGCAGCATTACAATAATATCCAGCCCATACTGCACCGCGGTGGCCATTTCCTGCGCGGTCATCAGGAAATCGCCGTCACCTGTTACCGCCACTACGGGGAGGTTGGGACAGGCGAGTTTCACCCCGAGAGCTGCCGGCAGGGCAAACCCCATGGTGGAGAAACCGCCCGTGGTGACCAGGGTTCCCGGCTCGTAAAAGGGAAATTCCTGCAAAATCTGGGCCTGGCTGTGTCCGGAAGAGGTAACCAGGTAAGCATTACGCGGTAGCACCTGCCTGATCTCGTCAAGCGCCCGGGAGACAGTGACAGGCACAAGGTCGTCTGAACGGAAAGGTGCCAGCCCGGCCAGCCAGTCGCTGCGCCTTTTAACTATTTCTGCTGTATAGGGCAGATCGCGGTAATCAATTCCAGCCGGGCCCAGCTCATCAAGCAGGCCTTCCAGCACAGCACCGGCATCACCGAGCAGGGCGGCAGAGACAGGATAGTTTTTCCCCATTTCCGCAGGGTCAATATCGGCATGGATCAGGCGTGTCTCAGGAATGCTGAAGCTGACGCCCCGGCGGTAAGAGGAGGTTGTCTCATCGGCGAAACGGCAACCCAGGGCCAGTAAAACATCGGCGCTTGAAGCAAGGGCATTGCCGCAGGCAGTGCCCTTGGAGCCGGCATGCCAGGCATAAAGCAAATGGTCTTCGGGGAAGCTGCTTTTCCCGGCCAGGGTGGTGATTACTGCAGCTCCCAACCGCTCGGCCAGGGCCACAAGCGCATTTGAAGCACGGGAGCGCAAAACGCCGCCGCCGGCCAGTATTACCGGTCGCTTCGCTTTACCCAGAAGAGCTGCCGCCTTCTTTAGGGAGGAAGCGTCGGGCCGGGGCGGCGGCGGGAGGGTGGGAGCTGTCTCCTCCAGGGTGCAGTCTATCGCCTCGGCTTGCGTATCCATGGGCAGAGCAATCACTGCGGGACCGGGCCTGCCGGTATACATGGCCAGATGCGCCCTTCGAAGGAGATGGGGCAGTTGATCCACCCGGCCGGCCAGGCCGGCAAACTTGGACACCGGCTCGAGCACACGCAGGGAATCGGCTGTGCGCACCCTCTCCAGTTCCTGGAGAACACCACGCCCAAACATATATGTATGGGTTTCACCGGTAAATGCCAGCAGCGCCGTGGAGTCCACATAAGCGGTTCCCAGTCCCACAGCAAGGTTTAGCGCCCCGGGACCTATGGAAGTGAACACAGCCGCCGGGCGCCCCGCAACCCGGTAAAAACCATCTGCCATATGTGCGGCGCTCTGCTCGTGCCGCACCAGGTAGAGCGGCAGACTCTCCTTCTGTTCCATGAAAGCATCAACAAGCCCCAGGCAGCCGTGGCCGGGTATCCCCGCAACCCAGGGCACTCCGAAAGCGGTTAATGTCCGGGCAACTATTTGCCCTCCCGTTAAAAACACAGTCGCACCTCCGTAAAAGTATATTTAAAGCGGGCTGAGGCTCCTTGTTGATCAACCCCGCCCCTTCTTTTCAGCAGCCCGGATGTCCGGATGTTTCCTCTTTTTAGAATAATCGCCAGTAACAATGACCGGAATAAGACAATATTGTTGCGAATTTTAAAACAGTATAGGTATATTTGAAACATTATTTCAAATGAGGGCAGCCCTGTCAAGCAGTTCTGCAAAATGAATGGGTGGAGATTGTGCGGGAAATTATGCGGGGAAATTTCCTTTGTTTGTCGTTGCGTCGGGGAGGAACCCTGCCGCTGGAAGGAAAACTGTTCATTGCGGTCTGTGAAGGGGGATAGGGAGGGGGCCGTATTAATTTTGTTCCAGGCGCCCGCTAACTTTTTCCCAGTGCCGGAGCAGTTCGCTGAGCCTCCCTTTTGACGCCGCCAGCTCCTCGTCCAGCAGGCGCAGCCGGTTAAAATCGCCGTATTCCTCCGGATTGGAGAGTATCTTTTCAAAGCGGGCGACATCCGCCTCGGCGGCATGGATCTCATCTTCAAGGCGGGCCTGCTCCTTCCGCAGCCGCCGCCTGCGGCTCTCCAGCTCCCGCTGCCAGCGCTGCTCCGCCAGAAACTGCTGTTTCTGCAGCTTTGCCCTCCCGCTGTCCTTACCCTCTGCCGCCGTCTGCCGGCATGCCCTGCTTTCCAGGTACTCCTGGAAATTTCCCTCAAAAATATTCAGGACGCCCTGTCGCAATTCAAAGACGCGGTTGACCAGGTTTTTCAAAAAATAGCGGTCATGGGAGACCATGATCAGGGTACCCGGGTAAGCGCCCAAAACCGACTCCAACTCCTCCAGGGCCGGCAGGTCCAGGTGGCTGGTAGGCTCATCCATGAGCAGGCAGTTGCCGCTGCGCAGGGCCAGGCGGGCCAGGGCCAGGCGGCTCTTCTCGCCGCCACTTAATGCCGACACTTTTTTGAAGACATCATCGCCCCGAAAGAGATATCGGCCGAGGTGATTGCGCGCCTGCTTCAGATCCAGATCTGATGAAGCGGTAACCTCCTCCAGCACTGAGCGGTGGGGATCCAGTTGCTCCTGCTCCTGCGCAAAGTAGACCACCCTCACAGCCGGACCCAGGTGTATGTTTCCGAAACTGGGCCGCTCTTCACCGGCGATCATTTTCAGCAGAGTGCTCTTGCCCGAACCGTTGGGCCCCACCAGGGCGATGCGGTCCCCCCAGAAAATCTTGAAGTCAAGTTCATCAAAAAGTCTCTTCTCATCAAAAGATTTGCTCGCCTGCTCGAAGATGATCACCTGGCGCCCGCTGCGCCCGGCATAATCGAAATCCAGGTGAAAGCTCTCATCCTGGGGAGGGCGTTCCAGCAGCTCCATCCGCTCCAGTGCTTTCTGGCGGCTACGCGCCTGGCGCTTGGAGCGGCGGTCCGCCTTTGATTCGCGGATCAGCCTCTCTGTATGTTCCAGCAGCCGCTGCTGTTCCCGGTAGGCGCGCGCCCTGCTTTTCTCAAGCGCGGCATACTGCTCCCGGTAGCTGCTGTAATTGCCCCTGTAACTTGCAAGCTCTCCACCTTCAAGGGTAAAGATCTGCGTAACAACGCGGTCAAGGAAAAAGCGGTCATGGGAAACGATGAGCATGGTGCTGCTGGATTCGGACAGGTATTTCTCCAACCAGCCCAGCCCTTCGAAGTCGAGATAGTTGGTCGGCTCATCGAGAAGGAGAAGATGGGGATCACGCAGCAGCAGCGCTGCGAGGTTGGCCCTGCTCTTCTCGCCCCCGCTGAAGTGGACCATATCCCGCTCAAGTTCTTCGGGGGTGAAACCAAGGCCCGTGGCAACGGCGCTGATGCGGCTCTCCATGAGGTAGCCGCCCCCATCTTCAAAGCGGCGGACAGCATCACCGTAGTGATCAAGAAGAGGCTGCAGCTCCTCCTCGTCGGTGCGAGCCCGGGAGGCGATCTCCTGCTCCATGGCGGTGATCTGCCCTTGCAGCTCCATGAGGGCGCGGAAAGGCTTCTCCAGGTGGCTCCGCAGTGTTCCCCGGGCCTCTCTCCCTGGTTCCTGGGGCAGGTAACTCAGGGTTGCGGCCCGAGCCAGGCTAACGGCGCCTGCATCGGGTTCCAGCAGACCGGCGATGATCTGCAGCAGGGTGCTCTTCCCCGCTCCATTGGGCCCGATCAGCCCCGCCTTTTCGCCCGGCTGCAGCTGCAGCGATACCTTTCCCAGGACAGTCTGCGCCCCGAAGGATTTGCTGATTTTAAATGCCGTAAGCAAGGACACAACTGCTCCCTCTCTCTCTGCAAAAGGGGCCCGTCCGGCAGCCAATTGCTACAAATTGATTAGCAGCGCAGCCCCTGATAACGGCGCCCGTGACAGAGCAACCTATCCGCCCGCTTCCGGACTGCGCCGCGGTTAACCGTCTTCTACTTTACAACATTTTAGCAAGATGCGCTACACGCAGCCCTGTTTGCCGGTACCCTGTGGACCGCTTTTTTCACCTGCAGCATCTGTTCAAGCTGTGCTATAATTTCTGTAGCAAAGGGAAAGAAAGGAGATCAGCCATGCTGCATTTGGAAAATATCGAGCTGAATTTCATAACAGATGAAAAGGTAAATTCTGTTTTTAAGGGGATCAACCTGGCTTTCGATTCGGGAAAAATATATGCCCTGACCGGGCCCAACGGCAGCGGCAAGTCGTCGCTGGCCCGGGTGATCATGGGTATTCATCAACCCGATGCAGGAAAAATTGTTTATAAAGGTGAGGATATCACCGCCCTGGGCATTGCGGAGCGGGCCCGCAAAGGGATCGGCTATGCCTTCCAGCAGCCTCCCCATTTCAAGGGGCTGAGGGTGGCGGATATCCTGGAAATAGCCATGCGTCACAGCGATAACCATGAATGCGAATTCCTGCGGCGCATCGGCCTCTGCCCTGATGAATACCTGGAGCGGCCCCTTGACACCGGTCTTTCCGGGGGGGAGAGCAAGCGCATCGAAATTGCGACACTGCTGGCCCGTAATCCTGATTTCCGTATTTTCGACGAGCCTGAAGCGGGGATCGATCTGTGGAGCTTTGAGCAGCTCATCGACGTTATAAAAAACAGCCATCGTTTGGATACCACCACGGTCATTATTTCCCACCAGGAGAAAATTTTAAATATAGTGGATGAAATAATACTGCTGGAGCATGGCGTTGTCACCATGCAGGGGCCCCGCGAAGAGATCTGGCCGCTCATACGTGAGAGCACCACCCGCTGCACCTGCACCAGGGAAGACTGCCCCAGGGGAGGGATCCCTTATGCTGACTGCCCTAGATAGAGAGATGCTGCGTTACGTCGCCGATCTGCAGGGGGAGCCCCCCGGCGCCTTCAATATACGCAAGGACGGTGAGGGCGTTGAACGGCAATCAGCCCCTGGGATCGAGATCCGGCCGAAAAAAGATCAACCGGGCATAGATGTGATCGTGGAGCCCGGCGCAAAGGGGACGGTGCATATACCGGTGATTATCACCCTCTCCGGGATCACGGACAAGGTCTTCAACACCATCGAGATCGGGTCCGGCGCCGATATTTTGCTGGTGGCGGGGTGCGGTATCCACAACCCCGGCCATGCCGAGACGCGCCACGATGGGATCCACGAGATATTCGTCAGGCGGGGCGCCGCTCTGCGCTACCAGGAGAAACACTACGGCGAAGGCTCGGGCAATGGCAGGAGAGTCCTCAACCCCAAGACGGTACTCCTGGTGGAGGAGGACGCATACGCCGAACTGGAGCTGATCCAGATCCGCGGCGTGGATGATACGATCCGCGATACGGTTGCGAAAGTTGAGGCCAACGGTAAACTGGCCATGTTCGAGCGGCTCCTGACCCACGGCTCGCAGGAGGCGCGCAGCGATGTGCTTGTGGACCTTCTGGGTAAGGAGAGCACAGCCCGGATCATCTCCCGCTCTGTAGCCCAGGGAAGATCGAAGCAGCTCTTCCAGCCCCGCCTGGTGGCCCATGCTCAGGGACGGGGTCACATTGAGTGCGATTCCATCATCATGGATCAGGCGGTGGTCCGCTCCATCCCCGAGATCTGGGCTGAAAATGCCGAGGCGGAGCTGGTGCACGAAGCTACCATCGGACGCATCGCCGGCGATCAGCTGATCAAGCTGATGACCCTGGGCTTGTCGGAGAGCGAAGCCGAGGAGGCAATAATCAGCGGTTTCTTGAAATAAAACTGTGCACCGTTAGTGCTCTCCGGTGCCTGGCACCGGAGAGCACTAACGGTGACTAGAGGCGGCAAGCCACGTGAAAGGCTTCGTGAATTGCTTCCGCCGCTTTGCGGGGCCGGTCGCAATCGCCGATGGCGTAAACCTCTTTCAGCAGTGGTTTGAGAATCCCCTCAAGGGGGTTAAAGGGAAGGGCCCCTGCCGCGATGATAATAGTATCCAGATCCTCGATGGCAGACTCACGTCCCTCGCTACGGGTAATGATGGAGCGTTCGCCCACAGAGATTACCTCGGTGTTGGTCCATATCTCCACGGTCGGGTTCTCGTACAGGCGGCGGAGCAGCTCACCGCGCATAGAGGGGCTTTGCTCAGGAGCCGGTTCCCCCTCCATTTCCAGTACAATCACCCTTCGATCCTCGCCGGCGAGATAGGCCGCTGTTTCGCAGCCCACAAATCCCCCTCCGATGATGGCGGTAAACTTTCCAGGACGCACCCTCCCTTCCAGCACATCCCAGGCGGTGACGGCCTTCCTTGGATCAAGCCCGGGCAGGGCCGGAATGAGCGGCACCGCACCCGTGGCCAGAACAACGGTGTCCGGTTTTTCGCGCATGATGTTCTCTTCCGAAGCATCGCAGTTCATGCGTATGTCTACGTCGAGCGCTTCGTTGCGGTGAATGAGATAGCGCAAGATCTCACCGAAGCGCTCTTTATGCGGCGCTATCCGGGCCAGCCGGCCCTGCCCGCCCAACTCGCTGTTCCGCTCAAAAAGGACCACTTTATGTCCTCTTTCCCGGGCCACTCGGGCCGCCTCCAGCCCCCCCGGGCCTCCGCCCACAACAACCACTTTTTTGCTGCGGCGGGCCTTGACAAAAGGAAACTCCAGCTCCTTGCCGGCCCGGGCATTGTAGATACAGCTCACGGGTTCGTCGAGAACCAGCAGCGGATCTATGCAGAGCTGGTTGCACTCGATACATTTGCGAATATTTTTGATCTGCCCCAGCTCCACCTTTTTGGCAAAATGTGAATCTGTAATCAGCGCCCGCCCCAGGGAGACAAAATCAGCCTCTGCCCCGGCAATCAGACTCTCCCCCGATTGGGGATCGTGTATTTTACCCACAGCAATGACCGGTATCTTCACCGCTGCCTTGATATCGGCGGCATAGCCGGCCAGTGGCAGCGGCGGCTCATACATGGTGGCAATTATGGGCAAAGGCGATCCGTAGACGCCGGCGGAGACATGCAGCGCATCGACACTGGCCTGCTCCAGGCGCTTTGCAAACTCGCGCCCCTCCCCGGCTGTAATGCCTCCATCCACCCCTTCATTGGCATTCATCCTGAAGAGCACGGGATAATCCTCCCCAACAGCGTTGCGCACGGCAGCACAGACCTCCAGGGGAAATCGTCTCCGCCCCTCTTCGGAGCCGCCGTATTCATCAATGCGCCTGTTGCTGTAAGGCGAAAGAAACTGGTTGATCAGGTAACCGTGGGTCCCATGGATCTCCACGGCGTCGAAGCCCGCCTCGCGGACGCGGCGGGCAGCGTGGCCGAAAGCATCGACAAGGCCCTTTATCTCTTCGACTTTGAGCGCACGGGGCATATCCCCACAGACGGGGCAGGCGATCTCCGAAGGCGCCACCGGTTGAAAGCCCGTCTTCAAAGCGGTGGTCTGCCGGCCGGCATGATGCAGCTGGATCACCGCCCTGGCGCCGTGTTTCTTGATAGCACCGGCCAGGTGGCGCAGCCCGGGGATGAATTTATCGGCCCAGATAGCAATCTGGTGCGAGATGGCTTTCCCCTCAGGAGCCACGGCGGAAACTTCGACAATGATCATACCGGTGCCTCCTTCGGCCCGCGCTTCATAGTAACTGAGTAGCCGCTCCGTAATAAAGCCGTCGCCGGCGGCATAATTCGTACCCATGGAGGGCATGACCATGCGGTTCTTCACCGTCATGTTACCAATCTGCCCGGGCGACAGAAGATGCCTGAAGCCCGCCGCACCGCCGCCGTCACGCTGTTGTTCTTCCTTCTCCTTGATTATGGATTTTGCCATGGATAGTCCTCCTATTTATCTTTTCCTGCCTGTGAATAAACCGGCTATCTGCCTATATCTTTTTCTTTTTAGCCCCTGGTTATGCCTGATTTTCACCAGGTTGAGCAGGGGGCCGGCGGCGAGAAAAGCACAACGCCAAATAAAAGAAAAAAAGCAAGCAGCGGGATTACTTCTGCCTGCTCCAGCGCAGCTGCTTTGCTGCCGGCAGCGCACTATCACGGATTCAAAGCGGCGGCGGGGCCGCGTAAATCATCCGGCTGACATTTGCACCCCTTTCACTCCGCCCGCTCCTTCAGCATGCCGGCGGCGTTATCCAGGCCCAGGCGCTTCAGCGTATCCTGCTTCGGGATACCCTTTTCATCCCAACCCCTGATCCGGTAATATTGCTCCAGCTGTTCTTCAAGCTCCACATAATGCCACTTGCTGATCCCCTCGGGTGAATATTTGAGTATTCTCTGAGGCAGCGTGTCATCCCTACGGCTGATACCGGCGGCAATATTAAAGCATCTCTTGAGATTGAATATCCGCTCCCCAGTTTTATCCAGATCTTCAACGGATATTTCCCGGCCTAGAAAGGCGCTTAACCCTCTCGCAATATCTGTAACGGTAATCGCCCCTGCCGCCACAGGCAGGCGGCACATTCCAATTGCATCGAGAACGAGGGACAGGTGCTGCGTCTTAGCCACCACGGGAGCCTTGCCTTTTGAGGTGAGGCGGTCCAATTTGACGGTAAATCCCAATTCGGGGAAAATGATCCCCCCCTCAACCTGCTGGGCATTTGACTGCACATGACAGGCGCCGCGGTTTGATGTGGCATAGGAGAGGCCGAAAGAATCCTTGGCCCTGGGATCATGCATCGGCAGTTCAAGACCTTTGACATGAATAGCGCCTTCTTCCTTTTCAGCGCCAATTGCCATGGCGGCGGCCTTAACACCCCTGCCCAGAATTTCTCCCAAACCCTTTTTAAAGGCAATAGCTTCAATTACTTCGATATGCCCCGGAGCATCGCCATATTTTAGTGTGAACGGGCCTGCAAGCCCGGGCTTTAGCAGCCCCTTTTTTGAACATTCAATGGCAAAAGCAATAACTGCGCCGCAGGAGATAGTGTCCAGGCCGTAGCGCGTGCATAAATCGTTCATCTTGATTACAGCTTCCAGGTTGTCATTCAGCAGCAGGGTCCCCAGGCTGGCCAGAGTTTCATACTCCGGACCGTGGCCTTCTTCTACGGCAAAGAGTCCTGTTTTAACTTCAACCACCCGTTTGCACCCCACCGGGCAGGCAAAACAGGTTTTCCTTTTCGTCAAATATTTTTCAGCCAGTTGCCGGCCGGACAGAAGCGAGGCTCCCTCCGTCCATGTATCAAGAGTCCAATTTTTAATGGGCATATCGCCCAGGGATTCGGCATTTATCACATCGCCGGCGGTGCCGTACTTTGTAAAATTTTCAATACCCTGGTTTTCTCGCATCCGCTCACGAATTATTTTATTTACACTCCGCAGCAGTTCGCTGTCGGCTGCTTCCGGCTTCTCTTTACCGCCTCCCTGAACAACGAGGGCTTTTAATTTTTTGGAGCCCATCACCGCCCCCATGCCGGTTCTTCCTGCAGCATGGCCCTCATCATCAACCACGGCCGCTATGCTAACCTTATTTTCGCCGGCCTGACCGATGAGCAAAACTTTAATTTTTTCATCCCCAAGCTCTCTTTTTAGCTCTTTAACTGTTTCAATCGTATCCTTGCCCCAGAGATGACCGGCTTTTCTCAGGCTGCACCCGCTCCGGCCGATCAGCAGATACACAGGATGTGGGGAGACCTCTTCAATAATAATTCCCTCACAGCCGAAAGACCTCAGCGCCGGACCCCAGAATCCGCCGGCGCATGCTTCGCCATAGATGTTGGTCAGGGGAGATTTTGCTGCAACCTCGAAACGATTGCAGCTGGTCATCCCTGTGCCTGAAAGCGCGCCAACGGCCACGATTAACTTGTTTGCAGGCCCCAGGGGATCAGCACCGGCTCCGATCTCATCAAAAACGTAAGATGCAGCCAGACCGTCTCCGCCCAGAAACATTTTTCGCCGCTCTCTGGAGATTTTTTCGTGCTTTATCTTTTCATTTTTCAAATTTATCCGTAAAATCGTACCGCAACGATCATGCATTATGCTTGACACCCTTTGCTTAAAATAAGATCAAACATCTGCCGGGAAATTTCCAGCCCCTTGTCTGTAGAGCTATCCCGGGAGCCGCTCCACTTCTTCGCGGTAGGGCATGGCCTCCTGGGCCCCCTCCCTGGTCACCGCCAGGGAGGCGGCGGCTACAGCCCGGCGGGCCGCAAGCGCTGCGGGTACACCCCGGGCAATGCCCACCGCCATCCAGCCCACAAAACAGTCGCCCGCGCCCACTGTGTCCACAGGATGGACTGCCGGCGCGGGGATGTGCAAAAATTCTCCCTCCCCGGCGAGCATGGCGCCCTGCGCGCCCATGGTGATCACCACCTGCCGGCAGCCTTTCGCCAGCAGCTTCCGGGCGGCACGTTCGAGATCCGCCTCCCCGGTAAGCAGCTCAGCCTCCGTCTCGTTGGGGATTATTGTATGGACGCGGCGCAAGAGATCCCGGGGGAGATCAGCCGCCGGAGCGGGATTGAGCACAAAAGGTACTTTCAGCCTCTCCGCCGACGCCGCGGCAGCTGTTACTGCAGCCATCGGGATCTCCAACTGGGCCACAACCGCCCCGGCTGCGGCAAAGGATTCTTCTGCGCTGGATACATCCTCTGCAGTCAGGTTGTCATTGGCGGATCGGGCCACGGCAATGATATTTTCCCTCTCCCGCCCGCCGATGAGGATGAGGGCCACACCGCTGGGAAAGCCGTCGCACCGTCGGAAGAAAGCGGTGTCAATCCCTTCCCGCTGCAGCCCCCTGCGGGCGGAGTCCCCCCATTCATCATCTCCGTGCAACCCGATAAAGCTCACGCAGGCCCCGGCCCTGGAGGCTGCAACAGCCTGGTTGGCCCCTTTACCGCCCGCAGAGATCCTCAGCTCTGCGCCCCGCACCGTCTGGCCCGGTAGGGGCAGCTCCGGGCAGACCAGGGTCAGATCCCGGTTCGAGCTGCCCACCACCACGATCCGCGGTTCTCTGACGCTCATCCCCTTTACCCCCTCTTTTACATTGCACCGCAGTCAAGCCCGGCTTCGCGTCGCTCCGCCTCATCCGCCCGTCAGCCCTGTTTCAACCATACCGATGAAGGAGCCGCTCTACCGCGGCCCGATCCGGAATACGATCAAAACCGTGGCTCCTGGTACAGGCCAGCGCCGCGGCAGCAGATGCAAACCTGGCGGTGCGTCGCAGATCCCAACCCTCGAGCAGCCCCAGGGCATAGGCGCCGTGGAAAACATCCCCCGCTCCCGTTGTATTGATCGCCTTAACGGGAAAGGCCGCTGTGACAAAATTTTCCCCTGGAACCACCGTCAGGGAGCCCCGTTCGCCCCATGTCTCAACGACTATCTTAACACCCAGGGCCAGGACACTTTTACCTGCTTCCAGCGGATCATCAATTCCGGTTATGGCCCGCAGCGCACCCTCGCCGCAGATAAGAATATCGCTTGCCGGCACCAGCCGCTCCATCACCGGGGGAATGTCGCATTCCGGTTTCTGCAGATCCAGCAAGACCCGTTTGCCTGCGGAGCGCATCCATCCCGAGGCGGCCAGGGCCGCATCGGGATGGAAACCGTCGACGATCAGGATTTCCGCCGCAGTCAGGTAGGCGCGATCAAGCTCTGCAGCGGTCAGGGGCGCCTTACGCAGCCTCCGGTTGGGCATGAAGCTGCGCTCACCGCTCTCATCATTGACAAAAACCAGCGCGACCTGATGCTCAGGCGCGGCGCGGCGGATCAACCCCCGGAGATCTACCCCATAATCCGCCAGCGTTCTATATTTCAGCTCTCCCAGGGCGTCGCTGCCCACGGTGCCCGCATAACCGGCGCGGAGACCCAGCCGTGCGGCGGCAACGGCCGCCGTCCCCGCCGGCCCGCCGCCCTGTACGGCTATCTCCATCGCCTCCTGTCTCTGCCCCTTGCCCGTTGGGGCTCTAACCCGGACAGTGATATCCAGGCAGCGCAGTCCCAGCCCTATTACAGCGCAATCCATCTTTATATACCCATCTCCCGGCGGAAGCGATCAGCCAGAGCCAGGTCAATGGGACGGTAATCGATCCCTTTGGCAATTATCCGCAGCAGTCGGTCATGCACCTCCGCTGCGCCGCGCCCCCGGTAGAAAACGCCAAGCGGTTCGCCGGCAATCTCCTCTTGGATCCGCCGGGCCAGCGCATAGTAGAAGAGGATGGCATTGAGGGACTGGATGTAGGCTTTCAGGGGATCTTCTTTCTGGGGAAAAATATCCGGTTCGTGGATACCGCCCCGGGCATCCCAACCTTTAACCAGCTGCAGGTACGTCGCCTCCAGGGCATCGAAAAAATGGACTGTACCGAAAATGCGATCATTGTCAATCCGTCCCTCGCAGTCATTTTCATGGCGCATGAAGAGCCTGCCGGCGGCAGTTGTTTTCGCCACCGCCTCCGCCACCCTGCCACGAGAAAGGTAAACATGGGCATCTTCGATGTTCACCCCGATCTTATGGCGGTACTTCTCTGCCTCCACACCGGGCATGGCTACAATCTCCTCCTCCACCTCCCGCGCCATCTGCAAGGCATCTTCCACCGTCTTGATCACAGTCTGTTCGGGAGCATCGTACGGCTTGAACTCGATGGAGATGCCGCAGCGTCCCTCCACCGCCAGTAGCAATTTTTTGTAACATTTCCGGGTCCAGGCCCACTGCTGCGCAGGCTCGCAGATGAACGAGCCGTCATAACCGTCGCGCCCGGCCCAGTTGTTCTGGAATTTTGCCCCCAGCCTGACACCATGCTCCTGGGCGCGCCGCAGCAGTTCGAAAGCCGCCTCCCTGGCCCGGGGATCGGCCGAGGCGGGACCGCCGTACTTGAACAGCGGGTGGCTGAAAGTATTGGCGCCGATAGATACGGCCTGCATTCCCCTCTCTGCAAGAAGCGTCTCCAGAATTCCGGCGTACTCATCTGAAAATTCGCCGGGGTAGTGGAAGGAGGCGCCCCGCACCCCCAGGCGGTAAAGAAACTCCAGGGCCTGCTCCATGGTCAGCGTCCGCTCCTGCTGGATGGATGAGAAACGATCGCCCAGTTTGCCGACAAGGTACCAGACACCTGCGGAGCAGTACAACCCCTCCAGCGCCGCCGCAGCCTCTTCGTATTGAGCACCCCGGGGAATGTATTTAACAGGCAGGTTGTTCCCGGCAAGATATTGCTCCAGATCCATGCTCCATTGCTCCTTTCTTGACGGCATTGCAGCCGTTCTCCCAAGTCCTGCTCCTATGTTTCCAGCTCAATGACCAGCGCCTCATCAGGGCCCAGTTGAAGGTGGGCAAAATCCAGCGCCTGCCCTTTCCGCCCTGTTGAGGCGGCCAGGATCCTTGCCCGGGGGGCGCCTGTCCCGGGCACAGCGGAAGCGGAAAGCCGTTTCTTTCTCCCGGTGAAATTTAAAAGCACCAGGATCCGCTCTTCGCCCTCTTCCCTCAGGTAAGCATAGACACCGCCGGGCGCCTGCGCCAGCGGCCGGTAGCTCCCCCGCGACAGGGCCGGGTACTCCCGGCGCAGGCGGATCAGCTCTTTGTACCAAGCCAGCAGAGAGCCGGAATCCGCCTCCTGCCGCGCCGCATTGATCAGCTCATAGTCCGGGTTGACGGGCAGCCAGGGTTTGGCGGTGGAAAAACCGGCATGGGTGCTGCTGTTCCATTGCAGCGGCGTGCGGGCAGGGTCCCGCCCGGGATGAAAGGGCCAGTACGTCACCCCCACAGGATCCATCAGCTCGTGCCTGCTGATGCGCACGCTCCGCATGCCCATCTCCTCGCCCATGTAGAGGAAAGGCGTGCCCCGCAGGGTCAGGAGCATGGCCGCAGCCACCCGCGCCCGCGCCTCCGTTCGCCGCCCCGCCGCATACCTGCTGATATGCCTGGGGTTATCGTGATTGGAAAGAAAATAGCAGGGCCAGTTGTGTTCGCCCAGCAGTGCCTGCCAGCTGTCCACTATCCCCCGGAAAGCGGCGGCGGAATAGCGGGCGAACATAAAGGTAAAATTAAAGACCATGTGAACGCCATCGCCGGCCGTGCCGTAGTAGCGGACGGCCTCCCCGGGATTGTCCATGAATATTTCCGCCACCAGTGCCCGCCCGGCGTACCTGTCGGCCAGCTCCCGCATTTTCAAGCCCACCTCCACCGCCTCCGGTTGATCCTTATCGTAGAGGTGCCGCTGCATCTCGTAGGGGCGCCTGCCGGGGCAGGGCGGGTTGCTTCTGAACTGTTCATCCTTGAACACATAGTTCAAGACATCAATGCGGAAACCGTCGATACCTTTGACAAACCAGAACTCCATGGCATCCAGCAGCGCCTTTTCCACCGCGGGATTGCGCCAGTTCAGGTCGGGCTGCTCAGGCAGCGAGTTATGGTAGTAATACTGCTGCGTCTTCTTGTCCCAATCCCAGGCCCGCCCACCGAATACACCCCGCCAGTTGTTGGGATAGCGGCCGGGACGCAGCGCGTCATGCCAGATGTACCAGTCTCTTTTGGGGCTCCGCCGGCTGGAACGCGATTCTATGAACCAGGGATGCAGGTGCGAAGTGACGCTGGGAACAATATCCATGATGATGCGGAGCCCCCGCCGGTGCACCTCCTCCAGCAGGAGATCAAAATCGGCCATGGTCCCGTACTGGGGATCGATCCCCTTGTGATCCGCGATGTCATATCCGAAATCGTAGTGTGGCGAGGGATAGATGGGGTTCAACCAGATGGCATCGATTCCCAGTGCAGTGAGATAATCGAGTTTGCTGATAATTCCCCGCAGATCGCCGATTCCATCACCGTTGGAGTCACAAAAACTGCGGGTATAGATCTGATAGAAAACAGCCTGCTCCCACCAGGGAACGGTTGTCTCCATACTGCTCCCCTCCTTGTTTTGTTTCATGCTCCAGGAAAAACCACATGATGTTCCAGTCCAAATTTCCTGCAATTGACTGTCAACTTCCTCTGCATGCCCCCGGCGGCCCGGCCCGCTGTCCCTCAAAAAGGCGGCGGGTTTCCTTCAGCAGATCCCTGACCGGCAGGTTGTAGGGGCACCTCTCTTCGCAGGCGCCGCATTCACTGCATATGGAGGGTTTGGCCTGCTGGGCCAGGTAGCGCTCCAGAGCCCACTGGTGCAGGCCATAGCTTTCTGAATAGAGCCGCAGGGTCAACAGAGAGGGAATGTCGATCCCCTGGGGGCAGGGCCGGCAGTAATCACAGCGCCTGCAAAACCGGTCCCCGATGCGCTCAAACTCCCGGCGCAGCTGCTCCTCTTCGGCCCCGCTGAAGCTGCTCCCCGATGCCGAAGCATTACCCTGCACTTCCTCGAAGCACTTCATCCCGGGAATGGCCGTGGAGATATCATGCTGCAGGATAAACTTCAGCGAGGCTGCAGGATAACAGGTTACCCCGCCGGCCAGCGGTTTCATGACAATGGTGCCCACGCCCCGTTGGAGGGCACGGGGAATCAGCCCGGCCAGGGGCTCCCGCTCCACGTGATTGAAGGGAAACTGCACCGTGTCAAAGCTCTCCTGTTCCAGAAGCTCCAGAAGCACGCGGGGGATATGGCCGGTGATGCCGGCAAAGCGCACCTTCCCCTCCTGCTGCGCCTCCATGATAGCCTCCCAGGCGCCGCCGGGCTCAAAAATCTGCTCCGCAACTTCTTTGCTGCGCACATTGTGCAGCTGGTAAAGATCAATATAATCAGTTTTAAAATTGCGCAGGCTCAGCTCAATATCCCATTTCATCTCTTTTTTGCGGCGCGCCCCCGATTTTGTGGCCAGGACTATTTCTCTGCGGGGGACTTCCTCCAGAGCAAGGCCCATTTTCTCTTCGCTGTCGGTATAGCCCCTTGCTGAATCAAAAAAATTGATCCCGCTCTCAAAAGCCCCCTTGACCACAACGGCAGCTTCTTCAGGGGAAACCCGCTGCAGCGGAATCCCCCCAAAGCCGATCTCCGACACCTGCAAACCTGTTCTGCCCAGCGGGCGGTAGTTCATCATCTCAGCCTTCTTTCCCTGCTTCGATCCCGGCCAGGTTCCGGGCCAGTATTTTCTTCTTCTCCAAATCCGCCTGCCTGGCGATAACCACCCGCTGCGCCTGGGGTGAACCGGCGCCGTGCATGGATTCGGTGAGATATGCCGCAGCCGCCGGGCCCAGGGTAAAATTCTCCAAAAGGCGCAGCATCTTGAGCCGGCAACCGGTGTTGATCCCTACTGCGCCCTGTAAATATTTCTTCAACAGCGGGCCAATCTCCTTGTGCTCCAGCTCTCTCAGCGACGGCAGGGTCACCAGCAGGCCCCCGGCGATATCCTCGGCCAGCCTGGCGATCTCGTACGGAAATCGGGTCACATTGAGCTTGCAGACATTGGCCAGGAGCAGGTCGACAAGATAGGTTCCCGATGCGGCGGCCCCTCCCCGGGCAGAGCAGGCGATGCCGCAGCAAAAGATTGTCTCATTGAGGTGGGTCATCTCCACCAGCTTATCCCGGATATGGGAAGCCCGATCCACCCCCTGGTATCCGGCCAGCGCCGCCGCCGCTCCGATGATCACATCACCCACCCCGGCCTTGCAGCCGCCGTAACTCTGCCGGTGATAGCCGGCAAAGCGCTCCACAAGGCGCCCGGAGTAGCGATGCTCGCGGCACATGAAAACCCTTTCCCAGGGCACAAAGACATCATCAAAAATTATCAGGCATTCCTGCCCCCCGTAGTACATATTACCCCTGTCGACCGGATCCGCCTCCACCTTCCTGTTCTCCGAGGGCTGCCGGCCCAGGATATAGGTAATCCCGGAGGCATCCGCCTCCACGGCAAAGGAAAGGGCATAATCACTCTCCTCCTCTTTCATTGCCAGGGTGGGCATGACGATGATATAGTGCGAGTTGAGCGCCCCGGTCTGGTGGCACTTCGCCCCCCGCACGATGATCCCCTCGCTGCTTTCAGAAACAACTCGCAGGTACAGGTCAGGATCGACCTGCTCATGGGGCCTTCTGCCGCGATCGCCCTTGGGATCGGTCATGGCTCCGCAGCAGACCGCATTTTCATCCTGCACCTGCTGGAGAAAAGAGCTGAATCTTTGGTGGCAGGGCCTGCCCAGATCTCTCTCCATCTCGAATGTGGTGATCTCCAGGGCGTTGAGGGCATCCAGGCCCACACAGCGCTGAAAGCATGTCCCTGTCTCCTGCCCCAGAAGGCGCTGCAACCTCACCTTTTTGATCAGATCATCCGCCGAGCGGTGGATGTGGGTAAAGCGGTTGACCCGGCGTCCGCTGAGATGAGACCGCGCGAAGATCAACTCTTCATGTTCAGACTGCAGCTGCAGTTCATAGGTCCGGGCCACCGCCGCGGTGCTCGGCTGAACCAGGGGGTGCTCCATGGGAGAGGCGGTGAGCACCCCCCGGATATAGACCTTCCTTTGCATCTTTTTTAAGCCGGCGGCATATTCTTCTGCCGTCATAATTTCAACCCCCTGACGTTAGAATTTGAACTGTTCTATATATACGGGATCAAGGGTCCGCTTTCCTATTGAAAATGGCTGTTCACCGAAAAAGGACCCCAATAAGGGGGACGGCGCCTGCACCGTCCCCCTTATTCAAAAGGGTGGGATCTTCGATGAAACCGGCCTCATTACTCCAGGTTGAGCCTGCGTTTCAATATTGTATTTGTCAGCCAAAAATAGAAAGCGCCCATGACGGCGGAGGGCAGCAGCGTCGTCCAGATGAACAGCTGTTGAATATACAGAGCCGCCTCTCCAGTCTCATCAATTTTAGGCATGTAATCGCGAGCCAAAATGATCAATATCACGATGGAGAGGGCCGCCAAAGCGATATAAAGGCCGCAGTACCAGCCAAGGGAGGCCAGAATCCGGTGCCTGGAATAGAGGTGGCCCAGGGCCATGGCGGCGTAGAGCATGAGCATGCCTGCGAGCAGGCCGACCAGAGCGGTGCCGGGATAAACTAGAAAGCCTGATGTGCCCAGCAGGTCCTTTAAACAGCGCATTAACTCCAAAATAGAGTCCCAAAAGCCGGCCCGCGCCGCCAGGATCACAATGGAAAGCAGCGTTACCAGGCAGGAAGAGAGCGTCCAGACAACAGCTGCGGTGAGTTTGCTGACAATGTGCTGCCAGGGGTGCACCGGAAGGGTGAACATGAGGTAGCCCTCGTCTCCCAGCAGGTTTTTGTAGAATCTCTGGATCATGACCAGCAGGGTCGTTACCAGGATGGCGACAATGAGCGCAAAATAGGCCACTCTCAGCAGCACGTACATCACGCCCGGCAGCGCCGAGATATGAAACTCCACCATGGTGCTCTCCAGCCTGACCATCGTCTCCATGCTGAAGAACCTGTTTATGAAAGCAAAGACAATCAGCACGAGGTAAAAAGGCAGGAAAATGCGGGCCGTGGCCCTGAATTCATACTTTATCTGTCAAAACCGGTTTAAGATGGCGGCTAATTCCAATGAAAATTGTCGGTTAAAGA
>CAYTXG010000023.1:0-26268 GCA_964441025.1 uncultured Syntrophomonadaceae bacterium
CAGCGCTGCGCCCAGGAGAATGGCAGCGGAGCCCAGGCTGCGCCTGGGAATTCTGCTCATTATTTTCTCGTTATTCTGCAGCTGCATTTTACTGCTCCCTCCAAGCGTATATACTCACCGGGTTACCGGTAAAAACCTTGTTCCGTCCGGGGCGGCCCTTCAGCTTCAGCTCCGGTAAACAGGCGCCAGCCCGAAAGGGCTTCCGTACTCCCCTACAAGAAAAAGATATCCTAATCAGGAATGATCAGGATGTACGGATCGGTGCCGGTTCCCGAAGCATCGCTAACGAAGAGGCCGGATACCAGATTCAACGCCGGGCGGACCCCGTACAGTTCTTCTTTCTTATCATGAACCAAATCACCGGATTCATTGATGTATCTGCCTCTATTGTTATTATGCTGGTCGCTGTTCCACCAGTTTGAGCCGATCGCCCGAATGCTCTGTTGATTCAGCTGCCCAGCTTGCGCTTGGGTCAGAAGGCCGGAACTTTCAGCAACCGATGTGAAGCCCTGGTAATAGTCGCTTCCCTGCTGCCCGGCGTTATTCCAGTTGGCGGTACCTGACAGGCCTCGCAGTAGCACCCGATCATCTCCGATCTTCTGGAACAGAACCCCATTGATTTCCACGTAATCGCCGATCTCGAGGCTGCTGAAAGGTACCAGAGTGATCAACTCCAGCTCTACAGAAACCGAGGCCTGGGCGCTTACAGGCGTCCCCCTGTAGTCGGCAGCGGCAATAACGGTGTTTACCAGCGGTCCGGGGAAATCTGCCTCATCAGCAGTGTAGTTGCCGCTGAAATACCTGGAGTTGCCGGGGGCCAGGGAGACAATATCTGTGCTGAAATCCAACATGGCATCTGTCACGGTGATATCCTCCAGGACGACGTTGCCGTTGTTGGTCACAATGATGGTGTAGACAATCCTGTCGCCCTCGGCGGCGCTGCTGCGGTTGGCCTGTTTCACCACCCCCAGGGAGGGATTGGCCTGAACAACGGTCACAAAAACAGATCCGGCGGCGCTGACGTAATGGCCCTCATGGGTCGCGCTCGCGGCGGCGGTATTCTCCAGTGTGCCGGTATCGCCCGCCTTCACGGTGTAGGAACCGTTATATACCTGCGATGCGCCCGGCACCAGGGAAGCGATACTGTCGCTGATCCCCAGCATCTCGTCTGTCACAGCGATATTCGAAAGAGTGACATTGCCATTGTTGGTGACTCTAATGGTGTAATTGATCGTGTCGCCGGCGGCGGCGCTGCCGCGGTCGGCCCACTTTGAAACCCGCAGTGAGGGGCCGGTGGGGATGGAAGCCAGCGGCGGATGCCCGGGCCAGACATCATCAACAGCGCCGTGGGTGGCCTGGACCGTTTCCGCATATGAGCTGATCGAGAGCAGCGCGGTTTTGTACATCTCTTCCAGCCCTTCCGCAACACATGCTCTCACCCGCAGGATTACTACATCTCCGGGGCCAACGGGTTCGGTACAGTAAAAATAGCCGTCTTCCCCTTTGATCCAATCGTCCATGCCGCCGGCAAGCTGGAAACTGACATTGCCGGGATCAAGTTCTGCACGGTGGGCTTCCCAGTCGTAGTCTGTATAGACAGGGAAGGCGTGACTTGCACCGGGCGCCAGGGAAGCCAGGTTGCCCACAACACCCAGGACATCGTCGTTGACCACTATCCCGGTGAGCTCAATGTCGCCGGTATTCTTGACGGTAAACCTGAATTGAGGAGCAAATCCTTCCGGTAATGGATCGGGAAGTTCGGGCCAGGGTGAGCCGCTATGCCAGGTCGCCCCTTCATCCAGGGAGACCTCCTTGACAATCGAAACCCCGGGCACTTTGTAGCCCCCGTCAAAGGGCTCGTTGACGTCTCCGCTCTTAGGCGGCGAATGATGGGAGGAGATGTTGCCCAGTTCCATGTAGTAAGGGCTGTAATTGGTCATATCCACGGAGAATTCATAGACCATGGGCCACTCCCAACCGTAGGTCTGGCTGAAAGTGATCTGCCCCGTAGCGGGGTAGCCGTCCACCTTTGTAACATCGTTCGGATAGGCAGGGTCAAATGGCGACTTCCAGGTTTCCCAGACCCTGGTCCCCCCCAGGGTAACATCCCACTTGGGAACACCGGGTTCAAGCCTGTTCAGTGCGTAGTTATTCAGATTCCAGACCAGTGAACTTGATGAGACGTAACCCGGAGGCGGTGTTCCTTCGCCGGCCTTGGCAGTATGATCGGAGGCCCAGGTCGGGGTTGTATTGTTCTCTTTTTTCCAGTGCAGGGGAGCCCCATTTTCATCCTGTTGGTAGGCATAGCACTGCTGCCATTCCCAGGTTACATCCTTGTCCGTCGTGATATCGTGCCCCATCAGCCGGAAGCCCATGAATTCGGAATCGGTTAACCGTTTAAAGGCGCGGTGAAGAGGCCAGTCCGCACTTTCCCTATAGGGCGCAATATCCTTGCTGTCAAAGACATTATCGTTGACTGCGCGGCTGACCACCAGGGCTACATACAGGGTCCTGGCGCCGTCAGCTTTTTCGTCAAGGTAGGCATAGAGGGTGGTGCCTGTGGGGACCGTGGCAATGGGGGAGTAGAGCAGATAGTCGCCGTCACCGTAGAACAGGCCGTTTACCTCGGGCACGGTCTTGCCGGCAGGAGGGTCCCCGGCCGCCGGGGGTGCGGCGGGGCTAGAGGGAGATCCGCCTCCTCCCCCGGTCTGCTCCACGATGTAAGCTGAGATAAAGCCCAGCGACGAAGTTTGATCCTGGTTTGTAAACCAGTGCGGCGATAAGGGAGGCGGCGGCTGCCCTTCTCCTTCACCGGCATAATCGCCGTAGCTGTAGGTAGCCCAGGTCTCCCTTTTTATCTGCCTGGGCTCTGTTTGCCCCGACGGTATGTAGTCGGCGGTGACCCCGGCAATATTGGTGTGGTACTGCGCTTTCCATTCCGCTGCGAAACGGGCCCTGGCATAGGCTTTCTTGGAACCGGTATTTTTGATTGCCAGCTCCAAATCCCTGCATCCACCGGGGCTCCAGGTGTTGTCCCCGCTGTCGCAGATCACTAGTTTGCCTTCAGCATCGCCTGCATCGACCGCAACGGTGCCGGCAGTGAATTCGTTGGGCGACAAATCACCCTGGGAAATAAAATATGATATGGTATATCCTCCGCTAAGCAATAGAGCGATGATCAAGAAATAGATTATCTGATAATATATCCGCTTGCTTTTATATCTGGGCCGCCGGGCCCCGTTCCTTTTTCTGCCGCTACTGTCATACCTGCTCAATACTTTCGCCGTCCCCTGGTCATTATTAACTAACCGTCCTGTAATGCTGCAATGTTCCAAACGGCACCGGCAGAAAAGCTGTCCGCCGCCAACAGAAAATAGATCTGATCAACCATCCACGGTGAGTCAAAAACACCGTCCCCTTAACTCACAGCAACCCATGCTGTGCCGTCCCAGTACCAGTTACCGTCCTGGGTTTCCCAACGGTCTCCTGATGTGTTGAATTCCACCTCCACCCACTCATTGTCAACGAATCCAACGCCCCATTCCTCGAAGGCGGCTTCGTGGGTGACCTGGATGGCTTCGAATTTCATGCCCAGGGTATAGATAGCGCCCTGGTAGGCATTGCCTGTTTCCTTGCCGGCCAGGCAAACCCTGGAGAGGACGGTGACTTCATTGGGACCGTTTTCACCGGGATCCAGGATTCCCTTATAGTACCAGTATTCCTTTTCTCCCTTGCCAATTTTGGTCCAATCACCGGCCGGCCAGGCATCACAGCTTTCTCCGTCTTCATCACAAACCCACCAGTTCACATTGGGAGCATTCCGCCCGTGCCAGGTGCCGTTTATGCTTTCATTGCCGTCGGTGCCGGTCCATGTTTCCGTGATCATCGCACGGACAAAGGCTCTTTTTGTGCCCGTTACCTTAATTGTGATCTCCTTGTCGGTGCAGTCGCCGGGATTCCAGTTGGTCAGGCCCTCTTCGCCAAAGGCCCAGTCTTCTTTTGCGTCTATTTCCAATATCCCGGCGGTAAACGTATTGGGATCAATTTCCGCCTCCGCGGTGAACCAGGCCAGTGTGCCGCCGGCGATGGAGGCCACAGCCAGGCAGATAGTGAGCAAACTGATCAAAATTCTCTTGTTCATCTTTGTTTGTCTCGCCTCTATTTTTTTCATCGTATAACAGCTTCACATACTATTCCGTGTTTTATGGCTTCCGGGCCCGCTGCTGCGTCTTTTGCAATCCTGTTGAAGCCGGCAATCCCGGGATGGGGCGGGGGAAAACCCGCCCCCCCGGAAAAAACACATCTCTAACCCTACTCCGGTGAGTCAAAGGAACCGTCCCCTTGACTCATGGTTCTTCGGGTTCGGGATTATCAAAGACACTCCAATCCCATCCCCCAGATCCATCCACAGATTCATGGGAAGCCTGTATTGCCTGGAATGTAGCCGAGAGGATGAACTTTTTCCCTTGGTACTGGTTGTCCGCCAAGGCTCCATTCAGGCAAACCCTGAGGGTAAGCTTGGCAGAATCGAATTCCACTGGCTCCCCTGCGCCGTAGGTGCCTGCCAGATCTAGATTATAATACCAGTAGCCGTCTTCTCCCAACGTCCAGTCCTGCGCGGGGGTAAGTTCTTTCAATGCAACCGTTGCAGCATCATCGCCATCAGGTTCCCATTCTTCCCAATCGCCACCGACTTCCTCATACCACTGCGTGTTGATAACCCCGCGAATTTTGACTTTTTTGCTGCCGATGTTTTCAATGGTAAATTCTTTATCGACACAGTCTCCCGGGTTCCAGTTCCCCACGACAACATCTCCAGCGGTTACTTTCTCTGAAGCTTCGATCTTCACAGTACCTGCTGTAAAGACGTTGTCATCGACATTTACTTGCCAGGTGAACCAGGCCAGTGTGCCGCCGGCGATGGCCACAACAGCCAGACCGATGACCAGTAAACCGGTAATTACTTTCTTGTTCATTTTCTTCCTCCTTTTTTATTTCCCGCGATCGGTCGGCGCCGGCCGCTTCATCCGTCCAGTTGTCCCCGAAGGTGGCGGCGCCGCCATTCATTTCTCAGCCGTAAGTCAGCAGCTTTTTCTCGTCAACCACATCCTCTCAAGCGGTAACAAAGGTGCTCATAAAATAAATTTATCATATATTGCCAACTGCGCTTGTCCCCTTGCCGGGCAACCGGCGGGGGTCAGGCAAGCAGTATTATCGATAAAAGGTCCGCAACTCCCCCGCTGTCTTCGCAGATTCTCTCCTGCCCCTGGCGCTCCCCCCCAGGGCCTGAAGAATATTGCGGATCTCGAAGGCGATCACCAGGAGGCTGGGGATGAAGACCAGCACCACCAGGCCCTGCCTGGTCCGGGCGAAGCCCATGAGGTAGCCCAGATGGGGCACGGAGCCGTGCACCCGGCCAATTACATTTGCCGCCGGCACCGGGTTGGGATCGTCGACGTTGTTGGCATCGCCGCGGGTGGTAAATTCCAGCCCGTTTTCGCTGTTTATGTCCACAACGCGGTGCGTGGTCAGCAGATCGCTGCTGGAGCCGCTGAAGGTGATAATATCGCCAACCGCGATTGTTTGGGGGCCGGCAGGGCGGACAAAGACCACGCTCCCGGTATCGAAAGCGGGGTTCATGCTGCCGCTCAGGACGGCGTAGATGCGGTAGCCGAAAACCGAGGGAACCCCTCCCACATACTTGCTCTGCACCAGGAAAAAGGCCAGCAGGGCCATGAGCGTGATCAGCACCCCGAAGGCAATATTGCCGGCGACTTTGGCTGCTTCGACAAGGGGGCTCCTCTTTGCCGCCGCTGCACGGCGAGGTTCCGACGCACTCCCCGATCCGGTGCGGCGCCTTTTTTGCGTCTCCCGAAGTAGCCCCTTTTTTACGCGCAGGATCAGTTCGCCGTCGGAGGGCGGCCCGGCGATAAAATCATCAACCCCCGCTTCAAGCGCCCGCTCCAGCAGCTCTTGCTCCTCCACCCCCGCCACAAAAATAATATAGACCAGGCGGTTTATTTTTTTGAGGTGATCAACAATGCCCAGATCAAAGAAATGGCCTCCCGCCTGGAGAACTGCCAGGTCGGGGACAAAGTCCTCCGTGGCATCCAGCAGCTCAAGGCCGGGGCGGCAGCAGCGGATTCCGTCTGCACCGGTATGTTCGGCGATAGACAGTTTTTGGCGCTCCATGGCCTCTACTTGATTGCTGATCAACAAAATATGCAAGTACGGATCACCGCCGGTCGGTTTTCGCGAGACTCCTTTCCTGAAAGCAGGAAAGAGCCTGTCGCTTTGTGTCTAAAATAGAGTCTGCAAGCATTATAACGGGGGCCCGTTGCATATGAGTTTCATCATTGGGATAATTTGACATCCGGGGGGGGGCGCTTTCAGTAACTGCTTGGTTGGGGCGGCTTTGGGCTATGAGTGCCTGGTGTTTTGAAATAGAACCAGGGAGCTGTCGGCGGTAATGGGTTGGGCCTTTTTATGCAATACCAGGTCCGGGGCGGGACAATTCAGTCTGAACTCATCCTCTATCCGGGCCAGGATCCTCAGGGAGCGGGCCTTGTTGCAGTTGGGCAGGAGCAGCAGAAGCTGGGCTTCATGTGTCCGGCAGATGATATCCCCTTTCCGGAGGCTGTAGCGAAGCACCCGGGAAAGGTGCTCCACCGCCTGCCGCAGGTTCTCCGGGGGCAGCTTGCGAAAGTCGGGGGCGGTCAGCGCCAGCAAAGCCAGGCAGGTGCGCTGTCCGTTTCTTTCCATGCGCTTCTTTTCCAGTTTGAAAAAGTATTTAAAGATCTCGGGATCGCACTGAAGAGCGCCTGCGGTGCTGTCATGATCTTTCAAGCGCTCCTGGATTTCAGAAAGATTCAAGTTGTAGCTCTCTTCGTGATCAAATCGGACCCTGCTGTAGAGCAGGCGCATGGCTTCCGAGGGCTTTTCCCCCATCTCCTTGTAAAAGGCAGCCGTTACATTTTCGTAATGCGAACGGGCCTGCTTCTTCTTTCCCCCTTCAAGAAGGGCTTCCAGGTAATAGAGGTGCAATTTCTCCTCAAAGTAATCGATCTCCAGGGCGCTGCCGCAGAGTTCGGCGATCTCTGCGAAGCGGTTCTCATTTTTTAACAGACCCGCCAGCATGAGCATGCTTTTGAGGTAAAGCCGGTGGTAATAGCTGCGGGCAGACTGCACCCATTCCTCACCGGCGCATTCGGGGAGATAATCCCCCAGATACAGCTTTTTCGCTTTCTTGAGCAGATCAATGGCTACACCCGGGTAAGTCTCCTTAAGCTCCTCCGCGTTAAGGACCGTCTCCTCAAATTCGTCTACATCCAGCCGGTAGGCGCTGTTTTCAACCCACCGGTAACATCCATGGGCAAAAACAACGTTTGAAGCCAGCCCGGCCAGCAGCGGTTCATCGGCAAACAGGCGGCGCAGCCGGAATACAATTGAACGCAGCGCCCGGTTGGGATCGCTGTAACGGTGCCCGGGCCATAAGGTATGGAGGATGTTTTCCGGAAAAAGCGCTTTGCCGCGGTAAGTGATCAGATATTGAAGCAGGGATAATACCTTTTCAGCGCGTATAACGCTTTTCAGGAGAGGTTTGCCCGCTCGCCCGATCAAAAAGCGCCCCAGGGTATATATCTCTATAGACCCCTCGCCATCTCTTAACAGCCGCGGACCTTCATTTTTATCCATATATTATAATTAAACATGCATTATTGATTTTCCTGCTTTATTTTGCAAGAATCTTTGAATAATTTCCCAATCACGGTTTCACGTTCAGGACCGGACCCGGTCCCCGCAGCTGCCTCAGGTGGATTTTTCTTCTTCCATCTTTCTCTTGTTTTCCGCCGCTATGCCTTTGTATCTTTCATGTTCGGCGTTTGTCCTGCTGAAGTAGTGTTCGCCGGTGCCGTCCTCCTTGTAAACAAAGTATAAATATTCGGTATTCTCAGGATAGAGCGCCGCCTCAAGGGAGACCTTGCCCGGAGCGCCCACGGGTCCCGGCGGCAGCCCGGGATTGAGGTAGGTGTTGTAGGGCGAAGGGACCCTGGTATCGGCTATGGATAAAACCTCTTTGACTTCCCCCAGGATATATTGAATGGTGGCACAGGACTCAAGGGGATAGCTCCTGTCGAGACGGTTGTGGAATACGCCGGAGACGGTCTTGCGCTCATGATCGACCCGCGCCTCGCGCTCAATAATGGAGGCCAGGCTCAGGATCTCATGCAGGGTCATCTCCAGCTCTGTGCAGCGCTGCCTCCAGGTTTCATCAAAGAGGAGGTCGAAGCGGCTCAGCATGAGAGTAATAATCTCCCTCTCGGAAGAGCCTGCGGCGATCTCATAGGTATCGGGAAAAAGGTAACCCTCCAGGACATATTCCACCTGCGGATTAGAGGCTGATTCCTGCAAAAAGGAGAACTGCTCCAGGATCTGCGGGGGCGGGCTTGCCGCCAGATCCAGGAAATGATCCCTGTCAACAAGGCCCGTGTCGGCAAGACGTCCGGCAATTTGCTTTACAGTAAAACCCTCGGGGATGGTAAACCATTCCGTCTCAAAGTCCACTGCACCGGAAGCGATCTTCGCGGCGATTTCCGGAAGTGCCATGGACCGTTCAAGATCGTAAGCGCCGGCCATGAATTTTTGCTCAAGCCGGTGGTAGCGGGCATAGAGCCGGAAAATCGCCGCGCTGCGGATTACCCCTTTTTCAGCAAGGGCTTCGGCGATCTGCCTGGCGCCCATGCCCGGCTCGATCTCCAGGCGGATGGGCTCCCCGGCAGCGGCGGCATCCACAGGGCGGAGCATCCGGTTCAAGCCGGCGGCGGCGCCGGCGGCGCAGATGATCAACAGCGCCAGGACAACACAGGGGATCAGGATTCGCCGTTTCACAGCCACGGCAGCATCCCCCCTTCCTCTCGTTATATGTATAAGCGACCTTTAAAAGAAATTCTCGTCCCCATCTTCGTCTTCTTCTTCATCTTCATCTTCCTGCTCATCCAACCGCTCTTCCCAGGCCTCGGCAACACGCTTCCATTCATCCTCGTCTTCAACCTCGGAGAGGGTCTCTTCACCCGTTTCGTCGTCCATTTCCACGCGAAAGATATAGGCGTCGTCCTCAAAATCAACGGCAAAATCCTCCGCCTCGCCTTCTTCGCCGTAGACCGGCAGCAATATGGCGTAGCGCTTTTCATCCACCAGGAATGCATCAATTACAGCAAAATCATGTTCATTGCCCGCTTCGTCTGTCAGAGTGACCACGTCATCCCTGCCCACGCTGCTTTCTTCCATCACCGGACACACGCTCCTTTTGAATTTATTGGAGGCTGGCTGCTGCCCCTTCGGTTTCACGGCACTGCTGAGATAGGTTTCCAGGATCAGGACGGCGGCAAGCATATCCCTGATCTCTTTGCGGTCCTTCCGCCGCACATTGCCGGCAATAAGGGTCCGCTCCGCCGCCCTGGTGGTAAGCCGTTCGTCCACAAACTCCACCGTGAGCCCCGTCCGCCTCTCGATAGCCGCGGCAAGTGCCCCGGCGCCCTTCACCGCTTCCCCCCGCTCTCCGGAGAGGTGCAGGGGCAGGCCGGCTACGATCCGGGTCACGCCGTATTCCCGGCAGAGGGCGGCCAGGCGCTCCAGGGCTGCGGCCTGCTTTTCGTACGTTATAACCGTAAGCCCCTGTGCGGTTATGCCAAGAGGGTCGGAAATAGCCACCCCTATTCGTTTTTGCCCAAGATCAAGCCCAAGAATGCGCAAGAAGAACCCTCTTTACCCTTCTTCTTCAGCGCGCTGCAGGTAACTGGCCACGAGTTCTTCCAGAAGCTCGTCCCGCTCCACCTGCCTGATCAGGCTGCGCGCATTCAAATGGTTCGTAATGTAAGCGGGATCGCCTGACAGAAGATAGCCTACCAGTTGATTTAGAGGATTATACCCTTTTTCTTTCAAGGCCCCGTAAACATCCAGCAGGATCTTCCGGGCCTTGTTTTCGCTTTCTTCAGCATCAACCTGAAAATAAACAGTTTTATCCTGCTGTTGATCCACTGCGCTTCCCCCCATTGTTTATCCAGTAGGCGCCTGGTCGCCGCCGCCTGCCCCCAGCTGCCGGCGAACCATATCCCGGACCAGCTGCAGCGCTTCCGGAAGTGCGGCCGGATTCTTTCCACCGGCCTGGGCCATTTCAGGGCGGCCTCCCCCCCCGCCGCCAACACAACGGGCCGCGGCGGAAATGATGCTGTTTGCCTGCAGGCCGCGCTTCACCAGATCCGCGGTAACCGCCCCTACAAGCAGGACCTTCTCCTCATGAACCGCTCCCAGGACGGCGACGAGCGAGGGCAGCCTGTCCCTGAGCAGGTCGGTCATTGCGCGCAGTTCATCAATGCTCTCCGCCTTGACGGCGGCGCTGAGCACGCTGACCCCTTCAACAGTTTCCACTCCCGAAAGGAGCTCTTTAATGTTGTAGCCGTGCAGCTTCTCTTTCAGCCGCCGGTTGAGGCGCTCCAGATCGCGGTTTGCCTGGATCAGCTCCTCGGTTTTCTGCGAAAGCTGATCAGGGGCGGCCTTCAGAAGGAGGGCCAGGTCGTCCAGCAAATCACCGGCGACGACGGCGCTGCGGTAAGACTCCATCCCGGTGAGCGCCTCAAGGCGGCGCATTCCCGATCCGATCCCCTCTTCCGAAAGAATCCGGAAAAGGCCGATCTCTCCTGTTGCATGGACATGGGTGCCTCCGCAGAGCTCCTTGCTGTAAGCGCCGGCGCTGACAACCCTGACAATGCCGGCGTCGTATTTTTCGGTAAAAAGAGCCACCGCCCCGCAGCTCTCCGCCTCTGAAAGGTTCATCCTTTCCACAGTCACCGGAAGGTTTTCCAGAATTTTGCTGTTGACGGATTTTTCAATGCATCGCTGCTCCCCGGGGGAAATGGCCTGGAAATGGTTGAAATCAAAACGGAGCCGGTCGGAGGTTACCAGGGAGCCGGCCTGGTTCACATGCTCGCCCAGGGTCTCTTTCAAGGCCCTGTGCAGCAGGTGGGTGGCGGTATGGCTGCGGCAGACGCCGCGGCGGCGGGTGTCATCCACACGGGCGGCGGCGGCATCCCCTGTGGAAAGGCGGCCGCTTTCCACCTTCCCCTCGTGAACAATCTGCCCGCCGGGGGTGAAGAAGGCCCTGGCAATAACGGCGCGCCCTTCCGCCGCCTCAATAATCCCGCTGTCGCCAACCTGCCCGCCCGCTTCGGCATAAAAAGGGGTGCGGTCAAGAAAGAGCTCCACGTTTTCCCCCTCTTTAACCTGCTCCCGGGGCTCACCGTTTACCAGCAGCAGCTTGATTTCAGCTTTTTCCTCCAGGTGATCATAGCCTGTGAACAGCGTCTCCACGTTCCCGGCGGCGGAATACGAACCATTTATCCCGTTCCCGCCCCCCCCGGATGCGGCCCGCGCTTCCCGGGCCCGCCTCTGCTGTTCGCTCAGGTGGCGGTTGAAGATGTCGTGATCCACGGTCATATTGCGTTCCTTTAAGATTTCCGAGGTAAGATCAAGGGGAAATCCGTAAGTATCGTATAGTTTAAACGCCAGTTCGCCCGGCAGCTGCTTCCGCCCTTTCTCTTCGAGGTCCTGAATGTAATCCTCCAGGATATCAATGCCCACAGCCAGGGTCTCCTGAAAACGCTTCTCCTCAGTCCCCACAACCTGCATGATAAACTCGCGGCGCTCTTTCAGTTCGGGATAAACCCCGCCCATCAAGCCCGCCAGCAACGGAACGGCGCCTGCCAGGAAGCTGCCGGAGAGCCCGATGGACCGTCCGTGGCGGGCGGCTCGGCGGATCAGGCGGCGCAGGACATAGCCCCGCCCCTCGTTGGAGGGAAGCACGCCGTCGGCAACAAGAAAGGCGATGCCCCGCGCATGTTCGGCAACGATGCGCAGGGGAATACCGGTGCTGCCACCAGAATCCACCTCTCCGGCCAGGCCGGTAAAGTGTTCGATTAGCGGCCTGAAGAGATCGGTCTCATAAACAGAGCCCACGCCCTGCAGCGCCGTGGCCAGCCGCTCCAGCCCGGCCCCGGTATCGATATTTTTCTGTTTCAGGAGGGTAAGTTCGCCGCCGGGCTCCCGGTTGAACTGGGTGAAAACCAGGTTCCAGATCTCCAGGTAGCGATCGCACTCGCAGCCGGGTTTGCAGTCCTCGCCGCCGCAGCCATACTCCGGGCCCAGATCGTAATAGATCTCGGAGCAGGGTCCGCAGGGGCCGGCGCCGATTTCCCAGAAGTTGTCGTCCTTGCCCAGGCGGACAATACGGCCGGCGGGAACGCCTATGCGCTTCCGCCATATATCGTAGGATTCATCATCCTCCTCATAGATGCTGACCCAGAGCCTCCCGGCAGGGAGGCGGTACACCTCGCGGACCAGCTCCCAGGACCATTCAATGGCCTCCTCCTTGAAATAATCGCCGAATGAAAAGTTGCCGAGCATTTCAAAGAAGGTGGCATGGCGGCCGGTATAACCGACGCGCTCAATGTCGGGGGTGCGCACACATTTCTGACAGGTGGCAATGCGGGTGTGCGGCGGTTTCCTCTCGCCCGTGAAAAAAGATTTCAGCGGCGCCATGCCTGCTCCGATAAGGAGCAGCGAGGGGTCGTTTTGGGGGATCAAAGAAAAACTGGGCATCACCAGGTGCCCTTTTCCGGTAAAATAATCTAGAAACAGGGCGCGGATTTTACTGCTTTGCATGCTCTTTGTAACCCCCTCGTGAGATCAAAGCAATTATATCTTTCGCCATTAGACATGTCAATAAAGGAGAAAAGTGCTGGCGGAATGCGGCGGGGTATCCGGGCGACGCAGCTTTGGGGAGCCCGGCCGCCTGTTAATATATCAAGAGAACCGTCCCCGTGATATATTTGTTTAGCCTGAGCGCAAGAGGATGAGCAGGTGTTTGCCCAGGATGCGCAGGGTCAGCGCCGCCGGAACCGCCAGGAGCAGGCCCGCAAAGCCGAAGAGCTTCCCGCCCAGCAGCAGGGCGATAATTATGGCCAGCGGATGCAGGTGGGCGCTGCGGCCGATGATCACCGGCACAATGAGCTGGCATTCCACCTGCTGGATGATGACAATCAGGAGGATTACTTTCAGCGAGAGCAGGGGCGTGTCCAGAAAGGCCACTATCCATGCAGGCACGGCGCCGATGATGGGGCCGACAATGGGGATGAGGTTGGTGATGCCGATAATGATGGCCAGGACCAGGGGAAATCTCACCCCCAGCAGGAGAAAGCCGGCGTAGGTCAAAAGGGCCACGGCAAAGCTGACGAGGAGGCTGCCGCGGATAAAGGCGCCCAGGGCGCCGTTGATCTCCCCGGCAGCGGCGGTGACAAAGCGGCGGTAGCCCGGCGGGAACAGGATCAGGAGCGCCCTTTTCAGGGAGGTTTCATCCCGCAGAAAGAAGTAGGTGAGAACGGGCACCAGCACAAGAAGGATTGCGCTGTTTAAGAGGGAGAGCAGAAAGTTGTAGAGATGCTCCATCCGGTCGGCGAGGAGATCGCCCAGCGCCGCAAAATTGTTTTCCACAATTTCACGTGCATTGGGGGGCAGGCTGAAACGGCGGTAGCCCGCCTCCATGCGGTGCAGAAATTCCTGTGCCGCGTCGGCATATGAGGGCAGCTGGTTGATCAGCTCCTGCAGATCATCCAGGAAAAGCGGCGCCACCCTGACACAGAAAACAAATAGAACAATGGCAAAGAGCAGGTAGAGCACGATGATGCCCGCGGGGCGGGAGATGCGGCGCCGCTCCATGAAGCTGACCAGGGGCGCCAGCAGGTAAGCAACGATCAGGGCGGCGAGGAAGGGCGCCAGCGCAGAAAAGATGGCCCGGCGCACCTTGATCAACCAGATCAGCGGCAGCAGGATCAGGAAGCCCAGGATCAGGCAGATCAGCCCCTGCTGCCAGGGTTTCAAGCGGGATATTCTGTCTTGCACCGCGCTCTCTCCTAAGATTTTTAAAAACCTCTTCGCCGGATGATCCAACCCTGACTGATATATATTCTGCAGCAGGGTTGAAACAATACCGAACGAAGAGGTTTTTACAATCTTGTTTATTTTTGCTCCTCTGTCAGGGAGACCGGGATTAGAGAGCCGTCAGCTTCAACATAGAACATACAGGCGGCATCGCGCGGGTTGGCTTTAAACTCCATCAGGCACTGCCAGCAGTAATACTGATTGCTGCCTACTTTACCGGTATCCGCGGAGCGGCACAGCGGGCACCGCATCATGGACACTTCCACTTCAAGTTGAAATACTATGATTAGATATTATATCCAGATCCGGCCCGTTTATACAGCCCCGGTTATGGTCCCTCCGCCGATGACCAGGTCGCCGCGGTAAAAGACCGCCGCCTGCCCGGGGGCCACCGCAGCCTGGGGCTCTTTGAAAAGCAGGCGCGCGCAGCCCTCCTGCGGCAGCGGCGCAAGCAGGGCGGGCGCCGCCGGGGCCCGGTAGCGGATTTTCACGCTTACCTCCAGCTCATGATCCAGCGCGGCAACAGCGATGAGGTTGAGCCCGGCCAGATCCGCTCCGCTGCTGAACAGCTCCTCCCGCTCACCCACCACGATACTGTTTTCGCCGGGTCTTATCTCCAGGACATAGAGGGGGCGCGACGAGACGATCCCCAGGCCTCGCCTCTGTCCAATGGTGTAAAAGGGAATCCCGCTGTGGCGGCCGAGAACTCTGCCGCTGTGGTCAATGATGGGGCCCGGCGCCGCCGCGGCGCCGGCTCCGCGGCGGCGCAGAAAGTCCCGGTAATCGTCGCCGGGGATAAAGCAGATCTCCTGGCTCTCTTTACCACCGGCGGCGGGAATTCCCAGGCTGCGGGCCCTGGCGCGGACCTCGTTTTTGTTCATTTCGCCCAGCGGAAAGATAGAGCGCGACAGCTGCTCCTGGGTCAGGTTGTAGAGCATGTAGGACTGGTCTTTGCCGGGATCGAGCCCTTTTTTAAGAAGGAAGCGCTCCCGCCGGCGACCGTATTCCGCCCTGGCGTAATGGCCGGTGGCAATGCGAGGATATTCCAGCTCCAGCGCTTTTTGCAGCAGCGCGGCGAATTTGATCTTGCGGTTGCAGATGACGCAGGGATTGGGGGTGCGACCGCGGCTGTACTCCTCCGCAAAATATTCGATGATCTCCTCTGCAAAGGGCCGCCGCAGATCGACAACTGTGTGGCTGATCCCCAATATTTCAGCTATGCGGCGGGCGTCTGCAGCCGCCTCCCCGGCGCGGCGGGAAAGGGGCTGGGCGGAGGCTTCATCATCCCACAGTTGGAAGGTGATCCCGGCAACTTCACAGCCTTTTTCCAGCAGAAGGGCTGCGGCAACAGCGCTGTCCACCCCCCCGCTTAATGCGACAAGGACTCTCTTGCGGTAAAAGATAAACACCCCCTGCAATGAGAAGCTATTTTTCGGGCGGCTGCTCCAGGCGCTCCCAGCGTCCGCCGCCCCGGGTGAGCTCAGCGAATCTCTTTTGCATGGCCCCGGCGGAGCGGTAGGGGAGCGAGGCGGTAATGGATGCTTCTGCCGCGTAATCGGAGGCGATGATGTTGGCGCCAAGGGCCTCGAGCTGTCGCATCAGGGCGCCGATGTCCCCGTAAGCAACAGTCATGCGGCAGTAAAAGAGGCGTTCCCGCTCCAACAGCGGAGCCTCCTCAATGCAGTCCCGGGCGCAGCGGCGGTAAGCCCGGGTCAGCCCCCCGATGCCCAGCTTGATCCCGCCAAAATAGCGGGTTCCCACCACCGCCACATCGGAAAGCCCCTTGCCCTGCAGCAGCTGCAGCATGGGCCGGCCCGCCGTTCCCGCCGGCTCCCTGTCATCAAAAACCCTCTCCACCAGGGAGCCGCCTGCTCCGATGCGGTAAGCATAGGTGTGATGAGTGGCATCGGGGAACTCTGCCCTGATCCCGTCAATAAACCGGCCTGCCTGTTCCTCACCCTCTACCGGAGCCGCGGTGGCGATAAAGCGGGAATTTTTCACGACAAAGCGGGCCCTCACCCGATCCCGGAGGGTGCGGTAGCGATATTTGCTCACTGTGTCTATTTTTCCCTCTCTTCTCTTTTTATCCCTTTATCCCCCCCGGCGGCGCCGCCCGGCGCTTCCCTGCCTTTCTCATCTTCGGTCCCGCCTGCCGCCGCGCCCTCCAGGTGATGGGACAGCCTCTCCAGCCGCTCCCGGATCTGTTTTTCAAAACCTTCCTCTCCGGGGCGATAAAATTTTTTGTCCGCCTGCTCCGGGGGCAGGTAGCGCTGCTCCACAAAATGCCCCGGGTAATCATGGGGGTAAAGGTAACCCTTGCCATGGCCCAGCCGGGCCGCGCCGCGGTAGCCTGTGCCGCGCAGGTGGGAGGGCACGCAGCAGTTGCTTTTCTCCTCCTCAACGGCGGCCAGGGCCTCCTCTATTGCCAGGTAGGAGGCATTGCTCTTGGGAGCGGCGGCAAGATAAGATACCGCCTGGGCCAGGGGGATGCGCCCCTCAGGGAGGCCGATCAGCTGCACCGCCTGTGATGCGGCCACGGCAATGAGCAGCGCCTGCGGATCGGCATTGCCAATATCCTCGGCGGCGCTGATGACCAGGCGGCGGGCGATAAAGAGGGGATCTTCCCCGCCCTTGAGCATGCGGGCGAGCCAGTACAGGGCGGCGTCGGGATCGGAGCCACGTATGGATTTGATCAGCGCCGAGGCGATATCATAATGGTTGTCCCCCGCCCGGTCATAGGTATAGGCCCGGGAGCGCATGGCTTCTGCGGCTGCCGCAGCGGTGATCGCGATCCCGCCGCTACGGCGTTCGGCAATACCGGCTGAAAGTTCAAGGGCGTTCAGGGCGGTCCTGGCATCGCCGGAGGCCTGTTCAGCCAGGTAGCGCAGCGCTTCCGGCTCTGCCTGCAGATCCAGTTTGCCCAGTCCCCGCTCGCTATCCTCCAGAGCCCTCCGGAGCAGCTTCTGGATTTTATCGGCGGCCAGGGGCTCAAAGACAAAGAGACGGATCCGCGATAGGAGGGGACCGTTCAGGTGGAAGAAAGGGTTTTCCGTTGTCGCCCCGATAAAGATGACCGTGCCCTGCTCCACCGCGGCCAGCAAGGCATCCTGCTGGGCCTTGTTGAAACGGTGGATCTCATCTATAAAAAGGATGGTCCGCCGGTTATGCATCGACCATCGCTCACGGGCCTCGCCCAGCACATTGCGGATATCCTTCACCCCGGCGGCGACGGCGTTGAGCTGGATAAAGGCGGCCCGGGTGGTGGAGGCGATAATCAGGGCCAGGGTGGTCTTTCCGGTGCCGGGCGGCCCGAAGAAGATCATCGACGGGATCCTGTCGGCGGCGATAAGGCGCCGCAGCGGTTTTCCTTCGCCGAGAAGCTCCTCCTGCCCGGCAAATTCCTCCAGCGTTTGCGGCCGCATTCGCAAGGCCAGGGGTCCCTCTTCACGCATCTTTTTTTCCCATCCCATGCTAATCAGATCGATGCCAACCAGCTCCTTTACGGGGAGGGGGTGGAGGTTCCAGGTTGTATTGCCGCAGCAGATCGGGCCTTTCCCCTTTTAATTCCATATCCATTATATCATGAAACCGGCTCCGGGCTGAGGGGTACAGATAAAGACGCCCTTTCCCGCTGCATTGCTGCAGGAAGAGCGCTTGATCCGGGGAGCCGCGTCCCCGGCACCGCCGGAGGGGCCGGAGCACGCCCTGCAATTAACCGGCGCACATGGCTTGCCTGCCCGCCCCTGGGTCGGCATCTTCAGATCATCTTCAGGCGGTTGCACGCCTTATGGATAAAGGGGAGCGCCGGGGGATACGGACCGCTAGTAGTTTACTCCCCACATACCCCCCATGGCGCCTAAAATAAAGCCTATAAATAGCTTGACAGCCAGGGTCCAGCCCAGGGACATATCATCCAGGATGATGAAACCGCCGCCCAGCATGAGCAGGACATAGGCCAGCCCGATGATCCCGCCGTTGAGCCACCCCCGCGCGCCGATCCTTCTTGTGGCATAGGATGAGCCCCACAGGATGGCGGCAATGCTGATGGCGTAAACCAGGTACAGGGCAATCTTTTCGGGGAGCTCAGTCAGGTAAAGAGCCAGGGCGATGAGCAGGAGTGCGATCAGGGAAAAGAGCAGCGCCAGGAGCACTCCTTTAAGCGAGATCATCCAGGCGCTGTCCCGCAGGGGATTGGTAACTTTGTTGTTGACCGGCCGGTGGTTCATAAACTCGCCCCCTGTGAAGAGCATATGAACCGGCGCCGCCGATTATTCCTCTTTGCCTTCCTCGTCGCTTACGCGCTCGATGCCGCCGCGGGCAAACTTGATGTTGACATTGTCGGCCACCCGCAGGGTCAGCGTGTCTTCCCGGATCTCCTTGATCACCCCGTGGATGCCGCCAATCGTCACAACGCGGTCACCTTTTTGCAGCGCCCCGAGCATTTCACGCCTTTTTTTCTGCTGCTGCTGCTGGGGACGAATGAGAATAAAATAAAATATGGCAAAGATAACTACCATCCACAATATGCCCGAATAGGGCCCCAACTTGCCTAACAACTCTTGCATTTACCTGCACCTCCGTAGTATTGATCGAGCTTCTTTTTCATCAGGCCATAATAAGCTGCAAATCTATTTTCGCGGATAGCTTCGCGGATTTCCCGCATCAGTTGAGCAAGATAGAATAGATTATGGTATGTAGTCAAGCGCGCACCGAGAATTTCGCCGGCATTGAAGAGGTGTCGGATGTAAGCCCGCGTGTAGCCTGCGCAGACGGGGCAGCGGCACTCAACGTCAAGGGGAGCGGTATCGGCGGCGTAGACAGCGTTGCGGATGTTCAGGTAACCCCGGCTCGTCATGACCCTGCCGTTGCGGGCAATCCTGGTCGGCAGCACGCAATCAAACAGGTCAACTCCCAGCCTGCTCCCTTCAAGCAGCGCATCGGGTGAACCCACCCCCATCAGGTAGCGCGGTTTTTCAGCCGGCAGCAGGGGGGTGGTCAGCGCCAGGATTTCATACATCAGCTCTTTGGGCTCTCCAACGCTCAGGCCCCCGACAGCATAACCGGGAAAATCCATCTCCACCAGTTCAGCGGCTGATTTTTCTCTTAAATCCCGGTAAACACCCCCTTGAACGATCCCAAAAAGAGCCTGCACCTCGCGGAGGTGGGCGCTGCGGCAGCGCGCGGCCCAGCGGCCGGTGCGCTCCACCGCCCTCTGCACCTCTGCATAAGGCGCAGGATAGGGTGAACATTGATCCAGAACCATGGCAATGTCAGAACCCAGTATATTTTGAATCCGCATTACCCGCTCCGGGGTCAGGCAATGCCTAGAACCGTCGATATGCGAGGTGAAGGTGACCCCGTCATCTTCGACCTTACGCAGCCCGCCCAAACTGAAGATCTGAAAACCACCGCTGTCGGTGAGGATGCTCCCGGACCAGTTCATCATCCTGTGCAATCCGCCCGTCCGGGCCACGATTTCAACACCCGGACGGAGATAAAGATGATAGCTGTTCGCCAGGATCATCGCCGTATTCAGTTCCGCCAGCTCTCCGGCAGTAATCCCCTTTACCGTGCCCTGTGTGCCTACCGGCATAAAGGCAGGCGTATCCACCGTTCCGTGTCCTGTAACCAGTCTCCCCAGTCGTGCCGCGCTTTCAGGACAGCTCTTGATCAACTTGAAAGAAATGGACATCCTTTCCACCTTGCTATAGCTTATCTTAACCAATTCTTGCTGTCAATTATACTTTTACCCTCATTCTCAACGCTGTATATCACGGGGACGGTTCTCTTGATATATAAAAAAGAACCTTCCTTTCCATCTGCCGTCAAAATATGGAATACCGGGCCCTGATCAGTGTCCGCCTGTTCGCTTTACAGAAGCAGCATACAGTCGCCGAAGCTGTAAAAGCGGTAGTTCTCACCTATAGCCAGGCGGTAGGCCTCCATTACCGGGGTGTAGCCGCCAAAGGCGGTGACCAGCATCAGCAAAGTGGAGCGCGGCAGGTGAAAATTGGTCAGCAGGGCATCAACAGCCTTGAAGCTGTAACCGGGGTGGATAAAGAGATCGGTCCAGCCCTCAGCTTCTCTAACCAATCCCGACGCATCAGAAACCGCCTCGAGAACACGGCAAGCTGTTGTTCCCACGGCAACAATGCGCCCACCCCGTCTGCGAGCGTCATTGATCTGCTCCGCCGCGGTGTGGTCAAGGTGGTAATACTCGCGATGCATCTTGTGCTCACGGATATCGTCGTCCTTCACCGGCTGAAAGGTACCCGGACCGATATGAAGGGTGATGAAGGCCAACTTCACCCCTTTACCCCGCAGCTCCTTGAAAATGGCGGGGGTAAAATGAAATCCCGCCGTCGGTGCGGCCGCCGAACCCTCTACAGACGCATAGATGGTCTGATATTTTTCGGGATCTTTCAGCTCCTGCCTGATATAGGGAGGCAGGGGAACCTGCCCCACAAGAGGAAGCACCTGCTCCAGCGGTTCCCGTCCGCTAAAGCTGACGATGCGCCGCCCCCGGCCGGCATAATCTTCAATAACCGCCCTGATCCCTTGTGTAAATTCCACCGCGGCGCCGGGCTTGAGTTTCCGGCCCGGCCGGACCAGCGCCATCCAGCGTTCGCCATCCAGGCGCTGAAGAAGCAGCAGTTCAGCCTGGCCGCCGCTGCAGCGTCTTCCCAGCAACCGGGCGTGAATAACCCTGGTATTATTCATGACCAGCAGGTCGCCCGGGTTCAGGTAATGGGGGAAACTGCGGAAAATTCCCTGTCCGTAAACCCCTTCACCACGCCGCAGCACCAGCATGCGCGAGCAGTCTCTTTGTGCGGCAGGCTCCTGGGCTATCAAATCCGGCGGCAGTTCATAATCAAAATCGCTAAGTTTTGTTTTGTGCATCCTTTACCACGCCACTTACTCCCCCCGGTGCCTGGCACCGGGGGGGAGTAAGTTTTTCTATTTGAATAAACGGTTAATCAGGTTGAACAATAGGGTCAGCACAGCGCTCAAGAGCAGCATTGTCACGACAGGAAAATCAAAGGTAAAGCGCTCCCTCTCCACAATAATGTCTCCAGGCAGCCGCCCCAACCCAAAGCGCCCGAAGAGAAGCAGTAACAGTCCGGCAAGGGCAATGAGGCCGCCCGTTGCCAGAAGTGCTTTTCCCAAAGAATCCATGATGCAAAATTCCCTTCGTTCGGCATCAGTATCCCCCCGTAATTGAGCAGCAGCCCGCGCCTGAAAATTAGTAGCGCCTGGTGCCTGGCACCGGGGGGGAGTAAGTTTCGCTTGTGGCGCCCGGCACCCCTTACCAGAGGCGGAGCTGGGGGGGGATGTTCCCGATGTTTTGTTTCAAGTAGCGGTAGGCTTCCCCGGTGACGACGCGGCCGCGGGAAGTCCTTTTGAGCAAGCCCAGTTTCATCAGGTAGGGCTCGTAAACGTCTTCCAGTGTTTCCGGTTCTTCGCTGATGGAGGCGGCCAGGGTATCGAGCCCCACCGGACCGCCTTCGTATTTTTCGATCATGGTCAAAAGCAGGCGGCGGTCGATCTCGTCCAGGCCCGCAGCATCAAGCTGGAGCATTTGCAGCGCTTCGCCGGCGGCAGTTTCGCTGACTATGTTGCCGGCCTTTACCTGGGCATAGTCGCGCACTCTTTTCAGCAGGCGGTTGGCGACGCGGGGGGTGCCGCGAGAGGCGCCGGCGATTACCTGCGCGCCCCCGGGATCAACCTCAACGTTCAAAATTCGTGCCGATCGAGTGATTATTTCAATGAGCTCTTCAGCATTGTAGAATTCAAGCCTGTCGACAATGCCGAAGCGGTCGCGCAGCGGGGAGGTGAGCGCCCCCGCACGCACAGTTGCCCCGATGAGGGTAAAGGGGGGCAGATCAAGGCGGAGCGAGCGCGCTCCCGGGCCTTTGCCGATGATGATATCCAGGGCAAAATCCTCCATAGCCGGATAGAGGATCTCCTCCACGGTGCGGCTGAGGCGGTGGATTTCGTCAATAAAGAGCACATCGCCCGGGCCCAGGTTCGTCAGTATGGCCGCCAGATCGCCGGGACGCTCTATGGCCGGCCCGGCGGTAATCCGGATATTGACCCCCATTTCCCAAGCAATAATGTGCGCCAGGGTGGTTTTGCCCAGGCCCGGGGGACCGTAGAGAAGGACATGGTCCAGGGCCTCCTTGCGTTCCTGTGCCGCGGTGATATAAATGGATAGTTTCTCCTTTATGATCTCCTGGCCAATAAATTCTTTCAGCGAATGGGGACGCAACCCGAACTCAATCTGGGGATCGTCATCCTGGCGCCGTTTTGCCGAAACAATTCTCTCTTCTGCCATTGTACTCCCCTCTTAGCGGCCCGCATCGGGATCGCCGGCCAAAATATTCAATGATATTTTAAGCAGCTCCTCCCCGGTAAGGCTCTTACTGCCGGCAGCAGCCCTGTTCACCGCCGCCGCCGATTCAGCTCGCGAATAGCCCAGTGCCGCAAGGGCTTCGATAATCTCCGCCCGCATCGAGCCCGGTCCGTTCGCAGAACCTGCCAGGGCCATCTGCTCGGGTGAATATAGCCGGGACAGCTTCTCTTTCAGTTCAAGGATAAGCCGCTGGGCCATTTTTCGGCCTATTCCCGGGGTCTGGCAGAGCACGGTGATATCCTCATGAAAAATTGCGGAGCAGAGATGGGGCACCGTGAGGGCGCCCAACAGCGCCAGTCCGAGACGGGGCCCAAAGCCCGATACCCCGGTAATTAGGTTGAAGAGATCACGCTCCTCGGCAGTGCGAAAGCCGTAAAGATAAAAAGCGTCATCCCTGAAAACAAGCCGGGTGTAGAGCAGCACCTCCGTACCGACAAATTGCTCCAGCCCCTCAGCGGAAAGGGGAACCTCAAGTGAAAGCCCCACCGCCCTCACCTCCAGAAGGAGACGTCCTGTAGAAACGGCCATGAGTTTTCCGCGTACATACTCAATCACCGCGCCTGCTCCCCTCCACTGCTTCATGGTAGCGGCGGTGCTGGAGATGGCACAGGGCAACGGCCAGCGCATCGGCCTCGTCATCCGGGGAGGGCCGCTCGGGAAGCTGCAGCAGCAGCTGGACCATATTCTGGACCTGCGCTTTAGCTGCGCCCCCGTACCCGGCAACGGCCTGTTTCACCTGAAGGGGGGTATATTCGAATAGCTCAATATTGCTCTTCGCCGCCGCCAGGATGATGGTTCCGCGGGCTTCCCCAACCTGAAGGGCGGTGCGCACATTCTTGCAAAAAAAAAGTTTTTCCACCGCCATGGCCCCGGGCCTGTAGCTCTCGATCATTTTGGCAACAGAATCAAATATCTCTTCCAGGCGAGAGGCGGCAGTTGAACCTCTGGAGGTGCGGATGCATCCTGAAGCCACCCTGCAAAAACGGCTGTCCTTTTCCTGGACCAGGCCGTACCCGGTAATCGCCAGTCCCGGATCTATTCCCAGTATAAGCATTTAATCACCGTCATCCCCAATTAATTGGCCGCTATATTATTCTTTAACCATGGGGGCAAACCCTTTTTGGCTTAACGGAGAAAACACCGGAGCTCTTGCGCCGGTGTTTTTCTTGAATTGCCCAAAGCATCAGCAAGAGATGCAGCCGGGGACTAGCTGGTGTACTCTTGCAGCGCTTCCTGAAGTTCTTCCGGTGATTCAAGAACCACTCCCTCTTCAAGTTCCTCCCTGATGTCGTCCCTCACCTTGTAAGGGGTGATCCGGATCAACTTCCCACCCGGCGCCCTGCCTTCATAAAGGGCAATGAAATCATCGGCGCCGTCATTGAAGATGCCCAGATAGTAGCGCCCTTTGCATTCGGGACAGAGATCGTCAAGGTAGGTAAATGTAAAAAAGGAGCTGTCCGGGCTTACCCTTATGTCAGCCACATGCCAGCCCGCAGTATCCTTCAGGTGGGACATGATATCCTGAATGCTGGTGTTGCTCTCATGCAGCGCCACCGCCATCTCCACCAGCGCTGCCGGAGGCAGCTCCAGATCTGCGGGAATACTTACGGGTTCATAAACAGCATGATGTTCACAGAAACGATAAATGTATTGGGCCAGGTAGGGCTCGCGCTCCGGCGTTTCGGGAGGCGCAGCCTCCAGCTCCGGGCGGGGGCCCCTGTGTAAAAGGTCAACAAGGTTGATGTCCCGGGTATAGGAGATGATCAGAATGAGCGGCCCCAACCCCGCCAGAAGAACCAACAGCACAAAGCCTGCCCACAGCAAACGGCGGGTTCCCTTTTTCTCTTTTGCCTGTTCTGCCAATAAGGTTCATCCTCTCAGGGAGATGATTAGCGATGGCTCTTATCATACCCTGAGACAGGATAATTTATACATTTATGGACCCTAATTTATTCCATCAATTCATCAGGAATTTCAAAATTGGCATAAACATTTTGCACATCATCATTGTCTTCCAGCACTTCCATGAGATTGAGAATGCGCCTGACCTCTTCGGGGTTGTCGATTTCCACCGTGCTCTGCGGCAGCATGGTAACTTCAGAGCTTTCAAGAGCAATATCCTGTGCGCCCAGGTACGTCTTGACCTCTTCAAATAGTTCGGGCGAGCTGATAATGCTGAAAGTATCATCCTCTTCCTTCACATCTTCAGCACCCGCCTCCAGGGCGATCAGCATAAGATCGTCTTCGCCAATTTTTAAATCCTCTTTTTTGGCAATGAAAAGTCCTTTGCGTTCGAACATCCAGGCAACGCAGCCGGTTTCACCTAGGTTTCCGCCGTGCCGCGAGAAAAGGTGCCTGATATCGGCCACTGTGCGGTTGCGGTTATCGGTAAACACCTCCAGCAGCACCGCCACCCCGCCTGCAGCATAACCCTCATAATTTACCTGGTCATAGCTTTCCCCCTCCAGGCCTCCAGCGCCTTTTTGAATGGCCCGCTGGATATTATCATTGGGCATGTTGTTTTCCCGGGCCTTCTGGACCGCCAGGCGCAGGCGAAAGTTGGTATCAATATCCGCGCCTCCTTCCCGGGCGGCCACAATGATCTCCCGGGCCAGCTTGGTGAATATTTTCCCCTTTTGCGCATCCATGCGTGCTTTGCGATGCTTCACATTGGCCCATTTTGAGTGTCCCGCCACCATGCTCCCCCTCTCCCGTAGAATAATTAGATCACGATAGAATCCTATTGCGGATAAGAAGCGCTGACTACAGTTTTAAGGCCGCCGCGGGGATTGAAATTACCGGAAACAGTCATAGAATGGGGGCTTAACAGCGTCGTCAGGTCATCGAGGATGCGGTTAACCACCTCTTCCTGGATAATCCCCACATTGCGGTAAGAATTCAGGTAGTATTTAAGCGATTTCAACTCAACGCAGCTCTCTCGCGGCACATAAGCAATCCGCAGCTCCCCGAAGTCGGGCAAGCCTGTCCATGGGCAGACAGAGGTGAATTCCGGGAAGATGATCTCCACTTCCGAGCGGCGCCCGGCATAGGCAAAGGGGACCGTCTGCAGCACCTCCTGATCCACCTGATCCGGCTTCAGCGCATCAAAACGCCTTTTTTCATAATGCTCATCCTTCATCTGCAATCACACCCTCCCTTCTCGCCCAGCGAACGGCCAGGTAGCAAAATGGAGTGTCGGCAAGGGCCAGAATTAGTTTAACCAGGTACTGCCCGGCAATCATGCTCGACAGCACTGCACCGCTGACTGTGCCGGCGAATGCCAGGGTGATAAAGATAACGCTGTCCAGAAGCTGGCTGGCCATAGTGGAAAGATTGTTGCGCAGCCAGAGATGTTTGCCCCCGGTGACCCGGCGCCAGAAGAGGAAGGCCCAGACATCATGAAACTGGGACACCAGGTAGGCGGCCATGCTGGCGGCGACAATACGGGGAACAGACCCCAGAACAGCCTCATATGCCGCCTGGCCCTCCCAAAAGGGTGCGGGCGGCAGCACCCGGCCCAGGTAAAGAAAGGCGGTCATGACCAGGTTCATGATAAACCCCAGCCAGACAATATTGTTGGCCTCTCTTTTACCCCACACCTCGCTGACCGTGTCTGTGATCACAAATGTAACAGGATAGGCAAAAACCGCCGCTGGAAGGACCAGCCGCCCCAGGGCGAACAGTTTGCCGGCTATGATATTTGCCACCAGTAAACAGGTGATAAAAAGAGCGGTAAGAAAGCGCAGCTTCCTCTCCAAAAAAACTCACCTCTTGTTTTTTGATCAAGCAGGGTGTCTGCGACCTGCTAATTATATTATAGGTTATCCTGAAGCAGGAGGAAAGGGGTGTCGCTTAAGACGGAA
>CAYTXG010000024.1:0-21939 GCA_964441025.1 uncultured Syntrophomonadaceae bacterium
TGCCGAAAATGCTATTGAGGCGGTTAAGGTGGCCAGGGAACTGGTGGGCAAGTAATAAAATCACATTTTTGAAGGGAGGAGCGGCACATGGGTAAATTTACCTTTGATGGACAGCCAAAGTTGAGGCTTCTTACGGACGAACAGATCAAGTTGATTCATGAAAAAGCGCTTTACATTCTTGAAACTGCCGGAGTCCGCTTTGAATCGGTTGAGGCTCTGAAAATTATCAAGGATCATGGAGCCGCTGTTGATTTTGAAAGCAAGGTTGTTAAGTTCAAACCGGAGATGGTTCTTGATGCCGTCAAGAAAGCGCCGGAAGGCGTAAAGCTCTATAACAGGGAGGGCGAGTTGGCTGCCGATCTGAGTGGTAACAATATATATTTTGATCCTGTATCGGCGCCGATCAAGATTCTCGAATCCGACGGGAAGACGGCTCGCCAGTCGCTGGCCCAGGATCTGGCGAATATATCCAGGGTTAATGATGCTCTGGATAATATTGCCATGCAGGCCAGCGCCTGTGTTCTTTACGATGTACCCAAGCTGATCGGTGACAGTTACCGCACCTATATCATGCTGAAGAACTCGCCCAAGGCCATGATTACCGGCGGTTTCAGCGTGCACGGTGTTCCCTATATGCGCGACATGCTGGCGGCGGTAGTGGGCGGCACGGACCGGCTGCGTGAAAAACCGGTGGCCATTTTCGACATCTGCCCCTCGCCGCCCCTGAAGTGGACTCATATCAGTTCGCAGAATATCATTGACTGCGCCCGCAACGGCCTTCCTCTGGAAACGGTCTCCATGCCCATGCCCGGTGCTGCCACACCGGCCACGCTGGCCGGCTCCATCGTGGTCCATACGGCTGAGACGCTGAGCGGCGTTGTCCTGGCTCAGGCCGTCTCCGCGGGCGCGCCGGTAATCTACGGCGGAGCGCCGGTTCACTTTGATATGCGCACCGGCACCACGCCTCTTTCGGCTATTGAAGCAACGATGATCGGGGCTTCCTATGCCCAGATGGGCAAATATTACGGCATGCCCACTCATACATACGCATGCCTCAGCGATTCCATGGTTGTCGATGCGCAGGCCGGGTTGGAGACGAGCATGAGCGGTATTGTGGCGCAGCTGGCAGGGATCAATGTTATCTCCGGAGTTGGCGGACTGGAATTCGTCAGCACCGTCAGTCTAGAAAAGCTGGTGATCGACAACGAGATCTGCGGTATGGCGCTGCGGCTTGATCGTGGCATAGACACCTCCGAGGAGGCCCTTGCTATTGATCTGATCCGGGACCTCGGTCCCGGCGGTGATTATCTCTCCACGGATCATACCTTCAAATGGTTCAAAAAAGAGCCGTACATCCCCTCGACAATCATCGAGCGCCGTGATCGTAAAAACTGGGAAAACGACGGGGCTAAAAACGCTTTTGACCGGGCCCGGGAGAAAGTCAAGGATATTCTGGAGAACCACCAGCCGGCGCCGCTGGACAGGGAGAGGGCTGAAAAGCTGGACTGGGTTACTGTGAAAATCATGGAAGAGCTGGGTATTGACAACCTGCCGCTGGGGCCCAGATAACAGGATAGTTATGGTACAATAAAGGAGGAGTATAACCCTATGGCAAATCTGGAGGTAATCAAAAACAGCGTTATTGAAGGAAATGTAACTGCCGCAGCCGACGAAACAAAGTCCTGTCTTGAATCAGGAATGGATCCCATGGAGATCATCAACCAGGGCCTTGTTGCAGGCATGAATGTCGTCGGCCCGCGTTTCAAGGCGGGAGAGATGTTCGTCCCCGAGGTGCTCATGTCGGCCAAAGCGATGCATGCGGGGATGGCTCTGGTGAAAGAAAAAATGGTCGACTTCGAGATGCCCAGCTCCGGCAAAGTGATCATCGGTACGGTGAAGGGCGATTTGCATGATATCGGCAAAAACCTGGTGGCTATCATGCTTGAGAGCAGCGGTTTCACGGTAGTGAATCTAGGCGTAGACATACCGCCGGAGAAATTTGCCGAGGCGGTGAAAGAACATGAGCCGCAGGTGGTGGGCCTTTCAGCCTTGCTGACAACCACCATGCTGGAGATGAAAGAGACTATCGATTATCTGAAAGAAGAGGGCCTGCGCGACAAGGTTAAAGTGGTCATCGGCGGAGCGCCGGTAACCGATGACTTTTCCACCGAGATTGGGGCTGACGGCTACGCGCCCGACGGCGGTTCGGCTGTTGAACTGGTCCAGCGCCTGCTGGCCTAGAACCCTGCGATTATGCCGGGGCGGGCCCGCCCCGGATAGATTATGGAAATGTAACGGGTGGAGGACAAAATGGGCGGGGTTCCATCCGCGCCGTTAAACCAGGCATATTACCACGGGCATGGGTGGGGTTTTTAGCGTTGCACCTGTAAGTTGTCTCGCTCAGGATGACTTGAGAGTGAGTCAAAGTCACCGTCCCCCTGACTCAGAGTGAGTCAAAGTCACCGTCCCCCTGACTCAAAATTATTCCATGAAAAAGGGCTTCTCCTGCTGCGGAACTTTCTATTGCCCGCGCAAGAGATGTAGCTGCCCCTCCGCAAAGACGGGAGGTGGCGGCGCCCTGGTATGAAACAGGGGGAGTGGGGAGAACAATAAGGTATTGCCGGGGTATTTATGCAGGGAGGAGGCATCCGCCCGGGTGACAGAAGCTGGAACCGGCTATCCCGGTATGATCGAGGTAAAAAATGCTATGCACGAAGCCCTTGCTCCTGCGCCTCGACGTCTTGGAGAAATGGTCCGCCAGATCGGGGAAAAAAGCGGCAAAATGCTGCGCCCGCGGCTGCTCCTGGCTTGCGCCGCCCTGGTCGAAGGGGACAGCGGATACGGCTGCACAGGGCTGCCGGAGGCAGCTGCGGCAGTGGAGCTGATTCATACCGCATCCCTAATTCACGATGATATTATTGACGATGCGGAGCTGAGGCGCAGCAAGGAGACGCTGCACCTGCGCTGGGGAACAGGCGCAGCCACCCTGGCCGGCGATCTGCTGCTGGCCAGCGCCTTTGCCCTTTTGAGCCGCCCCGGCAGCGATGGAAAGCTGCTCTCTTTACTGGCGCGCACAGTTTCCCTGCTCTGCAGGGGTGAAATTACCCAGATGCAGCAGAGGGGGCGCTGGGATCTTACCGAAAGCGAGTATTACCGGATCAATTACTTCAAAACAGCACAGTTTATCGCTGCCTGCTGCGAGGGCGGCGCCTGTATTGCCGGCGCCGCCATCTCCTGCCGCTGCCTGCTGCATAAATTTGGCATCAGGCTGGGACAGGGCTTTCAGATTGTTGATGATATTCTTGATTATACCGCCGGCCCGGAGCAGATGGGCAAGCCTGCGGGAAACGACCTGGAGCAGGGGAGAAGCACGCTGCCGCTGATCCACCTTTTTAACCGGCGAAAAGAATATCTAAAAATGGTCCTGGTGCTGTCCAGGGAAAGAATACCGACACGGGATCTGCGGGAGAAGCTGTCTACAGCGATGCACGAAAACGGTTCCCTTGCTTACGCTGCCGCCGCCGCCCGGCGCAAGCAGGATGAAGCGCTGGAGCTGCTGCAGCAGTTTCCATCCTCACGGGAGCGGCTTCTGCTGGCGGAGATTGCGGAGTCCGTAACAGCACCCATTCCGGCGGAAATAGCGGGGCCCCGTTGATTTAGTGGTATAATTACCTTAGAATGAAATGGGGAATCAATCGCCCTTCTGATCAAATATCAAGAGGTGATCGCATGTCCGAGATTACAGCCATCAGCGAAAAAGAATTTGAGGAACAGGTGATGAAGGAACAGCTGCCGGTTCTCGTTGATTTCTGGGCGCCCTGGTGCGGGCCCTGCCGGATGATAGCGCCTGTGCTGGAGGAGCTGGCCGCCGGTTACCGCGGAAAGCTGAAAATACTTAAGGTTAATGTGGACGAGAACCCAGGCCTGGCTGAACGCTTCGAGATACTGGGTATTCCAACACTGCTACTATTCAAAGGGGGCGCCAGGGTTGAAAGCTTTGTCGGAGTTGCACCCAGGGAGGCGCTCGTGGAAAAGATCGATCTTCATATATAAGATGCTCTATCTGGCGTCACCGCCTTTTTAAAGAGTTCAATAGCCCCCTGGGGGCTGTTTTTTTATCTTCAGAATACTCCACTCAAATATGAATTCCGTTGTATTCTAGCTAATCATAAAGGATTTCAAAATAAAATAGAGAAGTAGTTGACAAAATAATAAAGTGTAGGAGGCATCAGGTTATGGCAGAATCTATCTTTTCTGTTCCGGTAAAGGTTCGCTATTATGATACTGACCTCTCACGTGCCGTCTTTTTTACCAATTATATTAAATGGTTTGATTCAATTGCTCTTCCCGAACTTACCGATGCCCTGGGCATTGACTGGCGCTCATTTTTAGAGAAGAATGTTGATGCCGTAGTTGCGCATGTGGCTTTTGACTACAAGGCTCCCTGCTATATCGACGATGTAATCGATCTTCATATTACCGATATGGACCTGGGGCGAAGCAGCATGACCATTTACGGATCCATGTTGAAGGCCGGTGTGCTCATCGCCGAGGGGAAACTGGTTTATGTTTTTGTTGATTTTTCAACACGTAAGCCTTCGCCGATACCCGAAAAATTCATGAACAAATTTAATGCTTATATCAAGGAAAGGCAGGAGTAGCCTCCGGGCAGGAGAGAGAGATGGAGTGGGCACGGACGCATTTGTGCGTGCCCTTTTATCTTCAGGGGTTTGCTCTCCTGCCTGCCGGAGGTTACAGGGCAGGGTTCGCAGCATGGGAAACGGCAGAAGACGGCTTCCCGACCCGCCGGGGTTTACAGCACACCCAGCCTGCGCAGCAGGCGGGAAAGGCGGAAATAGAGTTTTGCCCTGGCTCCCCCGGCGTTAAGCAGCGAATTGGCCGGCTCCTGCAGATTCTGGACATTTACCTTGGGATCGGAAAGATAGACTGCCAGCAGCCCCAGGATAACTGTGTGGTGAAAGGAGGAGCGGGGCAGCTTTGCCGTTTCTTCCAGCGCCCTCTCCAGGAAGAGGTGCAGGCGCTCAACGGCTGAAGCGGCGGAGGGGTAGCAGGCAATAAAATTGAAATCGCCCCCCCGGATGTCTTCCTCCTGATCAATCCAGTAATCGAGCAGGATATGCAGCCCGCAAACCCAGGGAAAATAAGCGCTGACTATTTCTCCGGCTTCGCGGCTGCAGGCCCGGGGCGAGGCCGCCAGGCCGAAGAGAGCGAACAAGGCCAGCGTGGAGCCACAGGCGGCGGCAAATTCCCACCAAAAAAGCGGCGGCTCTGTAGCTGCCGCCTTCTCTTTGAACCAGCGTCTTAACCGGCCGGCGCGCATTGAGGGGTTAAGGTGCTTGTAAACCTGAAGATCATTGTACAGCGAGGCCAGTCTCAGGATCTCGGGCTGCACTTCCCGGTACGCAGGAAGGCTGCCGGTGCAGGCGCGGCACCGGGCTACCAGCGCCTTGAGGTAGCCGCCGTCGTTTTTGGCGGGATAGAAGCGGTAATAGCTGTGCTCCCTCATGGGGCTGCAGGTGAGCGATGCCGTTATCGCTTTGTGCAGGCAGCGAAAGGCAGCTTCATCATAAACCCCTCCCCGGTCGCAGAGATTGTCAAGGTAATCGCTGATCGTTTGCAGGGCCACGATCAAGGTGACCAGTTTTTTGGAACAGCGGGGATTGATACTGTAAAGGGCATAAAAGCTGCCTCCCTGCGCATGAAAGCGTTTCCGGGAAAGACCGTCCAGGGCTTGCTGCAGAAGGGGCCAATCGGCATGCAGGGTCAGCCATTGCTCCCACCCGCGCATTTCCCGGGAAACCTGGGGAAGCACGCCGGTAAGAAAACGGGGCAAATATAAGTCACTGGTAAAAGTGGGTTTCTCCTTAAGCAGGTTCTCCCTGGCTCCTGGACTCACATTCAATCGCTCCCATGCTGAGAATAAGCGCCGGGCCGCCTCCTTTCTCGAGACGGCGGCAGGGCGGCAGCAAATAGCCGCACCTGCAGTGATGCGGCTAGTCGTAAAAAGGTTTGCCCACTACTTTACTGTTCCGGGTTCTCCTCATCGATTTCCGGTGGCGTCTCGCTGCCGTCAAAAAAATCATGGGCGGGGGCTATATTTTCATCTTTTTCTCCAATATTGATCTCGGTACGGATATAGCGATAGTAAACCCACTCCGCCACTCCCGTTGCCGCGGCAGTGGCCAGGACGGCGCCGGCGCCGACAGCCTGGCGCACGAAAGGCCCTGCCAGTGCAAGGATAATCGCAGCAATGACAAAATTGCCGACAGAGGTGAGCAGTGCGCCGAATCTTTGCAGCAGGTAGCGGTCGCCTGCAAGGTAAAGCGCTGCTGTAACAAAAAGGGCGATAATCAGTGAACTGCCCAGGGGCACTGCGGGAATGAGGAGATGGCTTAGAAAGATCATTGTTATAGCGGCGGTATAAATATATTTGATTACTAGCGGCCTGATATGTTCCAAGAGTTCACCCCCCTTCTCAAACAATATTTTTCCCTGGAAAAGCGGCAATCATGCACAAAAAAAGCCGGGGGAACCTTGAGTATGCCCCGGGGAGGAATATTGTTTTACTTCAAGGCAGGATAAATATGGCATATGTCGAATAATAGTTGCACAATACCTTCGAAAGGGGTGTCATAAATATGTCCCGTGAAGAAATTGGAAGGGTGCGCCATTATTACAGTAAGATCTCCGTTGCCATAATCGAACTCTCCGCTTCCGTGGATGTGGGGGAAAGGATTACCATAGTAGGCCCCAAAACAGAATTCGACCAGGAGATCGCCTCTATGCAGGTTGAGCATCAAAGTATAACTTCGGCGCAGTCGGGCGATCTCATCGGTTTAAAAGTTATCGACAGAGTCAGGGAGGGAGACCGTGTTTTCCGGCTCAGCACGGTATAACAGAAACCGGGTCCTGAACAACTGCTGCAAAGGCCGGGGCATTTGAAAAGGGTTCGGGCAAGTTTTCACGAACTATTTATTAGTACAGGCCATAAGCGGCATCAAACATGAAAGGCAGGTGCAACACTCAATGTTAATTGTTGGAGAGAAAATCAACACCAGTCGCAAAGCGGTCAAAGAAGCGGTTGCCGGAAAAGATGCAACATTTGTCCGCCGCCTGGCTCGCCGCCAGCATGAGGCCGGGGCACATTATATCGACGTGAACTGCGGGACCTTTGTTCACAATGAACCTGAACTTCTGAGCTGGCTTGTCCGCGAGGTTCAGGATGAACTGGGGGGGCTGCCGCTCTGCATTGACAGCCCCAACCCCCTGGCCGTGGAGGCGGCGCTCAAGGTACACCAGGGGCCGGCGATGCTGAATTCAATCAGCGGAGAAAAAGAGCGCTACGAGGCCCTTGAGCCCCTGGTAGTGAAGTACGGCTGCAAGATTGTTGTTTTGTGCATGGATGACGAACACGGCATCCCGCCTGATGCGGCGACGCGTTTTGGTATCGCCTCCCGGATTATTGAAGGACTGTCTACCAAAGGGGTCGGACACGACGATATCTACGTTGATCCCCTGATCCAGCCTATCAGTGTGGACAGCAAGAACGGCCTTTCCGCCGCAGATACAATCCGCCTGGTGCAGCAGCGTTACCCCGGCGTGCATTCCATCTGCGGGCTGAGCAATATCTCCTTCGGGCTGCCCGAAAGGAAACTGCTCAACCAGGCATACATGGTCGTCTGCGCCGCTTACGGGCTCGATGCGGTCATCCTGGATCCGGAGGATAAAAGAATGATGGCCCTGGTTTACGCCGCTGAAGCGATCCTGGATCGCGATCCTTACTGCGGCAACTACCTGAAGGCCTATCGAAAAGGCGTTCTCAGCGAATAGTTTTTGAAATGAAGAGACGGTTGATCGGTGTTACCGTGGACAGCCGTCTCTCTATTTGCGGAGTGATGAAAGAAGCTTCCCTTTAAGGCGGTCAAGCTCCGGGGCTGAGGAATTTGTGAGGCGCTCCAGCTGCTCCCGCCACCAGGGCGAGCGTTCCAGATTGACCCCGGCAACAGCGGATCCGGAAATCCCCTCCTGCTGCAGGCAGGCCGACGGTTGTTCCCGATGCTCTCCTGACTCCGCCTCAGAATGCAGCCTCTGCATCTGTTCCCGGTAACTGCGGCCCAGCGCCTCAATCTCTTTGATCAGGCTCTTTTTGCCGCCGGAGCTGTAGCGGCGGCAAAAAGCGGCGGTTTCAGAGATGTTCTCAACGGTCATCCCCGCAACAATTTTTTTTAACAGAATATGAATTGCCTCTTTCTGTGCACCCGCAGGGTAACGATCTACCGCCTGGAATATTTTATCCGCTGTGCTCTCCTTCTTCAAAAATGAATCCGCAAGCAGCAAGGCGGCTTTCAAATAGCGTTCGTATTCAGATCCGGCCGGCTCCCCGGCCGCACTTTTGATCCCTTCCAAATCGGCGGTCCGCTCCATGGCCAGTTCCAGGGCTGATTTTATTTTTCCCATTCTTTTCTTCACCCCGCCATTTATGATATCATATTGTTAAAATTGAAGCTACGGAGGAACTGAAATGCGCCTGAACGACCGTTTTTACGGCTACTTCTGGCAGGGGTACGGCAATAACTGCAACAGCTATATTTACTGCGGAGAAAAAATGCTGCTTATAGATCCCGGCCATATATTTAACGAAACGGGGGAGCGATGCTTCGATGTTTTGAACAGATCCCTTGCTGCCGACGGGATCAAGCTGGAGGATATCGAGCTGATTTTATGCACCCACGGACATCCCGATCATGTGGAGGCGGCGGGGTTGATCCGGGAACGAAGCGGCGCCCGGCTGGCCCTTCACCGCGATGATGACTTTTTTCTGGAGAACCTGGCAAAGCGGGCGGTTGCAGCGGACCCGGCGAAAGGTCCCTCACTTTCGCCTGATTTTTATCTTCAGGAGGGCGAACTGAAACTGGGGCAGCCCGGAGCAAAGGCGGATATGATCAGGGTTTTACACACCCCGGGACACTCACCGGGTGCTGTTTGTTTCTATTTTCCAGCAGAAAAGACCCTGATTACAGGCGATACGGTTTTTGAAAACAGCATCGGACGCTCCGATCTTCCAGGCGGTGATTTCGCCGCGCTGGGACGGAGCGTTGCCGCCCTGGCCCGCCTGGAAGATGTGGAGCTGCTCCTGCCCGGTCACATGGGCCCGGTAAAGGGAGCGGAAAGCATCCGCAGCAATTTCGACCTCATCCAGCGCATGTTCTTCAGTTAAATCCCCGCCGCCATATGCAGGGGTTGGCCCTGTCCCGCCCGCAGCGGAGCGGTAAAGCTGCGAACCGGGGAAATAGCCGGTGCACCAGGCTGCCGGGCCCGCCGGCTGTTTTCCTTTTCGTAGAGCGCCTTGCATTTTCCGCCCTGTCGGCCCCGCCTGAAGAGATCGCTCCAGGGTACCTACGATATACTCGGATAAAAAATATCTCTTGGAAAAAAATATAGCTAAATTGCATTTAAAAGGGGTTAATGAAATGGAGCGCTACGCTTATCTTCTTCAGGGGTTGTTTGCCGGGCTGATCGGAGCCCTGGCGGGATCGCTGATCCTGTGGGGAGCATGGCAGCTGCCCTCCCTGGGCCTTCTGCTGACCAGGGTCAATCTTGTTTACGGTTTTGGCTCAATGCTGATCCTGGGCGCGCTGGGCGGCCTGCTCTATGCCGCTGTCACCAGGCGGCGCCGGTTAAGACTGTATACCACCGTTATGGCGGGGTCCGTGCTTGGCCTGCTGCTCTGGATTGCCGGCCCACTGCTGCTGGTGCCGGTGCTCCTCGGTTTTCCGCCCCTTGCCGCCGGCCCCCTCGATAACTGGATGCCCCTTGCAGCGTTTACCTTTTACGGAATCACCGCGTCCCTGCTTTACAGCCGCTTCAGTGCCGCGCAGTCCCCGGCCCGGATCTATTATGCCGCCGGGCTGCTGCTCATTGCCGGGCTGCTCACCCCCTTTTTACTCAGGGCGGCTGTGAGCACCGATCCCCGGGCCCTTGAGCTTCCGCCCGGCTACCGGGCCGAGGTGGTGGCGAAGGGTTTTACTTACCCCACCTCAATAGCTGTGGACAGCTCGGGGGAGATCTATGTCGCTGAATCGGGCTATGCTTACGGGCCCAAGGAGACAGAGGCCCGGGTGCTCCGCGTTTCGCCGGCAGGGACAATCCACGAGATAGCGGAGGGTTTTAACGGTCCGCTCAATGGACTGGCCATTCGGGAGGAGAGCCTCTATCTTTCCCACCGCGGCAAGATCACCGTCTTAGATCTTGAGAGTGGGGAGCGGGAAGATCTTGTTACCGGGCTGCCCTCCCTGGGGGATCACCAGAACAACGATCTTCTCTTCGGCCCGGATGGGGCGCTTTATTTCGGGCAGGGCACGGCCACAAATGCTGCTGTCGTGGGCTCCGACAACTTTGTCTATGCCTGGACGGATCGCTATCCCAGGTTCCACGATTTTCCGTCGCGCGATTTTACCCTTACAGGGGAAAATTACAAAGCCCTGGACCTGGGCACGCCTGAACCCTCGGATAAGAAAAGCACCGGCGCTTTTGCCCCCTTTGGGGTGACCCGCAGCAAAGGGGAGATTGTCCGGGCCACCATACCGGCCGGCGGCGCTATTCACCGCTTTGACCTGGAGAGTAAAACCCTGAGTATCTATGCCGACGGCCTGCGGAACCCTTATGGACTGGCCCTGGACGGGGCGGGGAATCTTTATGCCACAAATCTCGGTTATGATGATCGCGGCTCCCGTGCTGTAAAAAATTCACCCGACTGGGTGGTCAAGGTTAAAAAAGACGCCTGGTACGGCTGGCCTGATTACGCCGGCCGCCTCCCCCTGACCGAGCCGCTGTTCAACTCCGAAAGGGGGATCAACCGCCGCCCGCTTATTGTCAATCCGCCGCCGGTGGAGCCCCCCCTGGCCACGCTGCCGCCGCATTATTCGCCGATGAAGCTGGCCTCAGCACCGGAGCAGTTCCCGGATAAAGGCATTTTCGCGGCGATTTTCGGTGATGCACAGCCCCTTACAGAAAATCTGAAGGAGCTTGTTCCCACCGGAGTGATCAATATCGATCCTGATACGGGCAAGTACAGCTGGTTTGTCAAAAACAGGGATCAGGAACGGGCCGGGCGCAGCGGCGGCGGATTAAAAAGGCTTATAGACGTCAAGTTCGGCCCCGATGGACGGACGCTTTACCTGCTGGATTTTGGGGTTATCGAATTTACCGGCATGGCTCCCAATGCCATTCCCCACAGCGGCGTCCTCTGGAAAATCAGCCCTGTTCGCTAGCCTATCTGCCGGCTCTTTTGCCTGCAAGAGCCCTGCGCAGCTCCCTGCCATATCAGGGTCCTTCCGCCTGTTAGAAAAAGAAGGAATTTTAAAAATGGACGGAGAAGTAATAGATAAAGGCAACAGGATCATAGCCTGATAGAACAGGCAAGCCATCCGGACAGCATCATTAATTCCATAATTACTTATGAAAAACGATTGGAAAAGGGGTATTGCTTAGATGAGCAGGTACAATCATCAGAAGCGGCTTTTTCACCGCTATGGAGGAAATCCCATTCTCTCGCCGGAGCGCTGGCCGTACCCGGCCAACTCCACCTTCAACCCGGGAGCGGTGCGGCATGACGGGGAGACGCGGCTGCTGGTGCGCGTCGAGGATATGCGCGGTTTTTCCCACCTGACTTTTGCACGCAGCAAAGACGGCATCACGAGCTGGCAGATCGACGACCAACCCATACTCATGCCCGATCCGGTTTACAATGAGGAGCAGTGGGGGATTGAAGATCCGCGGATTGTCTGGCTTGCCGAGCGCAAGGAGTTTGCCGTAACCTATGTCTCCTTTTCAAAGGATGGGCCCATGGTTTCCCTGGCCCTTTCAAAGGACCTGCGCAGCTTTATCCGCAAGGGGGCCATGCTGCCGCCTGAAGACAAAGACGCCTCCTTATTTCCGCGCCTGATCAAGGACCGCTATGTCCTGATCCACCGCCCTATTATCCGGGGGGAAGCCCACATCTGGATCGCCTTTTCGCCGGATTTGAAATACTGGGGAGATCACAAAATTCTCGTGCCCGTGCGTCCCGGATGCTGGGATTGCACCCGCGTGGGCCTGGGGCCGCCGCCTATCGAGACTCCAGAAGGCTGGCTCATTATCTACCACGGAGTACGGATGACCGTTTCGGGCGCTCTCTACCGCGTGGGCCTGGCCCTGCTTGATCTGGATGAACCGTGGAAAATCATCCGGCGTACTGAAGAATGGGTCTTCGGACCCCGCGAACCCTATGAACGGGTCGGCGATGTGCCCGGGGTGACCTTCCCCACGGGAACGGTGCTGAATGAAACAACGGGCGAGCTCCTGATCTACTACGGCGCCGCCGATACAACCGTATGCCTGGCCACGGCCCGTATTGATGAGGTGCTTGAGTACCTGCTGAGCGAGCCGGCCATGGCTGAAGAGGGCTCCTTCTGCCCACGATGAGAATAGCAATGCTCTCTCCCATCGCCTGGCGGACCCCGCCCCGCCATTACGGTCCCTGGGAGCAGGTGGTGAGCTGGTTGACGGAAGGGCTGCACCGCCGGGGGGTGGAGGTAACCCTTTATGCGACTGCCGACTCGCAGACGGGGGCCCGCCTCCGCGCAGTAGCCCCGCGCCCTTATGCCGAGGAGAGTTCGCTCGATCCGAAAGTGTGGGAGTGCCTGCATATTGCCGCCCTCTTTGAGGAGGCGGAGGACTATGATCTCATCCATAATCACTTTGACTTCCTGCCGCTGACATATGCAGTGCTGGTGCAGACTCCGGTGGTAACTACCATCCACGGTTTTTCATCGCCTAAAATTTTGCCTGTGTACCGCAGGTACAACCACCGGGTGCATTATGTCTCCATCAGCAGCGCCGATCGAGATCCCGGCCTTGATTACTGCGCCACCGTGCACCATGGAATTCCGCCCGATGAATTTCCTTTTTACCCCGATCCGGGACGCTATTTGCTCTTCTTCGGGCGGATTCACCGCGACAAGGGGACTGCCGAGGCGATCACCCTGGCCCGGCAGGCTGGTTTGCCCCTTGTGATCGCCGGGATCATTCAGGACCAGGGCTATTTCGACCGTTTTGTGGCTCCCTTCCTGGATGGTGAGAGGATTAAATATATCGGGCCGGTAGGCCCCGCAGAGAAAGGGGCCCTGCTCGGAGGAGCCCTGGCCCTGCTGCACCTGATCAACTTTGACGAGCCCTTTGGCCTGAGTGTTGTCGAGGCCATGGCCTGCGGCACCCCGGTCATCGCCTGCAACCGCGGCTCCATGCCCGAGCTTATCAGCCATGGGGAGACAGGTTTCCTGGTGGACGGGGCGGCGGAGGCGGGACCTTTGATCGCCCGGATAAAGGAGCTGTCCCGGCGCCGCTGCCGGGCTCGGGTGGAAGAGAACTTTACTGTTGAAGTGATGGTCAGGCGCTATCTCGAGTTGTACCGGCAGATCATTGAAAAACATAAATAGGGAAAGGTTAAGTATAGTATAAAGGGAAATATAGATAAAGAGGTGTTGCTATGCTTATCGGCAGTCTGTTCAAGCCTTTGAAGGTGGCTTTCATCTCCACCTATCCGCCGCGCCGCTGCGGCATTGCCACCTACACTGCGGATCTGACGGGCAATTTCAAGCAGATTTACAGTGAAGGCAACCATAATGATGATCAACATATCTTTGAAATTATCGCCCTGAACAACAGGCCCCAGGGCTATCAGTACGGTAGGGAAGTCAGCTTTCATATTCGTGATCAACACCGCGGCGACTACCAGAGGGCGGCCGATTTTATAAATGTCTCTCCCATTGACGTGGTCTGCCTGCAGCATGAATTCGGCATCTTCGGCGGTGAGGACGGGAGCTATATTATCCACCTGCTCAGGTCGCTGAAAAAACCGGTGGTGACGACTTTCCACACCATCCTTGCGGAACCGCTGCCCGGGCAGCAGAAAACCATGTGCAGCATCTGCGAACTCTCCACCCGGGTGGTGGTTCAGGCGGAGATGGCGGTAAAGCTCCTGGAGGAGGTGTACGGCATCCCCTCCTCCAAGATCGTGATGATCCCTCATGGGGCGCCTGATGTCCCCTTTCTTGACTCCTCCTTCTACAAGGACAGATTCCAGGCTGAAGGGCGGATCTTGCTCCTTACCTTTGGTCTGCTGGGGCCGAATAAGGGGATTGAATACGCTATCTCGGCCATGGAGAAGGTGACCTCAGAGTTTCCCGAGGCGCTTTACATTGTCCTGGGGGCCACGCATCCCGAGGTGAAACGGCGCTACGGTGAAAAATACCGCCACCACCTGGAGCAGCTGGTCCGGGAAAAGGGGCTTCAGGAGCAGATCGCCTTTTACAACCAGTATGTGAGCCTGGAGCGGCTCATCGAATTTTTGGTGGCTTCCGATATCTACCTCACTCCCTATGTGAACAAAGACCAGATCACTTCGGGGACCCTGGCTTATGCCCTCGCCTGCGGCAAAGTGATCGTCTCCACCCCCTACTGGTATGCCCAGGAGCTGCTGGCTGACGGGCGCGGCTGCCTGGTGCCCTTTCGCGACAGCGAGGCCATGGCCCGCAGCCTGCTCGAGCTGCTTAAGGACGGTGAAATGCGCAGCCGCATGCGCAAGCTGTCCTACCAGTTCGGGCGCAAGATGATCTGGCGGGAGGTGGCCCGCCGCTATGCCGCCGTCTTTGAAGGAGCGCTCATGGATTACAGCCCCCCGGCCAAGAAATCTGTCCAGAGCCTGGCAGTCACGGAGAGCTCTGTTCTGCCCGAGATCAGGCTGGATCATCTCCACACTCTGACTGACGATACCGGCCTTTTCCAGCACGCTCTTTACACAGTGCCGGACCGGATGCATGGATACTGCACCGATGACAATGCCCGGGCGATGCTGGTCACGGTGATGAACTGGCGCCTGTTCAAGGAAGAAAGCATCCTGCCGCTTTTCCGAACCTATCTCAGCTTCCTGCTTTTCGCCTACAACCAGAAAGAGGGGCGGATGCGCAATATGCTTTCCTACCAGCGCCAGTGGCAGGAAGCGGTTGGATCTGAGGACAGCCAGGGGCGCAGCACCTGGGCTCTCGGCTACGCCATTGCCTATCCTCCAGATGAGTCCCTTTTGGGGCTGGTGACGCGCCTGTTCAAACAATGTCTCCTGCCGCTCTCTTCCTTTACTTCGCCCCGCGCCTGGGCCTTCGCGATCACCGGGATGATCTATTACTTGAGGCGCTTTGGCGGAGACAGGGAGGTGCGCAAGCTGCTGGAGGAGCTGGGCGGCAGGCTCTTCAGGCGGTTTTCCCAATATGCCGCGGAAGAGTGGTTCTGGCTCGAGGAAGCTGTCACCTATGACAATGCCAGAATTCCTCAGGCGCTCATCGAGGCGGGTAGCTACCTGCAGGATGACAAGATGCTGCAGACAGGGCTGTGCGCCCTGAACTGGCTCATCTCAATCCAAACAGATCCCGATGGAGGCCAGCTGTCCCTTGTCGGCAACGACGGGTGGTACCGCCGCGGCGGACGCAAGGCCCGATTTGACCAGCAGCCCCTGGATGCGGCGGCGCTTGTTGACGCCTGCGCACGGGCTTTTCTGGCTACTGGAGAGCCGCGCTGGCAGATTGCCATGGATTGGGCCTTTAACTGGTTCTTCGGCAGCAATGATATTCACCAGCCTCTTTATGATTTCAGCAGCGGCGGCTGCTGCGACGGGCTGATGCCCGGCGGGGTGAACCTGAATCAGGGCGGCGAATCAACGCTTTCGCAGCTGATGGCGGTGCACAGGATGCACCTGGCTTTGCATCTGGGCTATGCCGGTGTGGGAGAAGTGGCGGGAGCCGCCTCCCCACAATGGGAAAAAGGCCGCTAGCCGGGATCGCTGATCATCAAGTTTTGCAGGGAGAGGATTTTTGTATGTACGCCATTATTCTAGCCGGCGGAAGCGGGACCCGCCTGTGGCCCCTCAGCCGGGAACAATATCCAAAACAATACCTTACTTTTAGCCGCAGCGGGAGGAGCCTTTTCCAGGAAACTGTGGCCAGGCTGGCGCCGAAAATCCCGGCGGAGAGGATTATCGTCGTCACCCACAGGGATCAGGAAAGCGACCTCCGCCGCCAGCTTCTAAATATGGATCTTGATCCTGGCTCCATCACGCTGCTCAGCGAACCCCTTTCGCTCAATACCGCCCCCGCTGTCGGCATGGCCGCCTGGTACCTGGCGGGCCGCACGGGCGAACACGGGGTTATGGCTGTTCTGCCCTCGGATCATTTCATTCCGGCGGGAAGAGAATACCTGGAACTTCTTTCGCGGGGGGAGGCGGCGGCCCGGAAATACGGGCTGGTTACTTTCGGGATCACACCGCAATACCCGGAGACCGGCTACGGCTACATCCGCCGCGGCCGGCAGCTCGGAGACAGCGGCGCTTTCATGGTGGAGCGTTTTGTGGAAAAGCCTGATGAAAAGCAGGCTGCGGCATATCTGGAGGACGGAGCTTTTCTCTGGAACAGCGGCATGTTTGTATTCCGGCTGGGAGCAATTATCGAGGCTTTCCGCCGCCATCTGCCTGGCATGGCTGCCGTCTTTGACGGGATGGATTTTTCCGATGAGAGCTCAATTAAGACAGCCTACGCCGCCATGGAGCCCCTTTCCATTGACTACGGGATCATGGAGAAGGCCGCGGATGTGGCGGTAATCCCGGCGAAGATCGCCTGGAGCGATGTGGGCAGTTTTGAAGCTTACCACAAGATTTCATCCAAAGATGATTCAGATAATTATTGTGAGGGGCGGACCCTGCTTGTTGATACCTGCGGTAGCCTGGTGCTTGCGGGTACGCGCCTTGTCGGCGCCATCGGGCTGAAGGACATGGCCGTGGTGGAAACAGGGGATGCTCTGCTGGTCTGCCCGCTGCAGCGCTCCCAGGAGGTCAGAGAGCTGGTTGCGGCTCTGGAGCAGAGCGGACACCGCGAGCTGTTACATCACTGCACGGTCTACCGCCCCTGGGGCAGCTTTACCTCCCTGGAGTCGGGGGAGGGCTACCAGGTGAAAAGACTCACCGTTGAGCCTGGGAAGCGTCTCAGCCTGCAGAGCCACCGCCTCCGTTCGGAAAACTGGGTCGTTGTCCGGGGAGAGGCGCTGGTCACAGTGGGGGAGAAGGAGCTAACGCTGCGCAAAGGCGAAACTGTTTTCATCCCCGCCGGGGTGAAGCACCGCCTGGAAAACAGGGGCGGCGAAGTACTGGAGATAATCGAAGTGCAGAACGGCAGCTACCTTGGCGAGGATGATATTATCCGCTATGCGGACGATTTTGGGCGCCCGGCGCAGGAGGGGGGGGCTGATCCCCAACAGCGCTATCATAAATGGCTGGACCACCCCGCTCTTGATCCCGGGATCCGCCGCGAACTGGAGGCCATGTCCGGCGATGGGGCGCAGATAAACGCCTCTTTCAGCGAGGAACTGGCCTTCGGGACGGGGGGGATGCGCGGCATTATCGGCGCCGGCCTGAGCCGGATGAACCGCTATACGGTGCGGCGGGCAACGCAAGGCCTGGCTGATTACATCAACAGCCTGGCCCTTGAGGAGAAAGCAAAAAAAGTGGCCATCGCCCACGACACCCGCCGTTTTTCCCGGGAGTTTTCAATGGATGCCGCCCTGACCCTGGCTGCAAACGGAATTACCGCGCTCGTCTTTGACGGCGTCCGCCCTACCCCGGAACTTTCCTTTGCTGTGCGCGAGCTTGGCTGCGCCGCCGGGATTGTCATTACCGCCAGCCATAACCCGCCCCAGTACAACGGCTACAAGGTCTACGGCCCTGACGGCGGACAGGCTGTCTCCCCATTTATTGATCGCGTTTCCGCCGCTATAAAAAAGGTGGATCTCTTTGATGATGTGAAGAATATTAGCCGGGAGAGGGCGGAGAAAGCCGGCCTGCTACGGCTCATCGCTCCGGAGATCGACTGCGCTTACCGCGGGGCCGTGAAATCGCTCTCCCTTTACCGGCCAAAGGTGAGGTTGAAGGCGGTCTACACGCCGCTGCACGGCGCCGGGGCCTCCCATATACCCCATCTGCTGGAAGCATGCGGCTATGTGGATCTGGCCGTTGTTGAAGAGCAGATGGTCCCCGATCCGCAATTCAGCACTGTGGATGCGCCCAATCCGGAGGAGCCGGCGGCCTTTGAAATGGCGCTGGAGCTGGCCAGCCGTGAAAAAGCGGATATAGTCCTGGCCACAGATCCCGATGGCGATCGCGCCGGCTGCGCCGTCCGTGACGCCCACGGTGCTTATCACCACCTGAACGGCAACCAGATCGGCGCGCTGCTCCTGGACTACATTCTGGGGCGGCTGGAGGAAAAGAAGGAGCTGCCGCCCAATGCGGTCATGTTGAAAACTATTGTCACCGGCGACCTGGGCCGGAAGGTGGCTGCCGCCTATGGGGTCAAGACCGTGGAGACCCTTACCGGTTTTAAATATATCGGCGAGAAGATGAAAGAGTTTGAAGAGAGCGGTGAATTCAGCTTCATCTTTGGCTACGAAGAGAGCTACGGCTTTCTGGCAGGCACATTTGGGCGGGACAAGGATGCCGTGGGAGCAGCCCTGCTCATAGCCGAGATGGCGGCATACCACAAGGAAAAGGGGCGGACCCTGCTGCAGGCCCTGGAGCAGCTTTCAAAAAAATATGGTTACTTCCGCGAGGAGCTGGTTTCGATAGGGCTTCAGGACATGGAGAAAGCCGGGGAGACCATGCGCTCCCTTGAAACGCTGCCGCCGGAGATGGCGGGAGAGCGCATCATCGAAAAACGCGATTACAGCCTGCGTAAAAGCTGGGACCTGCTCACCGGGGAGGAGCGTCCTCTGGAACTGCCCCGCTCCGAAGTCATGTATTACCGGTTGGAAAGCGGCGCCTGGTTTTGCATTCGTCCCTCGGGTACAGAACCTAAAATAAAACTCTATTTCTCCACCTGCGCCGCCGGAGCGCAGGAAGCGGAGGCCGGGCTGGATGCGCTTAAAAAAGAGGTTCTGGCCCATATCGGCTAGGGGGGCTCTTGTGGCCGCCCGCGGGCAAAATACTGCAGATCCGGCACCTTGCGCAGGAAAGAAATACCATAGACAAACCTCAAACTTTATAGTAGTGTTAAAGATGTTAAGGAAATGTTATCTTACCTTAACATCTTTAGCGGGCCTTTTATTACTAAAGGTAATCTTACTTATCAGGAGGTTGTCAGGGAAATGCCGGATTTATCCTCGCAGAAAAAATCGATAACCGCCCTCCTCAAGCGAAATACCCTTTACCGTGAGTTTATAAGGCTGCGGTGCCTCCTCAGGGGTAAAACTCTGCACTGGTCGCTCTATCTTATTTTTTCCTGCCTGGCCCTGGGGGGGCTGTTACAGCTGCACTACTATCTATACAGCCATCTTTATGCCGTCAGGATGGATGGAATTGAAGTCGGCCTGGCGCGGGATCCTGATGAAGTGGAGCAGCTTCTTGAAGAGTTAACCTGCAAATGCAGCTCCCTCTACGGGATGGAGCTTTATCCCGAACAGGAGATTACCCTGACCCGGGAGCACCGGCCCGATGAAAGGGAAAATATGCCGGCCCTCAGGGAGACCTTGATGCAGCAGATCAGTTACCTGACTGATGCAGTCATGGTTACCGTTGACGGTGCGCCGGTGGCACCTGTATCCACAATGAGAGGAGTGGATCGTGTTGCCGAGGAGATATGTTCTGCCTATGTCAGCGAAGATGAAGGCGTAGAGTTGCTGGATGTGAACCTGCTCGAGGAGATCGCCGGGGAAGAATGCACCGTTCCCCCCGAACAGGTTTACACCCCGGAGCAGATTGCCTCTGTACTGACGAAGCAAAAACATGATCCAGACATGCTTCTTGCTTCGCGGGAGATGATCGCCTCCCGGTACGGCAGAGGCGTACTGAGCCGGGGAAGCGGACCGGAGGTGCCGGAGGTGCCGGAGGTGCATGTGCAGAGTGTTGAGCAGGTCACCGTTGAAGAGCGGATCCCCTGCGCCATTACATACATCTCCTCGGATAAAATGTATCTCGGCGAAAGCAGGGTCGTCTCCGAAGGGACGGAGGGCCTGCGCGAGGCTACATACAGGGTTACCCGCGAAAATGGGGTGGAGATATCGAGGGAGGCCCTCTCCGGCAGGGTCATTGCCGAACCGGAAGCCCGGGTGGTGGAGCGGGGGACGCTGAGAAAATTCGCCTGGCCCGTGGCGGGCGGCGGCAGGATATCACAGCGCTTTCATGCCGGTCACAGGGGCATAGATATAGCGGCGCCTCTGAATACCTCTATCATCGCTGCAGAGAGCGGGGTTGTGGCTGTTTGCGGATGGGGTTCCTCTCAGGGGAATTACATTATAATCAATCACGGCGCCTATTATACTCTGTACCTGCATAACAACAGCAACCTTGTCTCCGCAGGGCAGAGGGTGTCTCGCGGGCAAACCATAGCCCGTCTCGGCTCGACGGGACATTCTACCGGGCCCCACCTGCACTTTGAGATCCGCCGCAGCATCGGTTCCAGCTGGAGCGGCTGGTATGTTCACCCGGCCATAAACCCGCTTCAATTCTTCTAGCAGGCACAGGCATACAGCGCAGGATCAAGCCGTCCTCCTGATGGGGCGGCTTTTTAGCGCCTTGCTCCGGTTCGCCGGCGCCCGGGCCTGCAGATCCTTTCAAATAAAAGTATTTAAAATCTGGTATTGACAGTATTGATCACATATTGTATTATTGTCTTAGGGGACTAATACAATAATACAAAGGGAGGAGTGATGCAATGACCTGGGAGCTTGGCTCGGATCGACCCATATATGCCCAGCTCATTGAACAGATGGAGCTGCAAATCTGTGCCGGCAAGTACCCGCCCGGTTCAAGAATGCCCCCTGTCAGGGAGCTGGCCCGGGAAGCCTCGGTCAACCCCAATACCATGCAGCGGGCCCTGGCGGGGCTGGAACAAGGCGGTTTGCTTTATGCCCATCGCACAAGCGGTAGATTTGTCACGGAGGATGAAAAGCTGGTGATGCAGGTTAAAAACAGGCTGGTGCAGGAGCATATCAGGGACTTTTTGGATAAAATGCTGCGGTTGGGGTTTGGTCATGAAGAGATCAAGGCCGCCCTGTCAGCGATCATGGAGGAGGAGAAAGAATGAGCAATGCAATCCTGGAGTGCAGGGATCTTACAAAAACCTTCGGCTATATTGCCGCCGTCAATGAAGTGACGCTGAGCATACCGCGCGGCAGCATCGTGGGGCTGTTGGGCCCCAACGCCAGCGGCAAAACCACCTTTCTCAAGCTCTGCAACAAACTGCTCAGGCCCAGCAGTGGACAAATATTGATCGCGGGGCAGGAGCCGGGGGTGGAAAGCAAAAAGATCGTCTCATACCTTCCGGAGAAACAGTATCTGAATGACTGGATGAGAGTCTGCGATATCATCGAGTTCTTTGTTGATTTTTATGCCGATTTCAACAAGGAGAAAGCCTACGGCATGCTGCAAAAGCTCAACCTGAACCCGAAGGACCGCCTGAAAACCATGTCCCGGGGGACCAGGGAAAAGGTGCAGCTCATCCTGGTCATGAGCCGCAAGGCACAGCTGTACCTGCTGGATGAACCCATCGGAGGCGTTGACCCCGCCGCCCGCGATTATATCCTGGATATCATTCTGGACAATTACAATCCCGAGGCAACGGTGCTCCTTTCCACTCACCTCATCGCCGATATCGAAAGGGTCCTGGAACAGATTATTTTCCTCAAGGAAGGAAGGGTGGTTCTCAACAAAACCGTGGACCAGATCCGCGAGGAAAGCGGAAAATCTGTTGATTCTCTTTTCAGGGAGGTATTCAAATGCTAGCCAAGTTGATAAAGTGTCAGAGCCAGCCTAATCTGGCGTAAGAATTGGTGCATATCCAGCTAAGGGTG
>CAYTXG010000025.1:0-21479 GCA_964441025.1 uncultured Syntrophomonadaceae bacterium
AATCTCCCTGGGGATGCCAAAAACCAGACCTTTGAACTGCATCGATAAAACCTCCTCTGGGCCCAGGTATTAATTTTAGCTGCGGTTCTAAACACTTACTTATCTTCTATAATATGATATAGAATCCTGTTTTTAAGTGGGATCCTCCCCTTTTTGCAACAGGCGGTTTTTCTTTCGGCCCGAAAACAAGTCTAGGCCGTAGGCGGCCAGCCTGGTGATGAGAAAGGCCAGGCTGAAACGAATCAGTATAATTATAAACGGATTCGCGCCGAAAGCGGCGAAGATCAGCGTATCTTCAATTAAGGAATGGCCGATGCTTAAAAAAATGCCGATAAGCAGCAGGTCTCTTTTCCCCAGGTAGCCTTCCCGAGCATAATCGACAATGAGCGCAGAACCGTAGACGATTCCAAAACAGACGCCGACAAGCAGGGGAAAAGCCGCTTCCAGGGGAAGGGTTAGAAAATCAAGCACAACCTTTATTCTCTTTGAAAGCGCTTCCAGGATTTTGTAATGGCGGGCGATTTCCACCATTATCATGATGGGGATAAGGAGTGCTGCTATACGCAGGAGGGTCAGGGCTCCGCTGGTCAGGCCCTCTTTGAGTATTGTGAGTATAATTGCCATCTCTATCCTCCTATTGCTGTGTACAGAGCATTGAGCAGAAAACCGGCTAAAAAGGCGGTGATCAGCCTCAGCAGAACAGATTGGTAGACTTTCAGCCCGGTGCTGCTGCAGATCGCCGATTCTATGGGCAATTCATGGCAGATGCCCAGCATGAGCGCCAGGACGGTGACCTGGCCGGGATTGAGCGACAGGCTGCTGATTATGCCCAGTGAAGCGTAAAAATTCGTTAAAAAACCGAGAAGCAGCGGCAGCACCGTTTCCCCGGGCAGCCCGATCCAGGTAGTCACAGGAGTGAAAAAAGCGGCCACCCCTTCCAGAAGGTCAAAATGTTCAAGGCACTTGATTATACAGGCTATGGGAATGATGATCTTTGTCAGAAACCAGAGCACCTCCAGGCTTTTTTTAAGTCCTGACTTGATTGGAGTGAGCAGGTTGGGCAACGGTGGGCTCCTTTCTTTTCATATCAACGACAATATTACCTCATTCCATAGAGTCTCCTCTTTACCTGCCGGGGGTTGCTCCGGAAATTGCATTCCTGAAGAAGATATTTAATTCAGACTTTATTTATCAAAAAAAAGGGTTATTCTGTGGGATCAAGAATCTTAGAATATGGCTCCCGGGGAGACACCGGGAGCGGCATAAAAAGGGGGGGGTGGTGACAGGCGCCGGCATTGACAGTTGGCGATGGTTGTAAATTAATTCTCAACCGGCAGGCCTTTATTTGAAGGGAGATGGTTGAATTATGTTGAAATTTTTCGCTTTCATTGGCAAGGCCATTTTGTGGCTCATTGCGATTGTAATTGGACTGCTTGTGCTGGCTGTCCTGGTCATTGCGGTGCGCTACTGGACCTGGACCCCCGACCCCATGGCTGATTTCCAGCGCGAGCATCCTGTCCTGAATATGGGTCACCGCGGTGCGCGGGAGGTGGCGCCGGAAAACACGCTTTCTTCGTTCCTGGCTGCTGAAATGATGGGCGCGCATGGGATCGAACTGGATGTAATGTTTTCCAGGGACGATGAACTCGTTGTGATTCACGATTATGATCTGGATGCCACTACAAACGGTAAGGGCCCGGTAAAAGAGTACACCATGGCGGAGATAAAAAAGCTGGACGCAGGTTCCTGGTTTGACGAAGCATTTACCGGGGAGCGTATTCCCACGCTGCAGGAGGTTATCGAGGCTCTTGATCCTGAAACGCTGATCAACATAGAGCTGAAAACAGAGAGCCCGGCTACCGACGGCCTGGAGAATGCGGTGGTGGATGTGATCCGGGAGCACCACCTGAAAGGGCGGGTAATCGTCTCGTCGTTTAACCCCATTGCTCTGTTAAGGGTGAAGTGGGCCGATCGGGATATCCCCGTGGGGCTGCTTTATGCGGCCGATTTACCGCGCTACCTGAGCGAGGGCTGGTTCATCTCCTTATTGAGACCGGAGGCGCTCCACCCCGAATTCGGCATGGTTGACGAAAGTTATATGGAATGGGCCCGGAAAAAGGGGTACCGCGTCAATGTCTGGACGGTAAATGAGGCCGCTGATCTGAAGCGGATGCTGGACCTGGAGGTTGACGGGATCATCACCGACCGGCCTGATCTGCTGCGGCAGATCATGGAGGAGCGCGGTCTGGCGAATTAGGGGCCTGAGAGCTCCATCGCCATTCGAAGCTCTTTGGCAACCTCCGGCTCGGGCTCGCGGTGAAGCTGCAGTTCCAGGCTGCGCCTCGCCCTGGTTCCGCCCAGTTGTCCCAGGGCCCAGGCGGCGTGCAGGCGGAGCAGCGGCCGGGAATCGTTTTTCAAAACCCGTGCCAGGGCGGGGACGGCATCAGCGTCGCCGCTGTTGCCCAGGGCAATCACCGCGTTGCGCTGCAGCGTGCTTTTACCGCGCCAACCGGCAGCGGTAAGGCCGGCGGTGCGGGTGAACTCTTTTTGCGTCATTGCCAGGATAGGCTCCAGCAAGGGGTGGGCCGGGAAAAAGGGGAATGTGCCTTGCTGGTTTGAAGCGATCCCTCTTCCCGGAAGCTCCCGGTTGTGGGGGCATACCTCCTGGCAAAGATCGCATCCATATAGGCGCACGCCCATGAGCGGCCGCATGGCCCGGGGGACCACTCCCGGCGCCTGCGTGATATAGGAGAGGCAGCGCAGGGGATCGATAATATAGGGCGCCGTAAGTGCACCTGTGGGGCAGACTTCGCGGCAGCGGCCGCACCGGTTACAGCTTTGCTCCAGTGCGACTCCGGGCTCCACCGCTCTGTTGATGAGAATTGTACCAAGGGCGGTGTACGAACCGCCGGCGGGCGTGATGAGTGTGCAGTTTTCTCCGCTCCAGCCCAGTCCGGCCCTCCGGGCCAGTTCGCGCTCCACCAGGGGACTGCGATCAACCAGGATCAGCCCCTTTAACGGCGGCGGCAGTTCTTTTTTCAGCAAAGAAAAGAGGCGCTCCGCCGCCCGGGCTAGAAGAAGATGATAGTCGGGACCCCTGGCGCACCGGGCCACCGCTCCCCGCGGCCTCTCGCCGCCTGGAGGCGTTTCCTCTTCCGGGAAGGGATAGGGCATACCCACAACGACAATGCTGCGGCATCCGGGAAGAAGCCTTCCTGCATCGAGCCGGAGATCAGGATTATTTTCTTCAAAAGGGGTCACCCGCCCTTCGTCGAGGCGCCGCTGCAGCCTGGCGCGCAAATAGCCGGGGGGAGAGGCAGGGGCAATTCCCGCCTGGGCAAGGCCTGAGGCCGCAGCCAGTTCTGCCAGATTTTTCAGCCGGTAGGCCATTGTTATGCCTCCTTGCAGCAGAACGCTTGAGCAGTCCTCCCTTGTGGAAGGGGGCTATAGGGGTATCATAAATATTAAGATGGCGTCCGTCAAATATATTGCTGATTTTAAGGCGCCGTTTAAGCGGGAAAGGAGCTTCTTGAATAACATGGAAGAAGAGTGGACATTTCTGGTGCAGGCTGCGGATGACATTGAAGCCGGTATCATCTGCGGCTTGCTGCAGGAGGCTTCCATAACGGCGCAAAAAAAGGATGGTGACCCCCTTGTCGGGTTCATGCGTGTTGTGGGAGGCCAGTCCTTTGCAATAGACATCTTTGTACCGCAGAAGGAGCTGCCGCGGGCCAGGTCTCTTCTAGAAAATATTTTTCGAAAACAGAGGCGGAGCAAATAGAAACGTGATTCCTGTTGAAACAAAGCTGATCCGGATCGAAATTGCCGGTAAAATCCTGCCGCTTTATATTGCCGCCAATGTAGAAGCCTTGATCGGAGATCCGGCGGACCCGGACCAGGTTCCCTGCTGGGCGGAACCCTGGCCAGCTTCCCGGGGTCTGGCGGCTTATTTTATGCAGGGGCCGGACCTTGCAGGCAAAACAGCTCTTGAACTGGGCGCCGGTGTGGGGCTGCCGGGGTTGATCTGCGGACTGCAGGATGCGGCGGTGACTTTTTCCGATTTTCAGTCCCGCGCGCTCAGCCTTTGTGAAGCCAATGCCCGGCTGCACCGGCTGGTTCGCTACCGCCTGCTGCTTGCTGACTGGCGCAATTTCCCCTTCAGCGAAAGATTTGATCTGGTTCTGGCCTCTGACGTTGCCTATGAACCGCGTCTCCTGCCCGCCTTAAAATCAGTGCTGCTGGGGGTGCTTAAACCTGGAGGGAGTATCTATTTTTCACATCCCGGGCGCCCGGTAACCTACTCGTTTGTTGACGAAATATTGGCCCTTGGATATTTTAAGGAGGAACGCTGCCGTATCCCCGTAATTGTGCCTGATGATCCTGTCCGCTCCTCTTATGATGTCATTATCCAGCGCCTGCAGCGGAAGGAAAAACCTGTTATAGTGGAGAATTTACCTGCAGACAGTTGTTTCAAAAATAAGACAGTGGAATGAAAGGAGTGAACTGTTATGGTGAGCCCTCCTGTTACCAGGCCCTATTTCTCTCCTAAAAGGGGCTGGGAGATTTTCTGGCTGGTTTTCTGCTGGGCAGCTGTGCTTCTCTGCACCGCTCTGCTCTATTTTTACTGGGATTGGACTCGAAGCATGGTTATGATTAACTGGTTGCAGCAATTTTTGTCCATAAAGCCGGTGGCATACTTATTTCAATTTTTTACATTTCTAGGCGAAGATGAATTCTATATAATATTCTTCGGCATTTTGATCTGGTGCGTCAGCAAGCCCCTCGGTTTCTGGGGCGCGGCGGTGCTGCTGATTTCCGGCCTTGTCAGCGGTGTAAGCAAGGATGTTTTCGCTCTGGGGCGGCCTATTCGTGAGAATCAGCTCACAAGCTTTGCTTTTCCCAGCGGCCACACTTTTACCGCGGTTACGGTATGGGGTTACCTGGCCATGCGGCTGAAAAAAGGATGGTTCTGGATCTGGTCCGCTGTGGCCCTGATCATGATCCCTCTCTCCCGGATCATCCTGGCGTTCCATTATCCCGGGGACATTCTGGGGGGATATGCCATGGGCATCCCCCTGCTGTTGTTCATGGTCTGGCTGAGCAGCCTCTTTGTGGTCAGGGGCTGGGACAAGAAATTTTCCAGGCCCCTTCTCCTGGCGCTCTGCCTGATCATTCCGGCTATACTGACAGTGATGGATCCGCTGGGAGATATGCCAAAATTGATGGGGTTGCTGGCCGGCGCAGCCGCGGGATATATTATTGAGCAGGACAAAGTGCGCTCTATTCCTAAATCTCGCTGGATATTCCAGCTGATCAAGGCACTTATCGGCCTGGCGGTCCTTTTCGGTATCGTGATGGGACTGGGTTCCGTTCTTACTTCAGAGAACCCGCTCCTGCAGGCAGCCCTGCGCTTTCTCCGCTACGGGCTGGGTGGCATCTGGGCCACCCTGCTGGCGCCGGCTCTCTTTGTGGCGTTGAAGCTGACCCCCCGTGCGTCAAAGGGAGAGGAATAAATAAAACCTGCACCCCCTTTTCTTTGTAAAAGTAGCAAGTCACTTCCTGATGAAGAGCGAAGTGACTTGCTTTTTGACCATTTTGCTCCGCTTTGACATCTGAATAGAGAGGATATTTTATTATTGTGTAGAAGTACTTTTCAAACATTCTCCCGAATTGCGAAGGGGTGATTCCAGGCCATGTCTTTCAGTCAAATCGGTCCCTTTGAAATAGTTGTGATCCTGCTGGCGGCCCTGCTTTTATTCGGGCCGAAAAAGCTGCCTGAGCTGGGGCGTTCCATCGGCCGCGGCATTCGGGAATTCAAGCAGGCCTTTAATGATGTGGGCAAATCTATTTCCCTGGAAGAGGAAGATACCGAAGAGAAAAAGTAATTGTCCGGCCATTGGGGGAACTCGTTATGCAGAATAGTAATATGACGCTCGAGAAGCTGGATCAAGAGATCGCCCTGTACCTGAGCGATAAAAAAAATGCGGAGCCCTTACTTCGCCTTTACCGGGCGCTGTTTCTGATGCGGCGCCGCTGCAGCTCCAAAATAGAGAAGGATTACCCCATTGACAGGGAGCGTTTCCTGCAGATGTTTCGTGAGGGCCGTTACCTGCTCAGCGATATTACCCTGTCTATTGATCCCGCCCTTTTCAGAATAATTCTGGGTGAAACGACCGTTGCTTTCATCGATATTTTCCCCCAGGCCGGGGAACTTGGCAAAATCATGGAGCTGCCGGAACTTTCCGAAAGCCGTCTGCCCCGCTTTCTTGCCGGAGATAAGCTGTTGAGCAGCGGAGAACTGGAGAAGCAGGCCCGCAGCTGGGGGTGGGGAGATGAGGGGCCGGTGGATTGCACTCTCGTTGCCGAAACGATCAAGGATGCCCTGGTTCCTTTTTATATCTCCTTTGCCGGGGTGCTGTGGAAGAAGATTGATTCTGCTCTTTGGAGCGAGGGGCACTGTCCTGTGTGTGGGCAGCAGCCGGGCATGGCCATGCTCAACAAGGAGGGCGTCCGGATTCTTGAATGCTCATTCTGCTGTACCAGGTGGCAATTTCCCCGGCTGGTATGTCCTTTTTGCCGGAACAGGGATCCTCTGCAGTTGGGCTATTTCTATGCCGATGATTATCCGGGGAGAAGGGTGCAGGTTTGCGAGCGCTGCAAGAGCTACCTGAAGACAGCGGTTGTGAAAGAAATTGGACGCGAAGTTATTCTCGGTTTGGAAGAAGCCTATACCATGGATCTGGATCTGCTTGCACGTCGTGAAGGTTACCGTGCGGGCCTGGATCTTGCGGTTTTGAAATAATCCAATTGAAGGGGGTAGGAGGAAGCATGAAACTGGGCGCAACGGAAGTGCTGCTAATTTTGCTGGCCATTTTGCTTCTCTTTGGAGCAAACAGGCTGCCGGAACTGGCCAGGGCTATCGGTAGAAGCGTTACAGAACTGAAAGAGGGGCTCAAGGGAAAGCCCGATGCTTCTGCAGCTGCACCGGAAAAGGAGCAGGGGAAAGCATAAAGAGCCGGCTCGCAGATTAAGCGGGCAGGGCGGGCTCTTCTCGCCGGCTGCTTTTACTTTGGCAATATGTAAATTGCCGCCGATAATAAAGCAGGGGGCATTATAAGGTTTGTGAGCAATGATCCAACGGCAACCATGACGGTGCTGCAGCACCTGAGCGAGCTGCGCCATCGCCTGATTACGGCGGGCGCGGCTTTTCTTGCTGCCTCCATTATCTCATTTATGGCGGCGGCGCAGATCCGCCGTTTTCTGACCTATCCTGTGGGGGGACTGCACCTGGTTTACTTTTCACCTCCCGAAGCATTTATGGCTCAACTTAAACTGGCTCTTCTCGCCGGTGCAGTGTTGGCCTCCCCTTTGATCCTGTATGAAGTGATCGCCTTTATTTATCCCGCCCTGACCCCTTTGGAGAAAAAAGTATGGCTGAAGACACTGCTGGGGATGGTTCTTCTTTTTTGCGGCGGGGTCTCTTTTGCCTACCTGGTCTCTTTTCCGCTGGTCCTGCGCTTTCTGTTGGAATATGGCGGGGGCGGGGCTGCCGCAAAGCTGGCCGTCAGCGACTATATTTCCTTTTTCTTCTCTTTCCACATTTTTTTCGGAGTAATATTCCTGATGCCGCTGGCTGCCTGGGCTCTGGGCAGGCTCGATCTAATCCGGCCTGGGCTTCTAAAACGCTGGCGCAAGGGTGCTATCCTGATTGCTCTTGTCCTGGCAGCTGTCCTGACCCCCCCCGATCCTGTTACGCAGATCGCGCTGGCGCTGCCGCTGATGCTGCTCTACGAGCTGTGCATCCTCACGGTAGCTCTCGGCTGCCGACGCAGGAGCAGGGAGATGGCGCCCCTGCGATAGGGTATAACAGGGGCGGGAGAGCCGACGCCTTTAACTAATTGGTGGTGTTGTTTTTGAACAACTGCTCCCGGCTCGACGGGGCAATCATCCTGGCGGGCGGCGACAGCAGTCGCCTGGGCTGTCCAAAACCATTTTTGGAGCTGGACGGATTATCGCTGATCGAGATCATGGTCGACCGCCTGAGTTTGCTTTTTCAGGAAATCACGGTGGTGACGGACCGACAGGACTGCTTTGCCCATCTTCCGGTGAACCTCACAGGCGACCTGCTGACAGGAAGGGCCAAGGGTCCCCTGCGGGGGATCCATGCGGGGCTGAGTGTCTCACGCCTGCCCTACCAGTTTGTCGCCGCCTGCGACATGCCTTTCATCAACCTGGATCTGGTTCGTTACATGTCTGCTTTTGCGCCTCATTACGACGCTGTTGTTCCCCGGATTGGCAGCTATTATCAGCCGCTGCATGCGTACTACCGCCGCTCCTGCATAGCTCTGATCCAGGAGCAGATCGAGCAGGATGAATGCAAAGTCACCGCGTTTTATGATAAAATCAGGGTGCGGTATGTTGGATATGCTGAAATCGTGCGCTTCGATCCCGACCAGCGCTCCTTTTTCAATATCAATACCTGGAGCGATTACCTGGAAGCGCATGAACTGTTGCAAGAATTAAAAGGGCCGCAGCCGGATCCCGCCGCCCTTTGGGGAAAGGAGCCCTGATCTTTGGTTAAGCTACCTGGATATATGGGAGCGCTTGCTTTCGGTGTGAAGATGGGCCTGGTTGTTCCGGGAATGGACATTGTGCAAACTGTTTTCGAGCAGGTGGCCCGCTGTCACCGGGACGGACTTATTGAGAACGGAGATATCATCTGCATCACCGAGTCTGTGGTAGCCCGCGCTCAGAACAATTATGTGACCACCGCCGATGTGGCCAAAGAGATCAAAAAGAAACTGCAGCTTGCGCCGGGGAGCAGGCTCGGCGTGGTTTTCCCCATTGCCAGCCGCAACCGTTTTGCCCTTGTCCTCCGGGGCTTTGCCCTGGCCCTGGCAGGGGGGGAGGTGATCCTGCAGCTTTCCTTTCCCTGCGACGAGGTGGGCAACAGGATCATTGATCCCGATTTCGCCGCTTCGCTGCGCAAAGATCTGATCACGTCGGAGGATCTGTCCGGGCGGGAGTTCCCTCATCCTGTCACCGGTATCGACTATATTCGCTTTTATCGTGACATTATCAGCGCGGCAGGTGCGGCGCCGCAAATATTCCTGTGCAATGATCCCCTGCGCATCCTCGACTACGGGCCCGACGGCATTGTTGCCGCCGATATCCACTCGCGCGAAAGGACCTGCTCCCTGATCAGCACCCGACATACCCGCTGCATCACCCTTGACCAGATATGCAGCTCCGGCGAAGCATATTCGGAATGGGGCCTGCTGGGCAGCAACATCTCCGCCGGCGAAAAAATAAAGCTGGCCCCTCGCGAAGGGCTTGAGATAGTCTGCCGGTTGCAGCGGCTGATCCAGGAGAGGCTGGGTGTGGAGGCTGAAGTGATGATCTACGGGGACGGCGCTTATTGCGACCCCACTACGGGAATCTATGAGCTTGCTGATCCAAAGCCGGCTTTTGCCGCCACTGAGGGTTTAAACTGTATGCGGGGGGGACTAAAATACAAGTTTCTGGCTGATCGATTTTTGCATGAGGAGGGTAAAAGCGCCGCCGAAATCGAGAAACTGCTGCAGGAGAAGATAGAGAATCCCGGGTCCGACGAAGGCGAAGAGGACCGCGAAGGAACCACCCCGCGGCGGATGGAGGATGTTGTTGCCAGCCTGGCAGATCTGGTCAGCGGTTCCTCCGATGCCGGGACGCCGCTGGTGATCGTGAAAGGCATCTAGCTCTCAGCGCTGCGAGGGCGCAGGCGGTGATAAACAGAAGGCAGAAAAGGGGTAGGAAATCCCCGGCCCGCCGGTATAGGGTGGGCCGTCGCGCCAGGTCAAGGGGCAGTATATAGCTGCCCCGTTCGGATTTACCCGTGCGCAGCAGCTCCCGCCCCAGGCAGTCAAAGGAGATGGAGATGCCGCTGTTGGCTACCTGGGTCACGCCGATTCCCATTTCCGCAGCCCGCAGCGCGGCGGCCTGGGCATGCTGTTCCAGCCCGATAGTTTCCCCAAACCAGGCATCATTGGTGGCGACAAACATATGCCGCCCCCCCTGCCGGGCAAAGAGGCGGGTGTAATCGCCGAAGTAGGATTCAAAACAGATCACCCCGGCCAGGGGAATCCCCCGGTGGTAGAAGAGAGTGAGCTCATCCCCGGCCCGGTAAGCGCCCAGGGTCAGATAATCGAGTTTCAGCAGTTCATTTAGCTGCTTCTCCAGCGGGAAAAATTCAACAAAGGGGACCAGGCGCCGCTTGTTGTAAACCTGGCTGCTTTCCTCCCCCGGTGATAGCAGGATCATGGAATTGTAAAGCAGCTTTTCCGTGTAAAGCTGTGCCCCAAAGATAATGCTAATCCCCAGGCTTTCAGCAAGCTCCTTCATCTCCGGACGGTCCCGGGGTATACCATCTTCCATTTTCAGGCCGATCACCGTTTCCGGCCATAGAACCAGTTCCACACGCGGTTCCTTCTCTACCGCCTCTTTGGTCAATTCAAGGTAACGCTTTAGGATTGTCCTTTTACCCGATGAACTCATGATCTCTTCCGGGGAGCTGTAGCCCTGGATCAGGGCCGTCCAAAGAGGAGTTTCCTCTTTAACCACCGGCGCCAGGCCCGGGAGCAGCGAACCGCCTGCAAACAGGATCATGAAGATAAGGAAGGCTGCTGCAAGGTTTTTCCCGTGCAGCTTCCCGGTCAGGGCTTGCAGCAGCGTGCTCTGGAAGAAGACCGCAAGCAGGGGAAGGCCCCAGTACCCAAAAAAAGAGGCGATATTCAGGGCTGCCGGGTAGCGCCATTGGGTGTATCCCAAATAACCTATATTATAGCCGATAAACCCCAGCGAACGGATATATTCCATCAGCACCCACAGCGCCGGGATTGCTGTCGCCAGCAGGAGCGGGTTTCTTAAATAGCGGGCGTAATTGACGGCAAGAGTAAAAAGGGCATTGAAAAAGCAGAGAAGCGTCACCAGCAGGGCTATTGCCGTGAATGCGAGCCCTCGCGAGAGATGGGCCAAAAGAACACCGCTCAGGTAGAGGTTCAGGTAAAGGTGCAGCGGCACCCCAAAGAGGAACCCGCCGCAGAATGCCTGGCGCGGTCCGACGTGCAGGCTGAACCAGATCAGCGGCATCAGGGCAAACCAGGCCAGCCAGCCCTGTTCGCAGGGAGGGTAAGCAGGGATCAGGGCAAGCCCGGAAAGCAGCGGAAGCAGGTAAAGGGCTGTTGTTTTACCCTTGTTATGCAATATTACCATCACCCCTCCAACCGGGGCGGCAGGGGCGGCTTCTCCTGGTGGGAGGGTCCTGCCGCCGGATCCATGCGATGAGGGAAGGAGAGGGCGCAGCTCTCAGGATCGGGCTGCGCCGCGTCGTCACAGTTTTATGGCCGGCTCAGTTCGCTGCCGGAGGCTGCCCACCTGGCGGAACAGCCCTTTTCTTCTTCTTTACAGCCCTGACAATCCCGCATACCAGAAGCACGACAAGGGTAATGATAATCAGTACCGGCAGCAGCGTGGTCAGAGCAATGAGGGTAAAAGCCGTTGCCGAAGAGATAAAATTGATGCTGCTAAACAAAGCGTCCTTCAAGCGCATCCCCAGGTTGTCGAAGGGCTTTGGTGATATTTTCTCACTGCCTGCAGTCTTCTCATTGATGTAAAGCTCAATGGTTGAGAGAGACACCAGATCCTGCAGGTGAGTGAATTTCATCGTCATGAGCTCGATTTCGCCCCGCACCCGGGACAGCTCCCGCTCCACCTGCAAAACCTCTTCCAAATTGTGGGCCATATCCAGGATTTCGCGCAGCCGCTCCTCTTCGGTTTTCAGACTTTTGATCCGGGCCTCCATGTCCATATAGGGGAGAGTGACATCCTCACTGCCCTTCTGGACATTTTCAGCCTCTCCCAGGTCCTGCAGCCTGATCATAAAATTGTCAAACTGCTTCTCCGGAACACGCAGTGTCAGCGAAGCTGAATAGTGTCCCTCGTGGTGCTCGTACACGCTGGAGTGGCTGACAAGCCCGCTGCTGTCTGCCGTCATTTTTTCAATCTGTTCCACTGCCTTGCGCGTATCGGGAACCAGCAGGTGAAGCGATCCCGTACGGATTAAGTAGCGTGTGACTGCCTGGGGCGAACTCTGATCCTCAGTAGCCGACCCGCTCTCCTCGTAGTAATCGCCGCCGCCATCATCCATGATGCTGTGCTCCCTGGGCGAGGCATAATTAAAATCAGCCGCCGATTCCTTTGATGCGCTGCAGCCTGTAAAGATCATGAGGCAGAAGCAAAGCAGCGAAATCCAGAGTACATGCAGATGTAACTTGCCTTTACCGATAACCATCTCTCCGGTAACCCCCTTTATGTTTTAAGACTCACAGGCCCGAAAAAAGGTTCCCGCGCACCGCTGCCGCTTAATAGCCCGCGCTTCTATTATCATCCAGCAGCTCCGAAAGGGCAAGTACAAGAGGATGGCAAGGCAGGTATAATGAAGTTATACAAAAAAACAGAAGCCTGTCCCGACCTTCGCTCCGGCTGATATCGATCCCTCTGCAGCCCGGCACAGCCTTGCGGCTGTACCGGACCGCTTTTGGAACCGAAGTCAACCTTTGCCCGACCGCTACAGATCCTTTTTGAAACCGACAGCGATGGCGTAACCGCTGCCGATCTCGCCGTTGCCTTCTTGTGCAGTAAGTACAAAAGAACCTGTATCGATCTTGGTTCGACCGCAGCAGATCCCTGCAGACCCCGCTACAGTCTTGCCGGCTATAGCAGAGCCTTACAGAACCTGTTGCGATCTTCCCGCCGGCTGGTCACAAGCCCGCTTCAGGACCTGTGAACAACCTTTGGCCGGCTGCAGCAAAGCCCTTTAGACCTTGCAGCAGCCTGGACTCGGCCGTAACAGACCTCTGTTTCACCTATAGTGTTTCCAAACAGATAATTATTATGAAAAACAGCAGAAAAATTTACAGCCCCATTGGTTGGAATAATTGCTCTATTGGACAAATAAAAAATTATTTTAACTTAAGCAGGATTTTCAAGCCCGGCATCGAATATATATAGCTGACAGGGAAACGGTAAACCTAACCTCCTACACTATATACATTTTAATACAGGGTTCTCACCCTGTATTTTTTTAATTACATCCCCGGCCCGCCTGCGCCGCCCCGGGAGGCGGGCTCTTATTCATGTTTTTATCCCGCCGGCTCCCACGTGGGATCAGCTGCTGCGGGCTTGCGGCCGCCGCCGGATCAGGGAAATGAGAAACAGCAAGGCCATCAGCAAAACTATGGAGGCGCCGGCGGGGATATTCAGAAAGTAGGACAGAACAAGGCCGCCGGCACTGCCCCCGAGTCCCGTGACCAGCGAGAGGAAAAACATGGCCCGGTAATTTTTACTGAAGCGGTACCCTGTAGCGGCGGGTATGACCAGGAGCGCAGAGACAAGAACAATGCCGACCAGCTTGACCGAAACCATTACCGTCAGCGCCATCGCCGCAAGAAGCCCGAAATAAAGAATATCCACCGGGAGCCCGCCGGCCCGGGCTGTTTCTTCATCAAAGGAGATGGCCAGCAGCTCTTTAAAAAACAGGCCGGTAAAGAGCAGCACCAGGGCCGCCGCCCCGGCCAGCAGCCACAGCTCCGCCTCCGACACAGAGAGGATGTTTCCGAAAAGCAGGGAGAAGATCTCCGGGTAGTAACCCTTAAGGTTGCTCAGCAGGGCAATGCCAAAGGCCATCCCGGCGGCAAAAAATATTCCGATAACGGTATCCTCGTACAGGCGCCCCCGCCTGCTAATATAGCCTATGGCCAGGGCGGTGGCAACGGCAAAAGCGCTGCCGCACCAGAAGGGGTTGAGCCCCGTGACCAGGCCCAGGGCGATCCCGCCCAGGGCTGTGTGGGAGATGCCCACCCCGAGGAAGGAGAGCCGCTTCAGAACGACAAAGAAAGATACCGCAGAACATAGGGAGCCCACCAGAACCGCTGCCAGCAGGGCCCGCTGCATGAAGCTGTAGGCGAACATCTCAGCCATTATCCGGTGCCTCCTCGCGTGCGGCAGCCATCTCCAGAAGGTCGAATGAACAGCGGCAGGCTTTCTGCAAGTCGGGGCTGCGCAGAATCTGCTGCGGTTCGCTGTGGATATGCATGGTTCCGTTGACGCAGAAAAGGCGGTCTGCAAAAGCAGCCAGCGAGGCAATGTCATGGGATACCAGCAGCACAGTCAACCCGTAGTTCCGGCGTAGCCGCTGAAGCTGCTCCATAAAAAGCTGCTGCACCGTCAGGTCCAGGCCGGTGTTGGGCTCATCCAGGAGCAGCAGTGTGGGCCTGCGGATCAGGGCTCGTGCCAGAAGCACCCGCTGCTGCTCGCCGCCGGAAAGATCACCAAAAGGCCGTGCCGCCAGATGGAGCGCATCAACGGCGTCCAGCATTTCGCGACAGCCTGTTTTTTCCTCCCGCCTCAGCGGCCGCAGCAGGGTTTGGGAAGAGTAGAAACCGGTCTTGACAACATCAGCAGCCGAAAGAGGAAAATGGCGGTCATAGGCCCTTCTTTGGGGAATGTAGCCGATTTTACTCCTTACTGGGCCCAGGTTCCCGATGGGGAAGCCTAATACCCGGGCCTCTCCGGAAAAGGGTTTGATCAATCCGAGCAGCGTTTGCAAAAGGGTGGTTTTGCCGCCTCCATTGGGTCCGATTAACCCGATCATCTCACCGCTATTTACCTCGAAGGTGATCTCCTGCAGCACCAGGCCCGGTCCCCTTTTTACTGTAAGCCCTGCGGCGGAAACAACGGCGTGCTTATCTTTGCCGGTAAAGTCCATCATTGCGTCCCCCTGTGTTATATCAATGGGTGCGTCGCCGCCGTCATGAAAGCAAGCATCTGTCATGCCGGGCCCAGCAACGGAGCCGATTTAGCGCAGTGCTGTTACCAATATCTCCGTATTATAGCGCATCAAATCCAGGTAGCTCCCTCTTTGAGACAGCCCCTCGCCGCCCAAAGGATCGAGCAGAACAACACTGCCCTTAATCTCGCGGGCGACGGCATCCGCCGCGGCGGCTGAAAGCTGTGTTTCTGCAGCGGCTACCCTGATCCCGCGCTCCCGGCATAGATCGACAAGCTCCTTGATCCAGGCCGCCGACGGCTCCTGGCCCGGAAAATCCGAGATGACCGCCGCTTCATCCAGCTCGTAGCGCCGGGCAAAGTAACTCCAGGCGGCATGAACAGAGACAAAGCTCCTGTCCTCCAGTTCAGCCAGGGCTGCGCGAATCTCCTCATCAAGGTCCGTCAGCTCCTGCTGGTATGCCGCTAAATTTGCCCGGTAATAGGCTTCATTTTGCCCATCCGCCTTGATCATCTCTTCGGCAATGGCTGGACAGAGGTAATCTCTTACTGCAAGGGGGTCCAGCCAGAGATGGGGGTTTAGCGGTTCGCCTGCCCGATCCCCTGCAGCCGCCTTCCCGGGCGGGCGCCATCCCCGCTCCAGGGTAGCCCCGGCAAGGCCCAGAAGAATGGGCCCTTTTGGGTGGGTTGCCGTGTCTACCGCCCAATCATCCAGCCCTGCCCCGATGTAGAGCAGGATTTGAGATTGCGAAATTTTTCCGGCCTCGCAGGCTGTGGGTTCGTAAGTATGGGGGCTGGCTCCGGCGGGCAGGATGCAGGTAACGGCAACTTTTTCCCCGCCAAGGCGACCGGCCATATCAGCCAGGGGATAAATTGTGGCAACCACTTCAAGGCCGGCCCTTTTGTCCTCAGCTCCAGGGAGGCTCTCGTTGCAGCCGCCGCTAGACAGGACAACCATGATCGACAGCATCAGCAGGAGTGCCGCCGCGCCTGTGTTCTTTCCCATAAAAGACCCTCTCCCGGTGTATTTACACCTGTCGCGATCGGCACCCACCCGTGTTCACCGGCAGCCTGCCGATCAATTTGAATTTTACCCTTATATTATAGATATTGCAAGAAACAGGAGAAGAGAACGAAGCCCACTGCTTTCCCGGAGCGCCCGGATCCATGCTTGAAATAGCATGATGAATGTCTTAATGTGTTTATATTTACACAACATTATTACTTAACAAAAGTTAACTCTTAATTTATTTGATAAATTATGTTTTAATATAGACGTGGTGTTCTCTTCAAGAATGATAATCTGGAGGAACAAGGCTATGTTTAAAAATAAAAAGCAGTTTAAAAGATGTTTTATTGATAAATTCAGACAGATACACGGAAAAGATATCGCTGCAACCTCTCCGGAAAGTGTTTACCAGACCCTTGGCGGCATGGTTCGTGAGGAGGCGGCGGCGCACTGGATTGACACCAATGAGCGCTACGGGGAAAGGGAATCCAAAAAAGTATACTACTTTTCCATGGAATTTCTGCTCGGCCGCCTGCTTGAGAGCAACCTTCTCAATCTGGGTGTGCTGGATCTTTGCCGTGAAGGGCTGAAGGAGCTGGGCCTGGATCTGGACGAGACCCTGACAGCCGAGCCTGATGCCGGTTTGGGCAACGGCGGCCTGGGCCGGCTGGCGGCATGTTTTCTTGATTCCCTGGCTTCACTGGGGTTGCCCGGCTACGGCAGCGGTATCCGCTATCGATACGGACTCTTTGAACAGGTTATCTCCGGGGGCAACCAGGTGGAAGCACCCGAAGATTGGCTTCGCGGCGGCAATGTCTGGGAAACACGGCGTCCCGATGAGGCCGTTGAGGTGAGATTCGGCGGCCGTGTACGGCCGGAGCAGGCCGGGGGGCGGCTGCTGTTTCATCATGAAGATTATGATTCCGTGCTGGCGGTGCCCTATGATCTGCCGGTTATCGGCTATAAAAACAAAGTTGTCAATACACTGCGTCTCTGGAGCGCCGAACCGGCTCTGGTTGATCTGACCCGGGGCTGCCGCGGCATGGATTGTTACCGCAGCGTAGTTGAGTACAAGCACCGCCTGGAAAAAATCAGCGAACTCCTCTATCCCGACGACTCCAGCCGCGAGGGGAAGGCGCTACGGCTGCAGCAACAGTATTTTCTTGTCTCCGCCGGGCTGCAGAGTATTGCCCGGCAATACAGGGAGAGGTACGGCTCCCTGGATGACTTCCATGTCCGGGCGGCGGTGCATGTGAACGACACCCACCCGGTTTTGGCTATCCCCGAGCTGATGCGCATTTTAATTGATGATGAGGGGATGGGCTGGGAGGAGGCCTGGGACATTACCAGGCAGACTGTTTCTTATACCAACCATACCACCCTGAGCGAGGCGCTGGAGATGTGGCCCGTGGATATATTTGCGCCTCTTTTCCCCCGCATTTACCAGATCGTGGAGGAGATAGACCGCCGTTTCCGGAGTGAACTGGTTCGCTCTGCCCCTGAAAAAGGTGATGCCGGCACGGCTGCCGCCATCATCGACGGCGGTCGTGTGAAGATGGCCCATCTGGCAATAGTGGGTAGCCACAGTGTCAACGGTGTTTCCAGACTGCATACAGAAATATTGAAAAAGCGGGAAATGAGCGATTTCTATGAAATATATCCGGACAAATTTAACAACCAGACAAACGGGATCAGTCACCGCCGCTGGCTGCTGCAGGCCAACCCTTCCCTGGCCTCCCTTGTTACCGGAACTATCGGTCCCGGCTGGATCGGCGACCCCGGGGAGCTGGAGCGTCTGTTGGGCTGCTCCGGCGACAGCTCGTTCCAGGAGAAAATCTCCCGCGTGAAGCTGCTGAACAAGATCAGGCTGGCGAAAATTATACTGGAACGTTCGGGCTGGGTTGTTGATCCGCATTCCATCTTCGATGTCCAGGTGAAGCGGATGCATGCCTATAAAAGGCAGCTTCTGAATGCGCTGCAGATCCTGCATCTTTACAACCGGCTTCTGGAGGAGCCCGGTATGGAGATGACACCGCGAACCTTTATTTTCGGCGGCAAGGCTTTCCCCAATTATTTTTTGGCCAAGCGGATTATCAAATTGATTAACACGCTTGCCGCCGTGATTAACAATGACTCCAGGGTTAACGATAGGCTGAAAGTTGTCTTCCTGGAAAACTATTCTGTATCCCTGGCCGAGAGGATTATCCCTGCCGCCGATGTGAGCGAACAGATTTCCACGGCGGGCAAGGAGGCCTCCGGGACGGGCAACATGAAATTTATGCTCAATGGGGCTGTTACCATCGGGACCATGGACGGGGCGAATGTCGAAATCGCCGAAGCGGTGGGCCGTGAAAACATTTTCATATTCGGCCTGGGCGCCGTAGAGGCGGCGCGCTGCCATCGTGAGGGATACAGCGCCGCCGGGCTTTACGCAGAGGAGCCCCGGATTAAAGGAGTTGTGGACCGGCTGACAGGCGGTTTGCTGCCGGCCGGGACCAGGGAGTTTGCTCCCATCTATGATTCTCTGATTGCCTTGAACGACGAATACCTTGTTTTAAAAGACTTTCTTGACTATGTGGAAACACAGCAGCTTCTGGAGCAGGCTTTCAGGGACAGAAGACGTTGGTTGAAAATGAGCATAGAGAATATTGCCCGCGCTGGTCAATTTTCCAGTGACAGGACCATTGCTGGCTATGCAAAAGAGATCTGGGGGATCAGCCTGCCGGCGGCTGAGCAGCCTGCCCCGATGCTCTTACTCCGGGGATAACGCGGGGTGGGGATCTCCCCATTAACGGTTGGCAAAGGAAGGAGCGGTGCCGCCCCTTCCGGCGTTTCAACAAGCTGCCGGTAAAAAACACTAGAGCCTGCTGCGCAGCTCCTCCACGATCTCATGCGGCTTTTTCCCAGTCGCATTGATTATTATCGCCCGGCCTGAAATGTCCTGCATCCCCATCATGTTCAAATCCATGCCTGAGACTACAACAGCGTCGTATTCAGTGACATCCCTTTTGCTAATCTCCGCTTCATTTTCCAGGTTGATCACCTCGTAACCCTCCTGGTGCAGTACCCGTTTCAGCGGCGACAGCGATTCGCTTACTGCAATGAGCCGGCCCACTCGGATCAACTCCTTAAAGTATTTGCCCCTGCTCTCTTTATTATTGCCGCCGGCGCGGAAAAGTAATATATTCTTTACGGAACCGGCTCCTCCTCATTCTTGGAAATATTACCGGCAGGATTTGTTGCTCCCTTGTAGTAATATATTCCTTGGAACCAACCCTGTCCTGAATTGTCGATGGGAGGTGGCACAGAGCCTGATCCGTAGTGACTTCCAGAACTGTGGCAGCATAAGATAAAGTAAATTAGAACGGGGAGAAGAAATGGAGAACTCAGTGGTCGAGAAAATTTCCGCTCTTATCTCCAGGTTAGAGGGAATGCGGGCGAACTTTTACCCGGCCGATTGGGATGCGGATCCGCTTTATGATGTTGTGGGAGAACTTCGCCGGATCATTGCGGAGGTAAAAGAGAAGCAGTTTGATGCGCCACCCTTACGGCAGGTAGGGACAGCAGGCAAATAGTTGCCGCCTCCGGGTGTGCGCCCCGGTAGCTTTTATTATACTTTTTGACTCCGGCTCTCTGATGGAGCAGGACACGATATTTACAAAGCCGCTGTGCTTAACGCAGGCGGTTTTTTCTTTTTCCGGAAGAGAATCCACCGGCAAAAGATGTGAATAAATATTTACATTATTCTAAATATGTGGTATGTTCTATCTAATTGATCGATCAAATCCGGAGAGGAGGCATGCACGCAGCCCAGCGGATCCTTTCCCAAATCCTATTTTCAAGGAGGTGTTAACCTGTTCCCCCGATCAGGGGGGCAGGGCAGGTACATGATGATGGATCATCCCCTTTTGATTACTACCATGCTGCACCGGGCACGAAAACTCTTTCCGAAGAAAGAGATTTTTTCGCGCTGTCTTGATCAGGATCACCGCCTGAATTACAATCAATTCTATGAGCGGGTTTGCCGCCTGGCAAATGTGTTGGAATCACTGGGGATCAAACCCGGTGACCGGGTCGGATCATTTGCATGGAACAACCACCGCCATCTTGAGCTTTATTTCGCCGTTCCCTGCATCGGGGCAGTGCTTCACACGATCAACCTGCGGCTATTTCCGGATCAGCTTGTTCATGTGATCAATCACGCAGAAGACAAGGTCGTTTTTATTGATGAAGATCTGGTGCCCCTCCTGGCCAGAATAGCCGATCAGTTGACTACGGTGGACAAATATATTGTTCTCTCCGATAAGGAAGAGCTGCCCGAAATTAATCTGCCCAATGCCGTCAGCTATGAGAAACTGCTTGCAGATGCGCCCGCCGCATATGATTTTCCCGAAGATCTTGACGAAAATTCCCCCGCCGCCATGTGCTACACCACCGCTACCACCGGGGCGCCCAAGGGAGTTATCTATACGCACCGCTCCATCTACCTGCATGGGATGATGGTAGCCCTGCCCGATACTCTGGGAGTGGGCGAGCGCGACTCCATCCTGCCCGTTGTGCCCATGTTTCATGTGCTTTCCTGGGGTATACCCTTTGCCGGGGTCTGGATGGGCTCAAAGCTGGTGCTTCCGGGCAGGCTGCTCACCCCGGAGGCTATCTGCAAACTCATAGAGTCCGAAAAGGTGACTCTGCCTGTAGGTGTACCCACCATCTGGATCGGCCTGCACCAGCACCTGCAGGGCGGGGCCAGCTACGATTTCAGCAAAGTCCGCTATATTGTCAACGGTGGCTCCGCTATTTCAAAGTCTCTGATCAAGTCGTTTAAAGAGAATTACGGGATCAATGTCCTGCACGGCTCGGGCATGACTGAAACCTCCCCGGTGGTCCTCATCTCCGAGCTGAAGAGCTACATGGATGAATGGGACCCTGATCGCCGCTACGCCCAGCAGGGCCGGCAGGGCCTGCTGGTGCCCGGCATCGAGATGAAGATCGTCGATGAAAACGGGGCCGAGGTCAAATGGGACGGGAAGGAGATGGGCGAGCTCTGTTTCAAGGGACCCTGGATCGCCGGTTCCTACTACAAGGACCCCGAAAGAAGCGCCGAAGCTTTCAGGGAGGGCTGGCTCCACACCGGCGATATTGTGACTATTGATGAAGAGGGTTATATTTTTATTCAAGACCGGGCCAAGGACCTGATCAAGAGCGGCGGAGAATGGATTTCCTCCATCGATCTGGAGAACACGATCATGGCCCATCCCGACGTTGTCGAGGCGGCGGTCATCGCCGTAGCAGACGAGAAATGGGTTGAACGGCCGCTGGCCTGCGTCGTCCTGAAGGAGAGCTCCAGAGAAAAGGTAACGGAAGAGGAGATCCTCGAATTTCTCAAAGACAAGGTGGCCAAGTGGTGGATTCCCGACCGGGTTCTTTTCCTCGACGAGATCCCCAAAACTAGCGTGGGCAAATTCAACAAGAAAGAACTGCGTGAAACCTACGCCTAGCCGGGAGAAATTCCAGGGAAAGGTGACAGGGAATTAAACCTGTCACCTTTTTGATTGCACTCCGGATTTCTATTGATTTTACCCCTTTTCCGCGTTAATATCCTGACTTTGACAGCTTAAAAGAAATAAAAAGGCCGCTTCCCTTGCAG
>CAYTXG010000026.1:0-20605 GCA_964441025.1 uncultured Syntrophomonadaceae bacterium
CTGCAAGGGAAGCGGCCTTTTTATTTCTTTTAAGCTGTCAAAGTCAGGATATTAATCTATCAAGTATTATCATAACAGCGTTCAGACTTCGAAGTCAAGCAACATGATTCTTGAGCCAGGAACTCCGCAGATGCCTATAACAATAGCTCCAAAATACATATTTTAGCAAAGCATTAGCATAACATCAAGCAGGCAGCTACATGAAAAAACGCAGAAATCTGCGCCGGTATAGGATTCTGTTGGTTCGTAAATTATTTATTCACAGGACTAAGTGTGAAGTCAGGTTATAGTATCTTATCTCAGTGTCCAGCAAACCGGTGGAGAGCCAGTTACAGAAACGGGTGGCATTATTCTTCCACCTGTGACGGCCTTTTATCATCTTCCTCTAACGATAGAAGACATAGTCAATCAGACAGTGGGGAAAGTATTGGATCAGTTCGCAATAGAGCACGACCTCTTCAGGCGGTGGTCTAAATAAACTCACTTATTTTTGGCAGTGGGTGCAGAAATAGGTGCCGCGGCCGGCGGTAACGGTGCGCTCCACGGGGCGGCCGCAGCGGGGGCAGGGTTGCCCCTTGCACCCGTAAACGGCCAGCTGCTCCTGGAATGAGCCCGCTTCGCCACGGGCATCGCGATAATCGCGGGTGGTGGTGCCACCGCAGTCAATGCCAGCGGCCAGAACATGGCGGATGGCCCGGTAAAGGGCGGCGCTCTCTTTTTCACTCAATGTGGAAACGGAGCGGCAGGGGTGGATCCCGCTCCGGAACAGGCTTTCATCTGTATAGATATTCCCCATTCCCGACACAAAGCCCTGGTCCAGGAGCAAAGGTTTGATCCTGGCGCGGGGCCTGGCCCGGAGCAGTGTTAAAAAAGCAGTCTCATCGATCTCTTCCCAGATATCGGGGCCCAGGCGGGGCAGCCCGGCGGCCCCTCTCTCGCTCCTGTTCTCAAGAAGCCAGAGCCCGCCGAACTTACGCTGATCATGGAAGCAGAGGGCGCCGCCGCCGGCAAAGGGCAGCTCCACTCTCAAATGCTTTGCGCCTCCCGGGCAGGCCGCAGCGGCCCCATCCCTGTATATCAGCCGCCCCGTCATCCGCAGGTGCACCGTCAGTATGCCGCAGTTGAGGAGGAAATAGAGGTATTTACCCTTTCGCCCCGTCTCCCCAATGCGGCGCCCCTCAAGACGGCTGCAGAATTGATCTATCCCGGGATAGAAGACAGCGCCGGGAAAATGGATCACCGGCAGAGCAAATGTTTTACCGCAGACCAGCGGGGCCAGCTCCCGCCGGATAACCTCAACTTCAGGCAGTTCTGGCACTATCCCACCCCCGGGCGACAGATGTTAATCCAATCCATTTTACAGCGGTTTCCACGGCTCCAGTTCAGCCCAGTTGAGACCGCATTTGAGGTCGACTTTCAAAGGAACCTCCAGGGAGCAGGCCTGCTCCATATCCCTGCGGATCACCGGGGCGAAAAATTCCAACTCCTTCTCATCAACTTCAAATAGTAGCTCATCATGAATTTGCAGCAGCAGCCGCGCCCCCAGGCCGCCGTCGCGGATAGTCCGGGCCACGCGCAGCATGGCCAGCTTGATGATGTCGGCGGCGGAGCCCTGAACGGGAGTATTGCGGGCCATGCGCTCGGCAAAGCTGCGCCGGCCGAAATGGGGAGATCGGATTTCGGAAAGATAGCGCCGCCTCCCCAGGATAGTGGCCACATAGCCTGTTTCGCGGGCTCCGTCGATAATGCGCTCCATATACTCGCTGACCCCTTTGTAACGCTCAAAGTATTTCTCGATGTAGCACTGCGCCTCCCGGCGGGGCACCCCCAGACCCTGGGCCAACCCGTAGTCGCTGATCCCGTAGATGATCCCGAAATTAACCGCCTTTGCCTTCGAACGCATTGCTTCAGTAACCTCCCCGGGGGCAACGTGAAAAACCTCAGCGGCGGTGCGGCGGTGGATATCCTCATCTTTCAGGAAGGCATCGACAAGAATGGAATCACGCGAAAGGTGCGCCAGCACCCGCAGCTCGATCTGCGAATAGTCGGCAGCGAGAAATACCCGCCTGGGACGCGAGGGGATAAAGGCAAAACGGATCCGCCTCCCCTCCTCCAGCCGTATGGGGATATTCTGCAGATTGGGATCGCTGCTGCTAAGCCGCCCTGTTGCGGTAACGGTCTGGTTAAAGGTGGTATAGATCCTGTGATCATCCTGCTCCACCAGGGACAGCAGCCCGGAAAGGTAGGTCCCCTCCAGTTTGATCAGCTGGCGGTAGTGCAGTATTTCAGCCACAATCTCGTGCTGCGGGGCAAGCTCCGCCAGCACCCGCGCATCGGTGGAATATCCTGTTTTGGTTTTACGCAGCGCCGGCAGCTTCAGCTTGTTGAAGAGAATCTCCGCCAGCTGCTGGGGTGAATTCAGGTTGAAATTCTCTCCGGCAAGGACATAAATTTTCGCCTCGATTCCCTCTATACGGCTGCGCACCTCCGAGGTCAGATCATGAAGCAGCGGCAGGTCAACAGCGATCCCCCGCCTCTCCATTTCGGCGAGGACCGCCGCCAGGGGCAGCTCAAGCTTGTAGTAAAGCTCTCCCTGCGAACGCTCCGCCAGGGCGGCGGCAATTCTCTCCTGCAGGGGAAAAAGGGCGGCTGCACCGGCCGCCAGCGCAGACTCGCGCTGTTCCAGGGAAAGCTGCTCCCTGCGGCGCCCGCGTCCTGCGGCTTCCAGGGCCGGCAGGCCCAGGTAGTCGCTTAAAAGCCCCTCCAGCCCGTAGCTGCCGCGCCCGGGATCGAGAAGATATGCGGCCAGTTCACAGTCAAAAGTAAAAGGCGGCTCACCCAGGCCGCTGCTGTTGAAATAGCTGTAAAAATATTTGATCCCATGGCCGATGAGGCCGCCGGAGCAGCGCTCAAAGGCCCGGGCAAGCATTTGCCACAGCCCTGCGGCGGGCTCGAAATCAGCCGGCCGCAGGTAATAACAGCGCTTTTCATCAAAAGCAAAGGCCACCAGTTCAGGTGGGCGCCGCCAGTAAGGACGCTCCGGGGAGCGCTCCGCCAGAAGGGCCATTTTGGAACCTTCCTCTACCCCCTCCAGAATCTCCGCCAGCTGTGCCGGCCCCTCTATCTGCCTGCCGCAGGGCAGCGGGCCGGCGGCACTTTCCACCGCGCCGGGAAAGAGGGCGGCTACCCTTTCGGCGAAACTTTTTAATTCCAGCTCTTTGAAAAGAGCCAGCAGCTGTTCGTAATCGGGCTCATCACGCCGGCAACAGTCCCGGGTAAACTTCAGTGGCAGGTCGCTCCGGATTGTATTCAGCTCCCGCCCCCTGAATAGAAGATCCCGGTTTTCCGCCAGGTTCTCTTTAAGCCTGCCTTTCATCCCGGGCAGGGCGCGAAGGATCCCCTCTATGGAGCCAAATTCCGTCAGCAAACGCCGGGCAGTCTTCTCACCAATGCCGGGGACGCCGGGGATGTTATCCGAAGGATCGCCCTTGAGCGCCTTGAAATCCACCCACTGCTCCGGGGTCAGGCCAAACCTCTCCTGCAGATAGGCCCGGTTACAGCGGTCCACCTGCGTGATCCCCCGCCGCGTCAACAGCACCTCAACGGAATCGTCAACAAGCTGCAGCAGATCGGCATCACCGGAGACAACCACCGCCTTGAGCTGCTCCGCTGCAGCCTGTTTCGCCAGGGATCCGATAACATCATCGGCCTCGAAACCCGGCTCTTCAAAAACGGAAATGTGCATGGCTTCGAGGATTTCACGAGCCCGGGCCATCTGCTCGCCCAGCTCCCGGGGGGTTTTCTCGCGCTGCCCCTTGTAATCGGCGTAAATCCGGTGACGAAATGTTGGACCCGGCGGATCAACAGCCACGGCAATGTATCCGGGCTGCTCCTCTTCAATGAGCCTGAAAAGCATGCTCAAAAAACCGTAGACAGCATTGGTATGTTCCCCGCGGACGGTCTGCATTGTTGGCGGCAGCGCATAAAATGCGCGGTGGATCAGGCTGTTCCCATCAATGATTACAAATTTTTCTTTCTTTTTCCCGGCCAAACCCCTACCTCCTTCAATTGCGGCGGAGGGTTTCTCTCTTACCTGTTCTCTTCCCCGGCGCCGCCGGGCAAAACAAGACACCCCCATTTCGAAGCATAGCACCCCGAAATGAAGGTGTCAATGTAAACATATCCAGTTATTTACATCCCTGGCCCCCGGTTTTCAAGCGCCGGCGGGAGCGCCGGGGATTGTCCCATTACCCATTCGCTCCCGGAAGCGCCGGGCTCTTTGTCCCCCTTACTTTTTACGCCGTTTTTCCAATTCTTTTTCACGGCGGGGGCGGAAGCGGGAACAATGCTGTTCAGGGACCCACTCTTCGCCAAATTCAACCCGGCTTTTCCTGATTCGTTCATCGTCAAGGCGGCAGCGGTTATTGCGCTGATTCTCACATTTTGCGCGGCAGGGCTCGTTCAAGCGTTTCACCTCCAATGGAGTTGGTGGGTTTATTTTCTCCATTTGGGGTACAATAAAAGATGGAATTTATTTCTACCATCCGGGGGAGGATGCCCTTGAATACCGGCGCTCGAAAATACCTCGACGAAAACTTCCAGCGTGGAAAAGATTTCCTGGGAGCCCAGGAGGCGCTCCTCCAGGAGCTTGCCTCCACTTTTGAGGCCGAACTCTGGGAGCACCTGGAGCGCCAGTCATTCTTTCGCCTGGGACAGAAGATGACCCTGCCCCATCAGCCGCAGCTGCAGGAGCTGCTTGTCAGGCAGATTCTTTTCACCTGGAGCCTCGGTTTTGCTGTAGGCTCCACCCCCATCAAGCGGGAGCGGGTCCGTTAAGACAGCGGCAGAGATCGGCCATCTCAATGGCGCCCAGAGCCGCCGCCCAGCCCTTGTTGCCCGACTTGCTTCCAGCACGCTCGATGGCCTGTTCAAGTGTGTCGCTGGTGATAATACCGAAAACGGTGGGGACACCGCTATCCAGGCCTACCCGGCCCACCCCCTTGGCCACCTCGGCGGCGATATATTCAAAATGGGGAGTGCTGCCGCGGATTACAGCTCCCAGACAGATGACGGCGTCGTAACGGCCGCTCTGAGCCGCCTTCTGGGCTATGGCCGGTATTTCAAAGGCGCCGGGGACCATGATCACATGGATATTGTCTTCATCGGCTTCGTGGCGTTTCAGACAGTCAACGGCCCCTTCGAGCAAGCGGTTGGAGATAAATTCGTTAAAACGGCTGACTACCAGGGCAAAACGGTAGCCCCGGGCAACAAGCTGCCCTTCATAAATTTTCATCTAAAAGCGCCTCCTTGGATTTCATTGTTTACACCGCGGGCGGGGATGGAACCCCGCCCCTGCCACGTGGCGGAGCGATGCAGCATTCCACACCCGCGGGCGGGGATGGAACCCCGCTCCTACCACGTGGCGGAGCGATACAGCATTCCACACCGCGGGCGGGGATGGAACCCCGCCCCTACCACGTGGCGGAGCGATACAGCATTCCACACCCGCGGGCGGGGATGGAACCCCGCCCCTACTCGGCCAGGTGAAGCAGGTGACCCAGTTTGTGTTTCTTCGTGGCGAGATACTTTGAATTATAACAACCCGGCGGGATCTCCAGGGGAACCCGCTCCACTATATTCAAGCCGTAACCCTCAAGCCCCTTCACCTTGCGGGGGTTGTTTGTCAGGAGTCGGATACGGCGCACCCCCAGATCCACCAGGATCTGCGCTCCTACACCGTAATCGCGCAGATCGGCGGGAAAGCCCAGCGCCTCGTTTGCCTCCACAGTATCCTTGTTCTGCTTATCCTGGATCTCATAAGCGCGCACCTTGTTCAGCAAGCCGATTCCCCGCCCCTCCTGGCGCATGTACAGCAGCACCCCGCTGCCGTTTTCCTCGATCTGCTTCATGGCCTGCCGCAGCTGATTGCCGCAGTCGCAGCGCAGCGAGCCGAGGACATCTCCGGTGAGACACTGTGAATGAACCCGCACCAGGACAGGATCGGCATCGCTGAACTCGCCCTTGACCAGGGCCAGATGGGTCTGGCGGTCAACGCTGTTCTCATAAGCAATGAGGCGGAAATCGCCGTAGGCGGTGGGCAGATTGGCGCTGGCCGAACGCCAGACCAGCTTCTCCTTTTTCAGGCGGTACTGGATCAAATCTGCAATGGTAATAAGCTTCAAGCCGTGCTCGCTGCAGAATTCCTGCAGCTGGGGTACCCGGGCCATGGTCCCGTCCTTGTTTAATATCTCACAGAGCACCCCGGCCGGCTCCAAACCTGCCAGCTTGGCCAGGTCCACCGCCGCCTCGGTATGCCCGGCCCGGCGGAGCACACCGCCCTCCTGAGCTTGCAGGGGGAAGATATGCCCCGGGCGGCGCAGATCGGAAGGCTTTGTCGCAGGGTCAATAAGGGTGCGGATAGTTTCCGCCCGCTCAAAAGCAGAGATGCCGGTGGTAACGGTAACAGCATCCACGGAAACAGTGAATGCGGTCTGGTGAAAATCGGTGTTACGGGAAACCATTTGGGGAAGATCCAGCTGTTCCAGCCGTTCGGCGGTCAGGGGGGCGCAGACCAGGCCGCAGCCGTGGCGGATCATGAAATTGATCGCCTCCGGTTCAATTTTCGCGGCAGCTGCGATAAGATCACCTTCGTTTTCCCGATCTTCATCATCGACTACCACGATCAACCGGCCTGCCTGCAGATCAGCCAGCGCCTCTTCGATTTTGTTGAATTGCATCGACTATTTCCTCCTCCAGTTCAGATAAAACCCTTCTCCTCCAGAAATGCTGCAGTCAGTTTTTCGCTGCTGCCCACCTCACTGTCCCGGTGGGGACGCATCAGGCTTTCCACATACTTGCCGATGAGATCAACCTCTATATTAACGGCGGCACCGATCCTTTTTTGCCCCAGTGTAGTCCTCCCTGCGGTAAGAGGAATAAGGGAAACACTGAAGCCGCCCCTTTCCAGACCGGCAACGGTGAGGCTGACCCCCTCCACGGCGATGGAACCCTTGGGAATGAGGTATTTTGTCAGCTCCACCGGTATCCCAAAATGCATTATGACGGCGCCGCCCTCGGGGTAGCGCTGCGTGAGGGTCCCGGTAGCGTCAATATGGCCGCTCACCAGGTGCCCCCCCAGGCGTCCCCCCAGGGGCAGGGCGCGCTCCAGGTTCAACAGCTCACCTGGAAGAGCCGCTCCCAGGTTGCTTTTTCGCATTGTCTCCGGCATCACCACGGCGCTGAAACTGTCCCCCGCTGTCTCCGTCACCGTCAGACAGACGCCGTTCACGGCAACGCTGTCGCCATCTTTCAGGCCCCGGAGCAGCGCCGGTCCTGCGGTAATAACCAGGCGCATATTGCTGCTGCTGCTCTCACGGGCCTTCAGCCTGCCCATCTCCTCCACCAAACCTGTAAACACCGCTGCACAACCTCCCCGAGTTACAGTGAATAAGTTTACGGCGCCGCAGGGTAGCCGATCATGAGCAGGTCGCCGTCATACTGCTTGATTTCCAGTCCTTCCAGGCGCCAGGCCTGATCAAGTTTGGCCACCCCGGCGCCCTCAAAAGAGGTGGGGCTTTCCCGCCCGCCCACAATAAGCGGCGCAATAAAGAGCATAAGTTTGTCGACAAGGCCCTGTTCCAGGAGACTGTAGTTCACGTTGCCCCCTCCCTCTACCAGGAGCTGGCAAATCCCCCGCTCTCCCAGCTTTCGCAGCAGCGCCGCCAGATCAACCCGTCCATCCTGATCCGGAAGGGGCAATATCTCCACCCCTTTTTCCTTCAGCAGGCGCAATTTTTCCGGCGGCGCGGCAGCGGTGGTGGCCAGAAGAACAGCGGTTCGCGAGGCGGAGCCGATCACATGGGCATCAAGAGGCAGCCTTGCCCGGCTGTCCACAATGACGCGCAGCGGATCCCTGCCCCCGCCCCCTTCCAGCCGTGCAGTAAGCCGGGGATCATCGCGCAGCACCGTCTCTATGCCCACGGCGATGGCGTCGCTGTTGTGCCGCAGGCGGTGGACAAAAGCACGGGCTTTCTCCCCGCTGATCCAGCGGGAATGTCCGGTGCGAGTGGCTGTTTTACCATCTGCGGTAACGGCGGTCTTGATAATAACAAAGGGGCAGCCTGTAGTAATGAATTTAACATATACCTCATTCAGGCGAAGCGCCTTATCCTGAAGGACACCGCGCTTGACCTTGATCCCCGCCTGCTCAAGTTTCTGAAATCCCCTGCCGGCCACAACGGGGTTGGGATCCTCCATCGCTGCAACAACCTTGTTGACCCCCGCGCGGATAATGGCCTCGACACAGGGCGGCGTTCTCCCCTGGTGGGAGCAGGGCTCCAGGTTAACATAAAGCACTGCACCGCGGGCCTCTTCACCGGCTTTTTGCAGAGCATTCACCTCGGCATGCGCGGCGCCCGCAGCCTGGTGGTACCCGGTCCCGACTATCTTTCCATCCCGCACAACCACTGCACCCACCATGGGGTTGGGGTTTGTTGCTCCCCTGCCCCTGCGGGCCAGGTCCAGGGCGGCCCACATGAAACGCTCGTCAACATCCAAAACCTTTCACCTCATATTGCTGTATTCAGGCAAAGAAAAACCCTGTCCAATACTTATCAGGGCCTGTTTGGGGATAAAGATCCGGCTCGATGCCGTTCCTTCTCCCTTCCAGACTTTACTGTCGGCCCCGGAATCGCACCGGGTCGGCCTTGAAGGCTCGCGGGCTAACCACCAGGTATTACCGCCGGTACGGAATTGGCGGGATTGCTCCCTCCTCACCGGACCCCGAAGAAAACGGTTTTCTGTATTTAATTATAACACACCCGGCCGCTCCTTCAAACCGGGTGGCGCGGACCGCCCAGGGTCTTGAAAGCCTGGATCAGCTCCATGCCGCCGGGCTCCTTGAACACTGCCGATCCCGCCACCACCACCGTTGCGCCGGCGGCGACAACCTGCGGCGCAGTATCTTTGTTGATCCCGCCGTCCACGGAGAGCTCCACCGCCCGGTCGCTCTTGCGGATGCGCCCGGCAAGAATCTCGATCTTGGGCAGCACCGCCGGGATAAAGGACTGCCCGCCTGCTCCGGGATTGACGCTCATCACCAGGACCAGGTCAAGCAGCGGCCAGATATAATCGAGAAGGTGGGGCGGCGTAGCCGGGTTCAAAGCGGCGCCCGCCTTGAGGCCCCGTTCCTTGATCTGACGCAGGACACGGTCCAGGTGCGCCGTTGCCTCGGCATGAACGGTGATCATATCGGCGCCGGCACGGGCAAAGGCCTCCAGGTGGACCTCGGGGTTTTCGACCATGAGGTGGGCATCGAAGATCAACCCCGTATGGGGGCGCAGCGCCTCCAGGACCAGGGGGCCCATCGTGATAGCCGGGACAAAGGCCCCGTCCATGATGTCAAAATGAATCCAGTCGGCGCCGGCTCTTTCAATCCGGTGCACCTCTTCGCGCAGGCGGCCAAAATCGGCGGCCAGCAAAGATGGAGCTACTTTTACCACCATTTTATCTCCTATCTCTCCTTACCGGCCAGCTCCTCCCGGAACAACCGGTAGTGCTCGTAGCGCAGGGAATTAATCGCTCCCGCCGATACTGCATCGCACACGGCGCAGTCCGGCTCATGTATATGGCTGCAATTACGAAAAGAACAGCCCCCGGCATAGGCGGCAAATTCAGGAAATAGAAAGCCCAGCCGCTCCGGAGCGAGACCGCTAAAAGAAACTCTGGTAAATCCCGGGGTGTCAACAACAAAGCCGCCGGCCTTCAGCGGCAAAAGTTCGGCATGGCGGGTGGTGTGACGCCCGCGCCCGATTTTACCGCTGACCATCCCCGTTTTCAAGGTGAAACAGGGCTGGACAGCGTTGAGCAGCGAAGATTTACCCGCTCCGGAAGGTCCGGCAAACACTGTTGTTTTGCCCTGCAGCCCCTCGCTTAGCTTTGCAATGCCCGCGCCTGTCTTTGCGCTGCTCCAGATCAGCGGGTAGGGAAAAGGCTTGAGAAGGCGGGAAAAGGTCTCCTTCTCCTCCGCAGTCAACAGGTCAATCTTGTTCAGGCAGCAGAGTGCTTCTATGTTTTCCTGCCCGGCCAGGACAAGAATGCGGCCGGCCAGCTGCCAATCCGGATCGGGGTCCCGCAGCGGCATCACCAGGACCAGCTGGTCGATATTGGCCACCGGGGGGCGCACCAGCACAGTCCGGCGGGGGAGCAGCTCTTCGATGATCCATGAGCCCTCCCTCTCACCGCCGCACCTCTTTGCCTCCCCTGTTTCCCCAGCCTGGCGAAACATAACCCTGTCACCAACAAGGATATCACCGGGTTGTCGCTTCAGCCTGCCGCGCGCCCGGCACAGGTAAGTTTGCCCCGCTGCATCGCGGAGGGAAAAATAACCGCCCGCAACTCTGACCACCGTCCCCTCCAGAAAAAAAGGCCTCCTTTTTAACCGCCTGTTTCTTCACCGCCGCTATCATCCCCGGCTTCTGTTTCAGCAGCCTGCTCCGCCGGCCCGCTGCTGATGACCAGATCAATGGATTGTCCATGCTGCACGGAACTGCCCGGCTCGGGCAACTGCTCCACAACAGTCCCGGCCGGCGCGTCGGCGGGCTCGTAGCGCAGGCGCGGCTTCAGCCCTTCCTGCGCCAGGTACTCAACAGCCTGATCCCGGGTCAGGCCCAGCAGCGAAACCAGCTTGAAAGGCCAGCCCCCAAGACTGACATAGATCACTACCTCTTCCTCGCGGGACAAAGAGAAACCGGCGCGGGGCACCTGCTTAAATATCTTTCCCTCAGGGACGTCATCATTATATTCGCGGACACAGTTTATCTTCAAATTGAGATTCGACAGAATGATCCGGCTTTCCTCCTCTGTATGGAGGTACAGATCGGGAGCCAGGATGCTCTCCGGACCTTTGCTGATATAAAGCTGCACCGGTCGTTTTTTACGAACTGTCCGCCCCTGAAAAGGCACCGTTTTAACTACATAACCCTCGGGGATGATATCATCGTGAACAAATTGCGTTTCCGGATCAGGTCTCAGCCCGTGCTCCTTTAAAATGGCTACAGCGTCTTCGTAGCTTAAATTTCTTACCTCGGGAACCGTCACTTCAGGAATAAAGAGAAAACCGCGGGTAAAAATGATCGCACCCGCAATCAGCGCAACGGACAGGAAGAGGACAACAAGGATGAGCGGCAAATTCTTTTTTACTGCCTCCTTGCCTGCTGCCTTCTTCTTAGCCTGCGGCAGTTTGATCTCTTTTGTATCCTCGTCACCGTTGTCGGGCAGGGAACCCGGGGCGGCGTTGGACCTGCCCTCCTCCTGGAAAAAGAGCAGATCATCAAGAAACTCCCTGGCGTCGGGATAGCGGCGCGACGGATCCTTTTCCATGGCTTTTAAAACAATCCGCTCCAAAGGTTCGGGAATGTCCCCGGCCAACTCTGACGGCGGAACCACGTGCTCCTGGACATGTTTCATCGCCACGGAGACAGGGCTCTCTCCGTTGAAGGGAACCTGCCCCGTTATCATCTCGTACAGGATCACGCCCAGGGAGTAAAGATCGGAGCGTTTCTCAGCCAGGCTTCCCCTGGCCTGCTCCGGCGAAAAATAGTGAACCGACCCGATAATTTTGTCGCTACAGGTAAGGGTGGTCCCGTCGGCAGCTATGGCAATCCCGAAATCAGCCACCTTGATCTGGCCATTTTGGGAAAATATGATGTTCTGCGGTTTGATATCACGGTGGATTACACCGGCGGCATGGGCCTGGGTCAGCGCTTCGGCAATTCGGGAGGCAATGGCTACGGCCTCGGCGGCCGGAAGACGCCCTTTTTCACGGATATATTCTTTCAAGGTTTTGCCGTGGAGATACTCCATGACAAAATAGTGGGTGTTATCCTCTTCTCCCACATCGTAGATATTCACGATATTGGGGTGGGATAGACCTGCCGCTGCCTGCGCTTCGCGGCGGAAACGCTGCACAAATGCGCCGTCCCCGGTCATTTGCTCCTTGAGCACCTTGACCGCCACCGTCCGGCGCAGGAGGCTGTCCCAGCCCCGGTAAACATAGGCCATCCCCCCCTCCCCGATTTTTTCAATCAACTCATAGCGGCCCGCCAGGCTTTTTCCGATCATTAATCTTCTGCCCGCCTTCCGATATCAGTTACATAAACAACTGTGATATTATCGCAACCGCCCCGCTTGTTGGCCAGCCGGATCAGGGCCTGCGCCGTCCGCAATGGGTCGGAGTGTTTCAAGGCTGTCTGATGGATTTCTTCATCTCGTACCATGGAGGTGAGGCCGTCGCTGCAAAAAAGTAGCGCTGCGTCCTCTTCAAGGTCTACATCGATCAGATCAATCTTCACATCGGGCGATGTGCCCAGGGCTCTGACCAGAATGTGACGCTTCGGGTGGTCCTCTGCCTCCTCGGGGCTCAGGCGCCCCGTCTGGATCAGCTGTTCAATAAGGGAATGATCTTCTGTCAGCAGGGTCAGGGCATCCCTGGACAGCATGTAGGCCCGGCTGTCGCCGATGTGGCCGATGACCAGGCGGCGGCCGCACAGCAAACCGGCTGTCAGGGTGGTTCCCATCCCCTCCTTGCCGGCGTCGCGGGCCGCCTCATCCAGAATCATACCATTTGCCTTAATGATTAAATTTTCGATCACTTCGGCAAAACGATCCGGTAAAGGCGGGCCGTTCAGGTGAATCTCATCCCAATAGCTTTCAAACACACTTATAGCCAGGGCGCTGGCCACATCCCCGGCCACATGTCCGCCCATGCCGTCGGCCACGGCCAGGATGGAAAAATCGTCACCTGTTTTTACCAGGTAGCTGTCCTCATTGCGCAAACGCTCCCGACCGGTGTGTGTAAGACCGGCAGCCCGCAAGGCGCCACCCCCAGATAATATTCAAATCCCAGATAAGTATAGCAAATAAAGACGAAAATAACAATGCATAGGAGAGCGCCGGTATGACCGGCCGCCCCTGCCCCCCGCCGCTCCCCCCTAAATGTCCCGGCTTTTTAAAGGAGGAGGGGCCGGCGGCGGCAGCTCCATCTCAGGCGGGTCACAGCAATATATTTTGAAGAGGAATAATCAATTTTATATAGAATAAAATCAGGATTGCTGCCCGGCGGCATCGGCGGACTGCTCATTGCGCTATTCTTCCAGATTCCCAACCTGGTGATTCAGAGCAACCAGCAGCCAGATCTGGCGGGCTGGCTCGGCAGGCAGCAGGAGCTGCTGCGGGTAATGGACTTCTTCCCCTGGGGATGGGCCTCCCGGGCCCTGGCCGGCAGCGCCGCCGGCAACCAGTGGAGCGCACTGGGCTGGAGTCTGCTGCTGCCGGCGCTGGGGGGCCTCATCCTGGCGGCGGCCTTTCTGCTGGTGGAACGGGGCTTCCGCCGCGGCTGGATCTCCCTGAGCCGGGATGAGGGCCGCCGCGTGAAAGGCAGGCGGATCGGGAGAGAAAGCACGACAGCCGGCGGGCTTGTACAAGGGTGGAACAACGCCGCCCCGGCTCTCTCCCCGGCAGGGGCGGCAAAAGGCTCCCCCCGGCGGGGGATGTGGGCTGTAGCCAAAAAAGACCTGCTCTACCTTGAGTCAAGGGGACGGTGACTTTGACTCACAACCGTGAGTCAGGGGAACGGTGGAAGGGCTCAGGCACCCGTCAGGACAGGGATTAAAAAAGGAGGTTCTTCAGTATATCAAAAGGAACGTCCCCCTGATATATCAGGGGGTACGTCCCCTTGATATATATTGATATACGGCTTCTATGCTTGATCTTCACCATTTTCCACTGCAGGCCCTGCGGGAACAGCCGGTGCGGGGGGGAATGTGCCGAAACGGGTGGCAAGGGCCGCCCCCACCGCCAAAACAAGCAGCAGCAGTGAGAAGAGGGAGCCGGCCCAGGGGACCATGCTGATTGCACCCAGGATCAACACACCAAGGGCAATTGCACCAAGAGGGCTGGCTGCGCCGGAGGAAGCGGCGCCGATAATTTTATCGCCCACAAGCCTGGACAGCGCCGTGTAGCCCAGGATGCCAGCCAGAGCCAGCGCCAGGATTTCTACAAAGATGAGCGGAATACCGATGATGGTAATGGCCAGCAGGATCATCAGCGGTACGGCCAAAACCAGGGCGAGCAGCCCCCAGCCTATAACCACAGCGGGCTGTTCGAAAATGATCTGCCCTGCAGACTGGACATGTCTCGGAAAGAGAGTGAAGGTAAGCGCGGACAGGGCAAAAATCACCAACATGTTCAGCAGCCCCCGGGCCACATGACCGGACCAGCCGAAGGAGAGCACAGGGGTAAAATCCCTCCAGCCCCTGGGCAGCAGCCTTATATTGCTTAAGGCGCGGCCAATGCTCTCGAAGACGTTCTCCAGGATTTCGCCCGCATCCTCAAAATCATCCAGCCCGCGGAAACGGTACCCCCTGGAGCCGAACAGTCTCTCTATCTCCGTTTCGCTGAGCTCTTCATCCACATCGACGGCACCGGCACGGGCTCCTTCGGAAACTTTGACCATGCCCCGTTCAACATGTACCCTGCCGCCAACTTCACTTTCGGGGCCCAGCTCGACAATACCGCGGTAGAGATCAACATTCCCGCGAACCCTTCCGGTAATGATTACATTCTTCCCCTGGCTACTCACGTTCCCCAGCACCTCTCCCGGTATGCGCAGCTCTCCCAGACCGCTGTCTACATTGCCGGCAACAGTGCCCCTGATGACAACTTCACCCAGTTCCGCTTTTACATTGCCCGCGGCGGCTCCCTCCACGATCACCTCACCCATGCGCGCCGCCACATCGCCACTGACGTTCCCCCAGATCAGCACCTGTCCCATATTTGCCTCCACATTGCCGTTGACCTCTCCATGTACAGTGACCTGGCCCATGTTGCTGTTCACGTTTCCATTGACAGTGCCCAGGATCTCCACTTCCCCCATATTCACGGTAACATTGCCGTTCACCGTTGTGCCGCGGGGAATCTCCAGGCTTCCCGCAGCCTTGTTGATATCGCCCTCAATCACATCCCCGCCGGCGGTGGCGCCCCCTGCGAGCAGCAGCAGGGCCAGGCAAACAAGCACAGACCATCTAAATTTTTTCATCCCAATATCCCCCCACTGTTTTAAGTTTCCTCAGTAAAAATGTTTCCAGTAAAACAAGCAGCGCAGCCGGCCCGAGCAGGCAGGCCGGGTTCAAGCCCCGCCCAAGAGAGATCATGCTGAACAGGGCGTCCAGAAGCAGGCTGCAGTTGCGGGTCAGGCCCACGCTCAGCCACCAGTTCCAGTACCCCGGATCCAGCAGCAACGCCGCCGCAGCGGCCGCCGCAAAGAGGAGTGCGGCGACAAGCCCGGCCGGGAAGGGCGCAGCCGGCGCCAGGGAAACTCTCGCCATAACCGCAGCAGCAAAATCGGGGGCGGGCAGCGCCTCGCCGTACAGAGAGCCGGCCAGTTCCGCTGCATCTTTGATCTCATGGTACACCGCCCGGCAGGCCGGGCAGCTTTCCAGGTGTTCCATGTGCTGTGCAGACTCCTCCTCACCATCTATCACGGCCTGCCAGGTCAGCGGGCCGGGGCATTTTTTCACCGGCTGTACTCCTCCTTCTTTTTCAGCGCTTCGCGAAGCGCGATCCGGCCCCGGTAAAGCCTGTTTTTTACCAGGCTGAGCTTGAGGCCGAGGACTGCACATATTTCCGCATAGCTCAGCTCGTTTACATGCTTCAGGATCAGAACCTCGCGGTATTTTTGAGGCAGTGCATGCAACGCCTCCGCCAGCTCCTGCTCCCTTTCATGCTGCAGATAAATGTGCTCCGGACCCGGGCCCGGATCCGCCCCCCTGGTTTTCTCTTCCATCGGGATCTCCCTCGCGGAGCGCAGCCGGTTGCGGCAGAGGTTTAAGGCGATGCGCAGCAGCCAGGGACCGGCCGGTCGGCTCCGGTCGTATCCGCGCAGTCCGGCGCAGGCTCTCAGAAATGTCTCCTGGGCAATGTCCTCGGCTGTAAAAACGTCTCCGGTATAGCGCAGCGCCAGGCGGTAGACCGCTTTCCCATGCTCCTCCACCATTCCCCTCAACAGTTCCCGCGGCATCCACCCACCATCCCTTTTACCTTTCATCTATTAATACACCACCGGGGCCAAAAAGTCTGATCATGCTTTAATTTTACCGCCCGGCGCCGGCACTGTAACCTTCGTAATATCCGAATTCGGGGATAACGCAGATATCCCTTTCATTCAGGAGCCAATGATAAAGGGATTTAGCCTGTGAAACCGGTGTCCAGATCATGGTAAAAAGGAGCGCCAATGAAAAAAAAGGATTTCAGCGTCAGTGTCCAGGTATTCAGCGGGGGGTTTGAAGGTCCCGCTCCCTTTGAATAATGGCAGGCAGTTTTCAAAGCGGCGCGCCGCTGAGAGGAACAGATATCTTGCCGCCCCGGCAAAGGATTACAGCGGCGCCTGGTAGAAATAAGTATCTATTTTACAGGCGGGAGGATATACATATGAATAGCGGCAAACCGGGCACTCCATATCCAGGAGCCGCCCCCCCCGGCAAGAGAAAAAAAACGGCGCTCCCCCTGCTCCCGGTAGTGCTGCCGCTCATCGCAGCAGCAGCACTGCTGCTTTACCTGGCCCCCGGGTTTTTTCCCGCCCGCCCCGACGACGGGACAATCCTTGTTGTAGGAAATGAAGAGATGGGCGCCAACAGAGTGGTGCTTGCCGGTGAAGAAATTTGTATTGATGTGGAGGCGCTGCAGACACACATAGACCCCCACCTTTTCTGGGACGAGAAGGAGCAGACAGCGGTAATCACCACCGCCGAAAGGGTCATCCATATGTACAGCGACAGGCTGACGGCAGAAGTAAACCTGCGCCCCGTGGAGCTGCGCTTTCCCCTGCACCGCGAAGGGGAGACGCTCTACCTGCCCCTGCTCTTCCTGGCGGATTTCTACGATCTTTTTGTAAGTTATCATCCGGAGACAGACAGGGTGGTGGTGGATCGGGCAGCCGCCTCTGCCGGACTGGCGGAGCTCATTCCCCGGAGCGCCAGGCTGCGCCGGGGACCGGGGCTGCGCTACCCCTATACAGCGCTGCTGGAAAAAGGCGATAAAGTGCGTGTTGAAGAGGAAGAAAGCAGGGGAAGGTGGAGCCTTGTGCGCACCGCATCAGGGCTCACCGGTTACCTGCCCCGCAAAAAGCTCTCCCTGCTGGGCCCTTACCCGATGCCGGAAAAACCGCCCCGCAAAGGAAAGGGCGCGCCAAAGACCCTGCCTGCAGCGCCCCTGGTTATGACCTGGGAATTTGCCTATTCCAGGACAGATGTCGACACGATCCCGGCCATGCCCTCCCTGCAAATCCTTTCGCCAACCTGGTTTCACCTGCTTGACGGCCAGGGAAACATAAAAAACCTGGCCGATCCCGCCTATATCAACTGGGCCAGGAGCAAAGGCTACCTGCTCTGGGCTCTTGTGAGCAATTCCTTTGATCGGGAGATAACGGCGGAGGTGCTGTCCAGTTCATCGCTGCGTCGCAAAGTCATCGACCAGCTCTTGATCTATGCCCGTCTTTACGACCTGGAGGGGCTGAATATTGACTTTGAAAACTTTCACTATACATACGGCAGCTACTTTACGCAGTTTATCCGGGAGCTGGCCCCCCTCTGTGCCGAGGAAGGCCTGGTCCTCTCCGTGGCGGTAAGCATGGTCTCTGAAGAGCCAAACTGGAGCAAAGGTTATGACCGCGGCGCCCTTGCAGAGGCGGCCGACTATATTGCACTCATGGCTTATGATGAACACTGGGAAAACGCGCCCCTCTCCGGCCCGGTGGCCTCGCTGCCCTGGGTTGAAAACGGGATCAAACGCCTTCTGGAGGAAGTCCCCCCTGAAAAACTGATTCTAGGGGTCCCCTTCTACACCCGCCTGTGGCAGCTCACCACGGTGGGCGGAGATGAAAGTCTCTCCTCGCGGTCATATTCCATGGGCCGGATTGCCGAGATCCTGGCAGACAAAGAGGTGCACTTTTACTGGGATGAAAAAGCCTGCCAGAATGCGGCTGAATACAGCGATGGTGAGGATTTTTACAAACTATGGCTCGAGGACTGCGACTCCATGGCCCTGCGCCTTGAGCTGGTCAAGCGCTACCGCCTTGCCGGAGTGGCCGGCTGGCGGCGCGGCCTGGAAAAACCCGAAATCTGGGAGCTTTTCGAAAGGGTCCTGGCAGACTATTGAGCGAAAGGAACCTGGGTCTTCCTGCGGCCGGCTCAGGCGCCGGCCGCAGGCTTGACCCTGTAACAGGCATAAGTGATATGGGCTAGTTCCCCCCCGAATGCCGGGAAGCCCTTTTGCGCAGGGCCCCAAACCAGGGTTCCATACCGCTTTCATCAAATACGGAGGTCTCCAGGATCTCGATGCTGGGGTTGACCCGTTCCGCAAAATCCCTGCACAGGGCAAGGTCAAAGCGAAGGTGCGGCAGCAGATCCATCTTGGTCAGCACCATGAGCCGGGCCAGGCTGAAGGCCAGCGGATACTTGACCGGCTTATCTTCGCCTTCAGTTATGCTCATGATCACCACTTTTTCATTTTCACCCAGATCAAAAGATGAGGGGCAGACCAGATTGCCCACATTCTCGATAAACAGGAGGTCAAGCGCCTCCAGGGGCAGGTGATCCAGCGCTTTTCGCACCTGCGCCGCATTCAGGTGGCAGCCCCCCCGGGTATTTATCTGGACCACAGGGGCGCCCGTCCCGGCGATTCTCCGGGCATCATGATCCGTTTGCTGGTCGCCCTCGATAACGGCGCAGCGAAGCTCGCCCCGCAGGCGGTTGAGTGTCTCCACAAGCAGACTTGTTTTGCCCGCGCCGGGCGAACTGATCATATTGAGCACATAGATGCCCTCCCTGTTGAAAAACAAGCGGTTTTGCGCGGCAATTTGATCATTCTCTTCAAGCACATTCTGTTCCAGGGTAATTACCCGCAGATCCCGGGGCGTCTCTTCATCCAGGCCGCTGATCTGACCAGGCCGGCGGCGCTGCTTTGCCTCTTCGCTCATCATTATCCTCCCTCTATCGACCTGACCACCATCTCGCGGCCCTGCAGCACCCGGAACTGCTCCTTCAGGCAGACGGGACAGCGCAGGTCGTCTAATTCACCCAGGTATTCATTTTCACATTCACGGCAGTAAAGCAGCAGGGGAGGGCTCTGCATCTCTATTTCCGCCTGCTCCAAAATGGTCCCTTTTTTGATCACCTCAAAAGCAAAGCGCAGCAGCTCCGGCTCCACCCCGCTGAACTGGCCAATCTCCAGCACCACACGCGTAATGCGCCGCAGCCCGTTCTCACGGGCGGCCCTCCCGGCAATAGTCAAGACATTTTCTGCAATGCTGACTTCGTGTATGGCAAGCCCTTCCTTAGCTCTTATCTCTTTTTAGTTTGCCCAGCAGCAGCCCCACCGCAGACTCCCGGCCGATATGCTTCCACAGCGCCTCATTGCTCCGGAAAATGCGGGGATGCTTCCCCCGCGGCGCCAGCCTGAGCACGCCCTCATAGCCCAGCTCCCGGCAGCGGTTCACGCAGAGGCCGCAGCCGATGCATTTTTTGTAGTCCACCGCCAGCCTGCCGTTGTACGAAAGGGCACCGGTGGGACAGATCTGCGCACAGGCTTCCAGCCCCGGAATCTCTTCGCCGCTATAGCGGATTAGGAAACGCGAAGGACCGCCCGCATTCCCCCCGCCCCGTTTGATCACGCTGAAGATCACGCAGGAGCAGGGACAGCAGTTGCACAGCGACCTGATCCGCCCCTCGGCATTGTCCACAAAATGAACCAGTCCGGCCTTTTCACACTCCCGGATTATCTGCAGCGCCTCATCATGATCTACCCTGCGCGCGAGCCCGGCTTCCAGCAGCGTTTCAGCCAGCTCATTAAAGGTGAAGCAGGTCTCCAGAGGGTGGCCGCAGTCCTTGCCCACAATCTTACGGGCGCGGCGGCAGTAGCACTCCGCTATGGCCACCAGCGGTTCGGATTTTACCATTTCCGACACAATGTCCAGCGGCAGCACACTGCGCGGATCGCTGACCGCCTGCTCCAGGCCGACTTCAACCCGCCCCTCCTCCCCGGCCGGGGTGCCTTCCACAGGCAAAACCCGGTAATAGGGGGTGCGATTGGGCACAGAGCCTATATCGCCCTCGATAACCGCATCCATGAGCCTGGCGAAAGCCCTGCGCCGGGGTGTATCCTCTTTCATGCGCACCTGCTGCTCCGTCATGAAAACAATGTTGCCCCGTTCATATGTACGTCCCCCCGGCCCGGTATAGCGCATAATCATACCCTGCTCCACCAGCCCGTCGGCCCTCTTATTAAAATCCTCAAGGCTGATGCCGGCGCGCCGCGCCCTGGGCAACAGCTTCTGCTCCGGAATACTGCCCATAAAGGGCATTAAAAAAAATACCCGCAGCTCTTCAGGGCTTACAGTATCCTTTACCGCCTCCAGAAAGAGTTCCTCTTCCGGGATCTTCCCAATCATAAAGCGATAATATTTGAGTAAATCCTCGTACAGATCTTTCATTTCTCCTCCCCCCGGCTGCTGATCAACAGCCTGTGTACTGCCGGCTGGCCATGCAGTTCTCCG
>CAYTXG010000027.1:0-18788 GCA_964441025.1 uncultured Syntrophomonadaceae bacterium
CAGAATTCCCAGGCGCAGCCTGGGCTCCGCTGCCATTCTCCTGGGCGCAGCGCTGGTGCTGACCTGCCTGCTGTTGTCGGTACAGCCTTTTTACACTCTTGCCGGACCAGCCGGTGAAAATGGGGAAAGGCACTGCCGGATTACCGTCTCCCCGGACACCCTGTTCGAACTGGGGAATCTCAATCCAGGCGACTCATACCGCCGTACGCTTACCGTAACCGATGAAGGGGATCTGCCGGCCTATCTCTGGCTCAGGCATGAATGGGTTGACGGCGATCCGCTCCCCGGGGAGCCGGGGGATCTCTTTTCTCAGCTGTTGCTGAACATAAGCTGGCGCAATATCACCCTGTACAACGGACCGGCGGAGGGACTGGCGGAACCGCTGAATATCAGCGCCAAAATCGGACCGGTTCGCCCCGGACAAACGCTTGATCTTGACTTTTTCATATTTCTGCCCGGGCCGCCGACGGGCAACGAATTCCAGGGCTCCACGGTGACGACAAAGATCATCTTGATCACTGCCTGCGGTAATGGGGAAGAGGATCCGCCTGATCCGCCGGGGACCGATCCGCCCGATCTGCCCCGGACGGGAGGGCTTACCCTCGTGCTGCTCCTTCTCCTCGGCTTTATATTTATACTGCTGGGCCTGTTGCTGAAAAGAAAAGCCGCAGAGGAAAAATAATAAAAAATAATAAAAAATAATGCTTGCCATATTCCGGCTGCATGTGCTAAAATAAATATGAAATATCAGCCTGACAGACAAGGGCAAACCTGTTGAGAAGCAGGGACGCAAAGCCATGGGTCTTAAGTCCGTTATACCGGGACAAGATCGCCAGGTTGCCGAATTGCAGGTTATTTTTATTTCGGCTTGGCGGTCCCTCAAAAAAAGGAGGGACTATTTTATGGAGACAAACAGGCGCAGACGCTTATCTCTCATTGTTGCTGTAATCATATTGATGTTTCCAGCTTTTTGTTGCAGCCCCACCGAAGAGTGCCCCGGCTTTCCCCTGCTGGAGGCCGGGAAAGGGAGCAGGCCCGGGGAAATTGTAAAAGCGGATCTTAGTATTGATCTGGCGCCCGTGGGCGGTTCGGAATCGCCGCTTGCAGCTGATGCTGAAAATCCCCCGTCCAACACGACGACAGGCATGAGAGGGAAGGCGGAGGGTTACGGCAGCGGCGCCGGTCCGGTTGAAGGGAATACGGCAAAGGAGCCGGAAGCACGGGAGAGAAAAAGCAAAACACCCTCCAGGGAGGAAGCGGGACAGGCAGAGCCGGTTCCCAGGCCGGAGAAGACTCCGGCGCCTCAAAGGGCAGCCGCTCCCCCGGCGGAACCGCCGCCCGCGCCGTCACCGGCGCCTGCGGCTCCTGTCACCTACCAGTGGCGCGGCGCCCATCAGGTTACTTTCAGATCGGAAGTGCATGTAACCAACACGGGAAGTGAAAGGGCCGAAAATGTTTGGGTGGACCTGCCGATGCTGGAGAACAGCTCGCCGTACCAGGATACAAAGCTGCTATCAACCAATTATGAACCGGCCTATATGTGCGGCAGAATCGGCAGTTTTGGGGTGGGAGATATTGAACCAGGGGCAAGTGTTATTATTCAAACAGACTATGCAATAACGATTCGACCTCTAACTATAAATTCAAGCAATGAAACGATAGAAAAAGCACGGCGGGTCTACCTGCAATACTCCGGTAGCGGAAACTGCTTTGAGCTTGCAAACGGTTTTGTCAGGCGCTGCCGGGAGCTGGGAGTGAGCGCTCGATTGGTCAACGGTTTCACCGGCGCCAGGGGGTGCAACATCGGCGCCGGCTCCCTGGAAGGCCGCCGGCACAGCTGGGCGGAATTCTATGTTGACGGATTGGGATGGGTGCCCGTTGATCTTACGTTCAAATACTTTGCTGATTTTCCCTGTGCCTCGCATGTTGTGGAGACCTATGCCGACGAACCGGTCAAGGCCTATCACCTGGGCGGCAAAATCAGCATGAAATGGAACAACATGATCCTGTAGGCACCAAAACAGGGCGCTGCCTTTCCCGGCTTATGTATAAAATATCCCCCCCGGTGGAAAATTTAACCGGGGGGTTTTTTATGGGCCTTGACGACTGCCGGCGAAGAGCTCTCCGGCTGCTCCTGCTCTTTGCCTGCTGTTTCGCGCTTCTCGGCGGCAGGCTGTTCTACCTGCAGGTGCTGCGGGGCGAATCTCTCTCCCGGCAGGCGGTGCGGCAGCGTTTCCAGGCCGTGCAGCTTAACGACGGCCGCGGCGATATCCAGGACCGCCACGGTTTTTCCCTTCTTGACGGCAGGCGCCGCCTGGGTCTGCTGGCTTTCCCCACGCAGTACCGCGGCCGGGAAGATGAAATTATCCGTGGCCTCTCCATGCTGAAGGGGATTGGCGGCATTGCCTCCCCGCCGCATGAAACCCTGCCTTTTTGGGTGGAACCGGAGATCAGCGGCTCCCAGGCGGCGGCCATAGCAGCCTATCCCGGTCTCGTCGCCGCAGAAAGGCGGGAACGATACGGCCCGGGGACCCTGGCTTCACATGTCATCGGCTACATGATCGAGAGCGAGGGCCGGGGGGCCTGCGGCATTGAAGGAGCCCTTGACCGGACCCTCTCCCTGGGCCAGCAGAAAACAATCGGAGCGGTGGTTGACCGGAAGGGGCGGCTTATACCCGGGTTGGGCTATCGCGAAAAGCTTGAGCCCGGCTCTCCGAAAAATGTGCTTCTTACCCTGGACCTGGAGCTGCAGCGCCGGGTGGAGCAGATTATGGACCGCCGCATCGGGCGGGGGGCGGTGGTGGTAATTGATCCCGACAGCGGCGACATCCTGGCCATGGCCAGCCGTCCGGATTTCAAGGCCTCTTCCCTCTCTTCCTATCTGCAGGAGAGCAACGGGGCCTTGATCAACCGCGCCCTTTGCGCCTGGCAGCCGGGCTCCCTGTTTAAAATAGTCGTGGCCGCAGCCGCCCTTGAAGAGGGGCGGGCTTCACTCTTTCAAAATTTTAGCTGCTCCGGCGGGCTTGACGTGGATGGGCTGTACTTCCCCTGCTCCAACCTGCACCACAAGTCGGAGCTCACCCTTGTCGAGGCTTTTGCCCATTCCTGCAACAGCGTATTTATTGAGCTGGCCCTGGAGCTGGGTCCGGATAAAGTGACCGGCTATGCCCGCCGCTTCGGGCTGGGAGAGACCTGCGGCCTGCCGCTGGCTGAAGAGGAGGCGGGGAATATACCCCTGCCGGAAGAGCTGTATTCGCGGAGAGCGCAGGCCAATATCGCAATAGGGCAGGGAGAGGTGATGGTGACGCCGCTCCAGGCCGCGGCGATGATGGCTGCCCTGGCCAACGGAGGCCGGCGGTTACAGCCGCGCCTGGTTCTGGCGCTGACCGACGGCCAGGGGCGGGAAACGGCCCGTTTCTGGAGCGGGCAGGGTGAAAGAGTCCTCAGCCGCGCTACCGTGAACAAGCTGAAATACATGCTGCATGAGGTTGTGGCCCGGGGGACGGCCCGGTCCGCCGGCGCCACTGCGGCCCCGGCGGCGGCGAAAACGGGCACCGCCGAGAGCGGGCGTTACATCAATGGGCGGGAGGCGCTCAATTACTGGATTGCCGGCTTCTATCCGCTGGAGCAGGCCCGTGCCGCAGTGGCTGTCTTCGCCGATGATCTCAAGGAAGGCACGGTCAAAGACGTTTTCGGTGAGATCATCCAATACATTGAAAACAACCCCTGACCAGCCACGGGGACGGGGGCATTGGCAGGTGGGGGTTTTTCGTTGTGTGTGGCGGGCGACCACAGGTCGCCCCTACGGCAAGGGGCTGTGGCAGTACAAAGTTGTGGGGGCGGCCCTTGCGGCCGCCCCACAGTATATACATTATCGCTCCCCAGGTCTCAGACCTCCGACGATCGACCTTGAACCAACTAGGCGCTTTCTTTTTTTGAATCCCCCCTGTTGACCAGTAGAGCAAAGAAGGCGGCGATGATTACGAAAATCCGCACAGGTTTGAAAATGTAGTCCCAGATATGGGCGGAGAACCTGACTTTCGGGCTCTCCGGCAGCCCGTAGGCTTCGGGGCTGTCAGCCAGCACATAGACCATGCCCAGGCCGCTCAGCTCCTCAATGCCGTAAGCAGTGGCGTTGACATTGCCTGCTTTTTTCAGCCTGGCTATCCTCTTCTGGGCCTCCCTGATCAGATCGGCCCGTTCGCCGTAGGTGATGGCCCCGGTAGGGCAGGTTTTGGCGCAGGCCGGAATCTCGCCGTTGGAAATGCGATCATAACAGAATGTGCATTTGCGGGCTACGTTTGCCGCCTGATCAAAACCGATCACCTGGTAAGTGCAGTTGGCGGCGCAGTAGTTGCAGCCGATGCAGCGTTCGGGGTCGATCCTGACTGTCCCGAACTCGGTCCTGTAGATGGCGTTGGCCGGGCAGACCATCATGCAGGCCGCCTCGGTGCAGTGCATGCAGCCCTGCTTGGCAAAGAGCCAGCGCACCTTGCCGTTATCCTCATGCTCCCGGAAGACGATCTTGGTCCAGGTAATGGGGGAGAAATGCGCCGGGTTCTCGTAGCTCCCGGTGAACTCCGTTTTCTCGGCAGGCAGCTGGTTCCACTGCTTGCAGGCGGCCTGGCAGGCCCGGCAGCCAATGCACAGGCTGGTATCGATAAGCATAGATTTCTGCATTTTAAACCACCCTCCTTATATTGCAGAGGAATGCCTTAGACTCTGGAATGGTGGTGTTGGCATCGCCGATGGAGGGGCTGAGGTCATTGGTGACCGCTCCTCTGGACATGCCGCAATACCCCCAGTGGAACGGCATTCCAACGATGTGTTTCTTCTCACCGTTGATCATCATCGGCTTGAGACGCGGGGTCACGCAGGCCTTGGCCTCGATGCCGCCCTGGACACCGTTGTTGGCCAGGCGTTTGCTTTCGATAAAGACCATGTCGCCGTTGGCGATACCCAGCTCGCCGGCCAGCTCCTCGTCGATCTCGATAAAGAGTTCGGGCATGATCTCGTTCAGCCAGGGCATGTTCCGCGTCATGATGCCCGACTGGTAGTGTTCGGTGACCCGGTACGTGCTCATAATATAGGGGTATTTCTGCCTGTCGGCATCGGTGACGGCAAGCAGATCGGGATACCAGCGTTTGCTCACCGGGTTGAAGGTGGCTTCGGGGTAAAGCAGGTTCGGCACCGGGCTTTCAGCGGGTTCGTAATGGATGGCCAGCGGCCCGTCGGCCAGGGTCAGGGAAAACAGGGAGCCCACCCCGTCGGGCAGCATGATATAGGGATTTTCCTTGACCTGCTCGTAATCCCAGGAACCGGGCCAGTCGTTGATATCCAGCTTCTTTACCAGGTTGCCATCCTCATCCCACCAGAACATCTGCAGCTCCGGGTTCCAGGGATTACCATCCCGATCGGCGGAGCAGCGGTTGTACACGATGCGCCGGTTCAGCGGCCAGACAAAGGACCACCCCAGGTTGGAGCCGATCCCCTCTTTCTCCTTGATCCTGCTCTTGCAGGCCGGGTTGTCGTAGTTGTTGTAGTAGCCGCTGTAAAGCCAGTTGCCGCAGGCGGTGGAGCCATCGTCCTGGAGCCCCACAAAATTGGTCAGCAGTTCGCCGTCCTCCACGGTATAGCCATTCAGGTCCTTGCAAACTTTGACAATATCCACCCCATCGTGATTCATATCGTCTGCGTAGTCCCACTTCATCTTGACGATGGGATCGGGGAAGACGGCGTTTGCATCGGCCCTGTAAGCTTCCTGCAGCTTGCTGAAGAGCTCAAAGGCGATCTGCAGGTCCGACCGGCATTCTCCGGGCGGATCCTGCGCCTTCCAGCGCCACTGGATCCAGCGCCCGCTGTTGGCGATGGTCCCTTCACGCTCATAGGAGCATGTTGCCGGGAGCAGGAAAACCTCGGTATCTATCTCCGCCGGGTTGGTGCCGGGCGCCTTCCAGAAAGCGCAGGTTTCATTCTCGAAAATATCCACGCCCACAAGCCAGTCCAGCTTGCTCTGGTAATGACGCTTGTGGCCCGCCGAGGGTCCGCTTACCGCCGGGTTGTCCGCCCAGCAGATCATGCCCTTGATTTCACCTTCCCCCATGTACTTGTAGGCGCCGATATGGGAATGGTCGCGGTTATCCACCTTGGGCAGATAGTCGTAGCAGAAATCATTTTCCGCTGTGGCGTAATCGCCCCAGAATGCCTTGAGCAGGCTGGCCATGTACTTGGGCTTGTTTACCCACCAGCTTTTAGCCGGCGTCTCCTTTTCGTTGTAATCGGCCAGCGTGGGATGCACAGCCGCCTTCGGTGCGTTCAGATAGCCGGGAATGATATGGTAGAGAATGGCCATATCGGTGGAGCCCTGGACATTGGACTGGCCGCGTTGCGCATTCACTCCGCCGCCGGGGATGCCCATGTTTCCCAGAAGCAGCTGCACCATGGCGCAAGCCCGCACATTCTGCGAGCCGTGGGTGAACTGGGTGATGCCCATGGCGTACATGATATTGCCGGCCTTCTCCCTAGCGCCGGTGCTGCCGTAAAGCTTGTATGACTCCTCCAGGACCGCAGCATCGCAGCCGGTGATATTGCTGACCATCTCCAGCGTGTAGCGGGAATAGAAGCGCTTCATCACCTGGAAGACGCAGTGGGGGTCCTGCAGGGTGAGGTCCTTCATTACATTGCCCGCGGCGTCCTTGCGGTAGTTCCAGGTTTCCTTGTCATACTTGATCGGCTTATCCGGGGCATCCTCCTCCGCTCCGCTGAAAAGCCCTGCATTCTCATCCCAGGTGAAATCTTCGCGCAGCAGGTACGAGGCGTTCGTGTAATACTGGACGTACTCTTCCTGATAAAGCTCGTTCTCCATGATATAGCTCATCATTCCGCCCAGGTAGGCGATATTGGTGCCGGGGCGGATGGGCACATGCAGGTCGGCCACCGCCGCAGTGCGGGTGACTCGCGGATCCACCACCATGAGCCTGGCCCCGCGGTTGGCGCGGGCATGCTCTATCCATTTCATGGAGATGGGGTGGTTTTCAGCGGTATTGCCGCCGATATTCATGAACACATCACTGTTCCGGTAATCGACCCAGTGATTGGTCATGCAGCCTCTTCCAAACGTGGCGCCGAGACCGGCGACCGTGGAAGAGTGTCAGAGGCGGGCGCAGTGATCTATATTGACCAGGCCCAACCCCCGCGCGATCTTGTGAAAAAGGTAATTCTCCTCGTTGGTACAGAAGGCGCTGCCAAGCCAGGAGATGGCATTGGTGCGGTTCACGGTAACGCCGTTTTCATCCGTTGTCTCGAAGTGGGCGTCCCGCGTCTCCTTGATTTTTTTGACGATCTGCTCGTACATCCAGTCCCAGCTTTTCTCCTCCCACCTGTCGCTCCCCGGAGCCCGGTACAGCGGCCGGGTAAGGCGGTTGGGGTTGGGCCTGGGCCTCCCCTTGGCATCGTAGATATAAGAGATATTGTAAAGGGAGCTTCCCTTGCTGCAGAGAGATCCCTCATTGATCGGGTTGTCGGGGTCACCCTCGGTGTTTATGACCACACCGTCTTTCACCGAACATATTATCCCGCAGCCGACACCGCAGAATGTGCAGATGGTCGGCACCTCGCGGGCGTAGTACACGCGAATTTGCTCGGCCGCCGCAGCTTTGCCCTGTAAGCCTGCTCCGGCCAGGGCCGAGGCGGCTGCCGTAGCGCCGGTTAATTTTAAGAAACTTCGACGTGAAAGCTTCATGGATTCAGTCACACCCCCTTGAGATTAATTGCTCTTCGAGACCGGAGGCCCGGCCGGCACAGCGGCTGCCTTTTTGACCGGGAGCTCGCCGAACTTGGGTCTCCTTGTGAGCCGGTCAATGAGCGGTACGAAAGCATTCATAATCAGGATAGAAAAAGCCACCCCTTCGGTGGGGCCGAAAACTTTCCGGAAAAGCATGACCAGGATCCCGATGGCGATGCCGAAGATGACCTCGCCCTTTGTGGTGATGGGGCTGGTTACCCAGTCGGTGGCCATGAAGAAAGCTCCCAGCAGCAAACCGCCGGCCAGCACATGGTACAGTGGAATCCCTGCGGTGAGATTCTCCAGGGGGTTGCCCCAGAAAAGAGCCACCACCAGCACCGTGGCGATCATGGAAACAGGGATTTGCCAGCGGATATGTTTTTTGTAGAGCAGGTAGGCGCCTCCGATGATCAGCGCGATGGCTGAAGTCTCGCCCAGGGCGCCGCCGGGTGAAGCGATGAACAGCCCTGAAAGGCTTAGCTGATCCAGGAGCCCCTGTTTGAGCAGGGCCAGCGGCGTTGCCTGCGTGATTACATCAAGGGGGCCGAAGAACTGGCGCAGCGCCCCAAGGGATGCCGTGGAGCCAACATAGACAGGGGCCAGCAGGGTGATGGCCGCCAATCCGAAGAGAGCGGGATTGAAGCGGTTCCAGCCCAGCCCGCCCATGAGCTCCTTGGCGATGCCTACAGCAAAAAAGGCTGCCAGCACCACGGACCACCAGGCCACTCCGGGCCTCAGGCAGAGCGCCAGCAGCAGCCCCGTTACCAGGGCGCTGCAGTCGTGCAGGGTGGCCTGCTTTTTCATGATCTTGCGAAAAAGCAGTTCAAAAAGGACTGCCGAGAGCAGGCTCACAGCAACCATGAAGACAGCGTACCATCTGTACATATAAATTGAAAACAGCGTTATTGGAATAAGCGCGATCAGCACATCTTGCATCGCCGAGGAAACAGTGTCCGGCGATCGGAGGTGTGGCGATGAACTGATCGTTAATTTCATTTCTTTTTCAGGCATGCTTTACCTTTCCCTCCTTAAAACTGTAAGATCAGGCAGGTTCCGCGCCGGCGCTTACTTTGCCGCGGCGGCCCGCCGCGCAGCCATCTCTCTCTTTGTATCCCGGACGAATTGGACCATGGGCCTGTTGGCGGGGCATACATACACGCAGATGCCGCATTCAAAGCAGTCAATGGCGCCCCATTCCACAGCCTGATCATAATTGCCCTTCTCGGCGTAGGTGCCGATATAGTTTGGGTAAAGGAACATGGGGCAGTGGTCCACACACTTGCCGCAGCGGACGCAGTCGGTGTGCGCCGTCTTTACCACCATGGAAGGGGTAAAGAGCAGGATGCCGCTTGTCCCCTTGACCACCGGTGAATCCAGGTGCGACTGCGACCAGCCGGTCATGGGGCCGCCCATGATAATTTTGCCCACCAGATCCGGCGGAAAGGTGATCCCTCCATCCTCTCCAGGGGGCGCACCCTTGACTCCGCCGCGTTCCTTGAGAATATGGCTGATCGGAGTGCCCAGCTTCACCCTGAGATTGCCTGGATTGGCGGCTGCATCGCCCGAAAGGGTGAGCACCCGCTCAATGAGCGGTTTCTTGAAACGGCAGGCTTCGTACACGGCCAGCGCCGTGGCCACATTCTGCACCACCACGCTTACCTCCATGGGAAGTTTGCCCGGAGGCACCTCGCGGTCCAGGGCCGCTTTGATGAGCTGCTTCTCCGAACCCTGCGGATATTTTACCTCCAGGGGGACAATGGAGACACCCGCATTGCCGGCAATCTTTTTCTCCAGTGCTTCAATGGCATCGGGTTTGTTGATCTCCACGCCAAGGACGACATTCGGTGCATCAACAACTTTGGCGATCAGCTTTGCTCCTTCGACCAGGTCGGAGGTTCTCTCCAGCATGGCCCGGTGGTCGCAGGTCAAAAAGGGTTCGCATTCGCAGGCATTGATCACAATAGTATCGATGGGTACAGGCGGGCTCAATTTTACATGTGTCGGGAAGGCGGCCCCGCCCATGCCGACAATGCCGGCATCTTTTATTGCCGCCTTGATCTCATCTTTGGTCAGGGAAGCGTAATCCTGCTCCGGCCACTGCGGTTCTTTCTGATCCCGGTCTACCGAGATAACCACGCATTCCGCTTTACCGCCTGTAAATGTAGGCCGCGGTTCAACAGCGGTGACGGTGCCGTCCACGCTGGCATGGACGGGAGCGCTGACGAATGCGCTGCTTTCCCCGATCTTCTGGCCGGCCTTAACCTTGTCGCCGGCGGCAACCAGGGCCTGATTGGGTGCTCCGATATGCTGCGACATCGGGATAATCACCTCTTGCGGCAAGGAGATGCCGCTGACCGGTTCACCCTCGGAAAATTCCTTGTAATGGGGCAAAAAAACACCCCGCTCAAAAGTTTTTACGGACATTTCTCAACCACCCCCAAACAATTTTCGCGAATGCCCTGCTCCCCCTTTCTCTGACCGGCAGACAGTTCTCTCTATGACCGCCTCCCCTACCTCATTTTGCAGACAGCTTCTACAAATCTGTTGAATAAGCCTGCTGGAAAAGATATGTGTCCCCGGAAAAGTACATAAGTTAATTTTTTCCCTAATGATTATTTATTCTAAGCGTTTACTAAAAACCCTTTTTTTTAAATTTTGCAAATAATGAAGAAAGGCACGACAGGACAGGCACAACTCCTGTCGATCTATCATAGAATTTAGGTACTCTCTTTTCAAGGGGGACGGCGCAGATGGCTATTTTCCTTTCACTGGTAGAGATCTTCCGCCGGATCTGGCTCATGGTGGGGCAGATCCAGGGCAGCTCCTTTCCGCGGCCCCTCTCCGCAGACCAGGAGAGCAGGCATCTGGATGGAATGGCCGGGGGCGACCCTGAGTCAAGGCAGAAACTTATTGAACATAATTTACGCCTTGTTGCTCATGTGATCAAGAAATTTGAACAGACCGGCGAGGAGAAAGAGGATCTTATATCCATCGGCACCATCGGTCTGATCAAGGCGGTGAATACATTCAACCGGCAGCGGGGGACCCGCCTGGCTACCTATGCCGCCCGCTGCATTGAAAATGAGATACTTATGTTTTTGCGGGCCGGTAGCAGAAAAAAACAGGAGATGTCGCTGCAGGAGCCCATCGGTACAGATAAGGAGGGAAATGAGATCACCCTGATGGAGGTGATCTCCTGTGATGACACTATCTTTGAAGAGGTGGAGCTGAGACTGTTGAAGGAGAAGCTGGTGAAAATGCTTCAGAATTTAAAAAGCCGGGAAAAGACAGTTTTGGCCATGCGCTTCGGACTCGGGGAGGGACGGCGTCATACCCAGAAGCAGATTGCCGCTTTGCTGGGGATCTCCCGCTCCTATGTCTCCCGCATTGAAAAACGCGTCCTCCAGAAACTCGAACGCGAATTCAACATCTGAAAAATGTATGGGCGGGCTTCCACGCCCGTCCGCGCAAAGGAGGAACACCACACGTAAATGTAGGGGCGGGCTTCCATGCCCGCCCGCGCAACGGAGGAACACCACACGTAAATGTAGGGGCGGGCTTCCATGCCCGCCCGCCCAACGGAGGAACACCACACGTAAAATGTAGGGGCGGGCTTCCATGCCCGCCCGCGCAAAGGAGGAACACCACACGTAAATGTAGGGGCGGGCTTCCATGCCCGCCCGCCCAACGGAGGAACACCACACGTAAAATGTATGGGCGGGCTTCCATGCCCGCCCGCGTATCGAATGCAATCGCCTCGCCTATGGGCCGGCTTAACCACCCGGCCCTACACCTTTACTCCTTCTTCGAGCGGGCCAGTGAACGGGCCATCCGCTCCAGCTTGAAAATGGTCGTGAATTCGCTGTTCTTGCTGATCCAGAGATCGCGCTTCATAATGGCCTGGGTCAGCGAACCGCGGTAGCCCAGACCGTCGAGAAGCACCTCCAGGTTGGGGCAGACCATGGTGAAATCGGGTTTGAGGGCATCCCCCGCCTTGACGGTGAGCTTCCCGTCGTCAATCCCCATGACAAAGCTACCGCCGGCGGACTTGACCTGGATTACCCTGAACCATTCCGCAATATCCTGTCGAGCCCTGGGGCAGTCATTCAGCTCCGCCACCAGCGACTCCAGCTTGTTCATGTTGCCTGCAAAACGGGCCTTGTTCTCTTCAGTTACCGCGGGCAGCTCCGGTTCGACTGCCCTTTCCCAATCTATCTCCGAGTAAAGCAGCCCTTTTTTGGCCAACTGCTCCGCCGTCAGCTCGGCGGCGGGCACGCAGAAGATATCGGTAATATCTCCGATGCGTTCATCCTGAAAAACCACCTTCATCTCCGTGCCCTTGTTGATCAGGCCGGGCACCAGGATGCCCCTGGTTGTATAGCAGTTGATGCTCAGCGCGGTGTCGGCGCCCTTCAGCAAAATGCGGCCCCGGCCAAAGGGGACCTGCTTCTGGAAAAGCGAATTGGCAAAGTAGGTGATGGGCGGTGTGGAGATCATGGCGCCGGTGTCCTCCATTTCCACTATCTCCGTGGGGGCAAAATTGCATTCGGGGCAGCGGAGCGCAAAAGGAGGCACCCGCACAATGCCGCAGCGGGTGCAGCGGCAGCCGAGAATTTTCTTATGATCCCGCATCGCCAGGAAGAATTCGCTGAATTCACCCATGGAGCGCTGGTAGAATGTAAACATGGCATCATTCATCACTAGGTAATCCTTGCCCTCAATGGATACTGAAAAGCCCCCCTCGTCGGGAATCGCCTCCGGGGGAATTACCTTCTGAGTCATTTACTCTCACCTCCGGTTATTTGGGAATAAGATGCTACTCGCATTCGAGAATGACAACTGCGCCGTACTGGGCTACCGTGCTGCCGGTGCCGTGCACCAGCCCCGTCTTGAGCTTGCGATTGATCAGTTCATTGCGGGCCGACCAGGCGGACATGATATTGCTGGCGCCCACGGCGTGCCCCGAATAGATGAGCCCGCCGCAGGGGTTGAGCAGAAACTCCCCGCCGGGCAATATGAGCCCCTCTTCAATGAGATTGTCGGCGCGGCCGCGCGGCACAAAGCCCATTTCAGCCATGGTAATCTCCAGCTGGTGGACAAAGGCGTCGTGCACCTCGACCACATCAACGGCCTTGACCGGGTCGGTGATGCCGGCCATCTCGTAGGCGCGGTGCGCCGCCAGGTGGTGCGAAATGATCCGGCTCATGATCTTGTGGTTCTTGCCGGCAAAGGAATGCTCATTGGCTTCTCCCACGCCGGTGATCCAGACCACCGGCTGCCCGGTGCGGCGGGAGATAGCCTTGGCCGTCTCCTCCTCCGCCAGGACCAGCGCTGCAGCCCCCTCGGTGTACACGCAGATCTCCAGCTCCTTGAAGGGGTAGACCACGGTGCGCGAATTGAGCACCTCTTCAGGGGTGACCTGGTCGAACTGGCGCTGCGCATAGTCATTGGTGCGGGCCTGTTCGCTCAACAGCGAGGAGATCTTTGCCGTTACCTCCGGTTTTAAATCATTCGGATGCTCATCCATGTAGGCCAGGACCACCTCGGCATAACTGTCCGAAGCCGTCCAGCCCAGCTTCTGCTCGTAGAAGCTGTCGCCGGACCAGCCGATGGTCTTGATCACCTCCGGGGTGGCGGACATGCTCATGAAGTCAAAGCAGTCCGTGGCCTTCTCCACGCCCAGGACCAGGGCGGTCTTGAAGCGACCGGCGGCGAGATAGGCGTGCGCCGCCGACATGGTGTAGGCGCCGGTGGCTCCGCCGTTGCTGATGCGCATCCCGAACTTGTTCTGCAACCCGATGATCCCCTGCAGGGGATGTTCGGGGATGCAGGTGCGCTGAAAAATGTCATTGTAAATGGCGTAAAAAGCGGCATCCACCTCTTCCGGAACCATCTCCGCATCGGCCAGCGCCTCCGCGGTAGCCATCTGCGAGAGCTCATAGTAGGTCTTCTCATACCATTTTGCCTTGAAGGGCGTGACCGCCGCTCCGACAATACCTACTCTTTTACCCAATCCCATCATCCTCCTTTTCATATATCAGGGGGACGGTTCTCCCGATATACTTATTGTTTGGTAACATTTTCGCTCGCCCCATCCCGGCGGTGCTGTAACAGAGAGAAGCCTGCACCAGCTGGACGGCACGGCCCGCCACAACTTATTCCGTCCTTTACCTCTAACAACCAATCAGCCCTCAGCCCCGGGCCCGGATTAATTCCCGGGCAATAACCAGCCGCTGAATCTCCGAGGTGCCTTCGCCGATCTCCATGAGCTTGGCATCCCGTAGGTAGCGCTCCACGGGATAATCGGCTGTGTAGCCGTAGCCGCCGTAGATCTGCACCGCTTCCAGCGCCGCCCGCACCGAAGTCTCCGAGGCAAAAAGCTTGGCCATCGCTGATTCCCGCGTATAGGGCAGGCCCCTGTCTTTCAGCCAGGCCGCCCGGTACACTGCCAGGCGGGAAAGCTCCACCTGCATGGCCATGTCGGCAAGCTTGAACTGAATGGCCTGGAATTCGGAAAGGGTCTGCCCGAACTGGCGCCTCTCTTTTGCATAAGACAGAGAGGCCTCCAGGCAGGCCTGGGCGATGCCCACGGAGAGGGCGCCGATGCTGATCCTGCCGCCGTCCAGCGCAACCATGAACTGCTTGAAGCCCTCGCCGCGGCTGCCCAGCAGGTTTTCCCGGGGCACGCGCACATTGTCAAGGGCAATCTCAGCCGTGTCCGATGCCCTCAGGCCCAGCTTCTTGTACGGCGGAGCGGCCTTGAAACCGGGTGTATCAGTGGGGACGATGAAGGAGCTGATCCCCCGCGTACCCTTGCCCGGCTCGGTGACGGCGGTGATCACGGCCACACCCGCCTTATTGGCGTTGGTGATAAAGCACTTGGTCCCGTTGATCACCCACTCATCACCCTGGAGCACCGCCGTTGTGCGGGTGCCGCCGGCATCGGATCCGGCCTCGGGCTCCGTCAGGCCGAAGGCGGCCAGCATCTCGCCCCGGGCGCAGGGTGTTACCCAGCGCCTCTTCTGCTCATCGGTGCCGAAGAGGTAAATGGGGCCGGTGCCGATGGAGCAGTGGGCCGCATAAGTGATCCCCGTGGAAGCGCAGGCCCGGGAGATCTCCTCCACGGCGATGGCGTAAGCCAGGTAGCCGTCACCCGTGCCCCCGTACTCCTCGCTGAAGGGGAGGGCGAAGAGATCAAGGCGGCCCATCTTTTCGATGATCTCCGCCGGGAACCTCTCCTCCCGGTCCAGCTCCGCCGCCACCGGGGCCAGCTCTTTCTCGGCGAACTCGCGAACCATCTGCCGGATCAATTGCTGTCCCTCATTAAGCTGAAAATCCATGTACCAACCTCCTTTCTCAGTTTTCAATTGCCGGATAGAGGGGTGCTTATTTCTTATGCCCCCGGCGCTATCTATTGCAACAGCCGTACCAAACCGGCAGGGACGGCTGAATTGCGCAGTAAAAGGGCTTTTAAGGGATTGGGGCGTTTGCGCCCGACGGCAAAATGTCCGCCATGCAGGACAATAACCGGACACGCTGTCTGCTAATGCGAACATATCCGGCCTGCGTGCCGGGAGGTGGGAAATCTAATTATCCGGACCTTGCCTGCCGGGCACCCTTCTAATATGATCAGTGTGCCGGGGCATTAGCCTCTTTGCGGAACATATCACTCTTTTCAAAAGGAGGGGCCTGAATTGACTCAAAAGAAATTTTTTATTGTCGATGTCTTTGCGGAGCAGAAATACGCCGGCAACCAGCTGGCGGTCTTTACCGACGGCAGCGCCTTTACCGGTGAGGAGATGCAGCTTATCGCCAGGGAAACCAATTTTTCCGAGACTACCTTTATCCTGCCGGGGGGATCGGAGAGCGAAGGGTACAATGTGCGCATCTTCTCCCTTGACGAGGAGCTTCCCTTTGCCGGTCATCCCACACTGGGGACAGCCTATATTATCCAGCGCGAGATGAACAAGAAAGAGGCGCCGCAGATTATCCTCAACCTGCCCGTGGGTCAAATTCCGGTGCAGCTTGTCTACAGGGCCGGTGAAGTGCAGCAGCTCTTCATGCGGCAGCAGCAGCCCATATTCGGGGAGATTCTCGATCCCGCCGGTCCGGCGGAAGTTCTCAATATCGACGCGGCGGATATTGATGCCCGCTTCCCCATCCAGGAGGTTTCCACGGGTCTCCCCTTTATCATCATCCCGCTGAAAGAGCTGAAGATATTAAGCGGGATCAGGGTAAACGTAGAGCGCTTCATGGCCTACGTGGAAAACCGCGAAACAAAGTCCTTCTATCTTTTCTGCCCGGAAACGTACGGCGAGCGCAGCGATCTCAATGCGCGGATGTTCGATCACTACAACGGCATCCCCGAAGACCCGGCCACCGGCAGCGCCGCCGGCTGCCTTGCCGCATACCTGGTGAAGCACCGCTACTGCGGCGGGCCGGAGATCGATCTGCGCCTGGAGCAGGGCTTCGAGATCAAGCGCCCGTCGCTGCTCCGGATCCGCGCGGCACAGAGGGGTGAGAAGATGGAGATCAATGTAGGCGGCAGGGTGATCCCTGTTGCCGAAGGGCGGCTGTACTGACCTTGATATTGGCGAGTGAGAGCCCCAGGGTGATCCAGAAAAGTGGCATTACGGCGATGACATCTATATTGAAGAAACCCTGGATGAGGTAGGTTATTACCATTAAAAAGAGCAGGAAACCCATTTCATTTTTCCAGCGCCGCAGGAAAAATGATAAAAAGACCATGTACGCAACAAAGGCGAACAGCCCCATGGTTACGGCGATCTCGATGTATATGTTATGTACTTTGTCGGCATAAGAATTTGGTCCCAGCGGAATGAACAGGCTGTCGGGGCCGACGCCGAAAGCCCAGTGGTCCGGGATCAGTTTGAGCGCCTCTTTCCAGAGGTGGAGCCGCGTGGCGCCGGCTGCGTCATCACCTTCCAGGGCCAGGGAAACCTCTCCCTTGATGCTGAACGCCCTCTTGATCAGCATCCAGTCATGGAGCGGCGCCAGCAGGCATGTAACCAGCAGCAGGGTAATGCAGACTATGCAGATGTATTTGCCCGATCCGGGTTTCCTGAGGAAATAGAAGAGGATAATCAGCGCCGGTAAAGGCAGGGCGATCCAGGCTCCCCGGGTCAGGGTCGCCAGGAGCCCGCCGTAGATAAGCGCAGACGCTGACAACCAAAAAACCTTTCGGCGCCTCAGGTACAGGAGAATTGCAGCAGGCAGGATGAATACACTGTACGAACCCACGAAGTTTCGGTTGCCGATAGTAGCGTAAGCGTGGAGTCCTTTGTGGGTATGGTGTGGTATAAAGTTAAGGCCGAAATATTGGAGCAGCGCGATGAAAGAAACCAGAGCGGCCGTTACGACCATCCATGGGATGATCTCCTCCGGCTTGTTGAAATCAGCCGCCAGGAGAAAAAGAGCCATGCAGAAGAGATAGGTGACAAATCCGGTATGGCGGTACAGCCCGAACCAGGCGGTTATCGGGTGCGGCGCCAGAATTGTCGAAATCAGGGCAAAGGCGGCAAACGCAGCCAGGGGAATAAGCGCGGGATGGCGGCCTACCTTTACCCGGCCGCTGATTATCTGGAAGAGCGCTGCTGCAGCGGCAAGGGCGAGCGCAATGTACTTGGTCAGGATGAAGCCTGTTCTTTCGCCGGGAATGACGATCAAGGGGTAAAGTGAAACCATGAAGATCAAAACCGCCGCTTTCCAGCCGCCGCCCGCCCCGGCTGCGCCGGTGAGTTGGGAAAGAAAACCCCTCACCCTGCTCAGAAGGGCTTTGCCGCTGCCGGTGCCCTGCAGGGGCGCATATTCTCTATTCGCGAAAGCAGGAATATTCCTCACCCTTCCCTTTCGATCAATAATAACCGATCCGGGGGGTAAGGTGAAGAGTCTTTAAACAAATTAATGAATAGCTGGAGAGCTTTTTGTAGAACTTTCGCAAATCCCGGCGATATGATAAAGTTAAATAGCGCTCCGCCGCGAAGCCGGAAAAAAGCAGTTTTGCCGGGGAGAACAGGCCGGCCCGGGGTGTAAAGACAGCGTGCCTGTTCATGGAGGGTTAACATGGGACTGTCAGGATTCATGGAGCTGCTTTATCCGCAGCAACATTTGGACTCTATATACGAACTTAATGCCGCCGAACTGCGCTCCCTGGGCATCCGGGGGATCATTGCCGATATGGACAACACCCTTGTGCCCTGGGATGATCGCGCCGTCTACCCCAGGCTGGCCTCATGGCTGGCGCAGCTCAAGGATAGGGGTTTCCGTCTCTGTATTGTTTCCAACAACAGCCGCGAACGGGGGGGGCAGCTGGCCCTGGATCTGGATATACCGGCCATCTGGTACGCCGTCAAGCCGCGCCGCCGCGCCTTTCGCAAAGCTCTGCGGATGATGGAGCTGACGCCGCAGGAGACGGCGGTAATCGGCGATCAGATCTTTACCGATGTGCTTGGCGGCAACCGCCTGGGGCTTTACACCATCCTGGTTACTCCAATCACGGATCAGGAATTTATCTGGACCCGCCTTATGCGCAAGCTGGAGCGCTACGTGCTGAAGCGCTTGCAGCGGTAAAATGCACCTGGTTGAGCGGATCCTTGGGATCCGGCAAGCTCTCAAGCAAATGTGGAGACGGAATCATAGCCCACCTCCGAATAGCACAATATAGCACAATATAGATAACATAAAATTACAATAAAGTGCAAAATAACCCTTGACTGGTATTTGAACGCAGGTTATAATCAACATAGATAGTTGAAAATTATATTGCGATCAGGGCAAACCTGCTGAAAGGCGGGGGCGCAAAGCTGCAGGCCTAAGGTAATTTTGCTAAGGCGGCTGAGCTGCCGTAAAAGTGAATTCCAGGAGCAGCTCCTGGAATTTTTAATAAGCGGTGCTATGAAAATTTTGGAATTTACTAAATCGTCGGCGAAGGCGTGTCAACCCATATAAAAATCTTACCCAATAAGTGTAGCTCACTCATATAAGG
>CAYTXG010000028.1:0-17951 GCA_964441025.1 uncultured Syntrophomonadaceae bacterium
GCGGCGCAGGGACTCGAACCCCGGACACTGCGGGTATGAACCGCATGCTCTAGCCGGCTGAGCTACGCCGCCATGGAGCTCACGACCGGATTCGAACCGGTGACCTTATCCTTACCAAGGATACGCTCTGCCTACTGAGCTACGTGAGCAATATTTTAGTATATAAAGGAAACCGCAAAATCGCGATTTCCTGTAAATGGTTGCGGGGGCAGGATTTGAACCTGCGACCTCCGGGTTATGAGCCCGACGAGCTACCTGACTGCTCCACCCCGCGGCGTCTCTGGAGCGGGTGATGGGAATCGAACCCACGCTGCCAGCTTGGGAAGCTGGGGCTCTGCCATTGAGCTACACCCGCATAAAGCACTTTAAGATTATACACGCCCTCTGCAAAAAAGTCAACTTAAGAAATTTAGCCCGGAACATCTATCCTTTGCCTATCCTTTGCGCACCTCCAGGTAACGTTCCAGCTTGCGTTTCACCCGCTGCAGGGCATTATCAATTGATTTTACATGCCGCTCCAGATCTTCCGCAATTTCCTGGTATGACTTCCCCTCAAGGTAAAGCGTCAACACCTTCCATTCAAGATCGCTTAATATTTCACCCATCTTGTATTCAATATCATTGTACTCTTCCCGGTTAATCATCAGCTCTTCGGGATCGGTAATTTTGGTGCCGGATAAAACATCAAGCAGCGTCCTGTCCGAATCCTCATCATAGATCGGCTTGTTCAGAGATACGTACGAATTAAGTGGAATATGCTTCTGCCGGGTGGCGGTCTTGATAGCCGTAATGATCTGGCGGGTTATGCACAGCTCGGCAAAGGCCCTGAATGATGAGAGCTTGTCCCCCCGGAAATCACGAATAGCCTTGTAAAGGCCGATCATCCCCTCCTGAATGATATCCTCACGGTCGGCGCCGATTAAAAAATAAGATCTTGCCTTGGCTTTCACAAAATTCTTATATTTATTAATTAAAAATTCCAGCGCAATGGTATTTCCGTCTTTAGCATCGCTGACAATATCCTCATCACTTTTAAATTCAAGCTCTAAATAGATCTTACTGCTCCCCTGGGCTAAAGAACTCAAATAGATCGCCTCCGTTGGGCTTTTTTCGAGGAGGAAAGGCTTCGCTGATGGAGTAATTATAACGCAAAGCCCCAGGAGGGTCAAGCCTTTTCACCCTCCGGCTCTTTTGCAGTAATTTGTCGAATTGCAGATTCCGGCAGCGGGCTGCCGGCTTCATTTTCCGGGTAAAAGGCGGCTCCATCCTTCCCTTTGGGCGGCTGCTTCATAGATTATCAGCGCCGCCGCCACGGCGGCATTTAGCGAGCCGCCGCCGCCAGGCATGGGTATGGAGATAGCTCCATCGCAGCTCCCGCGGAGAAGGCGGGAGAGACCCTTGCCCTCCGAACCGATAACCAGAACAAAAGGGCTGCTGTAATCCACCCTGTAATAAGGCAGTTCGCCCTCCGGCCCGGCGCCGTATATCCAAAACCCCTCATCTTTAAGCTGCTGTGCAGCATGAACAAGATTTACCACCCGCGCTACAGGCAGCCGCTCAGCAGCCCCCGCCGCCACTTTGCGCACGACCGGCGTAATCCCGACGCTGCGGTCTTCAGGAACAATCAACCCCTGCATGCCCGCTGCACCGGCTGTGCGCAGCAGCGAACCAAGATTTTGCGGATCCTGCAGATGGTCGAGCATGATCAAAAAAGGATCGCCCCGCTCTGCTTTAGCCCTCTCCATTAACTCTCCAAGACCGAGATAGCGGAAAGGAGCCGCCAGAGCAACAGCCCCCTGGTGTTTACCGCTACCGGCCATCCTGCTCAGATCACGGCGCTCGACTATCTGCAGGGGGACTGCCAGCTGGCCGGCGCCCCGGATAATCTGATCAATTATTTCACCTTTTTGCCCTGCAGCCAGATAGATCCGCTCCAGGTTTCCGCAGCGTAGCGCTTCAAGCACCGGCCTGCGGCCGATAACCAGTTCATCCTTTCGGAATCGCTCACTCTTTTTTGTTCTTTTCATCTTGTTCTTGCAGGCGTCCGCAGCTCATCTCCCCTTCGGGGCAGATCTTCTCGGTTATGCAGGGCGGGCCGGCTACCCCGAACAGATCCGGTGCCGCATTGCGCACCTCTGCGAGCATCATTTCAGCCAGGCGGCGGATCTCCCACTGGGCCCTGCGGCAGCACCTCACCCTGAAAAAATGGAGCAAGCTGCGCGCATTCATCGTCACCACCAGTTTCGTCTCGCAGGCATTGGGCAAAATATAGCGTGCATCTTCGCGCGGCACCGCTGCAGCGAGCTCGGCGTAGCACCGGCGGATCGATTCGATCTGCGCTTCAAAGATCTCCTTTGCAGCGGGATTCTTTTCAATAGAAGGAGGCATAATCCAGGTAAATTCCTTTTCATCCACGTAGCGCTGCGATTTCTGGGAGTAAGAGGCGATGCGGTGGCGAACCAGCTGGTGTGAAAGCGACCTGCTGACACCGTCAACGGCAAAGGTAAAGGAGACATGCTCCAGGGGTGATTGGTGACCCATCTCAACCAGTTTTTCCACAAATGATCTTGTTTTCTCCAGGGGCATGGCCCGGGCAATATCGGCTGCCGAAGCGGGAGAATAGCAGAGCCTCGCCGCAGCGGCAACAGTCCGCTCGGGATTGGGAGTCCAGGCAATCAGTTCAACATGCATTATTCTTCATCACCTTCCCCTTGAATTACCGCTGCTGGGCGGTTGAGAATAAGGAAATGCTCAGGCATCAGATCTGTATTTCCAGCGTACCCCATGCGGGGTATCTTCCAGGACAATTCCCTGTGCACGCAACTCTTCGCGGATTCTATCCGCGGTGGACCAGTCTTTTTCCCGCCGGGCTGCTTCGCGCAGGGCGATCATCCGGCGCACTTCTTCATCAGGGGAACCTGCAGGCTGCATCTCCAGTATATCAAAAAGTTCATCGGCTTCGCGGTAAAAAGTAAGAAACTGCTCCAGTATCTGAAGGTGGTAGGGATGGCCTTTTCGCAAATAGATGTTCCCCTCCCTGGCCAGTTCAAAAAGAGCGCCCACAGCCCCGGCAGTATTGAAATCATCGTCCATGGCCTCAATAAACCGCTCGCGTGCGGAGGTGATAATGGAATTGATCTCCTTCACAGATTCAGGGGGGGCGGATGCAGATCCGGGCAAAGCCAGGTTCAGGTTGTCCACAAGTTCCTGAAGCCTCTCCCGGCCGGAAGCGGCCCGGGCCACCAGTTCGCGGCTGAAGTTGAGGGGGCTGCGATAGTGGGCCGACAGAGTGAAAAAGCGGAGATCTCGGGGGCTGTACTCATCCAGAAGGCAGCGCACAGTAAGGACATTGCCCAGCGATTTGGACATTTTCTGCTCCTCGATATTCAGGTAACCCGCATGCAGCCAGTAGCGGGCAAATGTTTTACCCGTGGCGCCCGTACTCTGGGCAATTTCATTCTCATGATGGGGGAAAATCAGATCCGCACCGCCGGCATGAAGATCGATCGTCTCGCCAAGGTAATGCATGGCCATGGAGGAACACTCAATATGCCACCCCGGCCTGCCCTCTCCCCAGGGGCTTTTCCAGGCAGGTTCCCCAGGCTTGCGCCCTTTCCAGAGAACGAAATCAAGAGGCTCTTTTTTTAACTCTCCGGGCTCGACACGGGCCCCTGCGAGCAGATCATCAATTGACTGGTGAGAAAGCCGCCCGTAGCCGCGAAAGGCCCGGGCATCAAAATAGACATCCCCCCCCGAAACATAGGCCAGCCCCCCCTTTTCAAGTCGCCCGATGAGCTCAATAATAGGCTCGATATGCTCTGTTGCCTGCGGATGCAGATCGGCCGGGCGGATAAGCAGCCGCTCAGTATCGGTTTCATAGGCTTCGATAAATATTTTGGCCAGCTCCGGAACACTGAACCCTTCTTCGGCAGCGCGGCGGATCATTTTATCATCGATATCGGTATAATTCTGAACCATTTTAACGCGGTATCCCCTGAAATTGAGGTAGCGCCGGATCACGTCAAATATGATGAAGACGCGGGCATTACCGATATGAATGTAATCATAAACGGTGGGACCGCAAATATAGAAAGTCACTTCCGGCGGCCGCAGGGGTGTAAATTCCTCTTTTTGCCGGGTCAAGGTATTGTAAATCTTTACGGCCATGGCAGGCCCCCCTCTCCTTAACAGCTTTGTTAACGAGCTCCCGGAGCCTTTTCGGCAGGTGCGCATACTGATTTTTTTATTTCCAGGATCAACCGCCCCATCTGCACTTTCACCCTTTCCGGTAAAAACGAAGACCGTCCTCTGTGCTCCGGCTCAGAGACGGCCTTGACCGCGGTTCCACCCTGCTTGGACTAAAAACATCCCACCTGGACCCTTTAACGTTGGGCTCCGGAAACCGCTACTCTTTTTCACGGTCTCAGCTCCAGGGTGCATATCGGCGGGTTTTGCTGCCGAAGCCCCTTCCAGCCGCAGGGGGCATCTCTCTGAGGGCAAAACCGGCTTATTCTCCCCTTCAATGCATTTACCGGGGCTTTGCGTCCCCTCAATATTTATCGGTATTATATACGCGGCACACTCTGATTGTCAACAGCACGCAGCATGTCCGCGCCGAACGCCGGTGCCTGACTGTGGCGCCTGACTGTTCCAGCCGCCTACACACCGCACCGTTGACACCAATATCAGGAATTGTTATAATATTTACAGACGTACATACAAGACGCGGCATCCTCCAGATCCAGGGCAGGGTGGGAAACATATTGACCAAATCGCTGCAGAAACGATGCATCATTTGCGGGTGCCCCTTTGAAATAAAAGCACTGGAGGAATATTCTCTTTTGGATGACAGCTTTATCGGCCCGCCTGAGAAGAGCACCTCTATTTGCCCTGTCTGTGAGGCTAGAATAAAAAAAGAGGCGGGGGACACTCAAAAGGATCCCAAGCCCATGTAGGAACTCCTTCCGGACAAATCCCACCTGTTTTCAGGTGGGATTCTTATGTGCTGTTTTACTGATTAACACCTCTAAAATTCAGCCCCGGCAGCTTTCAGCCGGGCCAGGCTCCTCATCAAAGCAGCCTCCGCGCGGGCCACATCCAGGCCCGGAGGGCGTTCGCGAAGGCGTTTTTCCGCCCTTTCTTTGGCGCGCAGCGCCCTTTCAACATCTATCTCCGAGGCAAGCTCCGCCGTATCTGCCAGGATAACCACCCGGCCCGGACCCGCTTCCATAAAACCGCCCGAGACAGCCAGGCTTTCCGCCTTGTTCCCAACTTTGCGGTAGCGCACCACGCCGGGTTTCAAAGTGGTTAAAAGAGGAGTGTGCCGGGGAAGGACCCCCAGGTATCCCTCTGTACCCGGAGCAATAACGCTCTCCACCTCTTCTTCTAAAATCTTCTCCTCAGGAGTGACAACCTCGAATGTTGCAGGACTCATCAGAGCAGCTCCTGTCCTTTTTTAACTGCCTCCTCTATGCTGCCCACCATGTAGAAAGATTGCTCAGGCAGGCTGTCGTGACGCCCTTCCAGGATCTCTTTAAATCCTTTCAGGGTCTCGCTCAAAGGCACATATACTCCCGGTCTGCCTGTAAAAACCTCCGCAACGTGGAAGGGCTGGGAAAGAAAACGCTGAACCTTGCGGGCCCGGGCCACGATCAGCTTATCTTCGTCTGAGAGCTCTTCAATACCCAGAATCGCAATAATATCCTGAAGTTCCTTGTAGCGCTGCAGTATGCTCTGCACCCCCCGGCTCACTTCGTAATGTTCCTCTCCTACAATGAGGGGATCAAGGAGCCGCGATGTGGAATCGAGCGGGTCCACTGCAGGGTAGATCCCCAGCTCGACCAGCTGCCGCGAGAGAACAATGGTGCCGTCAAGATGGGCAAAGGTGGTCGCCGGGGCCGGATCGGTGAGGTCGTCTGCAGGCACATAGATCGCCTGGACCGATGTGATGGAGCCGCTCTTGGTCGACGTGATCCGCTCCTGCAGGTTTCCCATCTCAGTAGCCAGGGTGGGCTGGTAACCCACCGCCGAGGGCATGCGGCCCAGCAATGCTGAGACTTCAGAGCCGGCCTGGACAAAACGGAAAATGTTGTCGATAAAGAGAAGAACATCCCGCCCTCCCTTATCGCGCAGGTATTCGGCAACAGTCAGCCCCGTCAACCCCACCCGCAGCCGGGCGCCGGGGGGTTCATTCATCTGGCCGAATACCAGAACCGTCCTATCGAGAACCCCCGATTCAATCATTTCCAGGTAAAGCTCATTTCCTTCCCTGGTCCGCTCGCCCACACCGGCAAAAACGGAGTTGCCTCCATGCTCATAAGCTACGTTGCGAATTAGCTCCATGATCAAAACCGTCTTTCCCACTCCGGCGCCTCCGAAAAGACCCATCTTCCCCCCCTTGGGCAGGGGAGCAAGAAGATCAAGAACTTTCAGCCCTGTTGCCAGGATTTCCGTGGAAGGAGCCAGCTCTTCAAAGGATGGGGGGGCACGGTGAATGGGCCAGCGCTCTTCCGCCTCCACGGGCCCTTTATCATCAATGGGCTCTCCGACCACATTGAAAAGCCTGCCCAGCGTCCCGGGGCCCACAGGCACTTTAATCGGTGATTCCGTATCTATAACTTTCATGCCCGCCTGCAGTCCGTCGGTGGAGGCAAGGGCCACACAGCGGGCGGTATTATTACCCAGATGCTGCATAACCTCCATGGTCAGGTTGATCCGGTCCTCCTTTATGACAACGGCATTGTACAAATCGGGCAGGTTATCTTCAAGAAATTCCACATCAACAACAGGCCCTATGACTTGCACAACCTTTCCCTCGTTCATGAAATTAATCTTCCTCCTTTAACTGTAGGCCTTCAAAGCCTCCGCACCCGTTGCTATCTCCACAATTTCACTGGTTATGGCAGCCTGGCGTGCTTTATTGAAAGAAAGGGTCAGCTGTTCAATAACTTCGCCGGCATTGCCGGTGGCGCTCTCCATAGCTACCATCCTGGCACTGTGCTCACTTGCTTTGGCCTCCAGGAGGGCCTGGAAAACCCGCATCTCGCAATAGCGGGGCAAAATTATCTCCAACATACTCCTGGGCTCCGGTTCGTAAATATAATCGATTCCCTCAGCCGGCTTCAGCGTTGGTGTAACTACAGGTAAAAACCTGTCCACCCGGATTTCGTGGCGAAGCGCCGAATGAAAACGGGCGTAGATCAGGTTTACCTCATCCAGCACTCCATCAAGATAGAGATCCATCAACTGACGGGCCAGCTCCCGGGCCTGAGACATGTCGGGTTCATCTTCAATAGCTTCGTAATATTTCAACATTTCAACGGGTTTCCTCAAAAAGTAGCGCGCGCCTTTACCGCCTACCGCCACCAGCGCAACAGGATGCTCTTCTCTTTTCAGGCGGTCCACAGTTAAGCTAATCAGGTTGGCATTATAAGCCCCGGCAAGCCCCCGATCGCCGGTGATCAGAACATAGCCCACTTTGCCAACCTCCCGGGGGGCGACAAGCGAAATTTCGCGGGCCTGGGGCGCCAGGGCCAGGCGGCCGACCACTTCGGCTATTTTGTAAGCGTAAGGGCGTGCCGCCCAAACCTGGCTTTGAGCCCGGCGCAGTTTGGCCGCGGCCACCATTTTCATGGCCCTGGTTACATGCTGGATATTGCCAATGGCCTGGATGCGCCGTTTTATATCCCTAATATTGGGCAAGGATTCCACCGCCTTTGTCTTCCGCCACCCGGCTTCCCGGGTTTCTCTTTAATCAAGAGGCCTCCTCGCCGGCCGGAGGTGCAAACCTCTCCTTAAATTCTAGAATGGTCCTTTTAAGTTCTTCCTCCATCCCCTCATCCAGGGCTTTCTTATCGCTGATGTTTTTCAGAAGATGGGGATGGCTGCCGTGTAAAAAGCGGAGGAATTCCTGTTCAAAGGCTTTGACCCTTTCTACAGGCAGGTCGTCCAGATATCGGTTAACTCCCGCAAAGATAACTGCGATCTGCTCTTCCACAGGCATGGGCCGGTACTGGACCTGTTTAAGAAGCTCCATCATCCGTTCGCCCTGGGTCAGCCTGGACTGGGTGGCTTTATCAAGATCCGTCCCAAACTGGGCAAAAGCCGCCAGCTCCTGGTACTGAGCGAGATCCAGTCGAAGGTGCCCGGCGACCTGTTTCATCGCCGTCAGCTGGGCCGCCCCGCCGACTCGTGAAACCGACAGCCCCACGTTGATTGCCGGACGCTGGCCGGCATAAAAAAGATCCGATTCCAGGTAGATCTGGCCGTCGGTAATGGAGATTACATTGGTCGGGATATAGGCGGACACGTCTCCGGCCTGCGTTTCAATGATGGGCAGAGCGGTAAGCGAACCGCCGCCGAAAGATTCATGCAGACAGACCGCCCTCTCCAGCAGGCGGGAGTGCAGGTAAAAAATATCTCCGGGATAGGCTTCCCGACCGGGGGGCCTTCTAAGAAGAAGGGAGAGCTCCCGGTAGGCTACTGCATGTTTCGACAGATCATCGTAAACCACAAGGACATCCCTGTTCTGCTCGTACATAAAATACTCGCCCATGGCGCAGCCGGCATAAGGCGCCATGTAGAGCAGAGGCGCCGCTTCCCCGGCATTGGCCACCACCAGGGTGGTATATTCCATAGCGCCTGTCTCCTCGAGCTTCTGAATAACCGAGGCCACTGTGGAGGCTTTTTGCCCGACAGCCACGTATATGCAGAGAACATCCTGGCCCTTCTGATTAATGATGGTATCAACAGCAATAGCTGTTTTCCCCGTCTGGCGATCGCCGATAATCAGCTCCCGCTGCCCCCGGCCGATGGGAATCATAGTATCGATAGCCTTGATCCCCGTTTGCAGAGGCACGCTCACCGGCTGGCGCTGGATCACCCCCGGGGCGCTGAATTCCGCCGGGCGGAATGTGTCGGTGTGAATCGGTCCTTTGCCGTCCAGGGGCACCCCCACAGGGTTGACCACCCTGCCGATGAGAGCATCGCCCCCGGGCACCTCCATGATCCGGGAGGTCCGTTTCACTTCGTCCCCTTCCTTGATATGCAGGTATGGACCCAAAATTACAGCTCCTACACTGTCTTGTTCCAGGTTCAAAGCCATGCCGAAGACACCCCCCGGAAATTCAAGGAGCTCGCCGGCCATAACATGTTCCAGCTGAACGCGAGCGATGCCGTCACCTACATAGGTCACGATGCCTTTGCTCTCTATCTCTATCTCCAGCTCATAGCGTTCAATCTGCTGCATCAGAATGCCGGTAATCTCATCGATCTTGTTATCCAAAACCCGATCACCCCTTTACATCAGCTTAACAATAGCGCATGTCAAACTGTCTTTAAGTGGTCGCCTATGAGCTTTAGCTTTCTTTTTGCGCTGGCATCTATGACCCGGTCTTTCCAGCGCAGCACCATTCCCCCCAGTATTCCAGGATCGATTTTCATAACCAGGCGGACTTTTTTTCCTACTATCCCCGCCAGCCTCTGCTTCAGCTCAGACTCAAGGGCAGGAGTAATGGATGAAGCCAGCGTTACCTCTACCGGCTCCACATCTTTCTCTCTGTCCAGCAGGCGCTCATACTCGGGGACAATGGAGATGATCGTTTCCTGATCTTCCCTGCTCAACAGCTGGGGTAAAAGATCCCGCAGCGCTTTTTCTTTCCCCTGGGCAGAAATAAGCTCGTGCTGGAGGATTTTGCGAATCTTTGCATCTTCCTCCACTCTTCTTTTCAAGGAAAGCAGCTCTTCTCCCAGCTCTTCAGCCCGCCCCATTTTCCGCGCTTCGGAAAAAAGGGCTTCGGCATAGACCCGGGCTATTTTGTCCTGACTCACTGTAACCTTTCCACCTCCGAAAGAGCCTCCTTAACCAGATGCTCCTGGTCGCCTGGGGTAAGAGCGCGAGCCATGACCTTGCCGGCCGTAGTCACCACCAGGTCTGCGGCTTGCTGTCGAATATCCGCCAGGGCCGCCCTTTTCTCTCTTTCTATTTCCATCCGGGCCTGCTCCATAACCCGGCCGGCTTCCTCCCGGGCCTGGGCTACTATTTCCACGCGGGTGGTTTCGGCCATCTTTGTAGTCTTTTCCAGGATAGTCTGGGCTTCCCGGTGTGCCTCATCGATTTTGTGCTGGTAACTGGACAATAACTCCTCCGCCTCTACCCTGGCAGAGGATGCTTTGTTCAAATCGCCGCCGATCTGCTCTTCTCTGTCGTTAAAGCTTTTTGAAAGCGGTTTCCAGAGAATAAAATAGAGAATCACTATGACCACCGCAACATTTAGCGCCTGGAGAAGGAAAGTCGCAGGGTCAAATTTTAGGGCCTCAAATATGGCTCCCATAACGTCACCCCCTTTATTTTTGAGAAGCCGGGGCGGATAAATGAGAATATGGATTTATCCGCCCTTGCCGTTTAGACAACTTTAGTCCATAGAAGGATGGCGATCACAAAGGAAAAGAGGGTCAACGCTTCGATAAATGCCAGAGCCAGAATCAAAGTGGTCCTGATATCTCCGGCAGCCTCCGGCTGCCTGGCAGTACCCTCCATGGCAGCACGCGCAGCTATACCTTGAGCGTACGCGGAACCAAAAGCAGCCAGGGCTACGGCCAGCGCTACACTTAAATAACCCATTATTACCTACCTCCCAATCAATTTTTAGTGTCCCTGGACCAGGCTGGTTATATAGATTACTGTCAACAGCGAGAAGACCAGGGCTTGAATAAGACCCATAATTACCCCCAATATCATTACCGGGGTAGGCACCAAAAAGGGTATGAGCGCAAACAGCACGGCAACCACTGTCTTCTCGCCAAACATGTTCGCAAAAAGACGGAGCGAAAGCGATACCGGCTTAACCAGCTCTTCAATGACGTTCAGGGGAAAAAGAAAGGGATTAGGCTGGAAAAAATGCTTGATATAACCCCAGAGCCCCTGTTTCCTGATACCTATGAGCTGTACTACGATTATGGTAACTACTGCAAAGCCAACCGTGGTCGACAGATCTGTTGTCGGCGGCCTCATGCCCGGAATCAACCAGGAGAGATTTAGAAACAGGATAAACACAAAGAGAGTGCCTACCAGCGGAAGATATTTCCGCCCTTCCCTGCCCATGTTGCTCTCCAGGAGATCATAGAAAAATCCGGCCAGCATCTCCAGGAGATGCTGGGCTCCCCGGGGGACTATGCTGAGTTTCCTGGTGAGAACATAAGCCAGGGGCAGTAGGACGGCCATGATCACCCAGGTATTGACCACGGTGGAGGTTATAGGAATCGAACCCAGGTAAAACACAACCGACGGCTGAACATGCTCCAATACCCCCTGCAAGGCTTCAAAACCCAATTAAGCTGTTCCTCCTTTCCTAAATATCAAGCAAAACGATTGACCCATATATGTCGCTACTTGAAGAAAGAGGCCGGTCATAACACCAAAAAGAAAAGGCACTCCAACCAGTATGGAAAGCCCTAAAAAACTGAAGAGAATGAGCATCCTGATTAGTGAACGGGTTATCAGCCTGGCAGTGGCTTTTTGGGGAGGGATACCCTCCTGATTTGTGACAGCGACCATCTGCCAGCGATAAAGCTGCCAGGCCGCAAAAGCTGCCAATAGGACCCCCAGCGCATATAACCGGTAACCCAGTAACAGCGCAACAATTGCAATTACCGCGCCCAGCACAAGCATTGTTTTTTCAGTACTATTAACCCTGTTATCACTGGAGGCACCCATATTTCTTATTCTACTTTCCTTTTTCAGTTATTTCTAGCGCCGCTGAATTATTATATTCTACCGCTCTCCATTATCTCCTTCATTAACCTGACAAGTATCAACTGTTACTTCATGTTGTTTCTCTTCTTCTAGTTTTTTATGTTTATCTATTTCAACTAATTTAGATAATTCGCTCCATAAGTTATAAAATCCTGCCCCCACACTTAAAAAAATACCCAGCAGCAAAAATAACGGAGATGTTCCCAGGCGCCGGTCAAGCCAGTCTCCGCCGAAAATACCCAGCAGCATGGTCAGGATCATGGATATCCCGAAAGAAAACGCCAAATTAATGTAGCGTGCGTATTTCAACCAGCGCTTCTTTTCAGTCATCTTTGCCGGCCTCCCGGAACTGCCCAGCTGCCGCTGTTCGCCCCCCAGCAGCGCGCCAAAGGGGTAACGCTGTCCGGTATTTCTGTTTGCTTAAAAAAGACTTTCGCATGGCTGCCCCGTGAAGGCGCGCCGCTGGAACTCTGCAGTGGGATTCTGTTGGAAAAGGGTGAAGGCTATGTGGCAAAGTGATCGCAGGATAAACGCCACAGGCTCCCTGAAACCTCAAGCCCGGGACCGCAGCAGCACTGCTGCCTGGGCGGCAATCGCTTCACCCCGTCCGCATACTCCCATCCCCTCGGTAGTGGTTGCTTTAATGGATACGGCGCCCCCCGGAAGATCGAGGACCGAGGCGATGTTCTTCTTCATATCCTCAACAAAGGGATCCAGCTGCGGGGCCTGGGCAATTATAATCATATCGGTATTCGCTACATGATAGCTCTCCCTGCCAATTATTCTTCCCACCTCATCCAAAAGTTTCAGACTCGATATATTAAGGTAACGTTCATCTCCCGGAGGAAAATAGCAGCCGATATCACGAAGCCCGGCCCCGCCGAGCATGGCATCCATGAGCGCGTGCAGCAGCACATCGGCGTCGGAATAACCTTCCAGCCCCTGGGGAAAGGGAATTGTAACCCCGCCGATGATCAGGGGAATCCCCCGGGCAAGGCGGTGCAGATCAAAACCGATACCCACTCGAAACAGCCCTAGCACCCCCTTTTGATCAGCACCCCGGCAACAGCAAGGTCCAGAGGATCGGTTATCTTGATATTGGAGGCGCTGCCGGCCACGGCGCAGATCTCTCCGCCCAGCAGTTCCAGAAGGCCGGCATCATCAGTGGCTTCGACGCCCAGGGCTTGCGCTCTCCGGTAAGCATCCAGGATCAAGCGTCTCCTGAATATTTGCGGCGTTTGCGCCCTTACCAGCTTTTCACGGGACATAGTGCACCGGATCATGCCGCTGCCGGAGATCTCTTTCAATGTATCTGTCATGGGGATTACGGGAACAGCGGCGCCGTAGCGCAGCGCCGCCTTCAATACAGCATCGAAAAGCCCGCAGGTAACAAAAGGGCGGACTCCGTCATGAATACAGACCATCTCCGCCTCCGGTGAAACTTCCTGAAGCCCGCGCCACACGGAATCCTGCCGGCGCCGGCCCCCTTCAATAAACGCAACCTTTTCCAGGGGACAGTACGCCTTTAGCATATCACAGGCATACCCTGTCTCACCGGGAGGAACAATAACGGCAATACGTTCTACCGCCCGGTGGCGAGTAAACAGGTCCAATGTGCGGGCCAGGATGGGAACCCCTTCGAGCATAAGGTACTGTTTTTTGATTTCACCGCCCATGCGCTGCCCCCGGCCCGAAGCGGCGATGAGCACGTCAACCTGCATTTACTTGACCCCAGAGTATTTTTCCGCCGCGCTTTTCGGCTTGGCAAATATCATTCGGCCGGCAGCTGTTTGCAAAACGCTGGTGACCAGAACATCTATCGTTTCACCAATGTGGCGCTTGCCGCCTTCAACAACAACCATGGTTCCATCTTCGAGGTAGGCCACTCCCTGGCCGATTTCCTTGCCGTCTTTGATGATTTGTGCCGTCATCTCCTCACCGGGCAAGACCACGGGTTTCACTGCGTTGGCCAGCTCATTAATATTCAAAACGGTGATTCCCTGGAGTTCACAAACCTTGTTCAGGTTGAAGTCATTAGTGATGATTTTACCGTTCAGCACCTTGGCCAGCCGGACCAGCTTGCTGTCCACTTCCGCAAGCTCTTCAAAATCGCCTTCATAAATCTGCACCGGCGTATCCATCTCTTTTTGGATCTTGTTCAGGATATCAAGGCCCCGCCGCCCCCTGTTGCGTTTTAAAAGATCGGGGGAATCGGCAATATGGCGGAGCTCCTCAAGAACAAAACCGGCTACAACAATAATCCCCTCCAGAAACCCGGTTTTGCAGATATCCACAATGCGCCCGTCTATGATAGCACTGGTGTCAAGAATTTTAAAGGTTTCATTATCCGCGGCGGCAGTGGCGCGTGAGCTCCGGTTAAAAAATGAAGTAAGAAAGGCGAACTCTTCCTTGCGGTTATATATAAAGCGAACCCCAATAAAAACAAGCATCAGAATGACCACCGGGGCAATATAAACACCGGCATGGGGAATTTTATAGATGGGGTAGCTGATAAGCAGACCCAGGACCAGCGTAATGATCATACTGGCAACGACAAGGATGATATCCTGGGTCGGGACCTTCTTGATTCTGCTTTCGCACCAATCCAGAAAACGGCGGCAGGCATCAACGACGGGATTGGTAATAAAGTAAAAAAGCAGCCCAAACAGGGCACCGCCCACAGCGGAATAACCCCAGGCTGAAAAGGTAATCGCCGGGCCGCCGATTACGGCAACAACCCCGGGCGCCGCATAATAAAATATAATCATACCGGTAACAATTCCCAGAATCGTGCCCAGGGCCCTTAAAACTTTGCGAATCATCTCAATCACCTCCTAACAATAAAAGGGATTAATCATGCATGAAACACCCTGAAGACCCCGCTCCAGCATAATTATAACGTATAGTTTTACCTATAATCAAGCCGGATTATACATTTGTTGTTGGAGGTATGGAACTGATGGATGATTAGCGGGGATACTCCTCGAAAATCCCCTCGAAAGCGCTGATTATTTCTGATTGATCGACACCCTGAACCAGGAGCAGCTCGCTAATCATAATCTGCCTGGCGCTGTCGAGCATTTTCCGTTCCCCTGTGGAAAGGCCCTTTTCTCGATCGCGCAGCGTGAGATTGCGCACTACTTCGGCAACTTCCAGAATATCACCGCTTTTAATTTTTTCAAGATGTTCACGATAGCGGCGGTTCCAGTTGGGGGACATCTCCCCGTTGTGATTCCGCAATATGTCAAACACTTCCGCAATCTTATCTTTATCAATGACACCGCGAAGCCCCACCCTGAGGATGCTGTCCGTCGGAATCATCACCTTCATCTCTCCAACGGGCATTTTCATAACGTAATATTTTTTGCGGACGCCAAGAATCTCCTTCTCCTCAATTGACTCTATCACCCCGGCGCCGTGCATGGGGTAAACGACCCTGTCTCCAATATTGAACAAGCCATCCGCCTCCTCGCATCCCCCTCGAATCATAGTAACACAGCGCCCTGTTGCTGTCAAATAAGTAATAATAATAACATATATGTATCTCAATTACAATGCCTTTTTAATAACAGGCATTTGCGTTGTAAGGCTGCGTTGTAAGCTGTTGTAAGCAAAAGTCAGCAAGAAAAAAGCAATAAATGCCCTCCCTGACAGATACGATGGTTATTTTTCTGGTGTTGACAGGGCATTAATCCCCCTGAATTGGCATATATCGCCACATCTTTACAATTTTGAGACACTACCCCCCCTGAGCTGTGGTTCCTGCCTTAAGGTCCTCCTAAGGGGATCGGACCAAACTGCGCATCAGATCCGGTCTCTTCTCTTTCACCCTACCCAGAGCGATGACCAGGATGATACACATAGCCAGCGTACACCTGAAATTCATTTTTTTAAGCCCTCGGACAAAATGACGCTCAAAACCAAAGGAAACATCCAGACGACTGTTGACCCTTTCTACTGCTGTACGTTTGCTGTACAGCTTTTTCCAGCGGTAGCTGGAACGCGGCAAGGAGGTAAAAAGTCGTTTATCCCCCGACATGTAAACACGGATGCTGCTCTTCACCGGGCAACTTTGCTCACCTTTGCACTTTATGCCGTAGTGCCGGGCTGGGCAGCGATATTTTAACGCCCCGCGCTTTCTCTCCACACCGGCGTAAGCCATTTCGCGTAACTTTCCCTCTTGTGGGCAACAACAGTAGACGGTTCCCCGATAATCGTAGACTATGTTCTCATAACCCTCCAACAATCGGGTTTTTTCACTGTCTTTCCAGCAATCCCTGATATCAATGATCAGCCTGATGGCATGGTCTTCCCAAAGCTTTTCAATAAGCGTCCCCGGCCCCGTTCACGTTCCAAACGTTGCATGAGCCTTTCATCCGGCATTTGCTCTAGAACAAGGCGTAGTCTTTCCAGATCACCTAGTCCCTCTAAATCTTCCCATCCAAACAGTTTCTGTTGTGGTATAATGGCCACGGAAATCCCCTCCCCTGTCTTGGGTTTTCTCACAAACTACTTAGACAAAGGGAGCGGATTTCCCTTCTAATCCCTACTATGTTGTTATATTCCAAACAGATCCACTAGATCTAAACGATCAAATAGATCTACAACTGATGGGGTCAATTCCCTGGTTAGCGCAGAACTTGCTCGCAGAAAGCCTTATATCTCAGCATTCTGATGGGGTAAAATGTTTTTACCCCTGTGCGCAAAGCATTGGCTACCAGGTGTTTTCAAAGAACGCAAATGGCTCAATGTCTTACCCCTCCCTGTACTGGCAATGTCCCATTTTATAAAAAAATTTATAATTATGCAGACGACAGCAGACCGCCATTGAGTAAAAATAATTATTTTTTTTCTTTGAAGGATTTTTGGGATTCACGTTGAATATAAGATATTTTAATATCATTGTTCTTTGTAGACTGCCTAAACCAAAGGTTTCAAACCCAAAAACGTTCTTCTTTAATTATTCAGGCGTGAGGAGGGGGTGCTCTGCAAGGGGTATTTCTATAAAAAAACGGGTTTGATATTTGGAAGGCCAATCAAAAAAGGAACAAGCAGAAACAAGGGGGAAACAAGATGACAGGAAGAAAGAGCAATAAGATCATGGTTATGGCTATTTTTATCAGCCTGGCCCTCCTTCTCGCAGTTGCAGGCTGCGCTCCTAAAGAGCCCGCAAATGGTGAAGACGGTGAAGTCGTAGTCAAAATTGGCACAGTGGGACCGCTGTCCGGCCCTAATGCTAACTACGGGACCAACATTCTCCGTGCTGTGGAAATTGCCGTAGAAGAAGCCAATGTGTCAGGCGAACTGGGCGATGTTACCCTGAAGCTGATCTCAGAAGACACGGAAGGGGACTGGGCCAAGGCCGCCAATGCTTTCCAGAAATTGATTGACATTGACAAAGTCAATGTGATCGTCGGAGCAGTTTTAAGCGATGAAACCGCAGCGGGTGGGCCCATTGTCAAGGATGCTGGCATTCCGACCATTTCACCGTCCTCCACAGAAGCAGGCCTGACACTTGACAATGACTACCTTTTCCGGAACTGTCTCTCCGACGAAGTTCAGGCAGTGCAGCTTTGCGAGTTTGCCGTGGATGAACTGGGCTTGAACAAATTCGCCATCTTTTACACTAATAACAGCTACGGAAAGTCATTGAGAGAGGCTTTTGAAGACAAGGCAAAGGAAATCGCGGAAGTAGTGGCTGTTGAAAGCTTTATGGATAATGACGAAGATTTCAAAGCCCAGCTAACGGCAATTAAACAGGAAAATCCCGATTGCCTGTACATCGGCGGTTACTACATGGATGCGGCCAAGATCGCCCAGCAGGCCAAGGATCTGGGGCTGGAAGTGCAGCTGCTCGGCGCCGACGGCCTATGTAATGTGGCGTTCATCGATATCGGGGGAGAAGCAATTGAAGGGACGCTGGCCACTTCCGGATTCTACCCCGATGATCCTACAGAAGCGGTACAGAACTTTGTCAAGGCCTATAAGGACAAATACGGCGAAGAGCCGGATATGTTTGCTGCGCAGGGTTATGATGCCGCCCGCATCGTGATCGACGCCATCAAAACAAAGGGAGCCACCCCGGAGCAGATCCGCGATGGTATTGCCGCCACCAGGGATTTTCCGGGCATTACCGGCAAAACAAGCATTGATGAAGAGGGAGACACGATCAAGGACGTTTTGATTCTTAAGGTGGAAG
>CAYTXG010000029.1:0-15786 GCA_964441025.1 uncultured Syntrophomonadaceae bacterium
TTTCGTCGTGAGTGAGCCGATCCCCCTTAGGTAAGATTATAAGTGAGTGATCGCGGAAGGTTGACAAATTCAAGCATTTCATGGATAATAAGATAAAATCAAGATATTTTGCCATCTTCGCCGGGAGGGAAAAGCTATGGGTAGTTTTGCCAGAAAACGATTGGGTGATGTTCTTGTCGATGCCGGCGTGATCACGGAGCAGCAGCTCCAGGAATCAATGACGGAACAGGTTTCAAGCCATAAAAGGATTGGTCAGATATTGATCGAAAGGCGCTTGATCACCGAAGAAGAGCTGGTCGAGATATTGGAAAAGCAGCTGGGTATTGACCAGGTTAACCTCTATAACTACAACATCAACCCTGAAGTGGCTACCTCCATTCCGCTGTACCTGGCCAAGCGCCACCTTGTCATCCCCATTGAAAAACAGGGGAGCGTGATCAAGCTGGCCATGGCCGATCCAATGAATATTATCGCCATCGATGATGTAGAAATGCTTACAGGCCTTAAAGTTGAACCGGTGCTTGCCTCGGAGAGCTCCATAACCCAAACCATCGAGCAGCTATTCAGCCTTGCTGAAACACTTGAAGATGCTGAGGTGAAGGAACAATCTGACGACGAGATAGCTCAGCTAAGGGCGCTGGTAGAGGAGGCGCCCATTGTACGTGTGGTCAACTCCCTGATCCACCAGGCGGTGGGCGAGGGGGCCAGCGATATTCATATCGAGCCGATGGACAAGGGTGTCCGTGTGCGCATGCGCATCGACGGGATCTTGCATGATCTGATGACGCCGCCAAAAGACACCCAGCCCCTTCTGGTTTCGCGAATCAAGATCATGGCCAACCTGGACATTGCCGAGCGGAGGATGCCGCAGGACGGCCGCATCACCATCCAGGTGGGGCTGAGAGATGTGAACATGCGCGTTTCAACCATGCCCACCATACACGGAGAAAAAGTGGTTATTCGTATCCTGGATCGTGAAAGGGTTATTCTCCCCCTGGACAAGCTGGGCTTTTCGGAGAAGAATTATCAGACATTCCATAATTTTTTACTCAGCCATACGGGCATGATCCTGGTTACCGGGCCTACCGGTAGCGGCAAGACTACGACACTGTATTCGGCGCTGAATTATCTAAACCGGGCTGAAGAGAATATTATCACCGTTGAGGATCCTGTTGAATACCGCCTTGACGGGATCAACCAGGTCCAGGTCAACCCCCGGATCAATCTTACTTTTGCCAATGCACTGCGCAGTATTCTGCGGCAGGATCCCAATGTGATCATGATCGGCGAAATCCGCGACCTTGAGACGGCGGAGATGGCTACGCGGGCCGCGCTGACCGGGCACCTCGTTTTGAGCACGCTCCATACCAACGACGCCTGCTCCACCATCACCCGTCTTCTCGATATGGGCGTTGACAGCTACCTGATTACCTCTTCGCTCGTGGGCGTGGTGGCACAGCGGTTGGTGCGCAAAATCTGCGAGCAATGCAAGGAGAGCTACCGGCTGTCGGCCCAGGAGAGGGCAATTTTCCGCAACGCCTTCGGTAAAGAGGCTCCGGAGACGCTGCTGCACGGCAAAGGCTGCCGCCAATGCAACGAGACAGGATACCGCGGGCGTTTTGCCATTCATGAGATGATGGCCATGAACCGGGAGATGATCCGTTTAATCCTGGAGAGGGTATCGGCTGATGAGCTTTTTGCAAAGTCTGTCGAATTGGGCATGGTTCCCCTGCTGCTGGAGGGATTGAACCGTATTGAAAACGGGGAAACTACAATCGCCGAGGTGGCCAGGGTTGCATACAGCGGCACCGGTATAGATGAGCTTCAGGAACTTGAACCGGTTGCCGCCATGCCTTCATTTAGTTTGCCTGTTGTGGGCGAAGCAGTATCTGATTCCATCGATATAGCCGGGGGCGAAGCTGTCGCAGCGGCTGAACCTGAACCTGCCCTGCAGCTGGAGAGCAGTGGTCCTGAGCTGATCTCTGCCGGAGAAGCTGTTATCCTTGAATTTGCAGTGCTCAACAGCGGAACGGCAATGCTGAGCGATCTGGAGATCAAAGCGCCTCAATTTGATCCCCGGTGGAGCCACCGCATTGATAAGCTTGCCCCGGGGCAGCGGGAGCTGTTCAGTGCCGAACTCACCGCTCCCGAATGTGATGAAACTTCCCTTGAGATTGAGATCGCCGCCACCTCCCGGTTTGGCTCAACAGTGGTGGAGGCGCAAAGCGCCATGATCTTCGAGGTGGCCCAGCCTTCGCTGACCATCGAGAAAAGCGGGCCCCTTCAGGCGGAGGTGGGAGAGTCTGTTGAATACCAGTTTATCGTTATCAATACAGGCAATGTCCCCTTAAGCGGGGTTGCCGTGACCGATCCCCTTCTCGGGGAAGGGTGGCGCTATACTATCGGCGACCTTCCCGCAGGCGGGATGTCCAACTTCAGCATGGGTTCTTTTATTCCCGAGGGGCTTAGCGGAACAGTGGATATGGGGACCACGGTTCAGGGGCTTTTTAAATCCATGGAGGTATTTTCAGAAGACAACTACCGCATCGAGATCATCGATGTGGCCAACCCCGAGATCGCCATGGAGATTACCGGCCCCGAAAAGGCGCAGCCCGGCGAGATGATCACCTTCCGCTTTAACATTACCAATAGCGGCACTGTCCCCCTGGGCGGGGTGAAAGTAACTGCGCCGCTCTTCGGCAAATTCTGGTGCAACACTATCGGCAGCCTGAGTGTGGGGCGCTCGGTGAGATTTTCATTCAGCTACACTGTCCCGGAGGGGGCGCCGTCCGTTCTGTCAAATGAAGCCACTGTTACAGGCAGCGCCGGGGAGACGGAAGTAGCCGCGCAGGCTCTCCACCGTGTTGAGGTGGCGGCGCGGCCGACCGAGGGAGGTTACCTCTAGAAGGGGTGGGACTGGACAGGCCTTGATCTTAGAATGAACAGCGGAGTGAGCGAAATGGAAAGGCAGATCATCCCTCTTCTGCAGACGGCGGTAACTCAAAAAGCCTCTGACCTGCATTTTTCGGTAGGGCTGCCGCCGGTGCTGCGGCTGAACGGCGAGCTGCTTCCCTTGGACGGACCGCCCATGGGTCCCAAGGATACTGAAGCACTGGCCGGATTGATCATGGATAAAAAACAGGAAACGGTTTTTAAAGAGCGGGGAGAGATTGACCTTGCTTATTCCCGCCCGGGCCTGGCCCGCTTCAGGGTGAATATATACCGACAGAGAGGCAGTATCGCAATTGCCATGCGCGTGATCAATACCGAAATCCCCACGCTGAACTCGCTGGGGCTTCCGGAAGTGATCCAGGGATTTACAGCTTACCATAAAGGGTTGCTCCTGGTAACCGGCCCTACCGGCAGCGGCAAATCAACAACCCAGGCTTCGCTCATCGATTTGATCAACCAGCAGCGCAGCTGTCATATTGTTACACTGGAGGATCCCATCGAATATCTCCACTACAACAAAAACTGCATGATTAACCAGAGAGAGATCGGTCAGGACAGCTCCACCTTTGCAGCAGCGCTGCGGGCGGCGCTGCGGCAGGATCCCGACGTCATACTCGTTGGTGAGATGCGCGACCTGGAGACCATCTCAACGGCCATCACCGCCGCCGAAACGGGCCACCTGGTTATGGCTACTCTGCACACCGTTGACGCGGTGCAGACCATTGACCGGGTTATCGACGTTTTTGAGCCTCACCAGCAGCAGCAGGTGCGCATCCAGCTGGCCAATACCCTGATCGGGGTTGTGGCCCAGCGCCTGCTCAGGCGCAAGGACGGTCGGGGGCGCGTTCCAGCGGTGGAGATTCTGGTGACCAACCCTGCGGTGCGCAACCTGATCCGGGAGGGCAAGGTTCACCAGATCTATTCAGTTATCCAGACCGGCGGTCGTCAGGGGATGCAGCTCATGGACCGCCATCTCGAAGAGCTGTGCAGGCAGGGGGCGATAAGCCGGCAGGCCGCGCTGGAGAATGCCACCTCGTCGGATGAGCTTGCCAGGTCCCTTGACCGGGTCCAGGAGGGGCCGGATGGAGCGGCGGCTGGTGGTCCGGCGGGGCTGGAAGGTCGCTACAGTTAAAGCAAAGGAGTAAACAGCTTGGCTAATTATCGTTATGTAGCCAGAAATCTGGAAGGTGAAACCGACGCGGGTGTACTGAGCGCCGGGAGTCTGCGCGATGCCCTTGAGCAACTCCGGTCCAGGGATCTTTTTGTCATAAGCATCAAAGAGCAGTCGGTATTGTTGCAGAGACAGGATGTCTCACTGAAAAGCCTTCGGGAGAGGCTGCAGGATAAAAAACCCAATAGCCGGGATTTCATGGTTTTCTGCCGCCAGTTTTCCACCATGCTACAGGCCGGGATCACCGTGCTGCAGATATTGAAGATTCTGGCCCAGCAGTGTGAAAACGGAGCTTTAAGGGATCGGCTTCGCGAAGTCTCGCTCGATGTGGAACGCGGCGGCGCCCTGGCCGATGCCCTGGCGAAACACGGTGAATTTTTCCCGAAAATTATTGTGAGTATGGTTGAGGCAGGTGAAGCCGGCGGCATTCTTGATGCCGTTATGGAAAGGATGGCTGCACATTTCCAGAACCAGCACGACCTGGAGGAGAAAATCCGCTCAGCTACAACATACCCCATCATCGTCTCCTGTTTGGCTGTGGGGGTGATGGCGCTCATGGTTCTCTTTGTCATTCCGAAGTTTGCGGGTATATTTGATGACATGGGCTGTGAAATGCCCTTTTTCACGCGGGCGCTGCTGGCGGTAAGCAATTTTGTTATCGGTTACTGGTACATTCTCGTTCCTGCTCTGATCCTGCTGGCCATCGCGCTGCTCCGTTATGTGCGCACCCCCCGGGGGCGAGACCGCTTTGACCGGCTTCAGTTAAGGCTGCCCATATACGGCAAGATCTACAGCACCATGATTGTAGCCCGTTTTGCCCGCACCCTGGGCACGCTTCTGTCCAGCGGGGTAGGCCTGATGCAGGCGCTGGAGCTGGTGGAAAGAGTGATCAACAACACTGCCCTGGGAGGGGCCCTGACGGAATCGCGGCGGGTGATCCGGCAGGGACAGCCCCTGGCCCTGCCGCTGGCTGCAAGCGGCATCTTTCCGCCCATGCTGGTGGAGATGATCCACACCGGTGAGGAGAGCGGCGCTCTTGACAGCATGCTTTCGCGCACTGCAGATTTTTACGAAGGCGAGCTGACATTTATCCTGGACCGCCTGAGCTCCATTGTTGAGCCGGTCATGCTTGTTGCCGTGGGACTTTTTGTGGGTATCTTGATGATCTCCATCATCCAGCCCATGTTCGGCATATACGAGATGATCTAGCTTTCCCAAGGCTGAAGCCCTATCAAGGGAAGCCTTTTTACATAGATAAAAACTTACGGGGAGGAGGTGAAAAAGATGATGCTTAAAATTGCACAGGCCATGCGGAACCTGCACAGGGAGGAAGAAGGTTTCACCCTTATCGAGCTCCTCATCGTTATCGCCATCATCGCCGTCATCGCCGCTATCGCCATTCCCACGGTGGCGAACCGGATTGACGACGCCCGCGAAGCGGCGGACAAGGCCAATGTGAAGCTGCTCCAGGGCCTGGTGGATCTGCATTACATTGATGAGGGGGAATTTCCAGTTACAACGGGATTTATCGGTGCACTTGTTGACAAAGGTTATTTGTTGGAAGCTGTGAAAAGTCCCTATCCTAACGTTGAAGAAGGATATACTCTGACTGTTACTGGTTCATCACCACGGGAGGTTGCAAAAGTCACATCTACCCAGGTGGGCAGGTGGAAAGATGGAGCAACAACCTAGAAAATGGTCTGACTAGCATTGGACTTGGTGGCGGCTGTACCGCCGCCACCGTCTCCTTTAATGATGAGCAAAGAAACGTTGCTTAGCATTAGCAAAGGGCGCGAAATAAAAGCCCTAGTACATGCATAAAAGCGAGGCCGCCTGGTATGAAAAGTGAGATCAATCTGCGCACCCGCGAGTTTGTTGCCTCCAGGGAATTCAACTGGTCCCGGGTTCTTGCGACCATTATTGCGCTGGTCCTTATTTTTCTCTTGCTGGCGGGACCTGTCATGATCAGCCTGTACAGGATCCATTTAACTGCCGGGGTGAACCGCCTGTCGGAGCTCAAGCGGCAAAAGGAGGCGCAGGCGGAGAAGGCCGAAGAGCTTGGGGCAAGGATCAGCGCCCTGGAAAAGGTGGCGGCGCTGAAGATGGAACTACAACAGCAGGCTATCCCCTGGGCGGAGAGGGTTGCCCTGCTGGATAGCATCGCTGCAGTTGAGTCAATGGCCATCCAAGAAATAAAGGGCTCGGGTGACGGCAACATATCTCTTGCAGGATCTGCTTCGCGGATGCGCGACATTGGACGGTTTATCCTCACCCTGGAGAAAGAGGACTGCTTGACGGGAGTCTATTTTACCTCCATTGCCTTGGAAAGTGATACTCAAAGATATCATTACCAGATCAGGGCTCTTCAAAATTTCGCCGTCGAGGGATTGAACTAAAATTTGATCTTTAAAAACCTTTCCAAATGTGGCAAGGTGGTTGCCTTGATGTTGATCCTTGCGGGAGCAGGATTTTTATACTGGCATTTTGTTCTGAAGACCAATGTCATGGAGACCAGGCGCTTGATGATACAGAGCGAAAACCTTGCCGAAAAAATTAATGAGCTGGACCTGAAAATCCAAAAAGGTGTTCAGAAAGAAAAGGAATGGGAGGAGAAATGGGGGCCTTTGCAGGATGAGCTTGCCGGTGCATTCCCGGAAGTAAAAGACCTTCCCCTGGTTATGGATCAATTTCACAGTCTCATTGAGAAACACGGTTTAGCTATAGAGAATCTCAGGGTTAATGAATTCACCGGCGATCTGGAAATGGGAGAGTGTCCTTTTCTCCCCTTAAGTGTTGAGGTAAAGGGAGAATATGGAACAATGCTCAATTTTCTGGACGATTTAGAGAATTTACCTTACACTACTATTATCGAAGAATTGATCATAGATCGCAGCAAGGACTTATTAAATATTTACTTGAGTTTTGCATTCAGACAGTGAGAGAAAAAAGGCGGGCAGCGGTTAAAAGAGAAGTGCTGATGGAGCGTTCCCGGATTCTGTGTTGGCGGCGGAATAGTGGACTATCAAAGCAAAGCGAGGTGGCAACACTGCAAAGCGAAAGAGGTTCAGCCCTGGTGTTGATCCTGATTGTCTGCGCTGTTCTTTTGTTATTTAGCGCCACCCTGATGACCATCGGCACTTCTGAAAATGTGCAGGCCAAGAGGCAGGAGGATAAACAGCAGGCTTATTACATGGCCCGCTCCGGCGTGGATGCCGTCGCGGCCTGGATAATTAACAACCCCTCTTCTGTTGATCAGCTCTTGAACAAGACGTCCGATCCCATAGAGATGGCTGAGGGCAATGTGGTAATAACAGTTAATGAAGGCCCGGATAACGAAATCATTATCCAGGCCAACTCTACTACGGGAAATTTTCATGAAACGGCTTCCCTGACCATGGTTCCGGGCGGTCAGGGCCAGGTGAATATGACTTTTGAAAATGCCGTATTTTCTAAAACAGATATCAAGCTTTACGGCAGCGCGATGATCAGGGGCTCTGCCGGAATCAACTCCAGAGAGCCGGGAAGCATTTATTTCGGTTGGAGCACGGGCGTAACGGGAAATTTATTTGTCGGGCCCGGGGCGGATATAAAGAAAGTTGTTACAGGGGCCCGCCCCGATCCAATGGATAATGTGAACCTGGAGGTCCTCAGTCTTGACCATACCAAGGATATTCCCCTGCCCGAATTTCCGCCGTTGCCTTCTGGTTTGCCCTGGCGGGGCAATTTCACGGCCGGCTGGAATCCGAGTCCGCCTTACTCTATTACCCAAGACGGTGAATACGGCGATCTTACTGTCCTGAGCGAACTGCGCATCGATGTGGGCAATGGGATCAGGACCATCAGGGTGAAAAATTTCGAGGTTTCTGGAAGCGGGAAAATTATTCTGGTGGGATCAGGTACACTGCACCTGTACGTTGAGGATAGTTTCGTCGTTGCAAACGGCGGCAAGGTCAACAACGGGGGGGATCCGAATAGACTGCTGCTGGTTTACAAGGGGGACAGTAAGGTTTCTGTAGCCGGAGACACCAGGGTCTTTGCTAATTGCTATATCGAGCGGGCCGCCCTTTTCATGGGGGGAAGCAACGCCATTCATGGCAACATCATCTGCGGTGGCCTGGGCCAGGATATCAGCCTCGATATCGAGGGTGATGCTTCGGCCTATGCGAGGGTTCTTTATGCGCCGAATTCCAACGTGAGCCTTAAAGGCAGCGGCAAGGTAAGAGGAGCCATCGTGGCCAATAGCTTTACCGCTGAGGGTGGAACATGGGTGGAGTTTTCGCAAGATATTGCCAATATCGTCTTGCCTGTCCCGGTGATAATAGAGGGGCAGCCGTCAGGCTTCAGCCGGGGAATCTGGAAGTAGCGTCTGAAGGCCGGACAATCCTGGAGCGGATCCGGAAAGGAGAGCGATTCGATATGCGTCTGCGGCTGGTTAAAAATGACTCGGGCCTGACCCTGGTAGAGCTGCTGGTAGCGCTGGCGATCCTGACTCTTGTGCTGCTGGCGGTGGTGGGTCTTTTTACCGGCGGTTTTTCCAATGTGGGAATTGCCGGACATCGAAGCGATGCGCTGTACCGGGCTCAGACGGGGCTGGAGAATAACATTTTAATTCCTGGAACGGATGATGACGGTTTACAGATGGATGACACGGAGCTGGAGATAACATTTGAAGGTTTTACAATTAGGGTTCCTGGCAAGACCATTACTGTTGAACAGGATGCTCATGAGGAATATTCTGTTATCCTGACCGTGTTTCGCCCAAATGATTAGCATTGGGCTGGATTGGAGGGCACAAGGTGATCTTGCCGTACCTGCGAGGTAACCGGGGCTTTACTCTCATCGAACTGCTTGTTGCGCTTGCTGTATTGGGTCTTGTGATGATGGGTATCTTTGCATTTTATAGTTATGGTATCCGTACTTTCTCCAGGGGAAGGGATAGGGCGCAAATGCAGCAAAATTTGCGTGCCGCTGCGGAGATGATCACCAGAGAGGTGAGGTACGCTACTGAAATGGAGAGGCTTTCCGGTTATGATGTATTGCCGGCGGGCAGCAGTGATGTTGCAGCCGGCGATCACTATATCTACCTGGATGAGGAGACAGGCGCTATCATGCTGATGAATTCAGAGTACAGCGCGCCGGTTACCGAAGGTCTTTTTACCGGGCTTGTTTTTTCCAATCATGGGCGGGTGTTCAAGTTTACGATCCAATCAGGAACAGATGAGAATGCGGTAGTCTTTGAAACCGGGCTTCTGCTTGCCAATACCGCATATATTCAGTCATACGAGAGCAGCATTTCGGCAATCCGTTACCGCAAACCGGACTGAATGAGATTAATTTAACCAGTTTTTCTGAATCGCTTGGATGCCTGCCATAAGGCGGGTTGGTATTCAGTGCTGCCGGCAGTTAAGAAATTCCTGCGAGCTGAAGCGGGCAGTCTCACATTTGTAGATCTGCTGGTCACAATTACCGTAATGTTTATTGTCATGATACCCCTGTTAAATTTTTTTACGGCTTATTATGCGGCCATTGTCCGCGCCGGGCATAGAACAACTGCCGCCAATCTGTGCCGGGAAAAAATAGAAGCAGTGAAAGCCAGGGGGTTCAGTTATTGTTTAGATAGGCTCAATGAGAGCCCGGATGATATTTATATGGAAATTGATGAGCGGCCCGGTGCATTAGATATTTTCCGGCGGGAGACGAAAATGGGGATTGTAAATATTCAACTGGAAGGAAATTTTGAAAGCGTGTCTGTGATTGTTATAAGTGTTGAAGTGGCGTGGCGGGAATCCGAAAATGAACAAGCAGTGACGATGGAAAGCTACATTGCAAAAAGATGAAACCTGCTCTTTCAAATACCCCCTAAGGGAAAAGGGATCTATCTTTATTTCCCTCCTGTGAAAAAGGGGGCCGGGAGGATTGGGTTTTTGCGGGAAGAGCGCGGTTTTACCTTGATCGAAACAGTTCTGGCCCTGGCAGTGCTGGGGCTGGTAACAGCGGCAGTGTTCATTTTCTACTACTCCGGCGTTACCGCCTGGCATAAGGGCGTCAGCCGCATGGATTATCAGCAGAACGCCCGCGCCGCCGTTGATCTTATTGATCGTGAACTTCGTTTTGCCTGCTGGCTGGAGATCCTGCGGGAAGAAGAGATCCGCTTTAAGATTAAAGGTGATCCCGGGCAAGAAGATCTGCAGCATTTCAGGTGTTTCCGACTTTCCGGGGACCAGTTGATTATGGAAGAGATACGTAATGGAAGAATCCATGCTTATAATGTTGTTGCATTGGACATAAGTGAGATTGTTTTTAGCCTGGATGATTTCAACAATGTGCATATATATGTTACTGCAGGTGGCGCTGGTGATGCAGTAACTTTGGAGAGCAGCGTGACCCCGCGCAACCTTCAGAAATCAGAATCGCCCTGGGCTGAAAGAGGTGAAAACTGTGCACCTGGAGCCGGGCAGTGATGAAGGTGGTTCGGCACTTGTAATAGTCTTGACTGTTATTGCTGCGCTGTTTATTTTGGGCGGCGCCCTCTCTATTGTTACTTTGAGCGAGTGCCTTATCGCACACAACCAGGAGCAGGATGCAAAGCTATACTATATTACCGAGGCGGGCATAGAGGCCGGAGTGGCGGCACTAAGTTGTTCTTACGATTACTGTGGTCCGATAAGTGGTGATATATGTGGCGGCAGTTATAGTACCCAATTTGTGCAAGAACCGGGATTGGCCGAAGGGCACGCGTATTGTACAAGAATTCCGCAGCGTCTGGCGACCGGGCAACGTCTGGTTATCTCTACAGGAAATTTAGAAGGCAGGTCTATGGTTATGGCAGTGATTGTTGAAATGGCAGGGGAAACCGTCGCTAGTATATCCCCCCAAATATTTGATGATATGCCTGATGAATTTGGCAGTGAAGGAGTGGTGATAGTAGAGTGGTTCGAACCATGGAGGGTCTAGTTGAGGGAAAGGAAACGGGTAAACCGCCTCAGGTGCGTTTTAGAAAACGTTATTCTTCTATTGGGATAGATCTGGGTTCTACCCGGATAAAAATGATCCAATTGAAACGGCAAAAAAACAGGATTTCCCTTCACCAATTCGGGATTTATGATCTTCCCGAGGGGGCAATTATATCAGGAAGGATTTCCGATACTGCGGTTGTTTCTGAAAGATTGAACTGGATTTTAAAAAGGCGACGTTTTCATAAAAAAAGGGCCAATCTCTGTATTGGAAGCCAGTCGGTTATCCTCCGTCACGTTCGGATGCCGAAGATAGGGCCGCGTGAACTACAGGCAGCACTGCGCTTTGAGGCTGAAAAGGAAATCATGATTCCCCTTGACGAAGCGGTAATGGACTATATCGTTCTTGGTGAACGTTTGGTCGATGGAAATGAACTTCTCGACATAGCTGTAGTGGCTGTGCCCAAAGATGTGATAAACGATTATCTCAACGTAGCTCTGAAGGCCGGGCTCCATCCCGATGTTGTAGAAATTGAATCTTTTGCCCTGCAGCGGATTCTGCCTTATTTCGGGGCTGCGTATCCTGGAAATGAAACAGAGGCACTCATGATCCTGGATATCGGGGGTGAGAATAGCAACCTTGTTGTTCTAGACAGGGGTGTCTTCGGTTTCGCCAGAACCATGAATATCGGAGTGAACCATTTTTGCCGGAGCATTTCCGAGCAGCGCGATGTTGGCTTTGATACAGCCCATCGTTTGCTTTATGGGGAAGAACCTTTTACTGTGGAGGGAGTCCAGGAGATTGCCGACGAGCTGGTTACTCAAATACGGCGTTCTGTTGAATTTTATCTTTACAAAGTTGAACATGCCAGAAAAGAGATAAAAGCGCTGTTTCTTTGCGGCGGCGGATCAGCTGTTGACCGCCTGCCCTCTTTTTTGGGATTTGAGTTGAAAGTTGAACCAAGAATTTTAAACCCTTTTGAATTCATTCAAACAGGGCGAAGGTTTGTCCGGAAAGATCTTTATAAGGAAGGCTACCTGCTAAACATCGCCACCGGGCTGGCTGCCAGGGGGTGGCTGAAATGAAGAATGAGATCAACCTGCGCACCCGCGAGTTTACCATTACCCGCGAGTTTTACTTGCCCCGCTTGCTGGTTGCAATTGCTGTGGTTTTCTTGGTTACGCTTGTTTTAGGCGGCTCCATCTTTATTTATCTTTATCAGATGCAACTCGCAGTGGAGATAAACAATCTTGCCCAAGAAAGAGCAAGCTTGCAGGCCCTGGTGAATCCACTCGAGGAACTGGAGAGAAAGATAAGCGATATTGAAAAAAGAGAAAGTCTGGATGAATATTTCCAAAGCAATGCTCCCCCCTGGTCCGGTTGTTTTAAAATGATTTACCGCATAGCCGGCGAAAATGGGGTTCAAATAACCCATCTTTCCACCGGTTCAGAAGGTAAGGTGATTATTAGAGGCGAAAGCGTCCATATCCATTATATTCCACTATTTATGCAGGCTTTGGTGGCGAATCAAGGCGGAGGTGTGGCGATACATAAGCATATGCGCTATCCTCAAAACGATCAATTTGGCTGTGAAATCGAGCTGACCGTTCCATCGGGCGGTGGAGGTGATCGGTAACTATGGCGGCAAAAGAGAGTCGGCCAAAAACGGTAAGAAATCTGATTATTTTGCTGCTTGTTTTAGGCATCGGCATTCTCTACTGGTTCTTTTTTTTGAAACCGGCTTCTATGAAGATAGGTGCTCTCCGAGATGAGAAAAATTTTATTTGCCGTGACATTGAGGGGTTAAAGATCAAGCTGGGGCGCAAGTCTGAAATAGAGCAAAAGTGGGAGAGCTTGCAGGAAAAAGAAGGATATCTGTTGACCAGAGTGCCGGAAGAGGCCGATCTTTCTGAAGTTTTGGGGGCTATTGAACAGCTGGTGGGCTCATTTCCGGTGGAGATAGAGGCTCTTAGGGCAGAAGGATTTCAGAAGGAAGAGCGGCACTATTTTATTCCAGTTGTTTTAAAAGCGAAAGGTGAAGCGGATGTGCTTCTGCAACTGCTAAAAAAACTGGAGCAGTTTGCCCATATGACCTTGACGGAACAGGTGAGTCTTGATCGTAGTGGCGAAAGTTATCACATGGATGTCAATTTTAACCTTGTATTTATCCCCGAAGGGTAGGTAAAACGGTGGGGCCAGAAGAGAATGGAATTTAAACCCGGAGGGCCTCTCCCTAATTGAACTGCTTATTGTCCTGGCCATCCTGGCGATTATCTTTGCTGTCGCCGCTGTCTCAGTCGGCAGATTGAACGACCGGTGGCGGCTGGAGGAGGCGGCCTGGCGCCTGGCAGCGGATATGCGCCTGGCCCGCCAGCTGGCCATCAGTTCGGGCAAAGACACGCGTTTTGAATTTCGCTGGGAACAGGGAGATTACCGCATGTTTTTGCCCGAGGAGAGAACAACAGTCAAGCTGCCCCAGGGAATATCTTATACATACAACAACTTTACAGCCGACGGCGGTATCCGCAAATTCTATATTTCCCCCCTGGGGGCTCCATCCCCGGCCGGTACGGTGGGCTTCAAAAACAGGCGCGGCGCCAAACTTTACGTCATCATCACTCCCGCCACCGGTCGCGTCCGCATCTCCAAAACTCCCCCCTGACATATATCACGGGGACGGTTCTCTTGATATATATTTGCTTTTTAGAATAGCACCGGTGTGTAAAAAACCCCGGGCCTCATGAAGAGTTATCTGTTCTATTTACATATGACGGGATTTCATCCTTCCCTGATACAGAGATGACTGTTACCGCCCAATTTGGCGCCCTCCTGTTACGATAATTACCAGGATGGCTGTCAACTTTTTCTCAGGAGGGGAAGGAATATAACTCCAAATAGGGAATGGTAATGAAGAAGACAGCGATGTCTGTCCGGGCTGCGAAAATTACAGTCCCGAGCCGGTGGTCGAGGTCCGGCCCGGCGCCGCCGCTGAAAACAGTTGCAGGGCAAACAGGAGGAATTATCATGCAGCAGCGGTTGCAGCGTTTGCAGGAACAGCTTGAGAAACAGTCAATAGAGGCGGTTCTTATCACTCATCCCGCCAACCGCTTTTACTTAAGCGGCTTTGACGGGTCCCACGGTGCTCTTCTCATCGGCGCCGGTGAAGCATATCTATTTACTGATTTTCGTTACTCCGAACAGGCGGAAAAGCAGGCGCCTCATTTCAACATCTGCCCCTGGAAGGCGAAGCTGAGCGAGGCTGTTGCTCCCTGTATTGATGAAGCGGGCTGGAGTGCCCTAGGTTTCGAAGAGGAGCAGGTTACATATACTCTGTACAGGGAACTGGAGGAGGGGCTGTCTGCAGATCTTGTCCCGTTGAAAGGCCTGGTCGAAGAGCTCAGGATAGTGAAAAGCGAAGCCGAGGCGGCTGTTTTGAGACGGGGGGCCGCAGTCATGGATGGGGCTTTTGAATTCCTGCTGAATATGATGAAGCCGGGTATGACGGAGCAGGAGGTGGCCCTGGAGCTGGAATACTACCTGCGCCGCCACGGTTCAACGGAAACCCTCTTCCGTTATATTGTGGCTTCGGGCGAACGGGGCTCCATGCCGCATGGCATTGCTTCGCAGAAACCGCTGCAGTCAGGTGAACTGGTTACCGTAGATTTTACCGGCACATTCGATCACTATGCCACCGATATGACCCGGACCATCGCCCTGGGGAAACCAGGACCCAGGGCGCGCGAAATATACGAGGTGGTTCGCCTGGCGCAGCAGGAAGCCCGGGAAAAAATTAAGCCGGGAATGACCGGCAAGGAGGCCGACGCCCTGGCGCGTGAACCCATCAAGGAAGCAGGATTTGGCGAATATTTTGGGCACGGGCTGGGCCACGGGCTGGGGCTGGAGGTGCATGAACAGCCGGCGCTGTCGCTTCGCGGTGAAACCACCCTGCTTCCCGGGATGGTGGTGACAATAGAACCGGGCATCTACATCCCCGGCTGGGGCGGAGTCCGGATTGAGGATATGGTCCTCATCACTGCCGGCGGCGTTGAATCGCTGACCCGTTGCACGCGGGAGCTCGTCGTGATCTAACCCTTGCATGGAGGTAGATATATAAAATGATCTCTGTAAATGATTTTCACACCGGGCTGACCTTTGAAATAGAGGGAGACATCTACGAAGTAGTAGAATTCCAGCATGTCAAACCGGGGAAGGGAGCGGCCTTTGTCCGCTCAAAAATTAAAAATCTGCGCAGCGGCGCGGTAACGGAGAAGACATTCCGGGCCGGCGAGAAAGTAAAGCGCGCTCACCTGGAGCGTAAGGAGATGTCCTACCTTTACCGGAGCGGAGATGAATTTTATCTCATGGACCTGGCCAGTTACGAGCAGCTTGCTCTTTCAGAGGCGCAGATGGAGGAGGCGGTGAAATACCTGAAGGAGAATGACACCCTGACTGTCGTTGCGCATGGAGAGAAGATCATCGGTGTGGAGCTGCCCTATACCGTGGAGCTGAAGGTTGCACAAACTGAACCGGGCATCAAGGGCGATACCGCTGCAGGGGGCACCAAGCCGGCCACCCTGGAGACGGGATTAACCGTCCAGGTGCCGCTTTTTATCAGTATTGGTGACATTTTACGGATTGATACACGCAGCGGTGCATATATTGAGCGTGTCTAGAAAAATAATAAGGTTGTCAGCTGAAAGGAGGCGCAA
>CAYTXG010000030.1:0-14944 GCA_964441025.1 uncultured Syntrophomonadaceae bacterium
AAGGGGGCCGCACCGTGGGCGCCGGCGTGGTTACAGAGGTTACAGAGTAAAGGCCTGAGGCATTTGCGGGGCGGGGGTCAGGCTGCCCGCCCCTTTGTTATGCTTCGTTGGACTTTTATTGACAGGCTCAGCCGGTTTATGGTAGATTGGGATGCATGGAAGGTGGCTAATATGCGTGTAACCATACATCTGGCCTGTACGCAGTGCCAGGAGAGAAACTACAGCAGCAGGAAGAATAAGAAAAACAATCCCGAACGGCTTGAAATGAAGAAATACTGTTCGCGCTGCAAAGCGCACACGCTGCATAAAGAAACAAAGTAGGAAACGACAGCGCAGACTTTATTTTATAGTCCAGGAAGGGTTACTGCTTTATGAAAATAATTAACAGGTTGGTCAAATACCTGCGCGAGGTGCGACAGGAGCTAAAAAAAGTCCAGTGGCCCAGCAGGAGGGAATTTACCGTATATACAGGGATAGTGGTTTTTGCCGTGTTGCTTTTCGGCATCATTTTTTGGGGGCTGGACACCATATTTTTGGCGATTTTACGTTTAGTTACGCATATTTAAGGGGCCCTATTTTGCTGAAGGAGTGAGGAGCGGAGGGGTTCAAGGACTCTTCTTTTAGCATGGAAACGCAAACGGACACCGAAACAACGGCAAAGAAATGGTATGTAATTCATACTTATGCCGGCTATGAAAACAGGGTAGAAACCAACCTGGCCCGCCGGGTGGAATCTATGAATATGAAAGATCGCATTTTCAGAGTCCTGGTTCCCACCGAGAAAGAGATCACCAGCAAGGGCGGCAAGAAAAAGACTGTGGAAAAAAAGGTCTACCCGGGTTATGTAATGGTGGAGATGATCCTGGATGATGATTCCTGGTCCGTGGTCCGGAATACTCCGGGTGTCACCGGTTTTGTAGGTCCCGGTTCCAAGCCGGTCTCTTTAAGCGAAAAGGAAATTAACCGGATCATGCGCCAGATGGGCATGGCTGCGGAGGGCAAACCGCGCATAGATTTTGAGGTGGGCCAGGTTGTCCGCGTCATCAGCGGGCCCTTCAAGAATTTTGAGGGGACTGTTGAGGAAATTCATCAGGAGAAGGGCACAGTAAAGGTTTTAGTATCCATGTTTGGACGGGAAACACCCGTTGAGCTGGGGTTCCACCAGGTAGAAAAATACTAGGCGAAAGCGCTCGCCCGGGAGGAAGTTTTATGGCAAAGAAGAAAAAAATTATCGGCATGGCCAAACTGCAGATACCGGCAGGCAAGGCCACACCGGCCCCTCCGGTTGGACCGGCACTGGGCCAGCATGCCGTGAATATCATGGGTTTTTGCAAGGAATTCAATGAGAGAACGGCAAAGGACGCAGGTTTGATCATCCCCGTTGAAATTACCGTTTATGAAGACCGCTCCTTTACCTTTATTACCAAAACTCCGCCTGCCTCGGTGCTGCTAAAGAAGGCGGCGGGATTGGAAAAGGCATCGGGTGAGCCGAACCGGGAGAAGGTGGCCACGGTGCCGCGGGCCAGGGTCATGGAGATCGCCAAAGTAAAAATGGAAGATTTAAACACCGACGATCTTGAGGCGGCCACCCGGATTATTGAAGGGACTGCCCGCAGCATGGGTATTATCGTCGGATCCTAGGTTTATATTTGTTCAGGCTGCGGTTTGGAAAAATACAATGTGGGAGGGTCTTGAACCCGCTGGAACCACGGGAGGTTAATCGGAATGGCCGGTCATGGAAGGAAATATCACGAAGCAAGGCAGGATATCAATCGCGAAGAGCGCTATGAACCCGAGGCGGCTCTGGAAATGGTGAAAAAGGCCAGCCGGGCTGCTTTTGATGAGACTGTTGAACTTGTCGTTCGCCTGGGAGTTAACCCGAAGCATGCCGACCAGCAGGTGCGGGGTGCGGTGGTTCTGCCGCACGGCACTGGAAAAAGCGTGAGGGTGCTGGTTTTTGCCAAGGGAGACAAAGCAAAAGAGGCCGAATCTGCCGGAGCCGACATTGTGGGCGGTGAAGAGATGGCGGAGAAGATCCAGGGAGGCTGGCTTGAATTTGATGTAGCCGTGGCCACTCCCGATATGATGGGGACGGTGGGTAAGCTGGGGAAAATACTCGGACCGCGCGGCCTGATGCCCAATCCTAAAAGCGGTACTGTTACTTTTGATATCAGCAGGGCTGTCGAGGAGATCAAGGCCGGAAAGGTGGAATTCCGCACCGAGAAGGCAGGCAATATCCACGTGCCCATTGGGAAAGTTTCGTTCGCGACGGGACAGCTCTGTGAAAACTTTTACGGTGTTATTGATGCCCTGTTAAAAGCGAAGCCGCCTGCGGCTAAAGGGCAGTATTTAAAGTCCATCAGCGTAAGCTCGACGATGGGTCCGGGGATCAGGATCAGCACCCAAAAAGCTGCTGATCCGGGCAGGTAGATTGCGGATCAGGGTTGGGACAACTGAATAAAGTTACTGCGTTCATCTAATTCCGTAGACTGCAGGCACTTCAAGTTTAATGGCCCCAGGGGGTCCCCTGCCGAGGAAGAGGGCCGGCGCTTACCGTGATTGTAACGGCACGCCAAAAGGCTTTTCCCATGCGGAAAGCCTTAATTTTTGTGCTGCAGGGACTATCCTGTCTCCTGGCCGGGGTGTAAGGGGGGTGAAATAATTGATTACCAGAAAAGCCAAAGAGGAATTTGTTGAAGAGATTGCCGCTGAATTGAAGGAGGCAGATCTGATTATCGCTGCCGATTATCGCGGCCTGGATGTGGCCGGCGCAACGGATCTGCGCCGCCGTTTGAAAGCGGAACAGTGCAGCTACCGTGTGGTGAAAAACACCCTCACCAGGCTGGCCTGCCGCAAGATCGGTCTGGAGGGTCTTGAGGCTTACCTGGAAGGCCCTACAGCTGTTGCTTATACCAGCGCCGATCCTGTCGGCGCGGCGCGGGTGTTCCTTGAATTCGGCCGGGAGCATGAAGCGCTCTCTGTAAAAGGGGGACTTCTATCCGGGCAGCTCCTTGACCGGGCCCAGGTTAAGGCGTTGGGAGAAATACCGCCCCGCGAGGTTCTGCTGGCCCAGGTTTGCGGAGGTTTCCAGGCGCCGATAGCAGGGCTTGTGCATGCGCTTGCAGGCAATATTCGTATGCTGGTTTACGCCCTTGACGCTGTGCGCCGCCTTAAAGAAGCGGCCTAGAAACAGGGTTCCAAAATGATCAGTCAAAGGAGAAGATCGCATGTCCAAGGTTAATGAGATTATGGAAGTTGTCAAAGGTATGACCGTAATTGAACTTTCCGAGCTGGTGAAAGCGCTTGAGGAGGAATTTGGGGTCAGCGCTTCCGCTCCCCTTGCTGCCATGGCTGTTCCCGCCGGGGGGCAGGCTGAGGCTGCGGAGGAAGAGAAGGATGAATTCGATGTTGTTCTGACGGGACCGGGCGAAAAGAAAATACAGGTGATCAAGGTTGTTCGCGAGATCACCGGCCTGGGGCTTAAAGAAGCCAAAGAGCTGGTGGACAACGCCCCAAAACCTGTGAAAGAGAAAGTAGGCAAAGAAGAGGCGGAGGCGGTCAAGGCCAAGATCGAAGAGGCCGGGGGCTCTGTCGAACTTAAATAATGGAGGGAGCCCGCTCCGCGGGGGCGGGCCATATCCTTTAGTACTTCCCCTGCAATAATGAAAAATAGTATTTGACAGCACAAAGCTGATATGATAACATCTCAAGATGGCCAGGATTGTAGACACAACGCCAAGTTTTAGTCTTCAGTATAATTGTATGCCCAAAAGGAAACAATATTAGAATGCCTATTCGTTTTTTCAGGCCAGGCTTCCGACCGGATTTATTCATCAACCAGGTCTAGGGGGAGTGATTTTTTTATATGTCTATTCAGGTTGCCTCTGGCGGGAGGGAGCGGCGGAGTTACGCCCGGATTCAAGAGGTTCTCGACCTTCCCAACTTAATTGATGTTCAGCGCAGTTCATATGAATGGTTTCTCCAGAAGGGTCTAAGTGAAATTTTTAGGGATATTTCCCCCATAAAAGATTTTACCGGCAATCTGGTTTTGGAGATATTCAATTATTCCCTTGGCGAACCAAAGTATTCTGTGGATGAATGCAAGGAGAGGGACGCCACATACGCTGTTCCCATAAAGGTCAATGTTCGGCTGGTCAACCAGGAAACAGGGGAGGTTAAGGAGCAGGAAGTTTTTATGGGCGACTTCCCAAAAATGACCGATAACGGCACTTTTATCATTAATGGAGCGGAGCGGGTTATCGTCAGCCAGCTGGTGCGCTCTCCGGGGGTTTATTTTGATAAAAAGCCCGATCCCACCGGGGCCACGGGCAAGGAGCTGGTCAGCGCCACAATTATTCCCAACCGGGGGACCTGGCTGGAATTTGAAACCGATGTTAGCGACGGTATTTTTGTTAAAATTGATCGGACTCGCAAGCTGCTGGTGACTGTACTTCTCCGGGCCATTGGTTACGGGACAAACCAGGAGATACTGGATCTGTACGATCACGATCCCCGGATCCTGGCTTTACTGGAAAAAGATCATACAGACTCCGTGGAAGGTGGGCTGCTGGAGATATATAAAAGGCTGCGGCCGGGTGAGCCTCTGAATATAGACAACGCCCGCTCGCTTTTTGAGTCTCTATTCTTTGACGGACGCCGCTATGACTTTGCACAGGTGGGCCGCTATAAAGTAAACAAAAAATTTTCAATGGTCAATTGCCTTGCCGGAGCCGAGCTGGCGGCACATCTCCTTGACCCGCAGACAGGGAAGGTGCTTTTACCGGAGGGAACAGTTGTCGATGAGGAAGGGGCCCGGAGAGCGGATGAGCTTGGAATATGCCGGGCTCTGATCAAGCATCGCGGAGGAACTGCCCTGGTAATCGGCAATGGAAATGTGGATCCGGAGACCAAGTATCTCGTTCCCTCTGATATTGTGGCTGCGGTCGGCTATATCCTTAACCTTATGGATGGGATAGGTGAGGCCGATGATATCGACCATCTCGGCAACCGCCGCCTGCGGGGCGTCGGCGAGCTGCTTCAGAACCAGTTTCGCATTGGTTTATCCAGAATGGAGCGGGTGGTCAGGGAGAGGATGACCATCCAGGATGTGGATGCCATTACTCCGCAGGCCCTGATCAACATAAGGCCCGTCATCGCATCGATTAAGGAATTCTTCGGCAGCAGCCAGCTTTCGCAATTCATGGATCAGACCAACCCCCTGGCTGAGCTGACCCACAAGCGCCGGCTCAGTGCGCTGGGGCCGGGCGGTTTGAGCCGCGAACGGGCCGGTTTTGAGGTTCGCGATGTACACCATTCGCACTATGGGCGGGTTTGCCCCATTGAGACGCCGGAAGGACCGAACATCGGCCTTATCGGTTCGCTGAGTACTTTTGCCCGGATCAACAACTACGGTTTCATTGAAACCCCTTACCGGAAAGTCGTTAAAGAGGAAGGGCGGGTTACCCCGGAGATCGTCTACTTGACGGCCGATGACGAAGACAAGTATGCTATTGCCCAGGCCAACGCCGAGCTTGATGAGAACGGTTGCTTCGTCGGAAACAGGATTACCTGCCGCTACCAATATGACACCGTGCTGCGCAAGCCCAATGAGATTGATTACATGGACGTTTCACCCAAGCAGCTTGTGAGTGTGGCCACGGCGCTGATTCCCTTTCTGGAAAATGATGATGCCAACAGGGCCTTGATGGGTGCGAACATGCAGCGGCAAGCGGTGCCGCTTCTGCAAACAGAGGCGCCGCTGGTGGGGACAGGGCTGGAACAGAAGGTAGCCTACGATTCGGGGGCCGTTGTTGTCTGCCGTGCCGGTGGCGAAGTAGTCAGGGTCACCTCTACCGAGATTATTATTCACCGGGATGAGGAGGCTGACAGGCCGAATTACAGTATCAACGGACGTACGGGAGAGAAATTTGAGGCAAGCCGCTCGCCCTGGGGCAACAGCGGTCTTGATATCTATACGCTGCAAAAATTCAAGCGTTCCAACCAGGGAACCTGTATCAATCAACATCCCATTGTTACCCGGGGGCAGAGAGTCGGCGCAGGTGAGGTGATTGTCGACGGCGCCTGCACCTATCGTGGCGAGCTGGCCCTGGGGCGCAATGTGCTTACCGCTTTTCTGCCCTGGGAGGGCTACAACTATGAAGATGCAATTTTGCTGAGCGAAAAGCTGGTTCAGGATGATGTTTTTACTTCAATACACATCGAGGAGTATGAGTCGGAGGCCAGGGATACCAAGCTCGGCCCCGAGGAGATCACCCGTGATATACCAAACGTGGGTGAGGAAGCCCTGCGGGACCTGGATGTGGAGGGGATAATCCGGATTGGCGCCGAGGTGCGCTCCGGAGATATCCTGGTGGGCAAAGTCACGCCAAAGGGAGAGACGGAGCTCACTGCCGAGGAACGGCTGCTCAGGGCTATTTTTGGGGAGAAAGCCCGCGAGGTCAGGGATACCTCGCTGCGGGTGCCGCACGGCGAATCGGGCATCGTTGTTGATGTAAAGGTTTTTACCCGCGAGGCCGGTGATGAGCTGTCCCCCGGGGTCAATCAACTGGTGCGCGTTTACGTGGCCCAGAAGAGGAAAATTTCTGAGGGCGATAAAATGGCGGGACGCCACGGCAACAAGGGGGTCATCGCCCGGATTCTTCCGGAAGAGGATATGCCCTTCTTGCCCGATGGAAGGCCTGTTGAGATTGTCCTGAACCCTCTGGGGGTTCCCTCGCGGATGAATATCGGCCAGGTTCTGGAAACCCACCTGGGCTGGGCTGCAAAAACGCTGGGGATCTATATTGCCTCTCCCGTGTTTGACGGAGCGGTGGAGGATGATGTTTTTGCTGCCTTTAAAGAGGCGGGGCTTCCGGGGAGCGGCAAAGTTCTCCTTTATGACGGGAGAAGCGGTGAACCCTTTGATAACGAAGTGACCGTGGGTTATGTTTATATGTTAAAGCTGGCCCACCTTGTAGATGACAAGATCCATGCCCGTTCAACAGGTCCCTATTCGCTTGTGACGCAGCAGCCCCTGGGTGGTAAAGCACAGTTTGGCGGACAGCGTTTCGGCGAAATGGAGGTCTGGGCCCTGGAGGCATACGGGGCTGCATACACTTTGCAGGAGATATTAACCGTCAAGTCCGACGATGTTGTGGGCCGCGTGAAAACTTACGAAGCCATTGTAAAGGGGGAAAATATCCCCGAACCCGGTGTTCCCGAATCCTTCAAGGTGCTGGTGAAAGAGTTGCAGAGCCTTTGCCTGGATGTGAAGGTGCTCAGCGAGGAAGCGGGTGAAGTGGAGATTCGCGAAGGCGAAGACGATGTCGATTACCGCCGCCTTGATGTAAACATTGAAGGGTTGGAAACAGGTCCCGACGATGACAGTGAAATCTACGAGGCCAGAGATGATTCCGATGAGGAAGATGATGAACCGGAGTTGTTGCCGGAAGATGAAGAACCCGGAGAAGAGGACGATGAAAGCGGCGCCGGCGAGTTGGCGGAGGAGCACAGTTCCAAAGAGACAGCAGCTCCCCTTGCTTATTCTGCTGTTGAGGCGGGGGAGATTGAGGAGATCTCTCTGGATCAGCTTGAAGAGGAAGAGATGGAGGGTGCAGCTGAATCAGAGGGCGAAGACAACGGTAACGGCGCCCTTACCCGCGCACCCCGTAAACTGCGCAAATAAAGCAATTAACGCTTGATCCGGCGAAAGGAGCGATTTTTTTGGACGTAAACAGCTTTGATGCCTTGAAGATCGGTTTGGCCTCATCCGAGCAGATCCGGGCCTGGTCCAGGGGCGAAGTGAAAAAGCCGGAAACAATTAATTATCGCACTCTTAAACCCGAGCGTGAGGGGTTATTCTGCGAAAAGATATTCGGCCCCCAAAAAGATTGGGAATGCAACTGCGGCAAATACAAAAGGGTCCGCTACCGCGGCATTGTCTGCGACCGCTGCGGAGTAGAGGTGACCAGGGCCAAGGTGCGCCGGGAGCGGATGGGTCATATCGAGCTGGCCGCCCCTGTTTCGCATATCTGGTATTTTAAAGGGATTCCCAGCCGGATGGGTCTTCTTCTGGATATGTCCCCGCGGAACCTGGAGAAAATACTGTATTTTGCCTCGTATGTGGTCATTGATCCCGGCGAAACCATCCTGAGCAAGAAGCAGCTACTGACGGAGCAGGAATACCGCGAATATCGGGAAAAATACGATCCCCTGTTTAAGGCGGGGAAGGGATTCCGGGCGGAGATGGGCGCCGAGGCGGTAAAGAAGCTGCTCGAAGAGATCAATCCCGAAGAACTTGCGGTGGAGCTGCGCGATGAACTGAAAAGCTCCAGCGGCCAGAAAAAAGTCCGGGCCACCCGCCGCCTGGAGGTGGTGGAGGCGTTCCGCCAATCAGGAAACCGCCCTTTCTGGATGATTCTCGATGTGATTCCCGTGATCCCCCCCGATTTGAGGCCCATGGTCCAGCTCGACGGAGGCCGCTTTGCCACCTCCGATCTGAATGATCTCTACCGCCGTGTGATCAACCGCAACAACCGCCTGAAGCGGCTTCTCGATCTGGGCGCGCCCGATATTATCGTGCGCAATGAGAAGCGGATGCTTCAGGAGGCTGTTGATGCTCTTATTGACAACGGGCGGCGGGGCCGGCCGGTGACGGGACCTGGGAACCGTCCCTTGAAATCGCTTAGCGATATGCTTAAAGGAAAACAGGGCCGCTTTCGCCAGAACCTGCTGGGAAAGAGAGTCGATTATTCGGGGCGTTCGGTTATCGTTGTCGGACCCGATTTAAAGCTGTACCAGTGCGGCTTGCCCAAAGAGATGGCCCTGGAGCTCTTCAAACCCTTTGTGATGAAGCGGCTGGTCAATGACGGGTTGGCGCATAACATCAAGAGCGCCAAGCGGATGGTGGAGAAGGTTCGCCCCGAGGTCTGGGATGTGCTTGAAGAGGTGATCAAGGATCATCCCGTTCTGCTGAACCGTGCTCCCACGCTGCACCGCCTGGGAATTCAGGCCTTTGAGCCCGTGCTGGTGGAGGGGCGGGCCATCCAGATTCACCCGCTGGTCTGCGTTGCCTATAATGCCGACTTCGACGGGGACCAGATGGCGGTTCACGTTCCTCTTTCCGCAGAGGCGCAGACAGAGGCGCGGCTGCTTATGCTTGCGGCGCAGAACATCCTCAATCCCAAGGACGGGCGCCCTGTGGTCACCCCGACGCAGGACATGGTTCTCGGATGCTACTACCTTACCCTGGAGAAAGCCGGCGCCGGGGGCGAGGGGAGGGTCTACATTGACCCGGAAGAGGCTTTAAGCGCTTACAGCATGGGCTATCTGGATCTGCATGCCCGTATTTTTGTCAAGGTTTCCGGTTTTAAAGGGCGCGATTTTATGCGGCGTAAAAAGTACCTGCTGACCACAGTGGGAAAGATTATATTTAACGATGTTTTCCCCGCCGACTTTCCCTATATCAACAACGCCGATTTTGAAGATTCACTGCCGGAGAGAAACTTTATACCCCTGCGCGGTTTGGATCCCGGGGAGGTCCTGAAAAATGTGCCCCTGAATGATCCCATAAAGAAGGATTTCCTGGGCGATCTGGTTTTCCGCTGCTATCGCAAGTACGGCAATACCCGGACTGCGGAGATCCTGGACGAAGTAAAAAGGCTCGGCTTCCACTATGCTACCCGCGCCGGGGTGACTGTAGCCATTGAAGATATTGTTATACCACCGGACAAAAAGGAGATCCTGCAGCGCGCGGAGGAACTGGTATGGGCTACTGAGGAAAATTTCTTGCGCGGTCTCATTACCGAGAAGGAGCGCTATGATCAGGTGATAAAGGTCTGGAGCCAGGCCAAAGACGAGGTGACCCGCTCTATGATGGAGGGACTTGACAAGCTCAATCCCATCTACATGATGGCTCATTCCGGGGCGCGGGGCAATGAATCGCAGATCACCCAGCTGGCCGGGATGCGCGGCCTCATGGCTGACCCGGCGGGGCGGATCATTGACCTGCCCATCAAGGCGAATTTCCGCGAAGGGCTCACTGTGCTTGAATATTTTATTTCCACGCACGGTGCTCGAAAAGGCCTTGCCGATACCGCCCTGAAAACGGCGGACTCGGGCTATCTGACCCGCCGCCTGGTGGATGTGGTCCAGGATGTGATCATCCGCGAGGAGGACTGCGGTACGGGTCAGGGGATCAGCTTAAGCGAGTACCTCGAGCATGACAGCAGTCTTGACGAAGCCAAAGAGCGGATCATCGGTCGCGTTGCCCTGGAGCCGGTCTACCATCCCGATACCGGTGAGATTATCGTGGATCGGGATCAGGTCATCGATGAGGACATTGCCGACGAGATAGCAAGGTTGGGTATTACCGAAGTTCGCTTCCGTTCAGCGCTGACCTGCCGCACCCGCCACGGGATCTGCGTCAAGTGCTATGGACGCAACCTGGCTACGGGCAAGATCGTCGATGTGGGTGAAGCGGTGGGGACCATCGCTGCGCAGTCCATCGGCGAGCCGGGCACCCAGCTGACCATGCGAACATTCCATACCGGGGGGGTTGCGGGTGACGATATCACCCAGGGTCTGCCCCGGGTGGAGGAACTTTTTGAAGCCCGCAAACCAAAGGGTCAATCACTTATCTCCGAGGTTTCCGGTATCGTCGACATCCAGGAGACGCGTTACAAGCGCGAATTGAGAGTGCTCTCCGAGCATGAAGACCGCATTTATCCTGTTCCCTACGGGGCCAGGTTAAAAGTCGAGGACGGGCAGAAGGTCAGTGCAGGCGACGAACTTACCGAAGGATCAATCAACCCCCATGAACTGCTCAAGGTGAAGGGGGTTCGCGGTGTGCAGCTTTACCTTCTTCAGGAGGTGCAGTGGGTCTACCGGATGCAGGGTGTTGATATCAACGACAAGCATATTGAAGTGATCATCCGGCAGATGCTGAAAAAGGTGAAGGTTGAAGATCCCGGAGATACCGATCTGCTGCCTGGGGGCATCGTTGACAGCCACTATTTCGACGAGGTCAATGATGCAATCAGGGAAGAAGGCGGACGCCCTGCCCTGGCCCGGCCGCTGCTCCTGGGTATTACCAAGGCGTCGTTGGCTACCGATTCATTCCTTTCGGCGGCTTCGTTCCAGGAAACCACCCGCGTGCTTACTGATGCGGCAATCAAGGGGAAGCAGGACCAGCTTTTGGGTCTGAAAGAAAATGTGATTATTGGCAAGCTCATTCCCGCGGGCACGGGAATGTCCCGTTACCGCAATGTCAAGGTTCATGCGCCGGGTGAACCGGAGGAACCAACTGCCGCTGCGGGGGATTCGGAAGAGGAGCAGGCAGGGACGGACAATGCGGAACCGGAGAAGGTAACTGTGCCGGCGCTGCTGCCTGAAGCAGCGGAGGCGCCTCCTTCGGAAGCATGAACGGTGCCGGGGCGTAAATAAACTGATTGACAACATCCCGGGCCGGTGATACAATCTTTGAGTGCGCTTTACAGGGATAGTGCTTTCGAAAGTGAGGCGGGCGGTTTTTGGACCACACTGAACTGATGGATCAGGTCTGCAGAGCCAGGCGCAAAGTTGTCGGAACCAAGCAGACCCTGAAGGCACTGGAAAAAGGTGAAGCGGTCATGGTCCTGCTGGCGGAGGATGCCGAAATGAAGGTAAGCGCCCCGGTGGCGGACCTGGCTGGAAGCAAAGGTGTAAAGGTGCATTATGTTGGAAACATGTCTGATCTTGGAAAGATTTGTGGAATCAAGGTAAAAGCAGCTGCTGCTGCAATTATTGAGCTCTAAAGGGGGTGGAATGTTGCCGACCTTAAATCAACTGGTACGCAAGGGGCGCCGTAAGCAGACGCACAAATCCGCCGCTCCGGCGCTGGAGCGCTCGCCGCAGAAAAGGGGGGTTTGCACCAGGGTTTCCACAACGACGCCCAAAAAGCCGAATTCGGCTTTACGGAAGATTGCCCGTGTTCGCCTGACCAATGGGATCGAGGTGACTGCTTATATCCCGGGGATTGGGCACAATCTGCAGGAACACTCCGTAGTTCTGGTCCGGGGTGGACGGGTGAAAGACCTGCCTGGCGTGCGTTATCACCTGGTGCGGGGCACCCTGGATGCGGCCGGAGTAGAGAACCGGGCCCAGGCGCGTTCCAAATATGGAGCGAAAAAACCGAGGACAAAGTAGGGCGGTACACCTATAGGAAGGGGTGATCAGGAGATGCCACGCAAAGGCCCGGTGGCCAAGCGGGATATCCTCGCAGATCCTGTATATAACAACAAGCTTGTGGCCAAATTTATTAACAAGCTCATGTACGATGGGAAAAAGGGAATTGCGCAAAAAACTTTCTACGAGGCTTTTGAGATTATAAGGCAAAAAACCGGCAAGGATCCGCAGGAGGTTTTTGAAACTGCCATACGCAATGTTTCGCCTGTGCTGGAAGTAAAACCCCGCCGTGTTGGGGGCGCTACTTACCAGGTTCCCATTGAGGTGACCGCCCATCGCAAGAGTATGCTGGCCATACGCTGGGTAATTGGTTTTGCCAGGAACAGGGGAGAGAAAACAATGCCGCAGCGGTTGGCAGCCGAGATCCTTGACGCTTCCAACGGTGTGGGTACTTCGATGAAGAAAAAAGAGGATACTCACAAGATGGCCGAGGCGAACAAGGCGTTCGCCCATTATAGATGGTGATCAAGAAGCAAGAAACAAGAAAATAGAAGCAGGAAAAAGATATGCAGCAAGATTTTTTCATGAGTCAAACTTCTTGCCGCTTTGGATCTTGGAAGGAAAGGGGGGAAAAGAATGAGCCGGCAATTTCCGCTGGAGAAGGTAAGAAATATCGGCATAGCCGCCCATATCGATGCGGGTAAGACTACGACCACCGAGAGAATTCTATTTTACAGCGGGCGCTTGCACAAGCTCGGCGAGGTCCATGAGGGCACTGCTACAATGGATTGGATGGCCCAGGAGCAAGAGCGCGGGATTACCATCACTTCGGCGGCTACAACCTGCATGTGGCATGATGCCCGGGTTAATATTATAGATACGCCCGGACACGTGGACTTTACCGTTGAGGTAGAGCGCTCCATGCGCGTCCTTGACGGGGTGGTGGCCATATTCTGCGCCAAGGGCGGCGTTGAACCGCAATCCGAAACGGTATGGCGACAGGCAGATCGTTACCATGTGCCCAGGATTGCCTATATCAACAAGATGGATATTGTGGGAGCTGATTTTTTCAATGTGCTCCGGCAGCTCCGGGAAAAACTGCAGGCGCAGGCGCTGCCGCTGCAGCTGCCCATTGGAGCGGAGAGTAAGTTTACCGGTGTCATAGACCTGATCCGGCAGCGGGCAATTATTTACGAAGATGATCTGGGCATGCACAGCCGCGAGGCGGAAATTCCGGCGGCAATGCGCGAACAGGCTGCTGATTTCCGGGGGCGGATTCTGGAAACCGCTGCTGAATATGATGACGGCCTTATGGAAAAATATTTTAACGGCCAGGAGATTACCGCGGAAGAGTGTTACGGCGCTTTGCGCAAGGCAACGATCCACCACGCCCTGGTCCCTGTTTTCTGCGGCTCTTCGTACCGGAATAAGGGTGTTCAGCCGCTGCTGGATGCAGTAGTTACATTTCTTCCCTCCCCAATAGATGTTGGTGCGGTGAAAGGCTTTGACTTTAAAACAGGCCGGGAGGATTTTCGACTTCCCTCTGAAGAGGCTCCATTTTCGGCGCTGGTTTTCAAGATCATGGTTGATCCTTTTGTCGGCAAGCTTGCTTTTGCCCGCGTGTACTCGGGGCGCCTGAAGCGGGGTTCAGTGATTTTCAATGCCGCCCGGGAGAAGCGGCAGCGAATCAGCCGCCTTTTGAGGATGCACGCCAATTATCGTGAGGAAGTTGAAGAGGCAATAGCCGGCGATATTATTGCATTCGCCGGTCCCAAAGAGATCGGCACCGGAGACACCCTTTGCCACCTTGAAAAGCCCATAATCCTGGAAGCGATCCAGTTTCCCGAGCCTGTAATATCTGTAGCCATTGAGCCGAAAACAAAAGCGGATCAGGATAAAATGAGTCTTTCGCTGCAGCACCTGGCTGAAGAGGATCCCACGTTTCACACGCATACGGATATGGATACTGGGCAGACCATCATCTCCGGCATGGGGGAGCTGCATCTGGAGGTAATTGTGGACCGGCTGCTGCGGGAATTTAAGGTGCAGGCAAATGTAGGGAAACCCCAGGTGGCCTACAAAGAGACGATCAATGGCCGGGCGCGGGTTGAAGGGCGCTTTATTCGCCAAACGGGCGGAAGGGGCCAGTACGGTCATGTGGTAATCGAAGTGGCACCGCTGGAACCGGGGAAAGGTTTTCTTTTCACCAACGATATTATCGGCGGCGTCATCCCGAAGGAATATATTCCCTCTGTTGAAAGCGGCCTGCGTGAAGCCATGCACAACGGCGTTCTGGCCGGTTACCCGGTAACAGATGTTGAGGCCAGGCTCCTGGACGGATCTTATCACCCTGTGGACTCATCGGAATTGGCGTTTAAGATCGCCGCCTCCCAGGCGCTGAAAAAAGCTTTGAGCCAGGCTCAACCTGTTTTACTGGAGCCCATCATGAAGGTGGAGATATCCGCCCCCGAAGAATATCTCGGCGACATACTGGGTGATTTTACCGGTCGGCGGGGCCGGATCATGGGAACAGATCACAAGGGGCCCCTTCATGTTGTCCGGGGGATTGCCCCGCTCTCCGACATGTTCGGCTATACCACCGCTTTGCGTTCTTTAACGCAGGGACGCGGTGTTTTCACCATGGAATTCAACCGTTATGATGAACTGCCGCAAAATATTGCCCAAAAAATTATTACGCAGAGTGTAGCTTATTAATATCTGGAGGTGTTTTAGTTGGCGAAGAAAAAGTATGAGCGGACCAAGCCCCATGTGAACATTGGGA
>CAYTXG010000031.1:0-13826 GCA_964441025.1 uncultured Syntrophomonadaceae bacterium
TTGGCTGCAAGGGAAGCGGCCTTTTTATTTCTTTTAAGCTGTCAAAGTCAGGATTGTAGATCACCAATACAGGCTTTGTCAAACATTCTGTCGGGAAAGAGCGAAAAAAAGGAGAGGGCCCCGGTTGCGGCGCGAACTCCGCAAGAAATAGCTTTTTTAATTCATATTCAGGTATCTCCAGGGACAAAATCAACCTGTAATCGAAGCCTGGAAACCTTGAACCGCAGCGTCCTCCCTGCCGCCCCCCCCTTGCACTTCCGGGGAAAATGCGCCTATAATAGCATCAATGCAGAATAATCAGCTACGGGCAACTATCTTTAATATTCAGCCCCTGTCCACGGAAGACGGGCCGGGTATCCGCAGCACTGTCTTCATGAAAGGCTGTCCGCTGAGATGTCCCTGGTGCCAGAACCCGGAGGGTCTCTCCGTGCAGCCGCAGCTGGTTCATGAACCGGTGCGCTGTATCGGCTGCGGCACCTGCCTGCAAAACTGCCCCCAGGGAGCGCTGATCAAGGGTGATCATGGCCTCATTTTCGGCCCTGACTGCCGCTTTTGTCTGCGCTGCGCCGAAAATTGCCCGGCCCGGGCAATCCACCTCTTCGGCGAGCAGGTGGAACTTGGCGAACTGGTAAATAAACTGGTCCGGGACAAACCTTTTTATGATCATTCCAACGGCGGGGTTACATTTTCGGGGGGTGAATGCCTGCTGCAGCACAGTTTTCTGCTGGCGGCCCTGACGGCGCTCAGATCCGAGGGGATCCATGTCTGCATAGACACGGCGGGCTACGCTCCCCCGGAGAAATTTCAGGCTGCAGCCCGGGAATCAGACCTTGTTCTCTATGATCTGAAAATTATGGACGAAGCCAAACACAGGCTCTTCACCGGTGTTTCCAACAAGCTGATCCTGGAGAATGCCATCTGGCTGGGCGCCTCCAAAATCCCTTTCTGGATCCGGGTGCCCGTAGTGCCCGGTTACACCGACAGCGAGGAGAATATCACCGCCATAGCACATTTCATCAGGGATCACCTGGGGGCAGCCGATAGGGTTGACCTGCTGGGCTATAATGATCTCTGCATCTCCGACTATGCACGGATGCATCTGAATTACAAGCTTGAAGGGGTCCCCCGCGCTGCTGAGGCGACCATGCGGCGGCTGCAGGATATTATCACAGCCTGCGGCGCCAAGATGGTAACCATATCCAATTTTTCCTAGTCCTGGAGGGGCTGTTTTCCGCTGCTGCCGGCGGCTGGAAAAGCAGCTGAAGCCAGATGCTCCAGAAACATCTCAGCATCGACGGGTTCATCGACATTGAGACGGCGGGCCAGCTTTTCAGCCAGCCTCCGGCTGAGCTGCTCTCGCCTTTCCTGTTCCAGGCTGTAGCGCCGCTGCAGGTAATCACCGAGAAGCTCCATCTCCGCCGTGGAGAGATGGCGGATTACGCTGATCGGATCCCGGTTGACGCCGGCCCTGTGGGGGGCAGAGCCTGTCCTCACCGCCGGGGGCAGGGGAAAAGCGGCCTGCGGCTCCTTGACCACGATGGTGCCGGCGACAATATCGCCCACCCTTTTTTCACGACGGCTGACAAAGATGGAGATCAGGCCCACTGCATAGGCGCCCGGAAGCGCGTCCACGATGCGCATGACATTGCGCAGAAAGGAAACGCCAAAGCTGACGGGGCGGCCGTCTTCGCGGACCACCTTGATCCGCAACATCTTCTTTCCCGGCGTCTGCCCATGCCAGATAAGCTCGAATATGATAAAATAACCCCAGCGGATCAAAAATAAGATCAGTATGGCTGCAGCAATGAGCAGCGCCGCAAATGTTTCATTGCCAAGCGTGATGGCTCCGAATAGGAGCACAACGGCAAAGGCGACGGACAGCAGGCTGGTGATCAGGGAGTCCACTACAAAGGCCAGCATGCGGTTGGCCATGCCGGCCAGGGCGAGAGTCAGACCCGTATTTTCAGCTCCGTCAACAGCAATACCCTGTTCCAATGAGAAGCCGCCTTTAACCACATGGTTCACCCTTTCCCTGCTCACTGGAGGATGCATATTTTTGAAACTGAACCGCTTTATCCTGAAACGCGAACAAACATGGCGCAGGCTGCAGTCAATCCTCACCCATGTGGAAAGCAGGGGCCTGAAAAGACTGTCTGAGGACGAACTGGATGATCTGGTCAGGCTTTACCGCCAGTGCTCCTCGGATCTCAGCTACCTGCAGACCCACTTCCGCGAAAGCCGCTACACCGCCTACCTGAATAACCTTCTCAGCCGCTGTCATACATATATTCAAGTCGATGAAAGCCCTTTCCTGCCGCGGCTGAAACGTTTCCTGGCCTTTGGGTTTCCCGCCCTGCTGCGCCGGGAAAAACTTCTCTTTACTCTTTCCACTGCTCTGTTCCTGGCGGCTTTCTGCTTCGCCTACTTTTCCATCAGCCTTGATGCCCCCTGGTCGGGCGGAATTCTCGATCCTGAAACAAGGGGAACCTGGGAAGAAAACGCCGCCGGTATGAACAGTGAAGAAGCTGTAATTCCCGCCGCCCTGGGGCCCCTGTTTGCCGGCCATATTGTGACGAACAATATCCAGGTTGCCTTCCTGGCCTTTGCCGGCGGAATCGCCTTCGGGCTTGGAACTGTGTATGTATTATTCAAGAACGGTGTTCTGCTGGGCGCCCTTGCCGCCATATTCGCCCTGCATGGGCGGTCGCTTCATTTCTGGGCCGTCATTTTGCCCCACGGGATCATGGAGCTGACCGCCATTTTTATCGCCGCCGCCGCCGGCCTGGCGCTGGGCCGTGCCCTGCTGCTACCCGGCGATTACAGCCGCATGGATGCGCTGCGCCTGGGCAGCCGCAGCGCCGCACATCTGCTCGGCGGGACCATACCTCTTTTTTTTCTGGCCGCAGTCATCGAGAGTTTTTTTACCCCCTCCGCCCTCCCTATCCCGGGTAAGCTGGCCTTTGCCATTTTCAGCGCGGCGGCCCTGGCCTTCTACTTTCTGCCCCGCCGGGGCGGCGCAAAGAAGATATCCCGGATAAACCGCACTGAGGAAGCAGGCGCTTCCCCGATATAAGAAGGAGGTCTCAGGCGCGTTGCGGCCATTAAAGTCTGTACCTGCTCTTGATCTCCAGATAACGGCCCACAAGATGGGCCGGATCTGTGCCCGGCGGCAGCTCCAGCACCTCCACGCCCCTGTTGCGTAAAAAGGCGATGCCCTGCTCCCTTTCCAGCAGGTACTGTTCAGCCACCGCCTTGCGGTACACATCGCCGGTGCGCCGGATCTCGGCCGCAGCCACGGCAGGCAGGTAGTTGTCTCCCACCACGGTGAAAAGAAGTAGATGCCTCTTGCCCAGGGCCACGGCGCTCTCAATGAGCCCTGCCGAAGCCCGGCTGTCAACAAGATCTGTAAACACGCAGATAAGGCTTCTTTTCTTCTGCCGGTGGGCCAGATAGCTGAAAGCACCGCCATAGTCGGGCTCCACCCGCTGCGGCTGCAGGCGGTACAGGGCGCCGGCGATTTTGCGAACCTGGTCCTTGCGCGAATCCGGTGGCAGGTAGGCGCAGATAGAGTCGGCAAAAGCCATCGCCCCAACCCTGTCTCCCGAAAGGAGAGCAGCATAGGCAAGCTGGAGCCCCGCATGAAGGGCATGATCCAGCTTGTTCAGCGAACCGGTTTCTGTAAGCATCATTCGCCCCGCTTCAAACACCAGGAGTAGGTTCTGGCTCTTCTCCACCTGGTACTGGTTGCTGATCAGCTTACGGCTCCGCGCGCTAGCTTTCCAATTGATCTGGCGATAGTCGTCATCGGGCACATACTCGCGCAGGCACTCGAATTCTGTACCCATGCTGATGAGGCGGGTCCGTCGCTGCCCCGGCTGATTCAGCGATGAGGCCGGGGCAAACAGTTCGCGCCTGGAGGGTAAATTCAGGCGCGGGTAGACCTTGACGGAAGCACAATCGGGGCTGAAGGCATACTGGCGGATCGCCAGCCCCATGTAACCGCGGCAGCGCAGGTTGAACCGGCCAAAAATGAAATCACCCCGCCGTTCCGGAGTAACCCGGTAGGCGGCGCAAAATCTCTGCCCGCCCCGCCCCTGCAGGAACAGCAGACGGGGGGCGGCCGTGAAATGCTCCGGCGGCTCATCTTTGCCCTGCAGCCGCAGCCTCCTTCTCCTCTTTCCATTGATCCGCGCTTCCACAACCACATCCGCTGCTTCGCCCACAGTAAGAATATTACCGACACATCTTTGCACGGCAACATCTCCCGGCGGCGGCAGAAGCGCAAAATCCAGGGCGACGGCGAGCAACAGCGCCAGGTTAAAGGCAATAACTACTGCCGGATCAGGATAGAAATATACCAGCAGGGCGCCGGCGCCGGCCAGGATCAGGGCCGGCGGGGCAAGCAGCGGCAGTTTCATCGCGGGACCTTTACCCGTGCCAGGATTCCCTCGAGAATGTCATCGCTGGTCAGCCCCTCCACCTCTGCCTCGGGGACGGGCACAATACGGTGGCGCAGGACAGGCTTGCAGATCTCCTTGACCTCATCGGGGGTGACAAAGCCCTTTCCCCGCAAAGCCGCCAGGATCTGCGAGGCAGTGAGCAGGTGAATGGCCGCCCTGGTGCTGGCTCCCAGGTATAGATCCTTCTCGTCGCGCGTGGCCGCGATGATGCTGAGAATATATTCCCCGACGGTATCCTCCAACGTCACGCCGCCAATTTCCGCTGCCGCCTCCAGCAGCACATTCGCCGGTTCCAGCGGCTGCAGCCCGGCCCCTTCCAGATCGTGCAGCGGCTTACCTGCCGCATAACTCTCCAGGATTTCCTTCTCTTTTTCCCGCTGTGGGTAGCCCACGATCACCTTGAACATGAATCGGTCCAGCTGCGCCTCGGGCAAGGGATAGGTTCCCTGGTATTCCAGCGGATTCTGGGTGGCAAAGACAACAAAAGGATGGGGCAGGGGGTGGCTGATCCCATCTATGGTTACCTGCTTCTCCTCCATTGCTTCGATCAGTGCCGCCTGCGTCTTTGGCGGGGTGCGATTGATCTCGTCGGCCAGCAGGATGTTGGTAAATACAGGTCCCTGCTTGAAATAAAAATCGCTGCCCTCCCGGTTAAAAACATTGGTTCCGGTAATATCGGAAGGCATCAGATCCGGGGTGAACTGGATTCGCTGAAAGCGGTAACCCAGCAGGTGGGCAAGGACGCGTACCAGCAGGGTTTTGCCCGTGCCCGGCACCCCTTCAAGCAAAACATGCCCCCCGGCAAGTAGTGCCGCCACCACCTGGGTGAGCACCTCCCGCTGCCCAAATATGACTTTTTCCAGCTCTGAAATGATGCGATCATGGAAGAAACATGCGCTATTCATAAGTTGAACTCCTTTCGGTAGAGGTCCAGCCGCTGCGACAGCTCGAGCAGCTCCGCTGCAGAAATGTTTTCTCCCCCGGAAACTGCTGCAAAGCGGCTAAAGTCTCTCTCCAGCGCCTGCCGCTCCAGCCCTGCCGTCAGTTCGCCCAGCCGCGCTATCTCAGCGGGATCGGGATCGTAGCTCAACCGGTATTTCCGGATCAGGCGCCTCTTCAGCCCGGCATGGAGATAGGAGAAGGGCGCCCGCCTGGCCCCAGCCTTTCTATAGATCGCCGCCGCTGCGGCAACGGTATGAGAGAGGGCGCGCGTAGACGGTTCGGGCAGCGGCCGCGGCGCGGCAAAGCGCCTGCCCGCTGTAAGCAGGAGCAGGAGCGTGAAAAGGGCCAGCTGCATGGCAGGCCAGGTGTGCTCAGTTATAAAGCCCGGCCCTGCGGAGGGGGTGTAAAGGGGGTATTCCCGACCGAAACCGTGGTGATATTCATCAATAAAAACGGCTAGGGGTTCATGGAAAGCACCGGCAGTGTTAAGCAGGAAAATGAGGTTGTCTCCCCGGCCCAGTGCCTCATTGGTAATCATCCCGGCGTCGGTGATGGCAATGATCTCACCCTCTCCCGCCGCCTTCCAGAGAATATAGCTGTTTTCCCTGTCTCCGGCAAGGATGTCACCATCGCTTTCCGCGGTAAAAGTGGCGCCGGCCCTGAGCTCCAGGCTGCCCACCTCTTCCAGCAGGACATGTGGTGAATTCGCCTTCACCCGCAGCGGCTCCGGGGAAAATTGCGTTGCAGCAAGCTTCAGACCAAAGGCTTCATAAAGGACAGACTGCTCCATGCCCAGCAGAACGAGGCGGTTGCCCTGTTCAACCCAATCCCGCACGGCCTCCGCTTCCGCCGGCCGCAGCGGGCGCCGCCGGGGCTCCACAATAAAAAGAACCCCACCACCCTCCTCCGTGAGCATGGTCAGCGGACGCTCCCAGCGCTGCACGGGGTGTCCGCTCTCCTCCAGCAGCAGATAGAAAGCCTTGCTCCCCCCGGGTAGTGTCCCGTGGCTGGTAAAAGAGCGGTCCCGCCCGCCGCTCTCCCAGAGCAAAGCAGCGGCAGCGGCTGCTCCAGCGGCCAGCAGGATCAGGGCGGCAATAATGAGCAGGGCGTTTCCCAGTTTGGCCTTCACCGCCCCTCCTCCCTGACCACGCTGTACAGTTTTAAACCGCGATCGTAATCTTCACGGAGACAGCGGCTCCGGCCATACCAAACTTTTTCGTACAAAGAGAATAGCTCCGCAGCCGGAATGCGTGCTGGAAAACCCCGTTGCCCGAGCTCTTTCAAGTACTCTCCATTGGTCCGCGAATAGTGATAGTCAAGGGCTCCCTCTCCATCCAGCTGCAGCAGCAGGGCCAGGAGAAGCAAACGGAGCGCCTCCTTGTAGCTGCCCTGTCCGGCCGCCTCCTGCGAAGCAGCCAGGGCGGCGCGCGGGGTGCCCTGACCGCCTCTCAGCGCCGCCCCGCCTTCCTCCCCGCCCGCCGGTAGGCTGAGGCGCCGCATCACCCAGACGAGCAATCCCAGAAATGCTCCTACAGCCGCGAAGCTGATCACAAGGGTAGCCACAAGCCCGGGCCCGGAGATAAATCCGGGCACTTTTGCCTTGATCAGAGATGCCAGCCGGTGCAGCAAACCCTCTTCCGCACCGGCAAACTCGGACCGGGTTAATATCTCGGCCAGCAGCTCCCTGGCCCTGTCCCGAGCAGGCATGTGTAATTCAATCCTTTCCTGAAAAACCAAAAAGACTTGATTGTTAAAAAGAAAGAACAGCAACCGGAAGATTGCGGCTAAAGCATGCTTTCGATCCTGCTTTCCAGGTCGGTCCCCTCCCTGCGGTATCGCAGGTCGTGATAGAGAAGGGTGAGCGAGATAATGGGAACGGGGGCAACTGCAAGGCCCAGGAAGCCTGAAAGCAGCGACAAAGCCATAAACCAGATGCTGCTGTCAACCTGTAAGTACATAAGCAGCATTACCCCCAGGCTGATGGGTGTTGTAACCACACCGGTCACAAAATAGCTCAGTAGACTCATCACCAGGAAAACCAGGATGACCCGCCCCAGATCTTTAAGCACCATGGACCAGCTTCGCGAAAGGGCCCGCCAGACGCCGGTACCCTCCACCACCATCACCTGCGTGACCAGGGAGAAAGCAAGAGCCAAAAAAAGGGCGGGCAAAAATAAAGCCAGCATCCCCATAAACATGAACACTGCAATCACAGCGCCCAGCGCCAGCAGCCTCAGCCAGTTCCACCCCCTGAAAATTGAACGGAATACATGGATCAGCGCCGTCTCCTCCCCCCGCATTGTCCCGGTGACGACTTTGACCACGCCGGCGGCGGCAAGCGGCCTCAAGGCCTGCTGGACAAGAGTGTAAATTCCCAGGAGGGCATAGGTCTGCAGCAGCGTGTCAAAACCGAAACCCGAACTCACCTGACCCATGGTGCCTGCAAAGGACCAGCCCAGAGTTGTGTTGCAGTAATAGCTGTACAGCAGCGCTACGGGCAGGTAGAGCCAGCCCATGGCGATATAAAGATGCAGGAACTTGCGCCTGAGAATGCGGAAAGTATAATTGAAAATATCGCCGAACTCCAGGGGCTTCTGATTGTTCAGGGGGCATCAACTCCTTGCCGGTTTTCGGGTGCTACCTTGAGCAGAAGGATTTTCCCCTCCCTCATCCCCGAAATGATCAGGCCTCCCTCCTCCGTTTGCCTGACATGATCTGCATAGCAGTCCGCCCCGGATGTATCGTCCTGTGTGGATACAAATGTCTTCTTCCAGATCAGGTCGCCTGAGGAGCCGATCTTGCTCAGGTGCGCATTTGTACTGGGAAGCGGGTAAAAGGTAAACGAAGATGTTGAAATAATCCAGCCGCCATCACTCAGAGACGCGATAGAGCCAATATCGCCTGCGCCGCGGTGCTCCCGCTCCCACTGCAAGCTGCCCGAACCATCGATCTTGTGCAGCTGCAGGGAGGGGTTGAACAGGGTCAACAGGCTTAACTTTTCATTCGTGCCCACCATGAAGCCGTCACCCGGGGCGGGATCGGCGACAAAACAGCCCTGGGAAAGCCCTTCAAGGGAACAAGCGCTCCTTGCAAGCGTATTTCCCGTTTCATCGGTTTTGAATATTGAAAACGCCATGGATCCCCCTACCGGGTGTGCGGAGATGCACATGTAACCGCCCTCTGCGGCCGGCGTCAGGGAAAAACCTATAGAGGTCATGGTATCCGGTAAGTCCTCCGCCCGGCCCGGCGCAGGAACAAGCGACCGCTCCCATTCCACCTCGCCGGCAGGATCGACCTTGACCAGGTAGTAAGCGATCTTCCCATCCGCCTCCTCTATCGAACCGAAGATGGTGTAACCGCCGTCGCCGGTCTTGCGCCCCGCTCCCGCCCGGCAGGGCCGGTCATGGCCCATTGCCCTTTCCCACTCCGGGTTTCCCCGGTCATCTGTTTTGATAAGCAGGGTTGACAGAAGACATTTTTCAACAGCCGGTTCCCTCTCCCCGTTTTCCGCAATATTTTCAAAAAGATCGGCTGCCGGCTCTTCCACCTTGTTGACCAGTATGAAATAGCCGCCCTGCGTGCATTCCTCCACTGCCGCAAGATCGCTGAAACCCTCTCCGTCAAGGACGGCCTCCCAGACCAGGTTCCCATCGCCCCCCGTTTTCAGGAGATGGACCTTAATCCCCTCCCCGCCGGCCTCCTCTTCCCAAACCGTCGCTGCAACAATGAATCCTCCATCGGCAGTCTGCTCCACCAGCTCCCCCCGGCCCATGTCGCCGCGTGTAAATGTCCGCTCCCACTCCAGGGGCGGACCCTCCCCCTCCGCCGCCACCTGCGGGGCAAAGCTTTTGCGAAAGGCGCGGTAAAGCAAGAAACCCCCTGTTAATACAGCAGTCCCAAGGAGAAAGACCGCCGCCAGGACAGCAATTAACCATTTGTCACTCTTGCGCAGCGCCATGCTGAACATTTCTCGATAGACGGATACATTTCCTTTTTTCAGGCGCCCTGTTTTTTGCCTTACCGGGGTGCCGCGAGCCCGCTCCATACCCCGTTCTTCCAGTTGCAGCAGGGTATCTTACCCCGCTCTATCAGCCGGTCTACCGCCTGTCCTGAAGGGGGCGGCGGGCATGCATCATGCCGGGCCGTCGGATTTTGCAGAAAGGAACGGTGAGCCGCGAGCTGAACAGAACCGCTTTCGGCTCAATCAACTGTCAGCGCAGTGGCAAATCTGCTGTAGAAAACTGTGAGACCAAAAGTGTTGTACACGGCCACGGCATAGAAAAAGTTATCCAGCCAGATCCATTTCTGGAATATAATCATGCCGTTCAATTCCATCAAAAAGTGGAAAAAGGAGGGCGTTGCCGCACTGAGCAGGATCAGGAGAAGGACTTGCGACAGCGTCCGGTACTGGGCCAACAGGTGGAAATAGATGATGGAATAGGGGATCCAGGCCAGGGTCATGAAGAGGGGAACACCTGCCGGGCTGAGCAGATCTGCCTGCTGAAAGCGCCAGGCCTGCACAATGTTTTGCAGGACATAGTATGTAACCGAGCCCAGCAGCAGCCCGAACAGGGAACCAGCAGGGAGCAGCCTCCGGATCCGCTCCCAGGGGACGAGGAGAAACATGATTGCCGTCATTACAATGAGAGCGATGGGGCCGGCCAGATTGGCAAAATACATCAAAACATCACCATTTTTACTGTTCCCCACCTGGAAAACGATTATACTGCGGGGGCTGTGCAAACCGGGGCAGGTATGCTAAAATTGGTTATCGCATTAAAAAAGACACTCTGTAAAGCGCAGGGGTAAAAGCAGCCGCTATGAGAAAGCCCCCTGCCGGCACGGCAGGACCGGCGATCATAAAATGAAGACAGATCGAGGAAGAGAACCACTATGAACAGAGAGCTTTCCAAACTAATCACAGCATATGTAAAAAGCTATAAAAATCTTAAGCAGACGCTAACCGGTTGGAGGAATCCCCTGATTGGATTTGCCGATGCCGCAGATCCGTTATTTTTTAAATTAAAGGACATTGTTAGCCCTGATCATCTTCTGCCTGCAGATATTGTCCCCAATGCAAAGTCAGTGATCACTTTTTTTGTGCCCTTTACCGGGGAGACTGTGGAAAGTAATATTGCCGGAGAAGAGACTTCAAAGGAATGGGACTACGCATACATTGAAACAAATATTTTAATTAACGATTTATGTCAGTATTTATACGAGATATTGACTGCCAGGGGTTTCAATGCATCGCTGCTCCCTGCAACATATAATTACAATGAGAAAAAATTGATCAGCGACTGGTCACACCGCAGTGTGGCCTATATTTCGGGAATAGGCAAGTTTGGACTTCATAATATGCTGATTACAGAAAGCGGGTGCTGCGGCCGGCTGGGAAGCGTGATCACCGATGCGGCGCTCACCCCTACCCCGAGAACAGATGAGGAATATTGCCTTCACAAGTTCAACGGCACATGTAAAAAATGTATAGATAGATGTGTTAACGATGCCTTCCAGCTGGAAGGCGGCGAGATATTATGTAGTCGCTGGAAATGCAATGAACAGATCTTTTCCAGAAAGAGCAATCGTAAATACCCCATTGGTTTGGGAGATACATGCGGAAAATGCATGTGTGGTGTGCCATGTTCACTGATTAACCCAAGACAATCTGAAAATAATGACGGCCGTCCCGGTTTTGATACTGCTTAATCTCGACTGAGACCGCCCGAGCCTGATTATTGCTCCCTCCCCCTGACCAATCTCCCGCCCCCCAAATAGGCCGCCCGTACGTGCTCGCTTTCCTTCAACGCCGCCGATGTGTCGTGCAAAGCAATCTTCCCGGTCTCCAGGATATAACCATAATCGGCGATACCCAGGGCTTTGCGGGCGTTTTGTTCCACCAGCAGGATGGAAACCTTATCCTTATCATGAATCTGCTTGATCGTTTGAAAAATTTCCTGCACCAATATGGGCGCCAGCCCCAGCGATGGTTCGTCTAAGAGCAGGATTTTCGGTTTGGACACCAGCCCCCTGCCGATGGCCAGCATTTGCTGTTCGCCGCCCGAGAGCGTGCCTGCAAGCTGCTTTTTTCTCTCTTTCAGCCGTGGGAAAAGCGAATAGACCCAATCCTTATTTCTTTGAAGCTCAAGTTTTGAAATGCTTTTGCGAACACCCCATGCTCCCAGATCGATATTTTCCTCCACCGTCAGCGTGGAGAAAACCATGCGCCCTTCGGGGATATGAACAACGCCCATGCCGGCCAGTGAGAAAGCAAGGTATTTGCCCAGGTCTTCTCCCATAAGTTTTATAGCACCGTCCTTGATGGGGGCCAGCCCTGAGATGGCTTTGAGGAGGGTTGTCTTACCAGCGCCGTTGGCGCCCAGTACCGCCACCACGTCACCCTCCCGAATTTCCAGGGTAACATTCTGCAGAGCTTCGACAGCACCGTAGGCCACGGTGAGTTTTTCAACAGAGAGCAGCGTAGTCACGGTTACTCCTCCTTTCCCAGGTATGCTTCGATGACTTTGGGGTTGTTGTAGATATTTTCCGGCAGGTCTTCTGCGATCTTGCAGCCCATATCCATTACCGTAACAGTGTCCGAGATGCCCATGACAACGTTCATATCGTGCTCAATGAGCAACATCGTATATCCTTCATCCTTGATGCTGGTCAAGAAATTCATGAGCTCCTCGGTCTCTTTATCGTTCAATCCCGAAGATGGCTCGTCGAGGATGAGAAGCTCAGGCTCAGAGGCAAGCGCCCGGGCGACTTCCAACAGTTTCTGCTTCCCGTAAGGCAGGTTCTTCGCTAACTCGTTGCGAAACTCCCACAACCCGATCTGGTGTAACCGGTAAGCGGCGCTTTTCAGGATGGAAAGCTCCTCTTCGCGCTGCCCCGGTAACCGGAATATCGAAGACCAGATCCCGCTGCGTGCATGGCAGTGCGGGCTTGACATAATGTTCTCGATGCAGGTTAGCTGCGGGAAAAGGCGGATGTTTTGGAACGTCCGTGCAAGGCCACACGGGATGATGGTATGAGGTTTCTGCCCGGTGATATCCTCACCTCTCAATACCACTCTCCCGTTTACCGGCCTGTAAATTCCGGTGATCGCGTTGAACAGAGTGGTCTTGCCGGCGCCGTTGGGCCCGATGAGAGAGGTGATCTTCCCTTTCCTCACCACCAGATTGAAATCGCTCACCGCCCTCAGCCCGCCGAACACTACCGACACACCCTCCGTTTCCAGCAGAACGCCGTTTTTTTCGTTTTCTGTAGACAGGCTCTCCTGCGAAGCTGCTTCTTTTCGAAGCACTGGAGGACCGCTCTGCAGGACTTCCTTCAGAAACTCATTTTCATCTTCAGGCAGCCCGGCAATACCCAGCCCCCGGATGCCTCCCCGCTCCCTTCTGCGGGGCAAAATTCCGCCCGGCCGAAAGACCATCATCGCTACGAGAGCGGCGCCAAAGAATAGCAGCCGATAGCTGGCGAACTGGCGAAATATTTCCGGGAAGATGACAATAATCGCTGCACCGAGCAGGTTCCCGGGAATAGAGCCCAGCCCGCCCAGCAGGACGATCATAAAAATCATGCATGACTCCATAAAGGTGAAGTTATCCGGCGAGACAAACATCATCTTCGAAACGTAGATGTTCCCCGCCGCGCCGGCCAGCGCCGTCCCGATCAGGAAAGCGACCAGTTTATAATGGCGCACGTCGACGCCGTTTGCTTCGGCGGCAATTTCGTCTTCACGGATATAATTCCACGCCCGGCCCACTCTCGATCGCTGCAAGTTGAGCAAAGCAATTATCACCAGGCCGACGATGATCCAGATATAGAAATAAAAGTGCGTTGAAGTGTGAATGGCAAACAAACCAAAGTTCGGCTGACCTATGCCCGTGATCCCGTTAGGTCCGTTTGTCAGCCCAAAGGGGTTGTTCAAAGCGGTAATCCGCACGATCTCACCGATACCGATGGTCACAATACAAAGATAATCTCCCCTGAGGTGGATGATCTGAGAGGTGACCAGGTAAGCGAAGCCGCCTGCGATGAGGGCGCTGATCGGCAACAAGATCAAAATGGGGATGTTAAATAGTGTGTAAAGGATGCCCGTGGTATAGGCCCCGATGGCGTAGAAAGCGGCGTGACCGAGGTTAAACAGCCCTACTTCGCCGAGGATGATGTTCATGCTCAAACCGAGCAGGGCATAAATTCCCACTAAAAAACCCACATCTATCCAGTAATTGTTGACAAAGGGCAAAAAGGGGTAGATAGCCAGGATGGCGATTAAAAACAGGATATAGGGCTGGCGCTTTCTATTTTTCGCCGGCGGCACGATATTCTCCAGCGGTTTCCAGATCTGTTGGGCCAGGGTCCGAATTATATCGCTCATATTTATACCTTCTCCGCCACCTTCTCACCAATGAGACC
>CAYTXG010000032.1:0-11041 GCA_964441025.1 uncultured Syntrophomonadaceae bacterium
TGGTGGAGGCGGCGGGAATCGAACCCGCGTCCGGAAGCCAGGCCACAGGAACTTCTACAGGCATAGCTCCGGTTTTATTCTCGCGGCGGCGGCTCCCCGGAGCGGGATCCGCAGCTGCCTGCTCCGTTGTGTTTCCCCCTGCAGCGGTGGAGCAACCGCTTGCAACGGTAGGCCGGTTTGTCGACGCCCCTGCCTCCTCCCCCGGTCGGGAAGGAGAGGGACGCGCTGCTTAATTAAGCAGCGTAGGCTAGATTATCGTTGGCGTTTATAGCCGTTCCATGTTTTTGCCGGGCCATGGTCCCGGGCCTGCAACTCCTGCTCCCACAACCCCCGTCGAATCCTTACGCCCCCATGATTGAATTATTGACCCATCAAGATATATTATAGCCGAAATGCCCGTAAAAATAAAGGGGCCTTTACGATCGCATGTGTGGTTAACCTGCATCTACATCTCATATATACGCCTGAAACAGCATTTTATAAGGAATGTGTCATCTTGTGCATGCCAGGAATAAGTCATCTCATGAAATGTCGACTGCTGGAAAACCCCCATATTATACCTTATTGCCCATCCCCCTTTTTCGGGTGATGTGAAGTATAATGGGTGTGTTTCAAGCCGTATTCCCCCATTCACTGGAGGCCCGGGGGATCAGCCTGGAGCAGAGGGAAAACAGGCAATAGTTTACAAGACAGATTAATCAGCGCAAACTTGACGATTTCGTCAGGTTCGCGTTTTTCTGCTTTTTTTCTACTAAGATCAAAGGGAAAACACAGCGAAAACGAGCTGAACAGCGCCAGGCAGCCCCTGTGGGCATACTGGAGCAGAAAGGTGGTGTTGTGTCCGGAGCAAACCGCTGCAGAGGGAGTCCTGCTATCTCCAGTGAAGGGGAAGGCAGCCTATTCAGGCAGGCCCGAACAGATCTTTAGAACAAATAAGGTGTCGAATATATCATGGGCAAGATAAGAGCAGGTTACAAATTCATTACCTTCCTACTGGCGTTTGGGCTGACCTTTGGCGTTTTTGAGGGTTTTCACCCGCGAAGACGGCCCATGGCGCCAGCGCAAACATGTTGAAAAACGCCATCGAGCGTTTTAACGGAGGCGGCGCGGCAATCTGAACGCCACGGTGGAGGGCGAAACGGTCACGGTGACGGGCAGCATCACCGGGGCGACGAAAAGACTTGGCCTGGCGCTCACTAGTATGGATGTAACAGTAATCTGCCACTCGCGACGGCAGCAACGGCAAGATCACAGGGCTTTTTGCCGGCAGCGCCTGCGAATATAAAAAAAGAGGGCGGCTCGTACATTCCTGCAACAGCCAATGCCTCCGGAGAGATCAAAGGAACCTTCCCTTTGATACCTGATTTTACTTTTCATCATCTAAACGTCGGATTTTGAAAAGATCCGTAATCCCGCCGCGATCTGTTATTAGAGTTATGGAAACCAGGTCGCCTTTGTCTAAATCGGAAAGGCTGATGGGAGTATTGCGCCACTCCAATTTTGTTGCTTCCCATACATCATACCTGAACTCACCGCGATAGCTTTCGTCATTGAGCGAAATACCTTCAACCAGTATGGTATCGTCGCCCACATCTTTTACCTCTGCATAGAATGTCTGAATATCGAAAGTCGATGTTTGCGACAACTCCTCCTCGTATTTATCATAGGCAGCCTTATATCCCGCAAGGTAGCTTATTAATATACCGACAATTAAAATCGCAATCGTCAGCACAATTGCAACTTTATACGGCGGCGTCATCGGGACGTGGGTGCCCGTGTTTGTTTCTAACGCCCTATTAATGCTCCGTTTATATACTTGAAAATAGACCGAAACTGCGGCAATCAACAAAGCGGCAACTGCTAATACTAGAAAAAAATAGATTGGGAAACCCATTATATTACCTCCTATATTCCAAAGTATTCTTTGAAGATGTAATAGTAACTTCTTGTTACATCAACTTTGCGACTGTTCGCCATTGCCAGGACAAACTTCATGGAAAGTGTCGGGGCAATTTTTTTACCTTATCCCTGCCAACCACAACAGAATTACTAACCCTCAGGAACTTATCCGGGTCAAGCAAGTTGTTGATTTTGTACAAGCGGTCGAAGGCTTGATAGGTTTTGCTTTGCGTGTGTACTTCAACCGTATGACCAAATGTTTCTATGAAAACAATATCGGAAACAGGCAACAAAATACGCTCATTTGAAAGGATATCCTTCACAACCAAATTATCAACAAACTTGTTACTTTCACTCAACACCAAATCTGCATTGTCGTCTATCTCAATTCCTCGTTCAGAGAGTTCAGCTTTTATTTCCTCATACCGCTCATTGCTGACAGCTAGCTGACAGCTAATTGGAGTTTCAAAACGGTCACCCCTTTTTGTTGTACCGCATCATCAGTATATCGGCGAGATTCCTCATTTTCAATGCCGCCGGAACACTTTACAGATATAGCCCCATAGATTGCAGACATTTTATCCTTCGGTGCATTCTTCCTCTGAACATTGGATAATCAACAGGCCAGACCATCTGGACAGCCGGACAGTACCCTTGTCACCACATGACGCATTTGTGTAATACAACCAATAAAAAAAAGCGCGAACCTATGGATTATGGCTCGCGTTAGTTTTTCCTTTGTGCAGGTGACGGGAATCTCACCCTGGCAGAAATATTTAATGAAACCAGCAGTTAACATGCCGCAGGATCTTGCAGCAGCAGCCGCTAATAGTTTTGAGCCTTCTCCTTCAGGCTGCGTTCCACCTCGCGACGCTGATCGCGCTCGGCAATGGCCTGCCGCTTGTCATACATTCTCTTTCCCCTGGCCAGGGCAAGCTCTATCTTGACCAGTCCCTGTTTCAGGTAGATTTTTACCGGAATCAGGGTGTAGCCTTTCTCCTTAACCTTCCCAGCCAGCCGGCCAATCTCGACCTTGTGCATGAGCAGCTTCCTGGTGCGTAGTGGGTCATGGTTGAAGCGGTTGCCCTGATCATAGGGGCTGATGTGCAAATTAAAAAGAAAAAGCTCCCCACCCTCGACGCGGGCATAGCTGTCCTTCAGGTTCACCCTGGCGCCACGGACAGACTTCACTTCCGTGCCGGTAAGTACGATCCCGGCCTCGTAGGTTTCCTCAATGTGATAATCATGATAAGCCTTGCGATTGCGGCTGATCAATTTTTCCATCACGCTGATCCCCCCGCTGGAATCCACCCTTCAGACTTGCGCATCCAGCTGCGCTGATCATAGCACCCGGCGGACTTGGCCGTCAAGAAAAAGCGCTGCACTGGGAGCGGCAGTGGCACAAATTGGCTCACATCGTATTTATATGATATATATATTATTATGTTGATCTAAAGACTATTCTGCATATAAGGAGGTCATTTTTATCCCCTTCATATTATCCCTGTTGGCTTTGGGACAGTTATCATTACTGGGATGGGCTTTTGCGGCAGGCTCGCGGATTGTTTCAGATGATCCCAAAAAAATACGGCTTCCCTTACCGGCCAGAATTATTCTCAGCTTATCCCTGGTTTTTGCAGCCTTCCTCGTTTCCCTGGCGCTGCGCAGCAGCGCCGGCTACCTCATACTTGGAGGAATGATCCTCTCCTTTTTGGGAGACATGTTCAATGCCGGGGTGATCCCGCTGCCGGTACCGCTCGTGGGCGGGATGATCTCATTCGGGGCGGCCCACGGTTTTTATATTGCCGCTTTCCACTATTTGCTGAAGCTCGAAGGAGCCCTGCACTCAGCTCTCTTCTGGACCATCACGGCGCTTGTATGGCTGATCACTGCAATTAGCTGGCTGCTGTTTGTCCGCAATCCCGGGCGGATCGCGGCTTTGAATACAGGGTCTCTGATCTATGCCCTGCTCATCGGGGCCATGTTCTCTTTCAGCTTGCTTCTGGGCTGGGAATACGGCGGCCGGTGGTGGATCATCCCCCTGGGCGCCCTGCTCTTCTATATCTCGGACACCATAATCGGGCTCACCGACATCGGCAGGGTGGCGATAAAAAAACCCCACCTCTGGATATGGATGACTTATATCCTGGGCCAGATGGGGATTGTTTACGGTGTCTGGATGGGGTTCACCATGTAAAAGTAACGGCAGCGGGCCTTTCGGGACTTGATAGGTATTATAGCAACGGGCGAGCGCAGCTCGCCCCTACGGTTTAGGGCAAAGATCGCCCCTACGGCGCTGTTGAGGCTTGCTCAAAGATTGCTCACAGATTAACATCGCACATACTGCGCACATGGATATCTTGACCGGAACCGGTCCAGAGGTTATAATTGCGGCAAAGGGGAGTAACTGGCAGGTTTATCCTGTCAGATGGATCAACAATCCCGGTAGAAATACCTGGTCCATCTCTTGCCGAATGCAAGCAGCCAGACCTTTAACATGCTACATGTTAAAGGTTTTTTCTTACTGGAGAAGGTTAAGATTTAACAGGGAGGGGACCGCCGTGAAAAAGGAATGGCCTGGTTACAGCGTTGAAGATGCAGCGGCAGTGATGGGAACTGATTGCAGCCGGGGCCTGACCCACGCTCAGGTTGAGCAGAGGCAAAAGCAGCACGGCTTCAATGAACTGAAGGAAGAAAAAGGGGCGACTGCCTGGGGGATGTTCCTTGGACAGTTCAAGGAATTCCTTGTTTTACTGCTCATCGCCGCAGCAGCGGTCTCTCTGGCCATAAGGGAAACAACCGACGCCATCGTTATTCTGGCCGTTGTCCTGCTCAATGCCCTTCTGGGAGTTGTTCAGGAACAGAAGGCTGAAAGATCACTTGCCGCGCTGAAGACCCTGAGCGCGCCCACTGCAAAAGCGGTTCGTGAAGGGGCTGTTTTTGAGATTCCAGCCCGGGATCTGGTCCCCGGCGACCTCATTTTGCTGGAGGCAGGGGACTACATTCCGGCTGATGCCCGCCTCGTAGAGACAGCGGGGCTGGGCATCGATGAGTCGACCCTGACCGGCGAATCTGTCCCCGTGGAAAAGGATGCCTCCTTTGTCTCTGAAGATGCACTGCCCCTGGCGGAACAGAAAAACATGGTCCATATGGGGACAATTATTACAGGGGGACGGGGCCGGGCCCTGGTCACCGCCACGGGGATGAAGACTGAGATCGGTCACATCGCCGGGCTGATCCAGGCCGCACCTTTGCAGAAGACCCCGCTCCAGAAAAATATGGATCGTTTCGGCCGCCGCCTGGGGCTGCTGACCCTTTTGCTCTGCGTCATCATTTTTCTATTCGGGGTACTGCGGGGGCACGATATTCTGCCCATGTTTCTTACATCCGTCAGCCTGGCTGTTGCCGCCATCCCTGAAGGGCTGCCGGCGATAATCACCATTGTCCTGGCACTGGGTGTACAGCGCATGGCCAGGCGCCAGGCCATTATCCGCAAGTTGCCGGCTGTGGAGACCCTTGGAGCAGCCACAGTAATATGCTCGGATAAAACAGGAACACTGACCCAAAACGAAATGACCGTCCGGCAAATTGATTACGGCAGCGGAACAATCAAGGCCACCGGGGAGGGCTATGCAGGTAAAGGCAGTTTTACACTTAACCGCCGGACCGCTGATCCCCGGCAGGATCCCAACCTGCGCCTGCTTCTCACTATCGCCCTGCTGAACAATGATGCATCCCTCGTTGAAGAGGGGGATCAGCTAAAGGTTATGGGCGATCCCACCGAGGGCGCTCTCATTGCAGCCGCTCTGAAAGGCGGGCTGGACCGCGAAGAGCTGTTGGCGGCGCTGCCGCGAGTCCTTGAATTTCCCTTTGATTCAGTGCGCATGTTGATGAGCACTGTGCACAACGGCAAGCTCGGTCTGCCCTGGGATGAATTTAAAGACGGGGAAACCTGGCTCCTGACAAAGGGGGCCCCCGACCTGGTCCTGGAACGCTGCCTCTATCGACTGACCCCCTCAGGGCTTGCCCGGCTGGACAGCTTTCAGAAAGCGGAACTACTTGCCATTAACCGGGATATGGCCGGGGAGGCTTTGCGCGTGCTGGGATTCGCCTTCCGGCCGCTGTCGGGATATGCAGACCTGCAGGCGGAAGAAGCAGAACAGGAGCTAATTTTTGCCGGATTTATGGGGATGATCGATCCGCCCCGCCCCGAAGCTAAACAAGCCATCAAGAGCTGTCATGAAGCGGGCATCAATGTGAAAATGATCACCGGCGACCATGCGGGAACAGCGCTGGCCATTGCCGCGGAGCTGGGGATTGCCTCCAACAAAGATGAGGTTATCGACGGACTGGAGATAGAGAGTCTCAGCGATGAAGAGCTCGCTGCAAGGATAAGCAATCTGCAGGTTTTTGCCCGGGTGGCACCGGAACATAAAGTGCGTATTGTCCAGGCGCTGAAAGCAAAGGGAGAGATCGCCGCCATGACGGGCGACGGGGTTAATGATGCGCCGGCCTTAAAGCAGGCAGACATTGGGACAGCCATGGGCCGGAGCGGCACTGCTGTGGCCAAAGAGGCGGCAGAGATGATCCTGGCCGATGATAACTTCGCCACCATCATGCACGCTGTTGAAGAGGGCCGGGTGATCTACGACAACATTAAAAAAGCAATATACTTTCTCCTCTCCTGCAATGCCGGCGAGATACTCACGATTTTCGCCGCAATCCTGTTGGGCTGGCCCCTTCCGCTGCTGCCCATACAGATCCTCTGGGTCAATTTGATTACAGACACGCTCCCGGCGCTGGCCCTGGGGGTTGACCCGCAGGAAAGCGACACCATGCACCGCCCGCCGCGCAACCCCAAAAACGGTTTTTTTGACCCTCAATCTATCCGCACCCTGGCCATTTTCGGTCTGCTCATCAGTATAATCACCCTGACGGCATTCCGGATCGGAGCAGGCGACTCAGTGGAAAAAGGGCGGACCATGGCCTTTGCCACCCTTGCCCTGTGCCAGCTGGTACATGTTTTCAATTACCGTTCACTGCAGCACTCAGTCGTGGGCAGAATATTTTTTGCCAACCGTCAGCTGCTGGGTGCAGTATTTCTTTCAGCTGTTCTCCAGCTGGCAATTTTCCTCATTCCTCCCGCCGCCTCTATTTTCCATGTTATCCCGCTGAATTCGGAAGAGTGGTTCTATGTGGCTGCACTGTCGGCAACGCCCCTTTTCCTGGGGGAGATGTGGAAGGCGGCGCATGCCCGGCTTATCGCGAGATGCAGGAAATAGGGACAGGGGCGAGGATGGAACTCATGTACCGCCACCGTTATTTCGCCCTTTTTGGTTGGGAACGCAGGGGCAGGGATGAACCACGTCTACAACCCGGTTGTTGGAAATCAGGAAGGTTTGTTGCCCCATTCTTCGGTAAAAACGATTTCCCCGAGTTCTTTGCGCGGCCGGGGAGAGGGTTGGCGGGCCGGTATGCCCAGGGGTGTCAGGGCTACAACACGATAGGACTGGGGAACAGAGCAGGCTACACGAGCTGCAGCCTCGTCGAACCAGGCTACCCAGCAGGTGCCGAATCCCTCAGCATACGCCGCCAGCATAAACTGCTGCAGGGCCAGCCCAGCGTCGAGAAGGTAGTAGTCCTTACCATCCTGGTACCCCGAAGCCTGCGGATCGGCACAGAGGACAATAACAACTGGGGCCGCTGCAAGGGCTTTTTTGCAGGGGTTCCCCTCAGGCAACGATCCGGCCAGCTTCTCTTTACGGGACTGCTCGCGCACAACGATAAAACGCCAGCACTGCTTGTTACTCCATGAAGGAGCGATCCGCGCGGCATTCAGCATTTTTTCCAGCGCTTCACCGGGAACCGGGTCGGCGGTATATTTGCGAATACTGCGCCTTCTTTCCAAAGCCTCATAGAGCTCCATCTCCAGCTCCACCTCCATTTATTATTTGTCTGCGGCAATACCTTTTATCTGTTTTCCCTGTCCAGGGCAAAGGTGATCTTTCCCGCGGTGATGTCAACACGGACAACCTTGATCCGGATCGGATCGCCAAGACGGTAGATCATGCGCCTGCGCTCCCCGACAACAGCGGCTGCCTCCTGCCGGTAAACGTAGTAATCATCGTCAAGATCGCTTAAGGGGATCATCCCCTCAACAGTATTCTCCAGCTCGACAAAAAGGCCGAAGTTCGTTACACCATTGATGATCCCAGGAAAAGTCTCCCCAAGTTTTCCCTCCATAAACAGTGCTTTTTTGACATCTTCGCAGGCCCTTTCCACCTCCATCGCCTCCCGCTCCCGTTCCGAAACATGCCCGGCAATTTCCGGCAAGCGCGACTGCAAAATAGAGCGCCGCTTATCTGTAAGCCCTCCCGAAACCAGCGATTCTTTCAATATCCGGTGGACGACAAGATCGGGATATCGCCGGATTGGGGCGGTAAAGTGGCAGTAAAAGGGCGAGGCCAGCCCAAAATGGCCCTCATTGGCAGCGCTGTAGCGGGCCTGGGGCAGCGAGCGCAGCACCAGGTAGCGGATCAAAACCTCCGCCTCCTTGCCACGCGACCTTTCCAGAAGTATCTTCAAATGATGCGGCTTGAATTCGCGCAGTTCCGCAGCGGTTCTATCACCAAGCAATAAAAGTGTTTCCCGCAGGGAGGCAAGCTTCTCCTCCAAAGGCCGGGAATGAACCCTGTAGATCAGGGGAAATTCCTCCCGGGCAAAATGAGCGGCCACAACCTCATTGGCAAGAATCATGAACTCTTCGATAAGCGATTCCGAAGGTCCCGCCCTGCGCCGCTCCACTCCGGTAACGCTCCCCGCTTCATCGAGAATAAACTGCGGTTCGGGAATATCCAGGTCAAGGGCGCCCCGCCTCAAACGTTTTTGACGCAGCAGTACCGCCAGGCGGTCCATCTGCTCCAGCATTTTGCCGGATATGCCGCCGCAGTCCCCAATCCGCTCCCCGCCGGTGAGATGCGCTTCCACCTGATGATAAGTCAGCCGCCTCGCCACCCGTACCAGGCTGGGGGAAAAGCTGTAGCTCTGCAAACCACCCGCAGCAGAAAGATCCATCCATACGCTGACTGCCAGCCGATCCGACCCCTCCTTCAGGCTGCAGAGATTCTCAGAGAGAAGCGGCGGCAGCATATGCACTGCCCGGTCAACGAGGTAGATGCTGGTGCCCCTTTCCAGCGCCTCGCGATCAATTGCTCTTCCCTCGCGGACATAGTATGAAACATCGGCAATATGCACTCCCAGGCGGTAACCGCCCTCGGGGAGCATCTCCAGCGAAACGGCATCGTCAAAATCTTTGGCATCAGCCCCGTCAATGGTCACCATGGGAAGGCTGCGCAGGTCCTGACGCCTGGCATCGGAAGCAATGAGCGGAATCGCCTCTTCCGGGGGAAGGGTGTCGAGTTCTTTTAGAACGCGGGGTGGAAAAGGGCCCGGCAGCTCGTACCGGCGATCAAAGAGAAGCCTCTCTGTCGCCGCTGCTCCCGGCATCCCGATTCGCTCCACGAGATGTCCCTGGGTGGGCCTTTTCCCCTTCTGCCAGGAATCCACCTTCACCATGACCTTTTCCCCGCGGCGGGCCTCTTTCAAACCCCGTGAAAGGGTTACCGTCCGGCCGAAGCGGCTGTCATCGGGGATAAAAAAGAAACTTTTGCCTCTCCGCTCCAGCGTGCCGATGAGATGTTCGCAGCCGCGTTCCAATATCTCTACCACTTCGCCTTCAGGCCTGCGGCGGCGCCGGCCGGCGGAAGTAAGGCGGACCATCACCCGGTCCCCGTGAACGGCGCCGTTGAGAACGGAGGGGTTGATAAAAATATCTTCTTCCCCGGAATCGGGCCTGAGAAAGGCGTACCCGCGCCGGTTTCCCTGCAGAACCCCGGTGATCTTCTTCGCGTGCACAGGCAAAGTGCTTTTTTTCTTTTTACTCTCCATCCTGTATTACTACAACCCCAACTCTGCGGCAATTGACTGCATCGCTTCCAGGCTCAGGGCGATGAACTGTTCCAGAGAGAAGTCCAGTTCGCTGCACGTCTCGATCTGGCCCCGGTCCGCTCCGCGGGCAAAACTTTTCTCCTTAAAGCGGTTCAGCACAAAATCAACATCAACAGCCGCCAATTTTTTCTGCGGATGGATCAGTGCCGCAGCCACCAGGAGCCCGGTAACAGGATCAGCGGCATAGAGGGCTTTATCAAGCAGGCTTTGCCGCTCCACTCCCAGCGCTTCGTTGTGCGCCTTAACCGCCCGGATCAGCTCAGCAGGCAGCCCTTTCTGTTCCAGGATCTGCGCCCCGAGCAGTCCATGCTGCTCCGGGCAATCTACAGTCTTGTCATAATCAAGATCGTGCAGCAGGCCCGCCAGCGCCCACAGCTCTTCATCCTGCCCCAGCTCCCCGGCCAGGCGGCGCATCACAGCCTCAACAGCCAGCATATGTTTGATCAAATTTTTTGTCTTGACTTCTTCCTTAACCAGCCTCATTGCTTCTCCGCGTTCCATCTGTTTCTCCTCCAAAATTTTACCATTATGCAAGCTTGTTTACATTATACCCCTTGCCGGAGCAAAATAAAAGGAGCGAAGAGAACCTCCGCCCCGCAGAAGAGCCCGGAAACGCCGCCTTGCGGCCGTCCCGCCCGTAACCACAACCCACGGGAAAACATCGGCGCCGGCAGCCCCATACAAACAGCAGGGACAGATCCGGCTCTGTCCCAATCCTGATGTGCACATAAAAAACAGCTTTACCGCAAAATTGTCAATACAATTGTGAAAAGCATAAAAGCCACCGCCAGTCCCGTCGTCACCCGAGCCAGCACATCGTCAAGACCTTTTTTCTTGCCGAACAGGCTCTGCGCCCCCCCCTCAATAACCCCAAGGCTGGCGCTGCGTCCTGATTGCAGCAGCACTGTTACAATCAAACCCAGACAGACAAGAATATAAAGCGCGGTAAGTATTTTTTCCAGCATACAGGCCACCCCCGCTCCATAACTAAAGCAGATTTATTCTAACATAAAAAATGACCACCGGCAAACGCTAACTTTTTAAGACAGTCCGGCCGGCGAAGCGGGCGCTGTCGCCAAGCGTTAGTTTGACAGCTTAACAAAATATTTAAATCCAAACCCCTTACGGCATCGGG
>CAYTXG010000033.1:0-7550 GCA_964441025.1 uncultured Syntrophomonadaceae bacterium
CCGCGCATCACCTTTTTCCGCCATGCAACCCATGCATAACTGTTCCAGTTCCATCTCTTTTCTCCGCGTTCTAGATATTTTGGTGAAGCAGGCCCCAGCCGGCGCTTCTAAACCGGGGAGGCCGCTCCATCAACAAGGCTCAGGAGAGCTCCAGGGTGAACAGCTCCCCGGGATCGGACAGGTAGAATTGGCTCCCCGGCGCAATGAGCCGGGGACTTCCCGGAATCAGCCTCTCACCCGAACTGAGAAAAGTGCCTGTTGAAGAGAAATCCTCCAGGGCAAATTGCGCGGTATGCCTGTCAAAGCGAACGGCGCAGTGTTTGCGGCTGATTGTTTCATATTCAGGAGGATAGACGAATTGGGCCCGGGCGGGATCACGCCCCATTACCACCTCTGCGCCTGTCAGCTCCATCGTTTGCCCGGCGAAATAGCCCGTCAACCCCTTTAACAGCGGCCGCAACTGCGGCGCCGCTTTTTTCCTGGATAGAAGCACGATCGCCGTTACTGCGGCGGCCAGTAACACCGCTCCCAAACCGCATATGAGCAGCCACCGGGCATCAAGCTTTTTGGAGATAGGCTCCGCCCGGGCCGGCCCCGTCACCGTTTCATCTGTTCCCGGATCCGACGTTGCCGCCGGAGGTAACACGGTAACAGTCGCATAGGCTGCAATGGTTTTATCCTGCATGGAGCGTCCAATGATGCGCGCCGCTCCCTCTTTTAGAGCTCTGACCGTGCCGTCCTCATCGATGGAGGCAACAGCAGGTTCGGTTGATTCCCATTCTATGCGCTGATCGGTGGCGTCGGAAGGCACGATGATGATGTCAAACTGGAATTCATCCCCGGCGGAAAGCGAGATATCAGCCGGTTCAAGGGACAATGTCTGGACCAGGACAATGGCTGTGATCAGGCAGCTGTCCCTGAACCCCCCATCCCGGGTCGTGGCCGTCAGGACTGCAGTTCCGGGAGCAAGGGCGTTGACCCCGGCGACGCCATCCTGATCGTACACCGCGGCAATGGACGGATCGTCGATTTCCCAGCGGATCTCCTTGTCCGCGGCGTTCCTGGGATAAACTGTCGCCGTCACCACCTCTGTTTCACCCAGGGCAAGAACAATTGCATCCTGGTGAACCCTGATCCCTGTAACCCGGATCACTTCTTCCTGGGCGGCGGCAATAAAGGGGATGGAGAGCAGCAGCATAATAAGCAGGCCCAGCAGGCCGGGTAATTTTTGTTTTGCGAGCACCGCAAGTCACCTCATTCAGTTCACTGGGGAAACATGTGCGAACAGGCCCGGAGGATCAACTCTCCGGCTCATCTGCCTGCTCTTTTTTCCACATAAATCTCTCGCTGCAAAAAGGCACAAAGAGCAGCTCTGTTCCTCCCAGTTCGATCTTATCGTAGGGCTTGAGCTGTTCCGGCGCGATGAGTTCATCATCATTCAAGTAAACCAGGCTTTTGCTGTCGCCCGGAAAGAGCCGGAAAACGCCGTTCTTCGGGTTAAAGCTGATAACGGCATGATTCTCACGGGATACCGTGGTGTCGCCGGTGATAGGGATATCCATCTGCCCCGAACGGCCGATAAAGTTTTTCTCAGAAACAATGCGGAAGTCGCGCCCTTTTTCCGGTCCCTTTACCGCTACCAGCCATCCCACAACGGGGTCGAATCCTATTTTCTTTTTGAAGATCCCCACCGTTTTGCCTGCATCCTGGGCCGGGGCGCCCCCCCCAACGGGTCTGGTAACGCCCGGTTCTCCGCTGCCGTCTTGCGTGCGTTTGGCCATTGTTTTTTGAATATCCAGCTCCAGGTTCTGCACTCCGCAGAAAGGGCAGGAGCGGTGCTTTTCGGCATCATAATAGTGGCCGTTTTCACATCTTGTCAGTTTCTGCATGACTATCTCATTCCTCCTTGTATCCGCCTTTCCGGCTTACAAGAGCCAGGGCGGAGTAATTGTCATGTTCGCAAAGGGCCCTCTCCAGCAACCTTTTTTCCATCAGCTCCAGCCATATCTCCGGTTCCGTCGCGCTGTCCAGATCTTCTTCCATCTCCCGTTCGTAGACATATTCCCAGAAACCGTCGCTGCAGAGCAGGAATGCGTCTCCCGTCTCCAGCTGCACCGGCTCCCCGGCATATGCGACGCGTTTCAGATCACCGCCGTCAAAGGCGGCAAGCAGGCGGTTGCGATCCTCGTGTCTCCGGATCTGATCTGCAGTAATGGCCCCGCTTTTGACCAGCTGCTGGGGGACACTGTGATCGCTCGTTTGGAAGTGCAGCCTCCCCCTCCGGAAAAGGTAGAGGCGTGAATCGCCGATATGCGCCCACAGGGCTTTTTGGAAATCTGTAACCAGAACTACCAGCGTTGTTTTCAGCTTGGGAGGGGCGCCTGCCCGCCCCGCCCGGGCGAGCATCGCTTCGCGGGCCGACTCCAGGCAGCCCGCAAGCTGTGATAAAGATGCCCCGGGCGAGGCGGCAAAGGCCTTCAGCAGGCCCTCGCCCGCTGTCTTTGCGGCCAGCGCCCCGCCCCGGTGGCCGCCCAGGCCGTCGGCCAGCACATAACAACCGTACCCCCCTTGTTCCAGGAAGGCGCAGTAATCCTGGTTTTCCTTTCGTCCCCCCGCTTTCGACAGCGATGCTGTAAGGAACCGCATGCCCTGCTATGACTCCATCTTTACTTCAAACACCTCTTTGGGATCAGCCAGGTAAAAACGCTCGCCCGGGTTCAGATAGTACGGTTTGTCGGGATCAAGCCTCTGGTTCGAAGATAGAAAAGTGCCGTTGGATGAAGAATCCTCCAGCACAAACTTCTGAGTCTTGTCATCAAAGCGGAGGGTGCAGTGCTTGCGGCTGATCTCCTCGCTGCTCAGAGGGTAAACCAGCTGGGCCAGCCGGGGATCCCTTCCGATGATCAGCATCCCCTCCGTCAGCTCAATGGTCTGCCCGGCAAAACGGCCCGCAACACCCTTTACCACCGGCCGGGGCTGACCCCGCCTGGCCTGCGTTGCCGCCGGTTCCGGTGCCGAGGCCATGGGGGGTGCTGCGCCGGGAGGCGGAGCGGCGGGGGTGAATTGGGGAGGCGGCGCTGCCGCCGCTGGGGCTGTTTTGCGGCCCCGGCTGCTCACCACCACGATGACAACCACTAAAGCTATAAGGACCAGGACTCCGCCGCCGAGCAAAAGCAGTAGATTCAGGGCCGGTTTCTTTTCAGAGGGGGGCGGTGTCACGGGTAGCGCCGGTGCGTCAGGCGATTCTCCTTCACCGGCGGGGGGGGGAGCTGCCGTCGCCCCGGCCTCCCTGTATGGAATCCCGCGCCGGGAGAGCACATCTGTAAGGTAATCGATCTGCACGGAGCCGTTTATCCCGTCCACATCGAGCATTTTGAAGGTATTGATCCCGATGACCTGCCCCTGTGCATTGAGCAGGGGCCCACCCGAGTTGCCCGGATTCAAAGCGGCATCGGTCTGGTAAACGCCCGTACCGCCCCAGGAGGTCACCTTGCTGACAATACCTTTTGTTGTCGTTGTATCCGTATAGTAGGAGGAGGCAAAATCGGAAATATCGCCGGCCGGGAAGCCGATGGCATAGACATCCTCGCCGGTGGAGACCAGATCCTTGTTCGCCAGCTCCAGGGGAACGTAACCGTAAAGCAGGTGCTCGGGGTTTATCTTCAGCAGCGCCATATCCGTTGCCGGAAGCTGGTGGTACACCCTGGCCGGGACCAGGTCGTCGGAAGAGATCCAGATACAGACCTCCACCCGGCCCACGCCGTAACCGGCCGGATCCACCACATGCCAGTTCGTTGCCACGTACTCAAAAGGTTCGCTCACCCCGATGACAAAACCGCTGCCCCATCCTAAAAAGTAACCGTTGACATCCAAGGCGACAACCCGGACCACGCTTTTCCGCGCTTCATCAATGCTGGTATGCGCATAGGCGGTGGCTGCACCGAAGCAGAGCATGAGACAGAGCAGCAGGGCTGTCAATAACAGGAATCTTTTGCTATTTGTCTTTTCCATAATCGTCAACTCCTTAATTTAATCCGGCCGACCGGTTTCCTAAATAATGGATAGAACAATTACTGTTACATTATCTTGATGCCGGGAGCCTTTACTTAAAACCTCGCCAACCATCTTCTCCGCGATTCCGTCGCCGCCCCCCTTTAGCAGATCTTCAATACAGGTTTCGCTCAAGGTATCATAAAGGCCGTCGCTGCATAAGAGGATCCCGTCGCCCGGTTCCAGGGGCAGCGGCTCCTCACTTTGGCTGATTTCAGTCAATTCAGGCAGTCCCAGGTAGCTGGTCAGGTGACTGCGTTCGGGGTGGTTCTCCGCCTCCTGCAGGCTTATTCGGCCGTTGATAACGTCATTTAGCAGGTGGTTGGCATAGATATGATCCTTTGTCAGCTGCTGCAGCTGTTCATCCCGGAATAGATATATCCTGCTGTCGCCAACAGAGATCCAGTGAAGTTCATTGCGGTATATGACAACGGCTACCAGCGTTGTCCCCAGGTCGTCGTCTTCTTCTGCGCCGGTAAAGGAGAGATCATAGACCGCCGCATTGGCTATGCGTAGCGCCCGGTTTAAAGAGGCGCCGATATCTCCGTCGTTTTCCCCGGCTTCATATTCGTGCAGAAAGGTGCTTACGGCCAGGCTGCTGGCCTCTTCACCCCGGGCCAGGCCCCCCATCCCGTCCGCAACTACGGCAAGAATACCCTTTTCCCGAACCGCCTTCTTATCACTTAAATCCGAAAAGGCGAAGGCATCTTCCTGGTTCTCCCTGGCTCCCATATGCTGAAAATTGGCCGGTACGACTCGAATCGATCCGCCGGTGGCAACGGCGCTGATAGCCCTGCCTGCCGGCTTTTTACGCCTCTTTTTTTTACGGCCAAACCACATAGCCATACGCTGTCCTTTCTCAGCCGAAAATACTTACCCTCAGCCCGGAAGCAAAATCGCCGCCGCAGCGTCACCGTTAGTCCTTTTTTCCGTACCAGGAAAAACCTATACGTACTTCCAATATAATCACGATGCCTGATGTAATGTCAAGCGAATTTCCGGCAGCGCCTTCAAATTCTGGTATCTTGCTAGTCGACAAAGTAAATGCAACCGGGCCTCTAGGACATTACTATGATATTTCAACATGCCGGTGTCCGGGGCGGCGGAGGGCGCCCTGCGGCCGGAAGTTCTTTGACGGTTAAACAGGATTCCCGGCGCCTGAAGGGGAATAACACCTCTATATTAGATCCGAAAGGTGGGGGGCATCATGTTGAGCGGCCTGGAGTGGTGGAAGAAAGCCGTATTTTACCAGATCTATCCTCGCAGCTTCAAGGACAGCAACGGCGACGGCATCGGCGACCTGGCGGGGATCATTGAGAAGCTCGACTACCTCAATGACGGCACCCCTGCTTCGCTGGGCATTGACGCCGTCTGGTTCAGCCCCTTTTTCACGAGCCCCGAGTACGACTTCGGCTACGATGTTTCCGACTACTGCGATATAGATCCCCGCTTCGGTTCCCTGCAGGATTTTGACCGCCTTGTTGCCGAAGCCCACCGCCGCGGCATCAGGGTAATGCTCGACCTGGTGGTGAATCACAGTTCCCATGAGCACCCCTGGTTCAAGGAGTCGCGTTCCTCCAGGGACAACCCGAAACGGGACTGGTACATCTGGCGCGACGGCGTGGGGCCGCGCCGCAGGCCCCCCAACAACTGGCGCAACAACTTCTTCGGGCCCGCCTGGAGCTGGGATGAGGCTACAGAGCAGTACTACCTGCATTCTTTCCTGCCCCAGCAGCCCGATCTGAACTGGTTCAACCCCGAGGTGCGCCGTGCCGTTGATGATGTGGTCCGCTTCTGGCTCGATCGCGGCGCCGACGGCTTTCGCCTCGATGTGGCCCATATCTACTGCAAGGATGAGCAGTTCCGCTCCAACCCGCCCTTTTACCGCCGCAAAAGAGTGGACCAGGCCATGCCCAGCGGCGACAGGGCGCTGCTGATGAACCTTTTTCATATCTTCGGCCTGCCCGAGCTCCAGGTGCGGCAGTACAACCAGCACCACCCCGAAACGCACCGCATCCTGCAGGAGTTTCGCCGGACCCTGGACTGCTATCCGGAGAAGACCGGCATCGGCGAGATATTGAGCGAGGATCCGCGCATTGTCGCCTCCTACTATGGCCTGGCCGGCGATGAGCTGCATATGAACTTCTATTTCGATCTGACCCACTGCCGCTGGAAGGCGGGCGCTTTCCGGCGCTGCGTGGAGCGGTGGGAGCAGCTGCTCCCCGCCGAAGCCTGGCCCGCCTATACCTTCAGCAATCATGATATCGTCCGCGCCGTCAGCCGCTACGGCGGGGGGGAGCATGCTGAAAAAAGGGCACGCCTGCTGGCCATGCTGCTGCTGACGCTGCGGGGGACCCCCTTTATCTATTACGGCGAGGAGATCGGGATGCGCGAGGCGCCGCTGCCGCGGCGGCTGCTGCAGGATCCGGTGGGGCGGCGGTGGTACCCCTTCCACCGCGGGCGCGACGGCTGCCGCACCCCCATGCAGTGGGCGCCCGGGCCCGGCGCAGGTTTTACCTCCGGCAAGCCCTGGCTGCCGCCGGGGCCGGGGGCGGAGCGCTACAATGTGGCCTCTCAGGAGGGGGATCCCGCATCGCTGCTCAGCTTTTACCGGAGGATGATCCGGCTGCGCAAGGAGCTGCCCGCCCTTGTGGCGGGGGGTTACCGCAGTGTGGTGGAGGGTGTTCCCGGCGATTGCTATCTCTACGTGCGCCAGCGGGAGGAGCAGAGGCTTCTGGCGGCTCTCAATTTTTCCGCCCGCCGGCAGGAATTCAGCCTGCCCGCCCTGCTTGAGCCGGCCCGGCTGCTCATCTCCACCGATCCGCACCGTCCTGTGGGAACGCCGGGCAAAGCACTGGTGCTGGCCCCCTATGAAGGCTGCCTCCTGGAATCGTAGGGGGTTCCATTCCAGTGGTATGCGCATGGAACGTAATCGTATGGTCGGGGTTCCATCCCCGCCCGCATACCCCCGCGGTATGCGCACCGGATGTAACCGCATGGCCGGGGTTCCACCCCCGCCCGCATACCCCCGCGGGATGCATAACGAATGTAACCGCATGGGCGGGGTTCCACCCGCGCCCGTGGTGTTCCACCCGCGCGGTATGCGCAACGAATGTAATCGTAGGGGCGGGGTTCCATCCCCGCCCGCATACCCCCGCGGGATGCATAACGAATGTAATCGTAGGGGCGGGGTTCCACCCCCGCCCGCATACCGGATGTAACCGCATGGCCGGGGTTCCACCCCCGCCCGCAAACGGATGTAACCGCATGGTCGGGGTTCCATCCCCGCCCGCATACCCGCGCGGTATGCATAACGAATGTAATTGTAGGGGCGGGGTTCCATCCCCGCCCGCATACCCCCGTGGTATGCGCACCGGATGTAACCGCATGGCCGGGGTTCCACCCCCGCCCGCAAACGGATGTAACCGCATGGTCGGGGTTCCATCCCCGCCCGTGCACCGTATGTTTTGAATAACAAAAAACGGATAACCGGAAATGGA
>CAYTXG010000034.1:0-3173 GCA_964441025.1 uncultured Syntrophomonadaceae bacterium
CGCAGCTTCACAAGGAGCAGGCCGCCGGGCAGTGCTCCCGCCGCTTATGGTATAATGCAATTGACGGGCTGGAAGCTGGAAGAGATGCAGATTGCTCCCGCACTGCGGGACGGCAGCAGGACAGGTTTGGCGGCCCGGAGCGGGAAAGGCAGGAACAGCTATGGAAGTCTACGCCCTCGTCGGCCGCAGGGGCACCGGTAAAAGCCACCACGCCCAGCTGCTGGCGCACCAGTATGGGATCGAGTATCTCCTTGACGACGGCCTCCTGATCAGGGGAAATCAAATTTTAGCAGGGCGCTCGGCCAAGCGGGAGAATACAATGTACGGAGCGATCAAGCGCGCCATCCTGCATGATGATGAACACGCCCTGCAGCTGAGGGAAAAACTGTCGGAGATCAGGCCCGCAAAAATACTGCTCCTGGCCACCTCCGAGAAGATGGCCAGGGCCATCGCCGAACGGCTGGAGCTCCCCCATCCCCTGCACTATATCCACATCGAAGATATTGCCAGCCCTGAAACTATCGAAAGGGCCCGCCGGCTGAGAGAGGAAGAGAACCGCCACGTCATCCCACTGCCCACATTTGCCATAAAAAAGGATTTTCCCGGCTACCTTATTGATCCGCTGCGCTCTTTTTTCAGCTTGCCCCAGGAGGATCCCGGGGGGTTGGCGGTGGAACGCTCCATAATCCGCCCCGTTTACAGCAGCCTTGGCAACTTCTATATCGCCGAGCATATCGTCAGCGACATGGTCGGCTATATCGTCAGCGGGATCGCAGGCGTGCACAGGGCCGGGCGCATAGAGTGCAAAACCGAAGGGGGCAAATTGATTCTGAATGTTGACCTGGTCTTCTCCTGGGATCAGATGCCCCCAAAAAACCTTTACCAGATCTCCGAAGAGGTGCAGCACGAGCTGAAAATTAAGCTGGAGCACCTCACCGGTTTTTACCTGGACCGGATCAATATCACCGTAAAGAAGCTACTCTTCGGCGCCGACGCGGCGGAGAGGTGAGGGGCGGTTTCCCCCGGGTCACCCTTTGACGCGGTAGGGATGCGTGTAAACATTCATCCTGCGGCCGCGGACAAAACCGACAAGGGTAATATCCAGCGCATCAGCCTTTTCTATGCTCAGCGATGTGGGCGCCGCCCGCGAGATAAAGAGCGGCAGCCTCCGTCCCGCCCCCTTGAGCAATATCTCCAGGCTGATCCGGAAGCTGCATAGAAGCGCCTTGTTCTCCATGGAAATACCCCGCTGCAGGGACTCTCCGACAACCTTGTCAACAGCATTATGACGGCTGACATCCTCGCAAAAAAGCAAGATCCCCCCCTTGCCGGCCAGGGCGGCGCTGTGCGCACCCCCTGTTGCCTTGAAAAGCGACGCTCTCGCCTGCATCTCCTCCATGAAGGAGTGAATCTCGCCGGCGGTGATGGAAAGTGCATCTTCAGCGGCCGTCTGCCGGTGCCGGACTCCAAATGCACCGGGAAAAACAGGGGCCCTGCCCCATCCCGGACCGCTCCCCCCGCCACCGTGCGCCTCTCCCGCCGCGGGAGCGCTGCCGCCCTTCAGCTCCACCTCCACCGCAAGGCCCTCCCCAAGCAGGCGCATCTCCGCCACATCATCGAGAGAGGTAAAGCAGCCCCGGGAGAAGAGATAACCGAGAGCCAGGCTCTCCATTTTCTCGGGGGTGCAGAGCAGCCTGGCCCACTCCCTGCCGTCCAGGCGGATCGTCAGCTGCGCCTCCGCGATCACATCATCAACGACGTTAAGCCTTTCTCCATCCCGGATTACGGTAATAATTTTTTTCGCAGTCAGATCGGACAACTCAAGACCTCCCGGGGCAGCCTTCATCTGCCGCCAACCGCACTGCATGGGCGGCCCCAGCATAATATTCCCCAAGGGCGGGCGGAAACCCTCCCGGCCCCGCATCTTCCCCTCCCTGGCGGCGGCGGAACAACGGCTGAAAGGGCGGGGCATCCTGAAATGCGACAGATTGGAACGAAAGCACAGCATATTGAAGGAAACTGCATTTTAAAAAAGAATATGAAATCTGGAAGGGAGGTCTCACAAAAGATGGATCTGATTTTGGATGTTAAAAATTTAAGTAAAAGTTTCGGCGCCAAAAAGGCCGTTGACGGGATCAGCTTCGGAGCGGCCCGGGGAGAGATTCTGGGGCTGCTCGGGCCTAACGGAGCAGGCAAAACCACCGCCATCCGCATGATCATGGGTATCCTGGCTCCCGATGCGGGTGAAATCAGTTTCTACTACAACAGCAGCCGCCGGTCCCTGGACAAAAGCAAGATCGGCTACCTGCCCGAGGAACGCGGTCTGTACGAGGATGCCAAAGTTACCGACAGCCTGGTCTACCTGGCCGGTTTAAAAGGAAAACCCGCGGTGGAAGCGCGGCAGGAGGCGCGGCAGTGGCTGGAGCGCCTGGATCTGGAGGCTTATGCCGATCAAAAACTTGAGAAACTTTCCAAGGGGATGCAGCAAAAGGTGCAGTTTGTGGCCTCCATCCTGCACCGGCCGCCGCTAGTCCTATTTGACGAGCCTTTCTCTGGCCTGGACCCGGTGAACCAGGATTTTTTCAAGGAAATCATCCGCGAGCTGCAGGCCGGCGGAACCACCGTGCTGCTCTCAGCGCACCAGATGAACATGGTGGAGGAACTCTGCGATTCCATCTTTCTCATCAACCACGGCCGCGAAGTCCTTTCGGGAAACCTGCAGAAGATCAAGGACAATTACAAGGAGTATATTGTGGAGCTGCACTATGATCCCGCCGGGGAAAGCGCCCCGCTGAATATGGTGCCGGGGCTGCGCATGGTGAAGGAGCAGCCGGGGCTGGTTCTGGCGCGCTACAGCGGCAGCGCCGGGATCAACAGCCTGCTGCAGGAACTGGGAGCAAAGCTGCAGATCAGGGCGGTAACCGTGGAGAAGCCGCCGCTGCATGAGATCTTCATCGAAACAGTGCGCGAGAGGGGTGAAGACAATGAAGTGGCATAATGTGTCCCGGGTCTTCCGCTGGGAATTTACCAAAAACCTGAAAAGCGCCGTTTTCCTCGTCACAACACTGATGATCCCCTGCATCATGCTGCTTGCCGCCGGGATCAGCTACTTTGCCACCACCAGCGCGGCCAAAGAGGAGCAGCAGGTGGCGGTAATCGATGAAACAGGAGAG